>NZ_JBXVVI010000001.1:0-777805 GCF_057219155.1 Roseovarius sp. YIN77
CATCTCTGACTTCTGCTTGTCAGTATAAAACGTACGCGTGCGGTACTTCATATCTCAACACTCCATCTTTCCAAAAAGACTAAAGTGTTGCGACCACCCGTTGAACTCACAGGGACTGTTCTGCCGTTCGTCTTCGCAGGTCGCAGGTCTGCTTCAATTGAACTCTGAAGCGATCCAATCAACGATCCGCTTGATGCGCGTCTGGCCTAGGTGGTCCTTTGCCCACGAGATATAGAGTCCGTCATCAGAAGTGTCGGGATCGATCCAAATCTCCACCAGTTTCTTTGACCGGAGATCATTCTCCACCATGTAGGTTGGCGCGATGGCAACGCCGTGACCACCAATAGCAGCATCGAGAGCCAAGGCAGACCGGTCGAAGTTGAGCAGCTTGTGCGTGTCTCCATACCCAGTTTCCTGGATCAGCTTTTCCCACTGCCGGCGCGCATCCTGAAGCAGCGGTAGCGTCAGCAATGTCCCCAGCCCCATTGGCCAATCTGGTCGCAGAAAATCAGGACTGCATACGGCAACTAGGCGGATGTCGGTTAGACGGCGTGATCCGTGGGCTGCATTTGTGTCATATGCATTACCGGGCCAGATTGCAATCTCGTTACGGCCCAGACTGCGCGCCAGAATCTGTTCGTGGACCTGTGTAGTCAGGGAAACGGTCCGAAACTTGGTCGCGAAACTGTCCATCCGGGGCATTAGCCACTTCGTTGCAGTGGAAGCCCCTAGGTGTAGCGTGACGCGATCACCATTCTCCCCGATGCTCACCAACGCGGTGTCGAGGGTCGCGAGGGCTTCTTGCATGGCTGCATGGCAGCGCTCACCTTCCGCCGTGAGCGAAACGCCGCGTGCGCCCCGCACTAAGAGAACCGCTCCCAACTCGATTTCGAGCTGTTTGATCCGTTGAGAGACTGCGCCGCGCGAGAGGTTCAGTTCTTCGGCTGCGCGTTGCAGGTTCCCGTGCGACGCGACGACGGAGAACACTCGAAGCGCGTTCAGGTTCACGTTCTTCATTGGATGCCTCAAAGACGATAGTTTTTCTAAACGCTGATGGAATTGTCCCGCTTTGTCAATTTGGTGCAGGCGGTCGATACTACCGGGGAAGCAGCACTCAGCAATAGCTACAAGAGACCGAGCGATGACCCAGACAATTCGACCAGCGACACCCGACGACACGCCGCGTCTGGTCGAGCTTCTCATGTTCGATGCGCAAGAACGCTACGCAGAGGATGTTATCTTCTGGAAGATGGCGGATGACGCACCCGCGCAAATCGAAAAGGCGCTGACATTTGCGCTGACTGCCGATGGGCAACCTTTTCAACAGTTTTGGCATGTCGCGGAGGATGGGGGTCAGCTCACGGGTGTCATTCATGCAATGCTGCTGCCAGTGCCGCCCATCTATGAGGGCGCGTTCGGCGAGCCAGGACTGATCCTGCCTGACTCCTTCGTTGCAGCGGATGCACCAAACGGCACTGTTGAAGGCCTGTTGGCCGCAGCCGAAGACGCCCTTCACGAAGCTGGTGCCAAGATCAAACTGGCGTCCTACGTCGCAGGCGAAGTCTGGCGAACTGCGTTTGAGGCAAGCGGTTATGAACCTCTCACGCTTTATCTGTCACGCAGTAGCCTTAGCAACCAGGAAACACCAGCTGATGTTCGACAAGCCACGGAAGACGATATTCCAGGTATCGTCGCATGCAGCGCCGAGAACCGGCAGGTTCTATTCGGTATTGACCCGTTCTGGGAAATTCATACCGAAGCCGATCCAAGGTTTTCTGCCTGGATGACGCGGAGTCTAACACTTCGGGATCGCAACATGCTGGTTCTGGGTCCACCAGATGATCTTGCAGGCTACATCATCGCACAGCCCGCCTCGCGGCTGCACTTTCCCCCGGCCCACGACATCACCGGAACGGGTGTGATCGATGATTACTACCATCCTGAACTGGCCAACCCGGCGGCGCTTGACCTAGGTAGTGAAGATTCTAATGCGCTATTGCGCGCGGCCGAGACGGCGTTCGCCAACCGTGGTAAGGGGGCTGCCTTTGTCGTCTGTCCGGCGGGATGGGCGTCTAAGATCAAGATGCTGGAAACTGCTGGCTACGAGACCGCAATGGTCTGGTCCATTAAGCGATAGAAATCCGCGAAACAGCCTTTGGGGTGTTATGCAGCATTCGGTAAAGTGGGCTCAAAGTTGCCATTGAAGCGAACAGAAAATACTGATCACTCGGAAAAGTCGCTCACAACACCATATGCCGGGCCCGTGCGCCGCGTTCGATTGCGGCGCCGTGGAGGCGGTCGATTTCCAGGACGTAGCGGATTTCGGCCAGCATTTGCAGCTCTGTTTCCTGCAGGCGGCCATCGGCGGCGGCGACGTCGCAAGCCAGCGCATAGGCGGTTTCATAGAGTTTTTCGGGGAGCGCCTCTGTCACCAGGCCAAAGAGTGCATCCAGACCGTCCTCTTCAGCGAACAGATCCAGCACCGTGCCACTGATGCGTTTGACGCGGTCAAATTCGTATTCGGCAAAGATGGGCAGGTGGTTCACGATACGCTCTATCGTCACCAATTCTGAAGTGCGGATTGTTTCATCGGCTGCAGATTCCGCAATCATGACTGCGACAAGCGCGTCCTGGGCGGTAAACGCGTGAATATTGCTGGAATCGCTGCTCATCTTATCTCTCTCCGGTATTCTTGCAGGTGCAGAATATTGACGCGGGACGGCAGGGGCAATAGGGAGTTGCGCAGCCGGGATGCTCTGGCTGCATCAATCTGAAAGAGAATGACATGTCTGATCTACGCGAAGCCGCAATGACGTCGAAAGCCTGGCCCTTTGAAGAGGCGCGCAAGGTTTTGAAACGTTATGAAAAGGCCCCGCCGGAAAAGGGCTATGTTCTGTTTGAAACCGGCTATGGACCGTCGGGTCTGCCGCATATCGGCACCTTTGGTGAGGTGGCGAGGACAACGATGATCCGCAATGCGTTTCACCAAATCTCTGACATCCCGACACGCCTGATCTGTTTTTCCGACGATCTGGATGGGATGCGCAAGGTGCCGGACAATGTGCCGAATCCAGAGGCGTTGGCGGAGCATCTGCAAAGGCCGTTGACCTCTGTCCCTGATCCGTTTGGCAAGTTTGAAAGCTTTGGCCATCACAACAACGCCATGCTGCGCCGGTTTTTGGATACGTTCGGGTTTGAATATGAATTTATCTCTGCCACGGACTTTTACCGCACCGGCCAGTTTGACGAGGTGCTGTTGCGCGCGGCGGAACGTTATGATGACGTGATGAAGGTGATGCTGAAATCCCTGCGGGAGGAGCGTCAGCAAAGCTATTCCATCTTTTTGCCGATCCACCCGGAAACGGGTCGGGTGCTGTACGTGCCGATGAAGGAGGTGAACGCCAAGGATGGCACCATCACCTTTGATGATGAGGACGGGCGCGAATGGACGCTGCCGGTCACCGGCGGCAATGTGAAACTGCAGTGGAAACCGGATTTCGGCGCCCGTTGGGCGGCGTTGGGTGTGGATTTTGAGATGTATGGCAAGGACCATTCCACCAACACGCCAATCTATGACCGTATTTGCGAAATTCTGGGCCAGAAGAAGCCAGAGCATTTCACTTATGAGCTATTCCTAGACGACAAAGGCGAGAAGATTTCCAAGTCGAAGGGCAACGGATTGTCGATTGACGAATGGCTGACTTATGCATCGACGGAATCGCTGTCTTATTTCATGTATCTAAAGCCGAAAACGGCGAAGCGGATGTTTTTTGACGTGATCCCGCGGGCGATGGATGAATATCACCAGCAGCTGCGCGCCTATCCGGGGCAAGATGCCGCGCAAAAGGTCAATAATCCCGTCCACCACATCCACAATGGCGATGTGCCAGAGTCCAAAATGGTTGTGCCGTTTGGGATGCTGCTGAATCTGGCGTCTGTGTCGTCGGCTGAGGATAGCGAAACCTTGTGGGGCTTTCTGCGCCGCTATGCACCAGAGGCAACGCCGGAAACTCATGCCGATCTGGATGCAGCGGTCGGCTATGCGGTGCGGTATTTCAATGACTTCGTGAAGCCCACGAAAACCTATCGCCTGCCCACCGATCTGGAACGCGAGGCGATGGAGGATTTGCTGGCGACGCTGAAGGCGTGGGATGGTCCGGTCGATGCCGAGGAACTGCAATCAGCGGTCTTTGCTGCCGGGCGCGAGCGGTTCGATCCGCTGCGGGATTGGTTCAAGGCATTGTACGAGGTGCTGTTGGGTGCCAGCCAAGGCCCGCGCTTTGGCGGGTTCATCGCGCTCTATGGGATCGCGGAAAGCATTCAGTTGATCGAGGACGGGTTGGCCGGGAAACTGGTCAGCGAATAATCTGATCGTCCCCTTCCATCCTGTGATATGATCCGGGGTGGGAGGATTTGACATGCGTTCAATTTTTGCGGCTCTGGCCGTCGGTTTTCTGGTGTTCTATCCGTTCAAGGGAAGTGCGCAGCCGGAGGAGGCGATCCAGTCTGTAATCTCTGACCAGATCGCGGCGTTGCAGATGGATGATTACCCAACGGCCTTTGGCTACGCATCGCAATCGATCCAATCCATCTTTGGCACGCCGGAACGGTTTGGCCAGATGGTGCAGGCTGGATATCCGATGGTTCACCGGCCCGGCACTGTCGCGTTTTTGGAACTGGGCGACTTACAGGGTGATTTATGGCAGCGGGTGCTGATCCATGACCAGGCGGGCCAGCCTTATATCCTGAACTATCAGATGGTGCAGCAGGGATCTGAGTGGAAAATCAATGCTGTGTATCTGAGCGAAGCCCCCGATCTAGGCGTCTGACCCCAACCATCGTGCGCAGGTCTTTGAACCGGTTAATTTTTGCGCGCTACCCCATTTGATACCTGGATCGCGTCAAGCTTTGGCGCGTCCGCACGGAATTCAAAGGGGTCATGGATGAACAAAGTAATTACCGAGGGGTTGGCTCTGATGCCGCCCAAATTTGAGGATGGGCTGGACGTCTGGTCCTCTGGCGAGGGCACTGTTGGGTCTGCGACTTATGCCAGCGATCCGAATGCGGCAATTGCCTATGCCGATCAGGATTTTGGCAACTGTCTGGAATTGTTGAAAGCCAATAGCACGCAACAGCTGCGCTGGACGGGGCAGGTTCCGATCATTCCGGGCTGCTACTTGCGTATTCGTGCGCGGATCAAGGCGATCAGCGGCAACCTGCCGGATGTGCGCATTGCCGGTTGGGCCGGGGGTGTTGGGGACGCGCATGTCGCGGGGCTGATCGAAACCGGCCCTGTCACGACCCTGACCAGCTATGGCGAAATTGTCGAAGTGTCGGCGATTGTTGGCACCAGTTCGCGCAGCGGTGTTGATCTGCCGTGGGGCACCGCACCAATCTATGGGCATTTCGGATTGGATATGATCGGTCCCAACGGCGGGATTGTGCGGATCGATGACATCATTGTCGAGGATATCAGCAGCGCCTTTCTGCGCGATCTGGTGAATACCGTTGATGTTCGCGATTTTGGGGCGATTGGGGATGGTGTCACCAATGATGCGCCAGCCTTCGCGCTGGCCGATGCCGCGGCAGAGGGGCGGCGGGTTCTGATCCCGACGGGGACCTATTATCTGGGCGATCACGTGACGTTGCAAAACCCGGCGCTGTTTCAGGGAACTGTTGCCATGCCGGACGACAAGAGACTGAGCCTGCGTCAAAATTTCGACTATCCCACATATGCGGCGGCGTTTGGGGATGAGGTCACAGGGTTCAAGAAGGCGGTGCAGGTCCTGTTTAACTTCAACGACCACGAGTCACTGGATCTGGGTGGGCGGCAAATCAATCTGGATGCGCCGGTTGACTTGAGGGCGGCGGTCGATAACAAAACGACGTTCAACCTGCGCCGGGTGATCCGAAATGGCGAGTTGCAGGCCAGCGCGAGCAGTAACTGGGATGATACGATCGTCACCTCGCAGGCGACATATTCAACGGCGAATGACACACTGCTGACCGGTGTGGTGAATGTTGCCAATGTTCCGTTGGGCGCGCGGGTGACAGGCAATGGTGTCGGGCGCGAGGTTTATGTTAAAGGAGTCAATATCGGGGCACAGACTGTGACGTTGAGCCTGCCACTTTATGCAGCGGTTGGGACACAAACCTTTACCTTCACACGCCACAAATACCTGATTGACATGTCCGGTTTTGACCACCTGTCGCGATTGAACTTTGACAATATGGAGTTCAACTGCGGTGGGTTTTGCAGCGGTGTCATGTTGCCGCCATCGGGGCTGATCCTGCATTTCAGGGATTGTTATTTTACCGTCCCCAAAGATCGGGCCATAACCTCGCCCGGGACCGGCTGTCAGGGGATGCTGGTCGATCAATGCCAGTTTATTTCCAATGAACAGTCAGCTCGCGCGCAAGATCGCACATCCGTTGCGATAAATGTGAATGCCAATGACGTCAAATTGCGAGACAACCGGGCCAACCGGTTTGCACATTTTGCGGTGATGCATGGGGGTGGCCATGTTCTGAGCGGCAATCATTTTTTTGGTGGAGACAATGAGGCCGACGGTATTCGGCAGGCCGGACTGGTTTTGACCCAGACAAATCTGAAAACCACGGTGGTCGGAAACTATGTCGATAACAATTTCATCGAATGGACAAATGAACATGACAGTCACCCGGATTTTGCCAGTGAGTTTTCCTTTGGCGGGCTGACGGTCACGGGCAATGTGTTTTCTGCAACCGATGTGACGGCGTCGTTCAGTTGGGTCGTGGTAAAACCATTTGGCGCCGGGCATTTTGTTGACGGGCTGACGGTGACTGGGAATGCCTTCAAGGCTATCAACGGAAACATTGATCGGGCAGATCGGGTGGATACGTCGCTATATGGTCTGGATTTCGGACGGATGCGCAAAATTATCTGGGACGGCAACACCTATACGGCAGTGAATGATCACACCACCAACCCGATCATGATCAGCCACGAAGAGTGCTCTGACATGCAGACATGGGCAGCGGATCTGAGCGCATATCTGCCGTTTCAGGGCTGGGCGCGTCGCGTGCAAAGCGTGATCGCTGATGGCAAGATTGTCACGGGTGGTAACACTCAGGTGTCCGACATGCCCTATACCAATACGCGCAAAGGGGCAGGTCAAAACCAGATTGAAGTGGTCTGGGCGCAGCCCTGCAGGGGCAAGGTTTGGGTCACTGCGAGGGTCGATAATCCGACCTGACCAGAAACGGTAGAAGGGGCGTCAAACGGCGCCTCTTTTTGCTTGGGGTTTCGGGATGCTGTGCTAGTCTGATCAAAAAGCAGGAGAGCCCGATGCCGAAAATCAGCAAAAACAATACCCATCAAACTGTGATCACGACTTTTGAGGTCACGCCGGGTACTTGTCAGGATCTGATCGACATGTTGGTGGACGCCTATGACAACTTTATCTCCAAGCAACCTGGATTTGTCGGGGCAGGATTGCATGTGAATGACGCTCAGACCCGGATTGCGAATTATTCCCAATGGACGGATCGCAGTGATTTTCAGGCCATGCTGCGCACACCGGAAATGCGTGAGAGAAACCGCAAAATCAACGAGCTGTGCAAAAGCTTTGAACCGGTCATGTATGACGTGATTGAAAGTTACGGTTGATCCATGCGCGCTGGCAAAACGCATAGGCATCTTTATTTCTGGTAGGCCCGGTAGGCATAATACGAGCCAATAAAAACAATAACTTACACTGTCTAACCTATACTTTAGCCGTCAATGCATATCAATGGGTTGCAAATTGTTTCTTCTAACCCACGCGCCCTAAAAAGGTTACATAGTAGAAATATCTTTTGCTATGCCTAAGGCTGTTGATTGTGGTGGAGCTAATTTAACAAGCAAACCAATTGCAATTTGTAGTTTTTTTGATTTGACTAACTTTTAGTCTTAGTTTTAGCGCTGAACTTGGGAAAAATTTTTGAAAAAGTAACGCCAATCGTCGAAGCTATCTTTGATAGAGTGGCAATTGTTGTCGACTTCGCCTTCTGGTTCAGGATGTCATATATGCCTGTGTAATTGAGACCGCATAGCTTCCCAAAATTAGCAGCATTCAGTTTCTTCAATTTCATGTAATCTTGAATGTTTTGGATTAAGGCAGTTTGCGCTCCGTGTGCTTCAATATTGTTCACTCGATTTGCAGTCATTGAATTTCCTGTTTGTGAAGCGAACGGTGGGCCTGCCTGGTGAATGACTTAAGTTTACCTGGCTAGGTTAGTATCGTAAGTTATTGAAAATTAAAGGGGGTTCAAGTCCAAGCTGTCTAACCTAAGTAAAATATACAATAAAAACAATCAGTTACAAGGTGCTTGGTAGGCCCGGTAGGACTCGAACCTACGACCAAAGCGTTATGAGCGCTCTGCTCTAACCAACTGAGCTACAGGCCCGACCTGATCGCATGGGTATCAGACCCGTCGCGGGGGTCAAGATGGAATGCGCAGGTGTGTGGATTCTGTGCTGGGGCATGGACAGGCGGACAGCATCAGGGTATCCCGCGCATCAATGGAATCTTTGCGTGGAGCTGCCCCCGATGACCCAAGGCAAGAATGGCCTGACTTATGCAGATGCAGGTGTGGATATTGATGCGGGCAATGCGCTTGTTGATCGGATCAAACCTGCGGCCAAGAAAACCTCTCGACCCGGCGTTATGTCTGGTCTTGGCGGGTTTGGGGCACTGTTTGATCTGAAAGCAGCAGGGTATAACGATCCAATTCTGGTGGGTGCAACCGATGGTGTTGGCACCAAGCTGCGCATTGCCATTGATACGGGTCGGTTTGACACGATCGGGATCGATCTGGTGGCCATGTGCGTCAACGATCTGGTCTGCCAAGGGGCAGAGCCGCTGTTTTTCTTGGATTATTTCGCGACCGGCAAACTGGAGCTGGATGCCGCCACCACGATTATCGAAGGCATTGCCGAGGGCTGTGCGCGGTCGGGTTGTGCCCTGATTGGTGGCGAGACCGCTGAGATGCCGGGCATGTATCACGGTGGTGATTTTGATCTGGCCGGATTTGCTGTCGGTGCGATGGAACGGGGTGCTGATCTGCCAGCCGGAGTTGCCGAGGGCGATGTATTGTTGGGTCTGGCCTCTGACGGGGTGCATTCCAACGGATATTCGCTGGTGCGCAAAGTGGTCGAATTGTCGGGGCTTGGCTGGGACGATTCCTGCCCGTTTGACGAGGGTGCCTTGGGTGCGGCATTGCTGGCCCCCACACGGCTCTATGTCAAACAGGTGCTGGAAGCGATCCGGGCTGGGGGCGTTCATGCACTGGCCCATATCACCGGTGGCGGATTGACGGAAAACCTGCCGCGGGTATTGCCGGAGGGCTTGGGCGCAGAGGTTGATCTGTCGTCCTGGACTTTACCGCCGGTCTTTCAATGGTTGGCTGCGGGCGCGGGGCTGGACGAGGCAGAACTGCTGAAAACCTTCAATGCCGGAATTGGCATGGTGTTGGTGGTGTCAGCGGATCGCGCCGAGGCGCTGAGCATGTTGTTGCGTGATGCGGGCGAAACCGTATCCGAGCTTGGCCGGATCGTGGCGGGCGAGGGGGTCAGCTACAAGGGCAGCCTTCTGTGACCAAACGGGTTGCGATCCTGATTTCCGGTGGCGGTTCGAACATGGTCGCGCTGGTCAGGGATATGCGCGGCGATCACCCAGCGCGGCCGGTTTTGGTTTTGTCCAACGATCCGGAGGCGCGCGGCCTGACCAAGGCCGCATCGATGGGCGTGATGACAGCGGCGCTTGATCATCGGCCCTATGACGGCGACCGAGAGGCGTTTGAGGCTGAACTGTCCCGCATATTAGAAGAGGCGGCACCGGACATCATCTGTCTGGCCGGTTTCATGCGCATTCTGACCCCGGGCTTTATCGAGCGGTGGGCTGGTAAAGTGCTGAATATCCACCCGTCACTGCTGCCGAAATACAAAGGGCTGAACACCCATGCCCGTGCGATTGCGTCAGGCGATGCAGAGGGTGGATGCAGCGTTCACGAAGTGACGGCCGAACTGGATGGCGGGCCGGTTCTGGGGCAGGCCCGGGTGGCGATTGATGCGGATGAAACGGCACAATCGTTGGCCGCGAAGGTGCTGAAACTGGAACATCAACTATATCCAGCGGTGTTGCGCCGGTTTGCGGATGGGGACAAAACACCGGTTCTGTTGACCTGACCTTCTACAGAAAGCCGCGCGGAATGACCTCTGCCCAATCCTTGGTCAAAACCTCTGTCTGATCAGCGCCTTCGGTTGCTTTCAAACTGCGCGACAGGTGAAAGTTATCCGCGTCACAGGTCATGCTGTTGGATGTCTGGATTTCAACCTGCCAGTGGCCGCGTTCAAATGTGAATTGCCAGTTGCAATCATAGCGCGCAGAGGTCGGGTCATCGGGATGGATCGAATAGGACATACGAACGGAGCTGCCAGCGATCAGGCCGTGATAGGGATCGCGTGTTTGGCCATAATCGTCGTACGTATCCAGAACCAGCGTTCCGTCCTCCAGCACCCCACGTGTCGAGCTGCTATCCATCGGACGCAGGGTCTCTGCCTGCAATGTTGGGTAGTCTTGGGCTGGGCCAGGGTTTTGCGGGTCAATCTCATGCTCTACCTGTCGCACTGGCAGATGCAGGGCGCAGCGATCCAGGTGTAGGGTGATGTTGGCGGATTTGGGGTGCGGCCAGACAATCGGCCAATAGGACGTAGAAAGCGCCAGTCGCAAGATATGCCCGGGCAACACGCGGTGCGCGCATTCGTTTAACTCTATTTCAGCCTCGTAGATCTGGCCGGGTTCCAGATATTCGGGGGTTTCGTGGCTTTGGTAGTGGGTCAGGTTTAGGGCGCGGTAGGTGATGCGCTGCGATACACCCTGCGGGGACACATCGCACAGACGCGCGACCAACTGAGCTGTGGGCTGATCGACGCTGAATGCGAATTTCAGGCGCGCTCGGCCCAGAATTTCCAGAGGAGTGTCGCGCGGTTCGGTATCAAAGCAGGTCGAGAGCAGATCATCAGGGGCCTGATCCTCTGCCAATTCATTATCAACCCTCATGCCCGGGCAGAAATACCCTCCGGCCTGACCGACATGCGCGGGGTTCGATACTGTTATGGATCCCTCAATGGGCTGTGTTTCAAAACTGCCGGGGCGCAGATACATCCGATGATCATGTACATTGGGCGAGGGCCAGTTCTGTTCGGCGATCCAGCGGCCCTTGCGCGGTTTGTTTTCCTTGGTCGGATTGAAATGGTCCTGCATGAAGGTGCGATAGTCGGGAAGATTTTCAACGCCGTTTGGTTTGTCCTTTAACCAGCGATCAAACCAGTTGATAACTTCGGCATGAAAATCCGCCGGGTGCAGCAAGGCGATGTGCGGATAGCGATGTTCCCACGGTCCGATCATCGCCTTGCAGGGAGCTTGCATTTGTGCGGCCAGCCGTGGCGGGGCGTTGAGATAGGCATCGGCCCAACCTGTCAGGGTCAGAACCGGGGCCTTTAGACGCGAAAAATCCTCGCATACAGATCCGTGTTTCCAGAATGCATCCCGAACCGGGTGGTGCAGCCAGTCAGCGGCACAAAATGGATTGTTTTCCAGCCGATCAATCCAATCCTCGCGCCAGTCCGGGCGCAGGTCAGGGTCTGCCGGGCGTGTCAGATAGGCAAACATCTGGGCCCCCCAGTTGACATTGTCGCTGAGCAGGCAGCCGCCCATATAGTGAATGTCGTCGGCGTATCGATCTGTGGTGGAGGCAACGCTGACAACCGCTTTCAGGGCGTCAGGTTGGCGATAGGCCAGTTGCAGGCCGTTAAATCCACCCCAGGAAATTCCGATGATGCCGATGTTGCCATCGCACCAGCTTTGCCCTGCGATCCAATTCAGAACGGCCTCGCCGTCCGCGAGCTCCTGTTCGGAATATTCGTCGTCAAAAACCCCGTCGGAATCGCCGGTTCCGGTAATATCAACACGAATACAGGCATAGCCTGCCCGGGCGAAAACGGGATGAGTGGTTTCATCGCGCGGGGCGGTGCCGTCTCTTTTTCTATAAGGCAGATATTCCAGAATTGCGGGGACGGGTGTCTTGGTGACCGGTCTCCACAACCGCGCCGCCAATTTGCGACCATCTGGAAGCGTGATCCATTCGTTTTCTGTCACTGCGATGTCATTTCGCATCCATTGCACCCGCCTGTTGAAATTTGCCAAAACATCCGTCTGTTAGGTGAAGTATTTGAATGCGCACCGCGTCGCGTCAAGCATTGACTGCCCGGTCGATCAGATTTCGTCCGTCGTTGATCCAAGTCCCTTTTCTTTGGCGCATGTTTCCCCTAACATCGGCAGATCACAATAAGAACACGCGATACGGGCCCTGATGAAAACTCTGACAACGACTGATGAACTGGCGGCATTCTGTTCTGCTGCCAAAGCGCATCCCTATGTTACGGTGGATACGGAGTTCCTGCGCGAACGAACCTATTATTCAAAGCTTTGCCTGGTGCAGCTGGCCGTTCCTGCAGAAGGGGAGGACAGCGCCGTGCTGGTCGATCCGTTGGTGGACGGCCTGTCGTTGGAACCGCTCTATGATCTGTTTCGCGATGAAAGTGTGGTGAAGGTGTTTCACGCTGCGCGGCAAGATCTGGAGATTTTCTTTGTCGAGGGCAAGGTATTTCCAAAACCTTTGTTCGATACACAGGTTGCGGCCATGGTGTGCGGCTTTGGCGAGCAGGCGGGGTATGAAACACTTGTGCGCAAAATCGCGCGGCAACCGTTGGATAAAACCTCGCGTTTTACCGATTGGTCCCGGCGCCCGTTGACCGAAGCGCAGCAAAAATATGCACTGGCGGATGTGACCCATTTGCGGGTGATCTATGAATATCTGGCGGCCGAGTTGCAAAAATCCGGTCGGGGCGCTTGGGTTGAGGAAGAGTTGGAATTTCTGACCTCGCCCGATACCTATACCATCCTGCCGGAGGATGCGTGGCTGCGAGTTAAAACGCGGACAAATTCCGGGAAGTTTTTGGCCGTGGTCAAAGAACTGGCCCGATTCCGCGAGGAATATGCCCAAACCCGCAATGTACCGCGCAGCCGGGTGATGAAGGATGATGCCATGTTGGAATTGGCATCAACCAAGCCCAAGACCATGGCTGATCTCGGAAAATCACGCCTTTTGCTGCGCGACGGGCGCAAAGGAGAGATTGCCGATGGAATATTGGCAGCGGTTAACGCTGGCATTGCCTCTGATCCGGTCAAGGCGCCGAACAATGGCAATGGCGTTGACAAATCCAAGGTCAACCCGGCGCTGGCAGACTTGTTGCGGGTTTTGTTGAAGGCAAAAGCCGACGGCGTTGGTGTGGCGCAAAAGCTGGTCGCACCGACGGCAGAGCTGGACGCAATCGCATCCGGAGAGCGGGACGTGCCCGCACTGAAAGGGTGGCGAAAGTCCGTGTTTGGCGATGATGCCTTGCGCCTGTGTAACGGCGAGATCGCATTATCTGCCAAGGGCAATCAGGTGAAAGTCGTTCAGTTATAACGAGTTAAGAACCGATCTTCTGTTGCGTATAGGCAATGCAGCCTGTCAGGGCGGAATGATCGTCATTGACGATATCAACACTGAACCGATCCATGTAATAGCTGAGCCGACCTTTGGAGCGAAATGCAGACGCAAATTCTGTGCTTTGTAGATAAGGCATGGTTGACCGTGCCACGCCACCCACGAGCGTCACGCCCCCGAAAGGTAGAAAGTGGAGCGCGAGGTCGCCTATCACGGCACCGCATGTTTTTGTAAACAGCATAAGCGTATGATGCGCCACAGGATCGCCATTACGGGCGGCGGCAACAATTTCTGCGGCGTTCAGATCAGGGCAGTCTTTGTGATGGGCGGCATAGCGATAGCAATTTTCCAGCCCGCGACCCGACAAGACATCCTCCATCGCAACAAATGGATGCGTGGTGTTGCGGAGATGGGCGATCATCGCTGCGATCTCATCGGTTTCAGCAGGTAATGTGGTGTGTCCGGTTTCGGCGGGCAATACATGACAGTTGCCATCCAGATTATGCACCTGCGCGAGGTTGAACCCCGTTCCAATACCAACCACCAGATGTGGCGTGTCTTGGGCTGCGCCATGGCCAGTTAAAATAGTTTGGAACAGGTTGTCAGGGAGGAGATGAAGTGCATAACCTTGTGCCGATAAATCATTGATAAGGTATGAATTATTTGTGTTCACCACATCCGACAATATATCTGTGTCAAAGTGCCAGTCACGGTTTGTCAGATAGCCCTTGCCGTTTTCAATTGCGCCCGCCATTGCGACGGTTGCGGCCGTCACTGTGGGCGAAAAGCGGCCCACATAGTCGCGGAGGATATCTGCCAATGTATCGTGATCCAGATTTCGATACCGGCAAACTGTATCTTCGCGAATGCTGGCCCCATCGGTCAGTGCAATTCGGGTGTTGGTGCCGCCAACATCGGCAACAAGATAACAATGGGATTGCATGGACGTGACCATAGACTCTGCCTGATAGCGTTAACAATGCTGCTATAATGTGGAAGATTGGCGGTTGGCAAGCGCGACGGGCTGATTATTCGCGCGGATGGGGTAAATAGGCCTTTCACCAGTAACAGATACATGCAATAGGGACGCGTCAAACGAAGCATCCAAGGAGAACCCCCATGGAGATTCGCGAGGCACTTACCTTCGACGATGTACTGTTGGTCCCGGCGGCCAGTAACGTGTTGCCCTCTACGGCGGACACCTCGACCAATGTCACCAAATCCATACGGTTGAATATTCCGCTGCTAAGCTCAGCAATGGATACCGTGACCGAAGCGCGAATGGCGATCAGCATGGCGCAGGCGGGCGGTATGGGGGTCATCCACCGCAATCTGAATGTCGAGGAACAGGCCCGCGAAGTGCGCCGGGTCAAGCGGTTTGAATCCGGAATTGTCTATAACCCGATCACCCTGACCCCCGATCAGACTCTGGCAGATGCCAAGGCGTTGCAGGAACGTTATCGGGTCACCGGATTCCCGGTGGTCGATGGTGCAGGTCACGTTGTTGGGATCGTAACCAACCGCGATATGCGCTTTGCCAGTGCTGACGATACGCCGGTCAAGGTGATGATGACGACAGACAATCTGGCCATACTGCGCGAACCCGCCGATCGGGGAGAGGCGATCAGCCTGATGAAAGTGCGTCGGATTGAAAAACTGTTGGTGACGGACGCAGATGGAAAATTGACCGGTCTGTTGACCCTGAAGGATTCTGAACAATCCGTACTGAACCCAACCGCCTGCAAGGATGAGTTGGGACGGCTGCGGGTTGCTGCGGCCTCTACCGTCGGGGATGCAGGATTTGAACGCACTGAGGCCCTGATCGATGCGGGCGTTGATATGGTGGTGATCGACACGGCGCACGGCCATTCCGAAGGCGTGGCGCTAGCTGTGGAACGCGCCAAGCGCCTGTCCAACACCGTGCAGATCGTTGCGGGCAATGTGGCCACGGCAGAAGCCACCCGTGCCCTGATCGGGGCGGGTGCCGATGCAATTAAGGTGGGGATTGGGCCAGGATCCATCTGCACCACGCGCATGGTTGCGGGCGTGGGTGTTCCACAGCTGACCGCGATTTTGGAATGTGCCGCGGGCGCGCGGGACAGCGGAACGCCAGTGATTGCTGATGGCGGGATCAAGTTTTCGGGCGATTTTGCCAAGGCGATTGCGGCGGGAGCCTCTTGTGCCATGGTCGGGTCGATGATTGCTGGCACCGATGAGAGCCCGGGCGAGGTCATCTTGTACCAAGGCCGCAGTTTCAAATCTTATCGGGGGATGGGAAGTCTGGGCGCGATGGCGCGCGGCTCTGCCGACCGGTATTTCCAAAAGGATGCCGCCAGCGACAAATTGGTGCCCGAAGGGATCGAAGGCCAAGTCCCCTACAAGGGGTCTGCCGGATCTGTGGTTCATCAATTGGTGGGCGGTCTGCGCGCCGCGATGGGCTATACCGGTAACGCCACTGTGGAAGAGATGCGTCAGAATTGCAATTTTGTACGCATCACTGGTGCTGGCCTGAAGGAAAGCCATGTCCATGATGTACAGATTACCCGGGAAAGCCCGAATTATCGGATCATGTAGAGCCATAACTGGCGGCGTGATTGCCCGTGGAGTGCTGTTATGACACCGGGTGCAAGATACGCGGCTGCGATTGAAATTCTGGATCGCTATCTGGCCGGGGAACCGGCCGAAAAAACGCTGACCAATTGGGCGCGGAAAAACCGGTTTGCCGGGTCCGGGGATCGTGCGGCAATACGTGATCTGGTTTTCACCGCGTTGCGCAACAAGCTCAGCTTTGCAGCGCTTGGTGGTGGTATGTCCGGGCGGGCGCTGATGATCGGGCAGTTGCGGTCTGCGGGCGTTGAGGCTGATCGCATCTTCAATGGCGTGGGCTACGCCCCGCCGCCACTGACCGAAGCGGAGCAATCCTTTGATCCGTCAGCGATGGATGAGGCGACGGCGCTGGATTGCCCGGATTGGTTGGTTACAGAATTGCAACGAAGCCTGGGGGAGCGGTTCGTCGACGTGATGACGTGCCTGAAATCCCGGGCGCCTGTCTTTCTGCGCGTCAATCAGAAGCGGATATCACGTGAGGACGCAGCCCAACAGTTGCGGGGCCTGGACATAGAGACTGCAGCGTCGGAACTTTCGCCGTCGGCCTTGCAGGTTATGACGCATGAACGACGGGTCGCGAATTCAACGCTCTACAAGGACGGATTGGTCGAGGTCCAGGACGCAGGGTCGCAATGGCTGGCTGATAATGTTCCAGTTTCCAGCGACGATCGCGTTTTGGACTTTTGCGCCGGTGGTGGCGGGAAAAGCCTTGCCATGGCAGCGCGTGTAGGGGCGCAGTATTTTGCGCATGATCGATACGCCCAGCGCATGTCAGATTTGCCGGCGCGCGCAAGTCGGGCGGGTGTGAACATTGAGGTTCTCGCATCGGATGATCTGAAACGTCAGCCCCCCTTTGATACGGTTTTGTGTGATGTTCCCTGTTCTGGCAGCGGAGCATGGCGACGATCCCCGGAAGGGAAATGGTCATTCAATCAACAGAAGCTGGATGAAATCCTTTCGATTCAAAGTGATATTTTGGATCAGGCATCTGAATTGGTTAGCGAAAAAGGCGTTTTGGCCTATGCGACTTGTTCGCTGATGAATTGCGAGAATGAGGATCAGATCACGCGATTTATGGCGCGCTTTCCAGAGTGGAAGTGCAATTTTCAACGCGCATTAACCCCCTTGGACGGGGGTGACGGATTTTTCCTGGCGCTTTTGAAGCGACGGAACAGCCCCCGCGGTTAATCAAATATTAATACAGATGTCCTGAAGGTTAGGCGACGCTGAGGAGCCCGCGATGACCATCCGTGACCCCGGAATATTCGAAAGCTTGCCAATTGCGATCCTTGATATCGGGCGATGCGGGCGCGTTCGGTATGCAAATGCGAATGCTTTGCGTCTGTTGGGGTTGGAAACTGTTCAGGATTTGCCATTGGCTAAACTGTTGGAAGGGCCAGGCCGACAGGTGTCCGATTGGCTGCAGGAAGCTTTTGAAGGCCGGGGGCTTCATCGGACCGAAACCACACGATTAAGAACCCCGGCCAGCGGCACGTTCGTTCAGGTGTCTCTGTCTTTGAACGAAGACGGGTTGTTAGCGGTGCTGACGGACGCGACAGAGATCAGTTCACTGAAGGCGCAAACCATTCAGGCCCAGAAGATGCAAGCTATCGGCCAGTTGGCGGGCGGCGTTGCGCATGATTTCAATAATCTTTTGACTGCAATATCAGGAACCTGTGAGTTGCTCTTAAGTCGATTTGAAGGTCAGGATGAGGTTGCAACCGACCTGGATGAAATAAGAAAAAATGTCGATCGGGCCTCCAGTCTGGTTCATCAGTTGCTGGCATTTTCACGCAAAGAACCCTTCCGGACCACCACGCTTCAGATCGACCAACTCATTGAGGGGTGCCATGAATTACTGCGGCGCTTGATGGGCGAAGATCATTGCCTGCAGGTGGCTATCGAGCCCGACTTGCCGGCAATTCGATCCGATAAATTGCAGTTTGAACGTGTTTTGATGAACCTGTTGGTCAATGCAAAACAGTCGATGGTGAAGGGAGGCGATGTTTTTCTGCGTGCGAAGCGTCACCTGTTGGATCAGCCGCTTTGCCGCGATAATGTCACGATGCCAGCTGGTGTCTACGTCTTGGTGGAGGTGCAGGATGAGGGATGTGGCATCCGATCTGACATCTTATCCAAGATTTTCGAACCCTTTTTTACCACGAAAGAAACGGGTGAGGGGACGGGGCTCGGCCTGTCGATGGCGTATGGGATCATCAAACAATCTGGCGGCTATATTTTTGCCGATAGCGAGGTGGGAATTGGGACGGTCATTTCCATCTATTTGCCGGAAAGCCGGGGCGCTGCGACGGTAATCCAGGCCTCACCAACCGAGCCCGCAAAGAAACAGAAAGATGCAGGTGATGCGACAATATTGTTGGTCGAGGACGAAGACGCGGTTCGAAAGCTTGCCGCACGGTCGTTGCGATTGCAGGGATTTTCCGTTGTCGAGGCGAATTGTGCGGAACAGGCGCTGGATATTCTTCAAGATACCGCCATGCGCTTTGACCTGTATTTGACCGATGTCATAATGCCGGGGCTGAACGGGCCCGACTGGGTGAGAATAGCGTTGACGGATCGACCGGGTACAGAAGTGATCTTCGTCTCAGGCTATTCGGATGACGCATTTGTCAACGGGGATGCGGCAATTCCAAATTCAACATTTCTGGCCAAACCCTATTCATTGGCTCAACTGGCAGACACGATTCGGGATCGATTGGGGACATCCAGCTAGGCACGCTGTTGTTTGACCTGCTCGTAAAGCGCAATGTCGTTTGCAAAGGCATGGTAGAGCGCATTTCGCGAACTGGCTTTGAGTTCCAGCGGAACATGCGGTGACTGATTGATCCGACCAGGTGCCAGAGTAACGTTCAAACGTTTTGACAAGTATTGGTACAGCTGGTGGATACGAGAATAGTCGAATATGTGATCAACCAGACAGCCCCCTGATCCATCGCTTAGAAACCGTGCCTGTGATCCGACCTTGGCGCAATCAGGCGGATCGGGTTGCAGATAAAGGTTTACAAATTCATCAAAGGATAGACCTTCGGTGCTGTTAGCGTGGCCTTTGAGGGCAGGGCGGGACCGGTATCGATACCAGCTGCCCAACCAGTCGACCGGTTCGCGCATAACGGCGACAAGTTCGACACCTTTTTCCCCTGCGCCAAACAGATTGTCCTGAAACTTCTTCCGAAACCGTTCGGCGCGCATGTGTTTTAGCCCGGGGGGATTACCAAAAATAATATCCGCGCGTTCTGACAAAGCCGTCTCCAGCGCCGTTGACCCTGTCTTGGGCGTCGCGAGAACAACAATACGTTCTTTGTGAAAAATCAACATGTTACGTTTATTCAGCTTTGTCGCTTTACCTTGCCAATTCTTGGTAAACTATCTGTTAACACTCTTTGGCGATAGTCGGTGGAATGAAAATATTTGTTGTAATGTTCTCGTTTTGATCTCATAAGTGATGAGAACAAGAGGCGAACACAGGCAACGATTGCCGCCCGGTCCCGGGTGTGAAATAAGGATCAAAACCAATGGCAGCGGTAGATATTTTAAACATGAGCAATAAAAAGAACGCAGACAAGGAAAAGGCTCTGGATTCGGCCTTGGCACAGATCGAACGCCAGTTTGGCAAAGGTTCGATCATGAAGCTGGGAGGCGACAATCCCATTAAGGATATCGAGGCGACATCGACGGGGTCGTTGGGTCTGGACATTGCCTTGGGAATCGGTGGTTTGCCCAAGGGGCGGATCATTGAAATCTATGGTCCTGAAAGCTCTGGCAAAACCACACTGACCCTGCACTGTGTGGCCGAAGAGCAGAAAAAGGGCGGAATCTGCGCCTTTGTCGATGCTGAACATGCGATGGATCCGCAATATGCCAAAAAGCTGGGTGTCGATCTGGATGAGTTGCTGATCAGCCAGCCGGATACCGGCGAACAGGCGCTGGAAATCACCGATACGCTGGTGCGGTCCGGTGCTGTCAGCATGGTTGTGGTTGATTCCGTTGCCGCCCTGACGCCGAAGTCCGAACTGGAAGGGGACATGGGCGACAGCAGTGTTGGCGTTCAGGCACGTTTGATGAGCCAGGCGATGCGCAAATTGACCGGTTCGATCTCTCGCTCCAACTGTATGGTGATCTTCATCAACCAGATCCGGATGAAGATCGGCGTCATGTTTGGCAGCCCGGAAACCACCACTGGCGGCAACGCGCTGAAATTCTACGCCTCGGTTCGTCTGGATATTCGCCGAATTGGTGCGATCAAGGATCGCGAGGAGATCGTTGGCAATGCCACCCGTGTGAAAGTTGTGAAAAACAAAGTTGCGCCACCGTTCAAGCAGGTGGAGTTTGACATCATGTATGGCGAAGGCATTTCCAAGATGGGTGAATTGCTGGATCTTGGGGTCAAGGCAGGGGTTGTTGATAAATCCGGTTCCTGGTTCTCCTACGGGGATGAGCGGATCGGTCAGGGGCGCGAAAATGCCAAGACGTTTTTGAAGGAAAACAAACGGATCGCGCTGGAGATTGAGGACAAAATCCGCGCGGCACATGGGTTGGAATTCGATATGCCTCCTGAAACTGTTGAGGATGATGTGCTGGAAGCATAATCCAGACAGTCTATTGCATGTGAGACGAAGAAAACGCCGCGGTGTGATACCGCGGCGTTTCTTGTTATGGACAGGCCTCAATTGCGGGGATAAACCATCCTGACGTCAAAAGACCCACAGGACACCACCGCGCCATGCACAGCCTGAACGACATTCGCTCTACATTTCTTGATTACTTCAAATCCAACGGTCATGAGGTGGTGGACAGCTCCCCCCTGGTGCCGCGCAACGATCCGACGTTGATGTTTACCAACTCTGGCATGGTGCAGTTCAAGAATGTTTTTACCGGGGTTGAACAGCGTGACTACGTGCGTGCAACCACCAGCCAGAAATGTGTGCGCGCGGGCGGTAAACACAATGACCTGGACAATGTTGGCTACACCGCCAGACACCACACATTCTTTGAAATGTTGGGGAATTTCAGTTTTGGCGACTACTTCAAGCCAGAGGCAATTCCATTTGCCTGGAATTTGATCACCAAAGAGTTTGGCCTGGACAAAAGCCGCCTGTTGGCGACCGTTTATCATACGGATGACGAGGCGTTTGAGATCTGGAAAAAAATGGGCCTGCCAGAGGATCGGATCATCCGGATCGCGACCTCTGACAACTTTTGGCAAATGGGTCCGACAGGGCCATGTGGGCCGTGCACCGAAATATTCTATGACCACGGCGATCACATCTGGGGTGGTCCACCCGGATCGGCCGAGGAAGATGGCGACCGTTTTATTGAGATCTGGAACATCGTTTTCATGCAGAACGAACAGTTCGAAGACGGTTCCATGATCGATCTGGAAAAACAGTCGATCGATACCGGGATGGGGCTGGAACGGATTGGCGCACTATTGCAGGGCAGTCATGACAACTATGACACCGATCTGTTCAAGGCGCTGATCGAGGCTTCGGCCCATGCATCCAACGTCGATCCTTATGGGGATCAGAACGTTCATCATCGGGTGATCGCCGATCATCTGCGGTCCACATCTTTCCTGATTGCAGATGGCGTCATGCCGTCGAATGAGGGGCGCGGTTATGTGTTGCGCCGGATCATGCGCCGGGCCATGCGCCACGCGCATTTGCTGGACGTACAAGATCCGCTGATGCACCGTTTGGTGCCAGAACTGGTGCGCCAGATGGGGCAAGCCTATCCGGAACTTGGACGCGCACAGGTGTTGATCGAAGAAACCCTGAAAAATGAGGAAACCCGGTTCCGTCAGACCTTGGATCGCGGTTTGCGTCTGCTGGATGATGAGCTGATCAAACTGCCAGATGGCGCTGAGTTGCCGGGTGAGGCAGCCTTCAAACTGTACGATACCTACGGGTTCCCGTTGGATCTGACGCAGGATGCGTTGCGGGAAAGAGGCCGCGTGGTCGAAACAGCAGGTTTTGACACCGCGATGGAAGCACAGAAAGCCAAGGCGCGCGCCGCCTGGTCGGGCTCTGGCGAGACGTCAGATGGGGCGGTTTGGTTCGATCTGGTGGAACAACATGGTGCGACGGAGTTTCTGGGCTATGAAACCGAAATCGCCGAAGGTCAGGTTTTGGCAATCGTTTCGGACGGCACATTGAATGACGCGGCCACATCCGGGGACGCCGTTCAGGTCATCGTCAACCAAACGCCTTTTTACGCTGAATCCGGTGGTCAGGTCGGCGATCAGGGTGTTTTGAAAACAGACACTGGCGCGGCCCGGATCACCGACACCCGGAAATCGGCCGGCGTATTCATCCATGTGGCTGAGGTGACAGAAGGTGAGATTTCAGTCGGGCAAGGGGCCGAGTTATCAGTCGACCATATCCGTCGCACGCAAATCCGCGCCAACCACTCGGCAACGCATTTGTTGCACGAGGCCCTGCGCCGCCAACTGGGCGAACATGTTGCGCAGCGTGGATCGCTGAACGCGCCTGATCGGCTGCGGTTTGATTTCTCGCACAACAATGCCATGAGCGCGGATCAATTGCGCGAGGTCGAGGAAGAGGTCAACGCCTTCATCCGTCAGAACTCTGCCGTTGAAACCCGGATTATGACGCCGGACGATGCACGCGCTTTGGGCGCGCAGGCGCTCTTTGGCGAAAAATATGGGGATGAGGTACGCGTTGTCTCCATGGGTGGTTTGGAAGGGTCCCGTAAAGGCACCGACGGAAGCACCTATTCGCTTGAACTATGTGGTGGAACGCATGTGCGCCGGACCGGGGATATTGGCGTGTTCGTGGCCCTGGGGGACAGTGCAAGCTCTGCCGGTGTGCGCCGGGTTGAGGCCTTGACCGGGGAAGAGGCGTTTCGCTATCTGGCCGAACAGGATCGGCGTCTTGGTGCTATCGCGTCACAGCTGAAATCGCAACCTGCAGAGGTGCCAGAACGCGTGAAATCCCTGATGGATGAGCGTAAGGCGTTGCAGAATGAGGTCGCGCAATTGCGGCGTGAGTTGGCGATGTCCGGCGGTAGCGGGCAAGCTGTTGTATCGGCCCGTAATGTTGGTGGCATTCCGTTTCTGGCTCAGGTCTTAAGCGGGGTTGGGGGTAAGGATTTGCCCGCCTTGATTGATGAACACAAGGATCGGATGGGATCTGGGGTCGTTCTGTTGATCGCTGATGCGGATGGCAAGGCAGCGGTCGCGGCGGGTGTCACCGATGATTTGACAGACAAGGTCTCGGCGGTGGATCTGGTCCGCGCCGCAGTCGAAAAACTGGGCGGTAAAGGCGGCGGTGGCCGTGCTGATATGGCCCGTGGGGGCGGCACAAGCGCCGAAAATTCCGAGGCTGCCATCAGGGCTGCCGAGGCTGTATTGGGAGGATAATCATGGCAGAAGCTCTTTGGATCGCAAATGTCGACGTGCAGAACGCAGAAAAATACGCGGAATACGCGGCTATCGCCTCTGTCGTTTTGCCGGAACACGGCGGCGAATTCATCGCTCGTGCTGGCAGATATGTGCAACTGGAGGGGCGCGACTTTCCGCGCAATGTGGTTGCGAAATTCCCAAGTGTAGAAGCTGCCGTCGCGGCCTATAACGACCCGCGCTACCAAGAGGCGGTAAAGATTGCCAAACTGTCCTCTGAGCGTCAGATCGTTGTGGTCGAACTGGGCTGATGCCCATTGCCTTTCGCGAGATGATGCGCCGCCATGCCTGTGGCGGCCAGATTGACGGTATTGTCCTGAGGCCCGCACGACGAGAGCCGGTCATCGCCGTTGACGACGCGGTGATCACGGTCGACGGGTTGGTGGGGGATCATGGCCGTCCGGGCAAACGCGCGGTCACTTTGATTCAGGCGGAGCATTTGCCCGTTGTGGCCCAGTTGGCGGGTCTGGATGGTATCGACCCCGCAACATTACGTCGAAACATTGTGGTGTCTGGGGTCAACCTGGCGGCTTTTCGCAAAGAGCGGATCCAATTGGGTGAGACCATTTTGCACATCACCGGGCCTTGCCCGCCGTGTTCCCGAATGGAGGAATATCTGGGCCATGGCGGCTATAACGCTATGCGCGGGCATGGTGGATGGTATGCCGAGGTGATCCAGCCCGGAACAATCAGGATTGGCGACCCCGTTTCCGGGGTCTACGACCCCGATTAACTGGCGCGGGCCATCCGTTTGCGTTCGTGTGGGTCCAGATAGCGTTTGCGCAGGCGGATGGAATTTGGCGTGACTTCTACCAGTTCATCATCGTCGATATAGGCAATCGCCTGTTCCAGGCTCATCGTGATCGGCGTGGTCAGACGCACGGCCTCATCCGTGCCCGAAGCACGCACGTTGGTCAGTTTCTTGCCCTTCAGCGGGTTCACTTCCAGATCGTTTTCACGGCTGTGTTCGCCGATGATCATGCCTTGGTAAACGGGAGCTTGTGCCCCGATCAGCATGCGACCACGATCTTCCAGGTTCCACAGCGCATAGGCGACGGATGTACCGTTTTCCATAGAGATCAAAACGCCGGCACGACGACCCGGGATCGAACCTTTATGCGGGGCCCAATCATGGAACACGCGGTTCAGAACGCCGGTGCCACGTGTGTCTGTCAAAAATTCGCCGTGATAGCCTATTAAACCACGAGAGGGCACATGTGCGATGATCCGGGTTTTGCCTGCGCCTGCGGGCTTCATTTCGACCAGCTCGCCTTTGCGCGCACCGGTCAGTTTTTCAATTACGGCGCCGGAATATTCGTCATCAACGTCAATCGTGGCTTCCTCGATCGGTTCCAGACGTTGGCCGTTTTCTTCGCGAAACAGAACCTGCGGGCGGCTGATCGACAATTCGAACCCTTCGCGGCGCATGTTTTCAATCAGAACACCCATTTGCAATTCGCCGCGGCCTGCGACCTCGAACGCTTCGCCGCCGGGTGTGTCGCTGATGCGGATGGCGACGTTGGATTCGGCCTCTTTCATCAGACGCTCGCGGATAACGCGGCTTTGTACCTTTTTGCCGTCGCGCCCGGCCAGCGGGCTGTCGTTGATGCCAAAGGTCACGGTGATGGTGGGCGGATCAATCGGTTGGGCGGGCAGGGCGTCGGTCACAGAGGTGGCGACGAGGGAATCGGCGACGGTTGCCTTGCTCATCCCGGCCAGAGTGACGATGTCGCCGGCCTCTGCGATATCGATGGGCTGTTGGGACAGACCGCGGAAGGCCAGAACCTTCGTCACACGGAAGTTTTCGATGAGTTTGCCGTCGCGGCTCAACGCCTTAATGCTTTCACCGGTTTTCAGCGTGCCACTTTCAACGCGGCCGGTCAGAATACGGCCAATGAACGGATCTGCCCCCAGGGTGGTTGCCAACATGCGGAACGGTTCTGATTTGTGGGCCGCTTGTGCCGGGGCAGGGACGTGATCAACGATCAGATCAAACAGCGCGGTCAAATCTTCGCGCGGGCCGTCCAGTTCCATATCGGCCCAGCCTGACCGGCCAGAGGCATACATGGACGGGAAATCCAGCTGATCGTCATCAGCGCCCAGATTGGCGAACAGATCAAAGCATTCATCCAGCGCGCGGTCCGGTTCGGCATCCGGTTTGTCGACCTTGTTCAGAACCACGATCGGTCGCAAGCCAAGGGCCAGCGCTTTTGACGTTACAAACTTGGTTTGTGGCATTGGCCCTTCGGCGGCATCGACCAGCAGGACAACGCCATCAACCATAGATAGGATGCGTTCGACCTCGCCGCCGAAATCGGCGTGTCCGGGGGTGTCGACGATATTAATGCGTGTGCCATTCCATTCGACCGACGTTGCCTTGGCCAAAATGGTGATGCCGCGTTCACGTTCCAGATCATTACTGTCCATCGCGCGCTCGGCAACGGACTGATTTTCACGAAAGGCCCCGGATTGTTTCAACAGCTCATCCACAAGCGTGGTTTTGCCGTGGTCAACGTGGGCGATGATGGCGATGTTGCGCAGTTCCATGGGGACGGGCCTTTCCTATTCGCCGCCGCCCTACCGTGCAGACGCAGAAAAGGCCAGCCCTAATGTGTTGCGGTGTTTGAAAACAAGTTGATGACAATGATGCCAGCAACGATCATTGACATGCCAATAATCGCTGGCGCGTCCAGTTTCTGCCCGAAAATAATCCAGGCAATTACGGCGATAAAGACGATGCCCAAACCAGACCATATCGCATACATGACGCCCACAGGCATGACTTTCAAAGTCAGCGCCAACAGGTAAAATGATACGGCATAAGCCAAGACCACGATGACTGATGGCAATAGTTTGGAAAATTGCTGACTGGCTTGCAAAGCGGTGGTGCCAATCGTTTCCGCGGCAACGGCCAAAAGCAGATAAACATAATGAATAGGCATGGTTATGTCCTAAAGTGGAAGTTCAGTTGTTTCTTTCAGCTCTTCCATCACGAAACTGGCTGAAACGTCCGACATCTCTACACGTTTTATCAAGCGGCGGTAAAGCCCGTCATAATCGGCCACATCCCTGACTCGCGCCCGGATCAAATAGTCCAAATCGCCGGTCATGCGATAGGCGCCAAGAATTTCCGGCATGGCTTGGGTGGCGCGGGAAAATTTATCCAACCAGTCCGCATCATGTGAGCTGGTTTTAACAAGGATAAACACGGTCAAATTCAGACCAAGTTTGGCTGGGTCCAGCAAAGCCACCCGGCCTTTGATATAACCAGAGTCTTCCATGGACTTCATCCGCCGCCAGCACGCGTTTCTGGATAGGCCCACTCGTTCGCCCAATTCATCCAAAGGAATGGAAGAATCCTTTTGCAGTTGTGACAGGATTCGGCGATCTATTTCATCAATTGTCTTCATAAATGTAAAAATAATGGGAAGACGTCACAATATCAATGGAAATCCTTTCATATTTGGGACCGGGTTTCGGGCCGACGGCGGTACAAAACTGCAAAACAACGAAGGAACGCGACATGATCACCAAAGTTTTTCTGGACCACCCCCACAGCGTAGAAGAGAGCTATCTGGAGCACGCAGTATTTGCCTCTAAGTTTTCACTGAAACTGTTCGGTGCGGCCTTTGCGGCCGCCATTCATGCGGTGATCCCTTGCATGTTCGAAAAGACTGCCAGCCAGATGATCGCTGACATGTATGCCCGCACCCACAACCGGGGAAGCTGATGTGCCGGTGGGCTGCGTGGATAGGGGCCCCGCTGTTCCTAGACGAGGTTATCAGCCGCCCCGACCATTCGCTGATTGTGCAGAGCCAACGTGCTGAAGAGTGCAAAACTGCGATCAATGCAGATGGGTTTGGTGTTGCATGGTACGGGGAAAAGCAAACGCCGGGTCTGTACCGTGATGTTTTCCCGGCGTGGTCTGATCGCAATCTCAGGTCAATTGCGGAGCAGGTAAGCTCGCGTCTGTTTCTGGCGCATGTGCGCGCCTCGACCGGGTCCTCCATCAGCCGGGATAATTGTCACCCCTTTGTATCTGGGAAGTGGAGCTTTATGCATAACGGACAGGTCGGTGGCTTTGATGCGTTTAGAAAACGCGCCGATGTGGGGATATCGGACGATCTGTATGCAGAACGCAAAGGCACGACGGATAGCGAGGCGATCTTTATGCGGGCATTGAGCCTTGGTTTGGATCGTGACCCGATTGGCGCGATGCAGCAATCCATTTGGGAGATGCAAGATCTGTCCGTGCAAAACGGGGTGTTGCCGCATATGAGAGCCTCTGCAGCCTATTCAGATGGGCGCAGCCTTTACGCGCTAAGGTATTCATCTGACCACATTGCCCCCTCGCTCTACTATCGCAAATGTGCTGATGAAGCTGGCTTCATGGTTGTGTCTGAGCCGTTGGAGACATCCGATGAAGGCTGGATTGCGGTTCCCGCCGGAACGATCTGCCGCTTTGATGATAAGGGTGTAGAGGCATTCAGCTTTGACGCCACGCCGGCAGAGTCAAAGGTTGCTTGAAATGACAAAGGGCGGGTGTGAAAACCCGCCCTGATGCTTTTTATCGGGGGGATAGTTACCCGATGATTCCGTTCAGCGTTGCGCTTGGCCGCATTACGGTATCGAGCTTCGCAGGGTCTGCGGTGTAGTAGCCGCCTGTGTCAGCAGGATTTCCTTGTGGGGCGGCCAGTTCGCTGATGATCGTTGCCTCGTTTTCCGCCAGGGCGGATGCAATCGGGGCAAACTCCGCGGCCAGTTCGGTGTCGTCTGTCTGCGCGGTCAGAGCTTCGGCCCAGTAGCGCGCAAACCAGTAGTGGCTGTCGCGGTTGTCTGGTTCGCCGACCTTGCGACTGGGGGAGCGGTTGTTGTCCAGAATGCCCTGTGTCGCAGCCTCGACCGCCTCGCCCAGAACCTGGGCTTTGGCATTGTCTTTGGTCTGGGCAAGGAATTTAAAGCTTTCGCCCAAGGCACAGAACTCCCCCAGAGAATCCCAACGCAGGTGGTTTTCCGACTGCAATTGTTGCACGTGTTTCGGGGCAGAGCCACCGGCGCCGGTTTCAAACAGACCGCCGCCATTCATCAGTTTGACGATGGACAGCATCTTGGCAGATGTCGCAAGTTCCAGAATAGGGAACAGGTCGGTCAGGTAGTCGCGAAGCACGTTGCCGGTGATGGCGATAGAGTTCTTGCCCGACCGAATAGTTTCCAGCGACTGGCGGGTTGCTTCGCGCGGGGCCTTGATCTGGAATTTGTCGGCTACGCCTTTGGCCTCCAGAATGGGCGTGACGTATTTGATCAGCTCCGCATCATGGGCGCGGGAGGCATCGAGCCAGAAGATCGCCTCGCACCCTTCGGCCTTTTGGCGGCTGATGGCGAGGTTGACCCAGTCCTCGATCGGGGCTTTGCGGGCTGATGCGGATCGCCAGATATCGCCGGGCTCCACGCTGTGCTCATGCAGGATGGTGCCGTCCTCAAGGATCATGCGAACTGTGCCCGCCGTCGCGATTTCAAAGGTGGTTGGGTGGGATCCGTATTCTTCGGCCTTTTGCGCCATCAGGCCGATATTCTGTACCGTACCGCAGGTGGCCGGATCCAGTTTTCCTGTTTCTTTAAAGTAGTTTATGGTTTCATCATAAACCGGTGCATAGCTGTTGTCCGGGATCACACAAACGGCGTCAGCCTCTTTGCCATCAGGTCCCCAGCCTTTGCCGCCAGCGCGGATCAGGGCGGGCATGGAAGCATCAATGATCACATCGGAGGGCACGTGCAGGTTGGTGATGCCACGATCGCTGTCGACCATATACATCGGTGGGCGGGAGGCGATGCAGGCCTCAATCGCGGATGTGATGGTGGTGTTGCCTTCGACACGGTCCAACAAAGCACCCAACCCCTGATTGGGATTGACGCCCATCGCTGCCATTTCTTCGCCGTGTTGTTCAAACACCGGGGCGAGGAACGCCTTAACCGCATGACCAAAGATGATTGGGTCGGATACCTTCATCATCGTGGCCTTCATGTGTAGCGAGAACAACACACCTTCGGCCTTTGTCTTGTCAATTTCCGCAGCGAGGAAAGCATCCAGTGCCTTGGCCGACATGAAGGTCGCATCAACAACCGTGCCCGCAGGATAGGCGAGTGAGTCTTTCAAAATGGTTTCTGACCCATCCGCAGCGGTCAAAACGATCTTGGCCGTTGCAGCGTCGGTCAGGGTTGCCGAAGTTTCGTTGGAGCGGAAATCGCCGCCAGACATGGAGGCCACGCGGGTTTTGCTATCGGCTGCCCAATCACCCATACGGTGCGGGTTGGCTTGAGCGTAGGCTTTCACGGCTTTTGCGGCGCGACGATCTGAGTTTCCTTCGCGCAGGACCGGGTTCACGGCTGATCCTTTGATGGCGTCGTAACGGGCGCGAACCTGCTTTTCCGCGTCAGTGGCAGGAGATTCAGGATAGTCGGGAATGGTGTAACCCTTGGACTGCAATTCCTCGACCGCGGCGACAAGTTGCGGGACTGAGGCCGAGATGTTGGGCAGTTTAATGACGTTGGCATCAGGTGTTTTCACCAGCTCGCCCAGTTCCGCCAAGTCATTGGAAATGTGTTGGTCTTCGGTCAGGTGCTCTGGGAAAGTTGCCAGAATGCGCCCCGCCAGCGAGATGTCTTTGGTGCCAACCGAAATACCGGCGGCGGCGGCAAACCGTTTGATGATTGGCAATAGTGATGCGCTGGCCAGTTCCGGGGCTTCGTCAACTTTGGTGTAAATGATATCGGGGGTGGGGGTGTTGGCCATTTGTGATCCCTCTCGATCAGATTTCTGTGCGGTCATTTGAATCGATTTCTTGGGCCTTGTAGACGATATTTACAGTTGTGAAAAGACGGTATGCAAAGGTATACGAAAAATAGTTAGGCCGTTACCCACAAACACGTGTAGAAATGGTTGAAGCATGAGGGAGTGATAAAATGCCTTATTTTATTGGCTTTCGCGGGATGGTGCCGCAATGGGATTGCGACCATCTGGGGCATATGAATGTCGGGCATTACCTGCGTTTGTGCGGTGATAGCCTCTTTGCCTTACAAGATGATCTGGGTCTGTCGGCCACAGATATTAGGAATGGTCGCGGGCTGTCTTTTGCTGTGGTTCATGCCGAGAGCACATTTCTGAAAGAGGTGCTGGCGGGCGAGATTATCACAATGAAAACAGGGGTGCTGGAGGTTGGAGAGAAGTCTGCAACCTTTCATCACGTGATGGAAAAATCTGACGGAACACGTGTCTTTGAAAGCGTGTTTAAGGCGGTTTTGTTCAATATCAATACCCGCAAGCCGATCCGGTGCCGGGTGATCTGCGTGCATCTTTGGGCGGGTATCAAGTGGAAATCTAGCCCGCAGATCCGGGTATTAACCCATCGGCCAATCCCCGAATTTGGCATGTCGGTATTACGACTGCACAGCGACAGTGCGCCAAAGGTTAACATAGCCCTTTGATGCACAATGAGCTGTGGTAGTCGTTGATCGACAGATGAGGCTGTGAAGTGTCGCGGTGCGGCCGTGATCTACTGTTTTTCAATCCGGGTGGCGGCGATCTTTTTCTCCAGATCGTTCAGGACCTGTCTGGCGCGCGCCTCTGCCCGGTAGACCCGGACATAGGTCATGTAATATTCCTGTGCGGTCGAGGAACTGGCACCGAGAACTTCGGCGATCCGTTCAACCAACAGATCGTCGCCAAGACGCTTGGCCGTCGCCAGCGTGTCGCGGGCGAGTTTGTCGGTGAGTTCCTCTACAGTTTTCATGATCCGTCCGTTATCGCGTGTTTTCGGTCAGGCGGCGGCGCACATAACTATCAACATGACCCAGCATGGTGGACATGTGGGGATCCTCGAAGAAATGGCCGGAGCCTTCGATCTCTTCATGGGTGATGGTGATGCCTTTTTGTTCGTGCAGCTTTTCGACCAATGACTGGGTGTCGCTGGGCGGGGCCACGCGATCGGCGGTGCCGTTGATGATCAGACCTGAGGACGGGCAGGGCGCCAGGAAGGAAAAATCATACATGTTCGCGGGGGGCGAGGCCGAGATGAAGCCGGTGATTTCTGGGCGCCGCATCAAAAGTTGCATCCCGATCCACGCGCCAAAGGAAAATCCAGCGACCCAGCAATGTTTGGAGTTCTGGTTCATCGACTGCAGATAATCGAGGGCACAGGCCGCATCGGCAAGTTCGCCAACACCCTGATCATATTCGCCCTGGCTGCGACCGACGCCACGGAAATTGAAGCGCAGGACGGTGAAGCCCATGTTGTAGAAGGTGTAATGCAGGTTATAGACGACCTTGTTGTTCATCGTGCCACCAAATTGCGGATGCGGGTGCAATACGATGGCAATGGGGGCGTCTTTTTCCTTTTGCGGATGATAGCGACCTTCTAGGCGGCCTTCGGGCCCCTGAAATATTACCTCGGGCATGTTATGTCTTGTCGTCCTGTGGTCTTCGTGGAATTCTTGACGAAATCACACGGGTTTATTAGAAGCGCTCTAAATTCCGGGCGTGTCCCGGACTGCTACTAGCGAAGTAAGATGATCAGCGGCTTGCGTCAATGAAATTGCGGAATTTCAGGGAGAATCGGGTATGAAACTCAGCACAAAGGGCCGCTATGCCATGGTTGCGCTTACCGATATCGCGTTGCAGCCGGATGGTGAACTGACCTCGCTGGGGGAAATTTCAAAGCGACAGGACATTTCCCTGCCCTATCTGGAACAGTTATTCGTCAAGTTGCGACGTGCCGAACTGGTGGATTCGGTGCGCGGCCCCGGTGGGGGATACAAGTTGGCACGCCCTGCATCCGATATTCGGGTGGTCGAGATCCTGGCCGCTGTGGACGAAACCGTATCGGCCATGCACACAGGGGCGGGTGCATCTGGGGCGCTGTCCGGGTCAAAGGCGCAATCGCTATCCAATCGGTTGTGGGAGGGGCTGTCGGCCCATGTCTATGTGTTTTTGCACCAGACGCGTTTGTCGGATGTGGTCAAGAATGATCTGACCCCGTGCCCGGCTGTGCCAACGTTGTTCACTGTCGTCGACGAAGGGTAATTCAAAGGAGCGCCTGTGGCGCACGCCTTGTGACACTTCGTGCCGGTGCCTCCGGCGGGAGTATTTGGAGCAAAATGAAGCATGGGAATTGAGCGGGTCTATCTAGATTGGAACGCCACCGCACCTTTGCGGCCCGAAGCGCGTGAGGCAATGATCCGTGCCATGGATGTGGTCGGCAACCCGTCATCCGTTCATGCCGAGGGGCGCACCGCCAAGGGAGTGGTTGAAAAAGCGCGTGATCAGGTTGCGGCGCTGGTTGGGTGCAAGCCGTCAGAGGTAATTTTCACCAGTGGTGCGACAGAGGCTGCGTCCGTTCTGGATCATGGAGTGCCGGGCCATGCGGTGATGGTGGACAGTCAGGCGCATGACTGCCTGTGGGCACATTTTGATCTGACCGGGGCCGAAGTTGGCGATACAGGCCAGCACATGCTGGCCATGGGATTGGCCAATAGCGAGACGGGCATCATCAATGAGGTGCCTCAGAAAGTGGATGGGTTCTATCCCTATGGCGCGATGCGGGCCAATACGTTGATGCTGGATATCGTGCAGGCGGCGGGTCGCGTGCCGTTTTCGTTTCACTGGTCCGGGGCGGATATGGCGATTGTGTCGGCGCACAAGATGGGCGGACCCAAGGGGGTTGGCGCCCTGATCCTGCGAAGTGGTCTGGATATCAATGCCTTACAATTGGGCGGCGGGCAGGAAATGGGCCGCCGATCCGGCACGGAAAACGTGATTGGGATTGCCGGTTTCGGGGCCGCGGCGGAGGCTGCCATGCGTGATGTGGACATTGGCGTCTGGGGCGAAGTTGAAAAACTTAGAAACATTCTAGAAAAAGCGCTGGAAGAATCCGAAAAAGATACTATTTTTGTCGGGAAAGGCGCGAACCGACTTCCGAACACCTCTTGTTTTGCTATTCCGGGCTGGAAAGGTGAAACCCAGGTGATGCAGATGGACCTTGCAGGATTTGCCATTTCGGCAGGCTCTGCATGCTCATCCGGCAAGGTGAAGGCGAGCCGCGTGTTAAAGGCGATGGGCTATGACGATCAGGTCGCGGGCTGTGCCATTCGGGTCTCTCTCGGGCCCACGACGACAGAGGAAGACGTGCTGAGGTTCGCGGATGCGTGGATCAAGGCCTGCAAGAAACACAAGGCGCGTAAGGCGTGAGGGTAACAAATGGCCGCTATGGAAGATATCACCGTTAAGGAAGGCGTCGAAGAGGAAACTGTAGAGGCGGTAAAATCGCTGGCAGGGGCCTATAAGCACGGCTGGAATACCGAGATCGAGATGGAATACGCACCCAAGGGTGTAAACACCGATATCGTGCGGCTGATTTCTGACAAAAACGAAGAGCCGGAATGGATGACCGAATGGCGCCTGGCGGCTTATGCGCGTTGGGAAAAGATGGTCGAGCCTGACTGGGCGATGGTCGAATATCCCGAGATCAACTTTCAGGATCAGTATTACTATGCGCGCCCCAAAAGCATGGAGGAAAAACCGAAATCGTTGGACGAGGTGGATCCCAAGCTGTTGGAAACCTATGCCAAACTGGGCATTCCGCTGAAGGAACAGATGATCCTGGCGGGGGTTGAGGGCGCAGAGGATATCCCCGCCGAGGGTCGCAAGGTGGCCGTGGATGCGGTGTTTGACTCTGTCTCTGTCGGCACGACCTTTCAGGCGGAGCTGAAAAAGGCCGGCGTGATCTTTTGCTCTATCTCAGATGCGATCCGCGAACATCCTGAATTGGTCAAAAAATATTTGGGTACGGTGGTTCCGGTATCTGACAATTTCTATGCGACGTTGAATTCGGCTGTCTTCTCTGACGGGTCTTTTGTGTACGTGCCGCCGGGGGTGCGCTGCCCGATGGAACTATCGACCTATTTCCGTATCAACGCCGAAAATACGGGCCAGTTTGAACGCACGCTGATCATCGCCGACAAGGGATCATACGTGTCCTATCTGGAAGGCTGCACCGCACCCAAGCGCGACACCGCGCAGTTGCACGCCGCTGTGGTGGAAATCATCATCGAAGAAGATGCCGAGGTGAAATATTCCACCGTGCAGAACTGGTATCCGGGCGATGCAGAGGGCCGGGGTGGGATTTACAATTTCGTGACCAAACGTGCCGATTGCCGGGGCGACCGGGCCAAGGTGATGTGGACGCAGGTGGAAACCGGATCGGCTGTGACCTGGAAATATCCGTCCTGCATTCTGCGGGGAGAAGCCAGCCAAGGCGAGTTTTATTCTATCGCTATTACCAACAACATGCAGCAGGCCGATACCGGCACAAAAATGGTGCATCTGGGCAAGAATACAAAGTCCCGGATTGTGTCGAAGGGGATCAGCGCGGGCAAGGCGCAAAACACCTATCGGGGTTTGGTGTCGATGCACCCGAAAGCCAAGAACAGCCGGAATTACACCCAATGTGATAGCCTGCTGATCGGCGATAAATGCGGCGCGCATACGGTGCCCTATATCGAGGTGAAGAATAACTCATCGCGGGTAGAGCACGAGGCGACCACGTCGAAGGTCGATGACGATCAGCTGTTTTACTGCCGTCAACGCGGCATGGGCGAAGAAGAGGCCGTGGCGTTGGTCGTGAACGGGTTCGTCAAGGACGTGCTGCAGGCCCTGCCGATGGAATTTGCACTGGAGGCGCAGCAACTGGTGGCGATTTCGCTGGAAGGTTCTGTCGGGTAAGGGGGCAGTCATGATCATCACTACCACCCCAAATATCGAGGGCTACCAGATCGCCGAGTATAAGGGCATCGTCGTGGGCGAGGCGATTATGGGGGCGAATGTCGTTCGTGACGTCTTTGCTGCGGTCACCGATATCGTTGGGGGCCGGTCGGGCGCGTATGAGAGCAAATTGCAGGATGCACGCGAAACCGCGCTGCGCGAGTTGGAAGAACGCGCCGTGGCGAAGGGCGCCAATGCGGTCGTCGGTGTCGATCTGGATTATGAGGTTGTAAACGGATCGATGTTGATGGTGTCGGCATCGGGCACGGCGGTGGTGATCGGGTAGGAAACAGCAATGAGTTTGGGCAAGATTTCATTGATGACAGCGGTTTTGACGGGTGTATTTTGCGCCGGTTTCGCGTTGTTCATTGATACAATTGTTGCCATGGCGAGCTCATACCAGGTTGCACTTTTGGCAAGTATTTCAGGGTTTTTGGGGTCAATCTTCGCGCAAGTTGTGTTGCGGAGGCGCAAATGATTGTTGCCAATCCAGCCTTTTCCGCGAATTTGCCCAGATTGTACCACAGTTTTGTGTTCTCTGCTGCGTTAACCATACCCGCAGGAGGCAAAACTGATGGCCATGAAAAATCAGCAAAACGTATTTGCGCAACGTCTGAAACGGATCAATACCGGCGAGGGCAACCTGATGGGTCGCATTCATTGCGGGGTTCAGGAAATTCCGGTGAAGAACAACTCTATCGCGGCGAAATCAACGCGCGCGGGTGTCTCGCTGATCTGGAAAATGATCTGGATTCCGGCCAGCATCGGCTTGGCCTGCGCCGTCGGGATCATCGCCACAATCGCGGCGCGGATTGGCATGTTTCAAGCCGCCAACGCGGGGCAACTGGAATTGTCATCGCAAAGCAGCCTGATGGCAGATGCCGGGTTGGGGATGCTGCTGGCCTTTGTGATTTGTTTCATGCTGCGGGCGCGCCAGAATTATCACATGGTGGCCGCCGCCGTCGGGGCCTGCATGATGCTGGGCGGGATGCACAATCTGGTGCACGAGGCGCCAGAAATATGGTCCAAGGCGTTTTCGCCGGAATGGGTGCAAGACGTCGTAACCTCGACCACGCCAGATTCGTTCGAATTTCGCGGGTTGAGCGTGGCCGCGGCCTCCTGATCAGTCGCCCAAGGGGCGGCTCCTTTCAATTTAAGTTTCGTGGACGTGCACCTTTTGGGGCGCGTCCTTTTGTGGTTTCTCCGGTCTGCTTTGCGCGGGCCGGATCAAGATGATGAAGAATGGACAACACATGTTAGAAATCAAAAACCTGCACGTGAAACTGGAAGAAGAGGACAAAGAGATCCTCAAAGGTGTGGATCTGAAGGTCGGGCCGGGCGAAGTGCACGCGATCATGGGGCCGAACGGATCGGGGAAATCGACCACTTCCTATGTGTTGTCGGGCCGCGACGGCTATGAGGTGACGGCCGGGTCTGCCACGCTGTACGGCGAGGACATTCTGGAAATGGAACCGGATGAACGCGCTGCGGCGGGTGTATTTCTGGCCTTTCAATACCCGGTGGAAATCCCCGGTGTGGGCAACATGACCTTTTTGCGCACGGCACTGAACGCGCAGCTTAAGGCACGCGGCGAGGACGAGATGTCAGCCGCTGATTTCCTGAAGCTGATCCGTGAAAAGGCCAAGGCGCTGAAAATCAGCCCGGATATGCTGAAACGTCCGGTCAATGTTGGCTTTTCCGGTGGGGAAAAGAAGCGTAACGAAATCCTGCAAATGGCAGTATTGGAACCAAAACTGTGCATTCTGGATGAAACCGACTCTGGCCTTGACGTGGATGCAATGAAACTGGTGGCCGAAGGTGTCAATGCGCTGCGGAGTGAGGGGCGTTCTTTCCTCGTGATCACCCACTATCAGCGGCTGCTGGATCATATCACGCCGGATGTGGTGCATATCATGGCAGATGGCAAGATCATCAAATCCGGTGGTCCGGAGCTGGCACTGGAAGTCGAACATAACGGCTATGCCGCCTTGTTGTCGGAGGAGGCATGATGCCCTTGGATGATGCCAAACAATCGGTGACAGAGCTGCGGCTGGCGGCCATGACCGTGCCGGAAGTCGGTTGCACCGCAGAGGCGCGCGTCGCTGCGCTGGCACGTGTGCGGGCGATGGGCCTGCCGTCGCGCCGCGATGAATACTGGAAATTCACCCGACCTGATACGTTGGTGCAACCCGAAGCGCACCGTGCCGCGTTGTTCAACGATGACGAAGACCCGGTATTCGGCGCGACAGATCGGTTGAAGATCGTTTTTGTCGATGGTGTTTTTGATGCTGACCAATCCGATGACCTGGCGCTGGAAGGTGTGCAGATCGATCGGTTGGAAGACGTGTGCTGTTCCAATGATCATTGGGCCGAAGACATGTATGGCATGTTGGAGGCCAAGGGTCAGGTTCCTGTAGAACGTCCGCTGGCGGCGCTGAACACGGCTTTTGCCGGGGATGGCGTAACGATCCGGGTGACGGGCAAGCCGACAAAAGCGATCAATCTGATCTATATCCATGATGTCGAAACCTCTGACGTGTTCCTGCATCATGTGATCCGTGTTGAAAATGGCGCGGAAGTGACGATTTTGGAAAACGGCCCGGCGGCGGCGCGGTTCAACAAATGCATGGAAATCGACATCGCCGATGGTGGCGCGCTGCATCACATCCGGGCGCAGGGGCGCGATCACGAACGTCGTGCTGTGACCCATATGTTTGCCCGTTTGGGGGAGGAAAGCACCTTCAAAAGTTTCACCCTCACCGCCAATGGCGTGTTGACCCGCAATGAATGCGTCATTGAGTTTACCGGTGACAATGCCATTGCACACGTGGCCGGTGCCGCCTTGGGAGATGGGGAGTTTCATCACGATGATACGGTATTTGTCACCCATGACGCGGTGAACTGCGAAAGCCGTCAGGTGTTCAAGAAGGTGCTGCGCAACGGGGCCGTTGGCGTGTTTCAGGGCAAGATCCTGGTGAAACCCGGTGCCCAGAAGACCGATGGCTATCAGATCAGTCAATCGCTACTGTTGGATGGTGACAGCCAGTTTTTGGCCAAGCCAGAACTGGAAATCTACGCTGATGACGTGGCCTGTTCGCATGGCTCCACCACTGGGGCCATAGATGAGGATGCGCTGTTTTATCTGCGATCCCGCGGCGTCCCAACGGCCGAGGCGCAGGACCTGCTGGTTCTGGCCTTTCTGGCGGAAGCGCTGGAAGAGATCGAGGATGAAACCCTGCGGGAAGATCTGACTGAACGCTTGCGCGCGTGGCTTCTGCGCCGCCGGGGGTAAACTTCGTGTCGGTGGTCAAGGGCATATTGGCAACCTACCGGAACCCGAAAAGGGTGATGGCCGGGTTGTTGCAAGATGGCGCTCGGGAGGACCGCGCGCTAGCCTATCTGATGATCGGCTGTTTTGTCATGTTCATCGCCCGGTTTCCGGTTTTGTCCCGGCAGGCCCATCTGAGCGGTGAGGAGTTTTCATCACTGGCCGGTGGCGCCTTTGTCGGTGGGGTGTTTTTGGCGCCGTTGGTCTTTTACGGCATTGCGGCGATATCGCATCTGGTGGCACGGGCCATGGGTGGGGCAGGGTCGTGGTTGACGGCCCGGGTGGCGCTGTTCTGGTCGGTGCTCGTGATTTCGCCCCTGACCTTGCTGAAGGGGCTGATTGATGGGTTCATCGGCGCGGGGCCGGCGCTGTCGCTGGTGACGATGTTGATCGGGATCGTCTTTGTGACGATCTGGATCAAATCCCTGCGGGTTGCCGAGGGATATACTGCGCCTGTATTGCAGACCACGGCAGAGTGAATGAAGCGATGACCGAAGAATTGAACCGCATAGATGCCAAAGCCTTTCTGGCCCTGAGCGCCAAACGCCCGAAAGAGGCGATGCGTCTGGTTTTGGCGCTGGGATTAAGCGCGCGTGCGATCTGGTTGATCTTTGCCATTGTGATGATCGCCAATACGATTGTGGACGCGATCATGCTGTCGCATCTGGGGGAACAAATATCCTCTTTGGGCTTTGAGTTGATCGTGCCCAGCCCCTTTGGCATGTTGCGGAGCAAAGTGCTGGTTCTGTTGGCGGTGGCCCTGGCGTTAAGCCGGTTCAGCTTTGACATAAAGGACCGCAGCCTGCGGTTTTATGAGGTGTTGCAGGCCTTGTTGCTGTACCGGGTGATGGCGACGCTGGCCATGGCGATCGGGATGGTCCTGTTTTTCCTGAGCCCGGAACTGTCCAGCCTGTTTTTGCTGGTGACACAGGTCTACATGGTTTGGTTGGTGGCAAACTACACGTCGGTGGCGTTGGGCGACGTTCCTGTTGGCAATGCCCTGTTTTTGCTGTTCATCGCGCTGCTGATCGGGATGAGCCTTTTGCTGTTCGTCATGATCATCTTTTCACTTCTCTTCGGAATAGGGCCCTGAAAATGTTCAATGTCGATAAGGTGCGCGCCGATTTTCCGATCCTGTCGCGGCAGGTGAATCGCAAGCCGTTGGTGTATCTGGATAGTGGGGCCTCCGCGCAAAAACCGCAGGTGGTGATTGATGCGGTGACCAAAGCCTATGCCGAAGAATATTCCAATGTCCATCGGGGTTTGCACACACTGTCCAACATCGCGACGGAAAACTACGAGGCCGTGCGTGGGAAAATCTCGGCCTTTTTGAATGCAGGTGATGAAAACCGGATCGTGATGAACAGCGGCACGACCGAGGGCATCAATATGGTTGCCTACAGTTGGGCCATGCCACGGATGGAGCCGGGTGATGAGATCATTCTGTCGATCATGGAACACCACGCCAATATCGTGCCGTGGAATTTCCTGCGCGAACGGCAAGGCGTGGTTCTGAAATGGGTTGAAACCGATGCCAATGGGGATCTGGATCCCGGAAAGGTTCTGGATGCGATCACCGATCGGACGAAACTGATTGCCATGACCCATATGTCCAATGTGATGGGCACCGTGGTGGATGTGAAATCCATCTGTGACGGGGCCCGGGCGCGTGGAGTGCCGGTATTGGTCGATGGCTCGCAAGGGGCCGTGCACATGCCGGTTGACGTGCGGGATATCGGTTGTGATTTCTATGCGATCACCGGGCATAAGCTTTATGGTCCGTCAGCCTCTGGTGCGATTTATGTGCATGAGGACCGGATGGCAGAGATGCGCCCCTTTATGGGGGGTGGCGATATGATCCGTGACGTGTCCCGCGACGCAGTCACCTATAACGATCCGCCGATGAAGTTTGAGGCCGGAACACCCGGCATTGTTCAAATGATCGGGCTGGGGGCTGCGCTGGATTACATGATGGAACTGGGGATGGACAATATCGCCGCCCATGAACGTGATTTGCGCGATTATGCTGTGTCCCGACTGGGGGGCCTGAACTGGCTGAATGTGCAGGGTACGTCAAAGGGGAAGGGCGCGATTTTTTCCTTCACCCTGAACGGCGCCGCTCATGCCCATGATATTTCGACCATTTTGGATAAGCGAGGCGTCGCCGTGCGGGCCGGTCATCACTGTGCCCAACCCCTGATGCAGCATCTGGGGGTCACGGCCACGGCGCGGGCGTCTTTCGCCATGTATAACACCACCCAAGAAGTCGATGTTTTGGTCGATGCGCTGGAGCTGTGTAATGAGCTTTTGGGGTGAATTTGACATTGCGGGGCGTCCCGCAATGCCCTATATCCCCGGCCACAGGCACCTGTAGCTCAGCTGGATAGAGCGCTGCCCTCCGAAGGCAGAGGCCAGAGGTTCGAATCCTCTCAGGTGCGCCATTTCCTAAACATTGATTCCCGAGATTTGCGATCGACGTGGCTTTTGCCAGGAGGTCGCACAGGGGCTGTTGGAAATCGTGGATTGAGAACATCACACATATTGGCTAGACCTGTTGGACATCGGTTTTTCCCGTTCATTCGCAGTTGAAGTGATTTTCATGATCCGCCCCACCAAGCCCCTGGGTATTCCTGAGTTTGTCACGTTGTTGGCGATGATGACGTCTATTCTGGCGTTGTCGATTGATGCGGTTCTGCCTGCCTTGGGCGTGATCGGCCACGAGCTGCAGTTGGCCAGTGAAAACGATGCGCAATTGGTGATCAGCGCGATGTTTTTGGGGTTTGCGGTCGGGCAGATTATTGCGGGGCCTTTGGCGGATAGCTTTGGGCGCAAACCGGTGATCTATCTTGGATATGCCATCTTTATTGCGGGATGTGTGATGTCACTGATGGCCAGCAGTTTTACCGTCATGTTGTGGGGGCGTGTGTTGCAAGGGTTGGGGGCAGCGGCGCCGCGAATTGTTGGCATTGCACTGGTGCGAGATTGTTATGAAGGGCGCGCGATGGCGCGCATCATGTCTATCGTCATGGCGATATTCATTCTGGTGCCTGCGATTGCCCCGGCTGTAGGGCAGGGCATTATGCTGATCGCGCCGTGGCGGGCCATCTTTGCGATGTTGCTTGTTATGGCGCTGATCGCGTTTGTCTGGTTCATGTGCCGACAGCCGGAAACTTTGGCAGTTCAGGACCGGCGACGATTTTCGATCAGGAATATCTGGAGTGGCCTGAAAGAGGCGGTGAGCTATCGGGTTATGACCGGTTATACCATCGCCGCTGGCATCATATTCGGGGCGTTTCTGGGATATCTGAGTTCGGCCCAGCAGGTGTTTCAGACAACCTATGAGACAGGACAATGGTTTGCCGTCTATTTCGGTGCAGCGGCGCTGTCGATCGGGGCGGCGAGCATTTTCAATTCCAGATACGTCATGCAACTGGGTATGCGTTTTCTAACGTGGTGGGCCTTGATCTGCCTGTCCGTGGTGTCAGGCGTCTTTGTCACCGTCGTTCTTGCCTTTGCTGGGGTTCCGCCCCTATGGATGTTCATGGCTTGGCTGCTGGTTGCCTTTTTCTGTACGGGCATTTTATTTGGCAACTTCAACGCATTGGCGATGGAACCGATTGGGCATATGGCCGGGTTGGGTGCGGCTGTCATTGGCTCTGTTTCGACACTCGTCTCGTTACCCCTGGGGTGGGCAATTGGTGCCAGCTTTAACGGTACGGTGATCCCGCTGGTGGCGGGGTTCGCGGTGTTGGGCGCGGCCTCTTTGACCGTGGTTTGGTGGACGGAACGCGGTCTGGAAGAGGGCCAGATTGCCCAAGGGTCAAAACGCTAGGGTGCTGGTCAAGAAAAAGGGCACCTGAAGTGCCCTCGTTTGGTTCTGTGTTGGTTGGGTTGTTTAACCGCCCCACTGGCGGATATCGCCGCAATCCATATGGACGAAGTTTGATCTGGAGTACTTGCCAACACCACCTGCATGACAGGACACTGCGGCGCGGTAGATCTGGCCAACATTGCGGGACCGCAGACGCAGGTCGGCGGCCTTGCCTTCCATGTGCAGGGAATTGCGGGCGACGCGGCTAGAGTTTCGTCTGAGCATGGCGTTGGTTTGCGGACTGCGATACCCCGATAGCATCGTGTAGGGTTCATCAACATCCAACAACCGATGAGAGGCCGCCATGATGTCGATGGCGCGCGCATCAATCCGCGTGGTTTCATTGCGGCGCCAATCGCGCATGAAATAATTGATCTCGCTCATCGCCTCGGGAATATAATCGCCATCAATCCAATAGATGGTATTGATCGCCTCGCCTGTACGACCGGAATACATACGGATTTGGCGGATGTCGCCAGCGCCACGCAAAAAGCCTGCAGCCTTTGAAAAGGTGGGTGCTGACGCAACGGCAGTTGCCGCGAACGCCGTCAATAGCCCACGCCTAGTCAGGTTCGTAGAAGTCCGATCCATAGGTTTGCGTCTGTCCCGTAGCCTGTATACCGCCTGCCAGCGGAGAGTTGTTACATCCCCAGATGTGCGGGTTTTATTACACAATGTTTCGGGTGAACCAAGTATTATCGCCAAAATACTGTTATTGCCGCAAGTTTAGGCAAAAACTTGCTGATTTTTCCCCTTGAATTTGATCACGCCGATTTCGTTGTATCCAGCGCACAGTTTTCAGTTGTTTTCGTCATGATCTGATTGTGATTGGACAGTGACCGTTACATTTCTGATAACTGAGAAAGAATTCATATTCGTGTACGGAGTTGATAATGGTTTTTAGTACAGCGCTTGGGTGGAAACGGGGGCTGTTGGGGGTATCGGTATGTACCGCTCTGCTCGCCGGGAATTTTGCAACGCCGGTTCAGGCTGAACAGACCGCGTTTATGCAATCTGTTGCAGAAGCATCCGCCCGGGATGCGACCTTGGCGGAGTTCTATAAATCAACGGGTTACGACTCTGTCTGGACGGGTCGGGATGATCGCCGGCGCCGGGGGGATTTGATTTCCGCGTTAAGATCCGCAGGCGATCATGGATTGCCATCGAGCCTGTATAATGCCGATGACGTGTTGGCATTGTTGGACGGGGCCAAGACGCATCGCGAACGTGGGGAGGTTGAGGTTCAGCTGAGCCGCCTTTACCTGGATTTCGTCCGTGACCTAAGTACCGGAATTATCGAAAACCCTTCCCGCATCGATGAAGGGATCGCGCGTCGGGCTGCGCGTCATAACCCAATGGACCTGATGGAACTGGTGGCCACCAACCGTCGGGCACAGCCGGTGTTTCGCGGGCTTGTGCCCAATACGGCCGAATATTCCATGCTGCTGACGGAAAAGCAGCGGTTGGAACGATTGCTGGGGCAAGGCGGCTGGGGGGCAGAGGTTCCCGGTTCGTCGAAAATGGAGATTGGGGCGCAGGGACCGCGTGTTGTCGCGCTGCGTGATCGAATGGTGCGGATGGGGTATCTGAAGCGCAATTCCTCCGCCGTGTTTGACGAGCGCCTATTGGCGGCTGTTCAACAGTTTCAGGGTGATCATGGCTTGGCCACCGATGGGGTCGTTGGGCCGGGGACGCTGGGCGAAATCAACAAATCGGTCGAGAACCGTATCGCATCCATCATTGTGGCGATGGAGCGTGAACGCTGGTTGGCACGGGATCGGGGGGAGCGCCACATTCTGGTGAACCTGACAGATTTCACGGCCAAAATTGTTGATAACGGGCGCGTCACGTTCCAGACCCGTTCGGTCGTTGGGGCAAATGATGAAGATCGCCGTTCGCCGGAATTTTCCGACATGATGGAACATATGGTGATCAACCCGACCTGGAATGTCCCGCGCTCTATCGCTGTCAAAGAATACCTGCCGATGTTGCAAGAGGACCCAAATTCTGTCCGGCATCTGAACGTAATTTCAGAAGCAGGGCAGATTGTGAGCCGCGACGCTGTTGATTTCACACAATTTGACGAGGAAAACTTCCCGTTTGATCTGAAAGAGCCGCCCTCTCGGGGCAACGCCTTGGGGTTGGTGAAGTTTATGTTCCCGAACCGGCACAATATTTACCTGCATGACACGCCAGCCGATCATCTGTTCGCGCGGGAGGTTCGGGCCTTTTCCCATGGCTGTATTCGTCTGAATGATCCGTTTGAATTTGCCTATGCACTATTGGCAAAACAGGTGTCCAACCCGCAGTCCTTTTTTCATCAGCGGCTGAACACCGGCAAAGAGAATGTTGTTGATCTGAGACAGAACGTTCCTGTGCACCTGATTTATCGCACGGCCTTTGGCAATCCGCAGGGCAATTTCAATTTCCGCCGCGATATCTATGGTCGTGATGCCAAGATTTGGCGCGCCTTACGGGACGCCGGGGTGGAATTGCGGGCGCTTCGCAGCTAAGTATTCAGGCAATGGGTGGAATTGCCCAGGTTCCATTGAGGAAGACATGGGCTTTACCATAGCAGAAATAGCGCAGGCTATCGGGGGCGAGGCGGTTGGTGCTGTCGCGCTGAACGTAAGCGGTGCTGCAGAACCCGCCAGCGCTGGCGCATCGGATTTGGCGTTGGCGATGGACCCCAAATATGCTGACGGGCTGGCCGAAGGGCAGGCGCGGGCTGCCATCCTTTGGTCAGGGGCCGATTGGCAGGCATTGGGGCTGGAGGCCGCGATTTTCGTGGGCCGGTCACGTTACGCGATGTCGGGACTGACACGTCTGTTGGATGCGGGGCCGGGGGTAGACCCTGGCATACATTCAACCACGGTGGTTGCTGACGGCGCAGAGATAGGCGATGGCGCGGCCATTGGGCCATATGTGGTGATCGGGCGGAATGTCAGGATCGGGGCCAATGCGGTGATTGCTGCACATGTGTCGATTGGCGACAATGCCCGGATTGGCGATGACGCGCTGATCCATGCGGGCGTGAGGATTGGATCGAACGTGCAGATCGGCGACAGGTTCATTGCCCAGCCGGGCGGGGTGATTGGATCTGATGGGTTTTCCTTTGTCACACCAGAAAAATCCGGGGTGGAGCGGGCCCGTGAAACTCTGGGCGACCAAGGTGATATCGCGGCACAAAGCTGGACCCGCATTCATTCGCTCGGCGCGGTGGAAATCGCCGATGACGTGGAAACCGGAGCCAATGTGACAATTGACAAGGGTACGATCCGCAATACCCGTATCGGGCGCGGGACAAAGCTCGATAACCAGGTTCATATCGGTCATAACGTGGTGGTGGGCGAGGATTGCCTGTTATGTGGACAAGTGGGCATCGCGGGATCAACTCGAATTGGCAATCGCGTGGTCATGGGCGGCCAATGTGGTGCCAGCGATAACATTTTCATTGGTGATGATGTGGTGGCCGGTGGGGCGACCAAAATATTCACCAATGCGCCTGCGGGTCGTGTTTTATTGGGCTCTCCGGCGGTCAAGATGGACTCGCACGTGGAAATGCAAAAGGCTTTGAGACGGTTGCCGCGACTGTTACGTCAATTTGCGGATCTTCAAAAATCTGTTTCAAAACCCAGATAGAATGCCTAAGTCCTAATGGAAAAGGATTTGGATTGGCCATGACCGACGATATTGAGCAGCGCATCATCAAAATCATTGCCGAGCAGGCGGTGTTGGACCCATCTGACGTGACCGCAGCCTCTACGTTAGAGGATCTGGGGATCGACAGTCTGGGATTGGTCGAAAGTATTTTCGCCATTGAAGAGAGTTTCGATATTCAGGTGCCGTTCAACGCCAATGATCCGTCCGAGGGCGCTTTTGATATCTCGTCAGTTGCCTCGATTGTCACGGCGGTCAAACAACTGATCGCTGCCAAAGCCGCATGAGGCGGGTCGTCATCACCGGGCAGGGGACGATCAACGCCCTTGGCCGGAATGTTGCAGAGACTTGCGAGGCTTTGCGCGAAGGGCGTTGTGGCATCGGCACGCTTGAATTTCGGGATGTAGAGCGTCTGTCGATCAATATCGGCGCGCAGGTCAAGGGCTTTGACCCAGCCAGTCACTTCAACCGGCAGCAAATCGCACTCTATGACCGCTACACGCAGTTCACGATGCTGGCGGCGGCAGAGGCCATTGGGCAATCGGGCCTGACATTTGGCAACGGATTGGCGCAACGCTCTGGTGTGGTTCTGGGGACTGCCGGGGGCGGCATGAACACCCAGGATGAGAATTATCGTACTGTCTATGAAGAGGGCAAGAACCGGGTGCATCCCTTTGTAGTGCCCAAGCTGATGAACAACGCCGCCACCAGCCATGTGTCGATGACCTATAACCTGCAGGGGCCGAGCTTTACCGTGGCCACCGCTTGTGCGTCGTCAAACCACGCGATGGGGCAGGCATTTCAGTTGGTCCGATCTGGCATGACCGATGTGATGCTGACGGGTGGATCGGAATCCATGCTGTGTTTTGGCGGTGTGAAGGCGTGGGAGGGTCTACGCGTCATGAGCCGATCTGCCTGCCGGCCCTTTTCGCTGGGCCGGGACGGGATGGTACAGGGTGAAGGCGCCGCTGTGTTTGTGTTTGAGGATTATGAGCATGCGAAAAATCGTGGCGCGGATATCCTAGCCGAAGTGATTGGCTTTGCCATGACCTCTGACGCGTCTGACATTGTCATGCCGTCCAAAAAGGGGGCCGCGCGCGCGATTTCCGGTGCGCTGCAGGATGCCGGGCTGAACCGCGAAGATGTGGCCTATATCAATGCGCATGGCACTGGGACGGCGGCCAATGACAAGACCGAATGTGCAGCGATTGCCGATGTGTTTGGGCCGCATGCGGATGATCTGATGGTATCGTCCACGAAATCCATGCACGGCCACCTGATTGGCGGCACTGGCGCGGTCGAACTGTTGGCCTGCATCATGGCCATCCGCGACGGCGTGGTGGCGCCGACGATTGGTTATGAAGAAGCGGATCCCGAATGCGCGCTGGATGTGGTGCCCAATGTGGCACGAGAAGCAACTGTTGATGTCGCCCTGTCCAACGCCTTTGCCTTTGGGGGGCTGAATGCGGTCTTGGCGTTGCGGAAAATCTGACTCAACAACCATCCGGACCAACAAAAACGCCGCCCGTAGGCGGCGTTGCGTTATTTAGGGCAGGACGATTTATTCGCCTGTTAGCGATGCCAAGGCAGCGGTAAAGCCGATCAGGGACAATTTGGCCTCTACCAGCTGATCGGGGGCTGCGGCGGGTCGCAGGCTGACCCTGCCAGCGGCTCCTTTGCGCAGGGCATCGACATCCGTCTCAGACAGGCCAAATTCGGTAAAACAACCGGCTGCATTGCAGGCAAAGAACGGTAATGTCCGGGTTGGACCGTCATCAATCGAAAGGCCGATCCCTGCAGGCAAAAGGGTCATCAATGGCGCGGTGATGCGAACGCCTGCCGGCGGTGCGTCTGCCTGTTTGCCGGTCAATGCACTGACCGAAATTCTCGCGACATTGTTGGTGCCATCATCAGTCAGGATCTGAACCATTTCACACGGGTCATTGGCGGGGGTTGCGGTGCTGACGCATTCGATCACCCAATCGCCATGGGTTTCACGCTGATAGATTTGCCCCAATTCCAAGGGTACCAGATTTACGTCAGAGGTATCCGTTGTTTGTTCGGCTGTGTTTTCAGCCCCAGTGGTGTCTTGTGCAATGGCGGGTGCCGCCATGGCCAGCACGCCCAAAAATGCAACCGATTTCAAAATGATATTCATAAGCCCAAAGATTCCTTCATTCGCGGATGGCTTAGCATTTCGAAACTTGGATGTCAGTTCCAAAACAAAGATGTGGCTGAGTCTTGCTTACAAAATCGGAAGCGTTTGATTAAACATGGAAAAAGGGCCTGAGTGGTGGCCCTTTTTCCTGATTTTCTCTCCCTGTCGGACTGGCCGACTTATATATGAAACGGACGTTACGGCGAAGCTTGTTTTTGGTCAACAGTGAATCTGAATTTTTATTCTCAACCTCACGATGAAAAATGACCGCATCGTGAAATGCGGCCAGTTCAACAGGGAGGATCGTTCCGGATTGCTCAAACGCGCTGCCGGAACCCTGACAGGCTGGCGCAAAGAGATTAAGACTGTATTGTCATTGCAAACGTGGTGCAGGCAGAGGGAAGAGTGCGATGCAAGATGGCATCTTTGTAGGGGGTGGCGGCGAAGGCTACGATGAAAAACAGAACCTGTTGTTGAAATACGCAAACCGGCATGGGCTGGTGGCCGGGGCGACCGGAACGGGCAAAACCGTGACGTTGCAAATTCTGGCAGAGAGTTTTTCGGCAAATGGTGTTCCGGTGTTTCTGTCAGATGTCAAAGGCGACCTGTCCGGGTTGGGGGAAGCCGGGTCAGAGGCATTCAAGCTACATGGCGCGTTCACAGAGCGTGCGCAGACGATCGGATTTGAGGACTACACCTATCAATCATTCCCTGTCACGTTCTGGGACCTGTTTGGCAAACAGGGTCACCCGATCCGCACCACGGTGGCTGAGATGGGGCCGCTATTGTTGTCTCGCTTGCTGGATCTGACCGACGCGCAGGAAGGGGTGCTGAACATCGCCTTTCGTGTGGCGGATGAGGAGGGCCTGCCGCTGTTGGATCTGCAAGATTTGCAGGCGATGCTGAACTGGGTTGGGGAAAACGGGGCAGATTTATCTATACGCTATGGCAATGTTTCGCGGGCGTCTGTCGGGGCCATCCAGCGGGCGCTTTTGGTGTTGGAAAATCAAGGCGGGTCCAATCTGTTTGGGGAGCCAGCGCTGGAGCTGTCGGATATCATGCGCACCGATATCGATGGGCGCGGTCGGATTAATGTGTTGGCCGCGGATGTGTTGATGGGGTCGCCACGTTTATATGCGACCTTCCTATTGTGGCTGCTGTCGGAACTCTTTGAGGAACTGCCAGAGGTGGGCGATCCGGACAAACCCAAACTGGTCTTTTTCTTTGACGAGGCGCATTTGCTGTTTGATGACGCGCCTAAGGCACTGATTGACAAGGTCGAACAGGTGGCGCGGTTGATCCGGTCCAAAGGTGTGGGGATTTATTTCATCACCCAGAACCCGGCAGACGTACCAGAGGATATTCTGGGCCAGCTGGGCAACCGGGTGCAGCATGCGCTGCGCGCCTTTACCGCGCGAGATCAAAAGGCCCTGAGGTTGGCAGCGCAAACCTATCGCGACAATCCACGGTTCAGTACAGAGGATGCGATCAAGGAAGTCGGCGTGGGAGAGGCGGTGACCTCCTTTCTGCTCAAAAAAGGCGTACCGGGGATCGTGGAGCGGACGCTGATACGGCCTCCATCATCGAAACTTGGGCCAATATCGGCAGAGGCACGCCGCGCCTTGATTGCGGCCTCACCAATCGCAGGAAAATACGAAACGGTGTTGGATCGGGACAGTGCCTTTGAACAACTGACCAAACGGGCCGAGAATGCCGCGAAAGAGGCCGAATTGGCCGAGCAGCGCGAGGAAGAGGCCGCGGCTGCAGAGCGAGAGTATCGAGCCGGTCGGCGCTATTCTGGCACGCGTGTCGGGCGGTCGACATCACGACGATCCAGAAGCTCTGGCGGGATAGGCGAAGCCATTGGCAGTGCCGTGATCAAGGAACTGAAGGGCACCACTGGCCGACGCATCGTGCGCGGTATTTTGGGCAGCCTGTTCAAAGGGCGCTGAGCCCGCCCTGATCAGGCATTTATCGCGGCGATCAGTTGTGACAGGCGCTGGGCGGGATTGTCAGTTCCCCAAATCTCTTCTCCGATGCCAAAGAAGTCGGTGAAGGGGGATAGGGTTCTGATCAGGTCTTCATCCAAAGCGCCCTCTGCCACCACAGGGACCTCGATCATTTCGGACCACCATTGAAAGAGATCTGCCTCTGCCCTGCTGCCATCACCAAGAGGCGTGGTGCCGACGGGACCGAAGCAGATGTAATCGGCGCCTGCCTCACCAGCGGTCATGCCATCATGGCTGGAGGTCCCGCAAAACGCCCCAACAATGGCGTCGGCACCCAGATCCTTGCGCACCTTGCGCACGGAACGGCTGCCATCGGACAGATGCACACCGTCCAGCCCCAGCCGTTCGACCATCAGAACGTGACTGTCGATAACCAGCGCAATATCGCGGGAATGGCAAATCTCGCGTACCAGATCAGCAGCGCGGGCGATGCGGTCTTCGTCATGAGTGGAAAGCGCCAGTCGCACACAGGCAATGTCTGCGGTATCCAACACCTGGGACAGCTGATCGGGAAACCGGGAGGGTTCGATCTCTGGCGGGGTGATCAGATAAAGCTGCGGCTGTTCAATCTCTGCCATTGGGATCGTCCTTGAATCAGATTTCCGCCCCTATAGCGGGGATTTTCACGCTTGGCTATGTTTCCGCGACACCAGAGGCGATGATTGAAGGCTTCTTGCGTTGGCGGCGGCTGGGACGTATCACGCCGCGACATCAGATCAGAGGGCAAAATGGCTGAACAGACCGATCAGGAATGGCAGGGGCCGCAACCGGCGATGATCCTTGTGCGCCCGCAGATGGGGGAAAATATCGGTGCTGCCGCCCGGGCGATGTGGAATTTCGGGTTGGACCGGATGCGGATCGTCGCCCCACGCGATGGCTGGCCCAACCAAAAGGCCGTAACCATGGCAGCGGGCGCAGGGCGGTTGCTGGATGAGGCCGGGCTTTATGACGACCTGCCGGCGGCGATTTCTGATTGCACCTATGTCTTTGCCACCACGGCGCGCCAGCGTGGCATGACCAAGCCTGTCTATACGCCCGAAGCAGCCATGGCGCTGGCCCGCGAAATGATTGCGAAGGGCCAAAAGGTCGGCGTGTTGTTCGGCCCGGAACGCGCGGGGCTGGAGAACGAAGATATCTCTCGTGCCAATGCGATTATCTCTGTCCCGGTGAACCCAAGTTTTGCATCACTGAACTTGGGGCAATGCGTGTTGCTGACGTCCTATGAATGGCGACGTCAGGGCGATCAGACCCCGGCAATGGTCACCGAATTGGCCGGTACAGAATTTGCGGAATCGATCGAGATTGAAAAGCTGGGCGATCATTTTGAGGAACGTTTGGAGACTGCCGGGTTCTTCTTTCCAGAAGCCAAGGCCGAGAACATGAAAACCAATCTGCGCAACATGTGGTCGCGGATGCCGCTGACGCGGGCGGATGTGCAGACATTTCATGGAATGCTGCGGCAAATGGTGCGTTGGAAAGAGCGTTCAGACTGACTTGCGCCCCCGGCAGGCGCACCGTAGTTTGGCGCCGATGACGGAGGGCAGAACATGAGCCAAAAGCGCAGCATTTTCGAGGATGTCGGGGCAGAGAAAACCGACGCGCCAAAGCCTGCGGGCGGGATGATTGACAAGGCGCATAAGGGCGCGCGGTCGGCTATCCGGGGGTGGTTGATGGTAATCTTTGCCTTGGTTGCCCTGATGATTGTGGTCGGTGGGCTGACGCGCCTGACGGATTCCGGCCTGTCGATCACGGAATGGAAGCCAGTGACCGGTGCGCTGCCCCCAATGTCTGTGGATGATTGGCAGGTGGAGTTCGAAAAATACCAGCAAATCCCCGAGTTTCAGTTGCAAAACAGCCAGATGACGTTGGCAGAGTTCAAGTCAATTTTCTGGTGGGAGTGGGGGCACCGACAGCTGGGCCGGGTGATCGGCCTCGTTTGGGCGGCCGGTTTTGTTTTCTTCTGGCTCACAAAACGTATTCCTACGGGCTGGACCGGGCGGTTGTTTGGTTTGGGCGTTCTGGGCGGGGTGCAGGGCGCGATCGGCTGGTGGATGGTCAGTTCTGGCCTGACAGGCCGGATGGTTGATGTGGCCTCTTATCGGTTGGCAATCCATCTGGGACTGGCATTCGTTATCCTGGGGCTGATCACGTGGCTTGTGATGCAGCTATCGCGCAGCGAGGCCGCGTTGATGCAGGCCCGACGGGGCAGGGAGGCAAAGCTTTTCTCGATGGGCACCGGCCTGATGCATTTCGCGTTCCTGCAAATCCTTCTGGGCGCGCTGGTGGCCGGGATTGATGCAGGGCGCGGCTATATCGATTGGCCATTGATGGCCGGGCAGGTGATCCCGGATGGGATGTTTTCGGACAGTCCGGTTTGGGTGAATTTCTTTGAAAACCCCGCGACTGTGCAGTTCATCCACCGATTGGCGGGGTATTTACTGATCATCTTTGGTTTCATCGTGTGGCGTCGTAGTCGCGGCAGCGGGAATGTGGCGACCAAAGGTGCGTTTACCGCGGCCTTTGCCATGTTGGTTTTGCAGATGTTGTTGGGGATCGTGACGGTGCTGCATGCCTCACCCTGGCATATTGCGATCCTGCATCAGATTGGCGCGGTTATAACCTTTGTGCTGATCATACGGGCGCGGTTCGCAGCGCAATATCCAACAGTTCAAAGCATAAGAGGCTGATATGGGTGCCTATGAAGAGCTGATCGCGTTTCAGAAAGAAACTGAGGCGCTGTCACAGATTGCCGGGCGACTGGGCTGGGATCAGGAAACCATGATGCCGAAAGGGGCCGCAGGGCAACGGGCAGAGGAAATGGCCGTGTTGGAGGGTGTTTTGCATGCCCGCCGGACGGATCCGAGGCTTGGCGATTGGTTGACGGCGATTGACGATACTGGGCTCGATCAAATCGGGCAGGCGACGCTGCGCCACATCCGGCGAGATCATGCGCGTAATGCCAAGGTGCCCGCCGACTTGGCGGCGGCATTGGCGCGGGAAACCAGCCTTGCACAGGGTGTTTGGGCCCAGGCACGGGCGAATGAGGATTTCGCTGCCTTTGCCCCGGTTTTGAAAACAGTTCTGTCGCTGCGTCAGGAAGAGGGGGATGCAATTGCCGATGGCGGGGATCGGTATGATGCGCTGTTGCATGATTACGAACCCGGAACCACAGCGGCGGATATTACTCGTATTTTCAATGCGATGCGCCCCGGTTTGGTGTCGCTGTTGGATCGGGTAAAGGGATCGTCGGTATCGCCTGCGCCGCTGGATGGCCATTTTGATGAAGCGGCGCAGATACGCATGGGGCGCGAACTGGCCCGGACCTTTGGCTATGACTTTGACCGCGGGCGGCTGGATAAGGCGGTGCACCCGTTTTCATCGGGGTCCGGGACGGATGTTCGGATCACGACTCGGACAGCTGAGAATGATCCATTCAATTGTTTTTATTCGACAATTCATGAGGTTGGTCATGCTTGTTATGAGCAGGGAATTGACGCGGCCTATGCGTTAACGCCGCTGGGCCAAGGCGTGTCGATGGGCGTGCATGAAAGCCAGAGCCGGATTTATGAGAATCAGATCGGGCGCGGGCGTGCCTTTACCGGGCGGCTGTTCAAACGGATGCAGGCGGAGTTCGGGGATTTCGGTGTGGCAGATGCCGATGCGTTTTACGGCACAGTCAACCGGGTCGCACCGGGCTATATCCGGACAGAGGCGGACGAGCTGCAATATAACCTGCATGTGATGCTGCGCTATGATCTGGAACGCGATCTGGTGTCCGGTGCGCTGGATGTGGATGACCTTCCATCTGCTTGGAATAAAAGATTTTTATCGGATTTCGGCGTGGCGGTGGACAAGCCGTCAAACGGCTGTTTGCAGGATGTGCACTGGTCTGTCGGATTGTTCGGATATTTCCCGACGTATAGCCTGGGTAATGTTTATGCGGGCTGTTTGAACCAGGCGATGCGGGCCGCGGTTCCCAATCTGGATGACGCGTTGGCGCAGGGTGATACATCACCCGCGACAGAATGGCTGCTCGACAATGTGCAGGTCCATGGTGGGTTGTATGAGCCGCAAGACGTGATTGAACGGGCCTGTGGATTTGCGCCAAGTGAGGCGCCGCTGCTGAGCTATCTGGAGGCGAAATTCAGCGAAATCTACAGGCTGTAACGCGTCGGTATTTTGTCGGTATTACGACTGTGGGGATTTGAGGTGCTAAGGTGAACACAGATGACCTAAACACGTTTCTTAAGGAGCAGTTCCCGCAAGTGGTAGGGAAGTATCACGTTGCCGATGTGACGGATGCGGGGGTGGCCCTGATTGCAACGCCGGATGACTCTGACCTGCGCCCAGGTGGGACACTGTCCGGGCCGTCTTTGTTCGGGCTTGCCGATGTGGCATTCTATTTGGCGATACTATCCCGGATCGGACCAGAGGCGCTGACGGTCACCACGAATTGTTCCATCGATTTCATGCGCAAACCGGCCGCCGGTCAGCCCCTGCGGGCAGAGGCGCGGATTTTGAAGCTGGGCAAGGTGCTGGCCGTTGGCGATGTGCTGATCTATTCCGACGGGCAGGAGGCACCCGTGGCACGGGCAAGCCTGACCTATTCGATCCCGCCAAAATCAAATTGATATCCGAAACGTGGAAGGGCCGGGATCATACCGGCCAACCCGTGGATGAGTTGCGCACTATTCCTGCCAAAATCTCTTGGCGATTTCGGCATCCGCCTGTTGCGGGGATACGTCGATATCTGCCAGACGCGTGCGATCCAGCCGGGCAAGCGCCTTGCGGGTTCGCGCGCGTCTGTCCCATTTCGCAACAATCACAGCAAATTCAATTGCCCACTCTGCAATAACCGGAAGAGGTTGATTTTGCATTTGGAAGAGGTAGTGCAGGCCTCGGTTTGCTGATTGTACCATGGGAATCTCCAATTTGTATTGATACAATGTGAATGATCTGATATCACCTTGATACAAAAGCGGAGTGTATATGAACAGGAAAACATTGTGACTGATACAATTTGGCCGCCAAGCTTTGAAAATACCAGCGAAGCAAAGTACATTGTATTGATACAATCTCTCCGTGTTGCAATCCGATCCGGGGAGTTGGTAGCAGGCACACGTCTGCCACCGGTCCGGGAATTGGCGTGGCAGTTGCAGATCACGCCGGGCACCGTCGCGCGGGCCTATAAAATGGCGGTCGAAGAGGGATTGCTGGTAACCACGGTAGGTCGGGGCACGTTTGTTTCTGACGGCAAGCGATCAGAAAGGATCGACACCACCCCGCCCTTGATCTCTCCCGGTCAAAGCGAGGACCTGCAGTTTCGCGGTGTGCGCGTGCCTAATGTTGGTCAAGAGCCGGTGTTGCGGAATCTGATGATTGAGGTGGCTAAAGAAAGCACAAACAACCTGATCGATTGCACGACACCTAAGCTGGATCATTCCGCCCGAGAGGCTGTCGTGCGCTGGATTGGGCAAAACCGTGCCGGAAGAATTACGGGTGACGACATTGTTTTGGGGCTAGGGGCGCAGCATTCCGTTATTCTGGCGCTACAGGCCATCCTATATGGTCCCGCCCCGATTATACTGACAGAGGAGTTGGGCTATCCCGGTATTCGCCATGCGGGGCGGTTGTTGCGCGCCCGGGTGATTGGCGTGGAAATGGATCAGGATGGGATACGCCCCGACCGGTTGGAGGATGTTCTGAAAAAAACCGGGGGGCAGGTGTTGCTGACCTCTGCCGAGGTGCACAGCCCGACGACGATCTGCACCACTGACCGACGCCGGGCTGAAATTGCTGGTCTGGCCCAAAGATACAATCTGCAGATTGTCGAAGATGATTGTTATCATCTGACGCGATCGGAAAAACCCACCTATCGCAGTTTGTGCCCGGAACGGGCCTGGTATGTTTCGTCGCTGACGAAAACGGTTTCAGCATCGTTACGATTTGGGTTTGTGGCTTGTGCCAAGGGGCAAAGCGCGGCGGGGAGGAACGCTGCCCAGTCGTCGTTTTATGGCTTGCCGATCCCGATGTTGGATCTGTGTCAGCGTCTGATTGACAGTGGAGAGGCCGAAAGGTTGCGCGGTTTGGCCGAGCAAGCCATCGCCAGACGTGTCAGGCAGGCGGTCAATATACTGGGAAAGTGGGATATCAGCTGGCGTCATGATGCGCAGTTTATCTGGCTGAAACTACCAAATGGCTGGCGGGGGTCGACATTCGTATTGGCCTGTGGTGCACAGGGCATCCAGGTTAAGTCCGCTGATGAGTTTTCGCTGTCGGACGGGCAGGCCCCAAATGCGGTGCGGATCGGGTTAAACCCCGATTTACCGGATGCGGAGTTTGAGGGCGCATTGCGCAAGATGTCTGAAATTCTGGGTAAACCGCCGAATATGGTCGATGTTTAATGGGGTAAAATAATACCTAATTTATAAGTAATTGAAAACAATCTATTAATACAACAAAACCGATGTTGACTGTGCGCTGGAATGCTCTAAAACCCGCCCATCTAATACCAGTCGGGGAAATCCCCGTCGAATCCTGACAGATATGGGTCAAGACACATGAAAACCTTTACCGCTACTCCGGCGGATATCGACAAGAAATGGATCCTGATCGACGCCGAGGGCGTTGTTCTGGGCCGTTTGGCATCGATCATCGCCATGCGCCTGCGCGGCAAGCACAAGGCCACTTTCACACCGCACATGGATATGGGCGACAACGTGATTGTCATCAACGCTGATAAAATTCAGCTGACTGGCAAAAAGCGCAGCGACAAAACCTATTACTGGCACACTGGCCACCCGGGCGGCATCAAACAACGCACCGCTGACCAGATCCTGGAAGGCGCACATCCAGAGCGCGTTGTGACGCAAGCCGTCAAGCGCATGCTGCCGGGCAACAAATTGTCACGTGAGCTGATGACCAACCTGCGCGTTTATGCAGGTGCCGAACATGGGCACGAAGCACAACAGCCGGAAGTGCTGGATGTGAAATCCATGAACTCCAAAAACACACGGAGCGCATAACAATGGCTGAAGAAATCAAATCTCTGGAAGAGCTGAACGCAGCCGTTGACGGCGTTGAAGCTGTTGCCGAAGTTGCCGCCCCGCGTGAGCCTGTTCGTGACGATCTGGGTCGTTCCTATGCAACTGGTAAGCGGAAAGATGCGGTTGCCCGCGTCTGGATCAAGCCGGGTTCCGGCAAGGTCACTGTGAACGGCAAGGAAATGAACGCCTATTTCGCCCGTCCGGTTCTGCAAATGATCCTGGCGCAACCGTTCACCATCGCTGGTGTTGAAGGTGAGTTTGACGTTCAAGCCACCGTCAAAGGCGGCGGTCTGTCTGGTCAGGCCGGTGCTGTGAAACACGGTATCTCCAAAGCTCTGCAGCTTTACGATCCCGCCCTGCGCGCCCCGCTGAAGGCCGCTGGCTTCCTGACCCGCGACTCGCGTGTTGTGGAACGGAAGAAATACGGTAAGCGCAAAGCGCGCCGGAGCTTCCAGTTCTCCAAGCGTTAACTTGCTGGATATGGTTATGGAAAAGGCCGCCTTTGGGGCGGCCTTTTTGTTTTAGGGTAGCTGCAAGTATTCGTCGTACTCGAATACGGTTTTAAATCCGAGCTTCTCGTAAACCGGCCTGCCCATTTCGGTGGCTTGCAAGATGACCTGTGTCGCGCCGCGACGTTTGCCTTCTGTCATGGCGTGGTGCGTCAAGGCGGAACCGATGCCGAGTTTGCGCGCCTCGGGCTGGGTGGCGATGGCATATAGCCCGGCGAGCTCTCCGGCCATTACAGTGGAGCTGACACCAACGGGTTTGCCATTCAGGTGGCCGGTGAAGCGAATCTGATCGGCCATCTCGCCGTCGGGAATGGCGGTTTCGTGTTTGCACATGGCGGGGGTCGCGTCTGGATCGAGCCCGAAGGCTTCCCATGTTAAACTGCCCCAACCGTGGTTTTGGGTGGCGTCATCTGATCCTGTGATCTGAAAGTTCGGGATGTCGGGCCGAGTGGTGAGGTTAGACAGATCGGCCAACATCGCAGGCTGCACACCCTCGAAATGAAGGCCTGCGGCCTCGATCAATTCCTTGATCGCCGGGCTTTTGGCGTTGGGGCTGACGCGCCAAAGTACCGGCATGCCGCTGCGTTTGGTGAAATCCGCCCCGATCTTGAACACCTCTTGAAACGTGTGGGTGTTGGGTTCGGTCAGGTTGACGGAGTTGAACAGGAAGAGTGGAATGTCAGTGAAAATCAGCGTCGCACCGGGCAGTTCGTGATAGTGCGACCAGGCATTCTTGCCGTAAGCCCCCCAGTAGGCGAGCATGTTGATGTCCATTCTGCGGATCAGGTCTGGATCAAGTGACATGATGAATCCCCCGCGGCGCAATTGTTTTGTGGATCAAATTGCGACCGGCTGAAGGATTCTGGCCTTGAGAACTCAGCCGCGTTGATCCTGGGGGAAGTATACTTGAAGTTCAGTAAATTGATAACAGTTTGGCAGGGTCACGATACAAAACGCGGGGCCTGGTAGCCCCGTGACCTATGCCACCACCCTTAACCGGTCCACATCCTTGAACGACACCAGTTTCTGCTGTGCCTCATCCCACAGGTTCAGTTTTACGCAGGCCAGGCTTTCACGGATGGTCAGGTGTTGGGCGTCGGCGAGCTCTGGGTTGTCGCGGATGACTTCGGTCAGGCGGTAGAACGGGATGCGACTGTAGAGGTGGTGGACGTGGTGGATGCCGATATTGCCGCTGAACCATTGCAGGACAGGCGGCAGGATATAGTGGGAGCTGCCGTGAAGGGCTGCATCGTGGACTTGCCAGTCATCGCCGTCGGACCAATGCGTTTCTTCGAACTGGTGCTGCACGTAAAACAGCCACATGCCCAGCGTGGCGGCGACAATGACGGAGGGAACAAAGACCGCGAAAAGCGTGACCGCGCCGCCGAAATAGGTGATGCCGCTGATCAGGGCGATAAGGGCGACGTTGGTGCCCAGGGCGCTGATCCAGTATTTTTTGCCGGACCGCGTCAGGCCCAGGGGCAGGCGGTTTTGCAGGAAAAACAGATAGGTGGGCACAAAGCCAAACAGAAATAGTGGATGACGGTACATTCTGTACTGCAATCGCCCCAAACCGGAACGGGCCTGATATTCGGCGACTGTCAACGTGTAGATGTCGCCAATCCCGCGCTGATCCAGATTGCCGGATGCGGCGTGGTGGATGGCGTGGGTTTTTTGCCAAACGTCATAGGGGGTCAGGGTCAGAACACCGATGCAGCGGCCGATCCAATCGCCCACGCGTTTGTTTTTGAACAATCCGCCATGGCCGCAATCGTGCTGGATGATGAAGAGACGCACCAGAAACGCACCGTTGAACATTGAAACGACCAAGGACAGCCAGATGCTGACCGACAGCAGCCACCACGCCGCCGCCCATAGCGTCAATAGGGGCAGGAAGCTGGCGCAAAGTTCAAACGTGCTGCGCGCCTGATTGGGCTCGCGGTATTGCGCCAGAATTCTGACCCAGTCGCGGGCGCTGGGAAGGTCTTCGATGTTTTCGGCTAAGGACATATATTCGTTTCTTGTATCTGGGCATCAATGATGCTGGGCCATGACACAAGCGCGTGCCGCGACGTTGAAGGGTTAGCGATTTCTGTCGCTGGTGAACCGTGCGGCCTCTGATGCGGCTTTGCGGATGGCCTTGGATTTGTTGACGGTTTCCTGAAATTCCGCCTCTGGGTCGGAATCGTAAACGACGCCGCCGCCCGCTTGTATATAGAGTTTTTCGTCTTTTACCACGGCGGTGCGCAGGGCGATGCACATATCCATGTCGCCATTGGCGGCGAAATATCCGCAGCCGCCACCATAGACGCCGCGTTTTTCAGGCTCTAACTCATCAATGATTTCCATGGCGCGAACCTTGGGCGCGCCAGAGACCGTGCCGGCAGGCATCCCCGCAAAGAAGGCCGAAAGTGCGTCCTGATCGTCGGCCAATTCGCCCACGACGTTTGAGACGATATGCATGACGTGGCTGTAATGTTCGACGACGAATTCTTCGGTCGGGCGGACGGTACCGATCTTGGCCACGCGGCCCACATCGTTGCGGCCCAGATCCAACAGCATCAGGTGTTCGGCCAGTTCTTTCTTGTCGGATAAAAGATCCGCCTCTAGCGCACGGTCCTCTTCAGGCGTAGCGCCGCGGTGACGGGTGCCGGCGATGGGGCGGATGGTGATTTCATTGCCAAAGACACGCACCAGGATTTCGGGGCTGGCGCCCACCACCTGAAAGCCGCCGAAGTTGAAGAAGAACATGAAGGGCGACGGGTTGGTGCGGCGCAGCGAGCGGTAAAGCGCGAAAGGCGGCAGGGGGAAATCCTGCGTCCAGCGTTGGGCCGGGACGACCTGAAAGATATCACCGGCCTTGATGTATTCCTTGGCCTTGTTAACGGCGTCCTTATAGCCCTGATGGGTGAAGTTTGAAGTGAGTTCACCCAGCTCGGCCTCGTGCCCCAGATCGCGGGAGTCGCTGATGGCGTTGCGTTCCAGATCGCGCACTGCGTCCATGACCCGTTCGGCAGCTTGTGCATAGGCCGCTTTGGCCGATTGACCATCGGTTGACCAGGCTGGCGATACGACGATCACGTCGCCCTTTACCCCATCCAGCACGGCCACGACGGATGGGCGCAACAGCATTGCATCCGGTACGCCCAGCGGGTCTGGGTTGATATCAGGAAGGTGTTCCACCAACCGGATCATGTCATAGCCCAGATATCCGAAAAGCCCGGCAGAGGCAGAGGGCAGGTCTGCGGGCATGTCGATGCGGCTTTCATCAATCAACGCCCGCAGCGATGTCAGGGGATCGGTGGTCTCATCCACAAAAGCCTGGCCATCATAACGGGCCTGGCGATTTATCCGGGCCTGAGTGCCCCGGCACTCCCAGATCAGGTCAGGCTTCATCCCGACGATGGAATAGCGGCCGCGCACCTCTCCGCCGGTCACGGATTCCAGCATGAAGCTGTCCTTGCCTGCGTCGGCGAGTTTCATCATCAGGCTGACGGGCGTGTCCAGATCAGCGGCGAGGCGGGCATAGACGACTTGGTTCTGGCCGCCCTTATAGGCGGTTTCAAAGTCAGAGTAGGAGGGGCTGAGTTCCACTATGGCCTCACGGAAACTGGGTGTGAATTGCGTGGATCGCTGATTGATCGCGGCGGATGCGTGCATCCAACTGCAGCGCGCGGATAAAGGCGGCAAAGATATCCTGAGACAACGTTTGCGAGATCGCCTCGTTCACCGACGCGAGGGTTTCCGCATGTTCGTCGGCAGACAGATCAGCCGGGGTAACGGCGGTTACTTTGACGACGATTGCAGCATTTTCCGATGGGATGCTGCGCGTGGCGTCAATATCGGTGGCAAACACATCATTCATGAAGTTCGGCGGTGTTTCTTCGACAAAGGCTGTGCGGCGCAGATCGGTTTCGGTGCGTTCTGTCAGCCCCAGATCGACAAAGCTGGCCCCGCCCTCTATCTGTGTGGCCAGTTCCGCGGCGTTTTCATTCAGCAGGCGTTGGGTTTCTGCAGCGGTCCAGCCGGCCACCACGTCATCACGAACCGTATCCAGTGGCTGCAGCGTTGGGGGGACTGTTTCGTCAAGACGCAAAGCGAAAACCCCGCCATCTACCAGCTCTGTCACTTCGGCAAAGTCGTTTTCTGTGACAGCTATGGCGGCGCTGCGGAAGGCCTCGTACCCGGCGATGCCATCTTCGGAATTGACGGTCCAGTCGATCTGACCGGTTTGCATTTCAGTCTCTGCTGCGACCTCTTCAACAGTGGCCCCTTCGGCCAGCAGATCCTCAATGGTTTGGACCTGATCCTCGATCACGCGTTTGGCGCGGTCGAGGGCAAATTCAGACAGAAGATCAGCGCGGGCATCTTCGAAACTGGTTTCCTGGGCATTCAGGATACCGTTCATGCGGTAGATGGCCGGGCCAAGGTTGGATGGCTGTGGATCAGTGTAATCGCCGGGTTCTGCAAGGGCGAAGACGGCCTCTGCGGCACCCGCCAGTTGTTCGGTGCTGACATCGCCCAGATCAATGTCGGACAGGGACAGGCCACGTTCGGCGACAAGGGCATTAAACTTGATCTCGCCAGATGTCAGGCGGGCATGGGCGGCAGTCGCGGCCGCGTCATTTTCAAAGATCAGGCGTTCGACAAGGCGACGTTCAGGGACGCGGTAATCCTCGATCCGTTCGTCGTAGAGCGCTTGCAGGGCATCCTCATCCACCTCGATCGTGTCGACCAGCATGTTTGGCGTCAGCCACGCATAGGTGATTTTCTTGATTTCCGCGCTGGTAAAGGTTGCGGGGTTATCATCGTAGAAACTTTGCAACTGTTCTTCGGTCGGTGCGGGAGGAGAGATGCCTTGTGTCTCTGCCGTGATTTTTGCCCAGACAAAGCTGCGTTGTTCTTCTGTATAGGCGACTAGGGCGTTTGCCATCGCGCTTTCACCCGACACACCGCCAGCGACGGCGCCTTGCAGGATGGAACGAGACAGATCCTCGCGTACGGAGTTTTCAAACTCCCGCTCGCTTAGCCCGTTTTGGCGCAGGGCAAATCGGTAGGTTTCACGGTCAAAGCTGCCGCTGAGCCCTTGGAAGGCCGGATTGGCAATCACCTGTTCCTGTACCCGGTCATCCCCGACGGACAGGCCGATCGTGGTGGTTTCGGCGTCGAGCGCGGCAGTGGCGTAGAGCCGGCCTAAAACGCGATCGGAAACACCCTGACCATAGAAGATTTGTGACATGGTGTCCGCCTGTTGCAGGGACAGGCTCTGACCTGTTTGCTGACCCATGGCACGGATTTCTTGCTGCAGTGCCAGCGCGTATTCGTTAACGGTGATTTCCTCGCCGTCTACGGATCCGATGGCGCTGAGAGAGGAGCCGAAATTTGTGACTCCAAAGCCGCCCAAACCGACAACGAGCATGGCCATCACGGCCCAGACCATCACCTTTGAAAACGAACTGTGCTTACGTTTTACTGGCTGATCATGGTCGCTTTTGCGAGACATCTGCGGGGCTCCTCAATCCTGTTTTGCCCGTCTTAGGCGGTTGTGTCCGGAGGAGCAAGAGCAGCCAGACGTTTGAAAAATTCGCCAATCTCAGTTGTGTTGATATTGGCAAAGGCGATCCGCACCTGTTCGCGCCCTGTTTTGTCTGCTTCGGGCATAAACATGGTGCCTGGCAGCAGAAGGATGCCTGCGGATTTTACCAGCCATTTCGCGAGTTCATCCGAGGGCATATCAAAAGGGTGCCGGGCATAGGCGAAATAGGCCCCGCAACCCAAAAACTGCCAGTGGTTTTGCTGGGCAAAGCCATCTTCCATGGCGCGGCGGCGAGTCAGGATTTCCTGACGTTCCGCTTCAAGCCACGTATCCAGATGATTTACCCCCCACAGGGCCGCGTGCTGGCCGATCTGGGCGGGGCAGATGGCCACAGTATCCAGAAACTTTTCCACCTGCGCCAACAGGGCAGGCGAAGACAGGATCGCCCCAACGCGGTGGCCAGTCAGGCGGTAGGATTTAGAAAAGGAATAAAGCGTGATCAGCGTTTCATCCCAATCGGGATGGGTGATCAGATAATGCGGGCGATCATCAGGCAGTAGAAAGTCGCGGTAGGTTTCATCAACGATCAGGCGGATGCGGTGCTGCTTGCAGAGATCATAGAAGGCGCGGATCAGATCGGCGGGATATTCGACGCCGCCCGGATTGTTGGGTGTGACCAGAACGATTGCTTTTGTGCGGCCTGAAATCAGGGATGTCGCACGGTCCGGATCAGGCAGCAGGTCTGTACTGGTGGGTAGGGGAATGGCCCCGATACCTTGCATATCCAGCCACATTTTATGGTTGAAATACCAAGGTGTTGGCAGGATGATCTCATCCCCCTTTTCGGCCAACACTGCAACGGTTGCGGCAAAGGCCTGATTGCAACCCGATGTGATCGCAACCTGATCGGGATTAACCGCGCCCCGGTAAAGCCGCGCCCAACGAGCGGCGAGTGCCTCGCGCAGCTCTGGCAGGCCCAGGACCGGGCCATAAAGATGCGCTTCTGGCACCGACAGGGCGGTGTCTGCCATCGCCTGGCGTAATTCAGCGGGCGGTGGGTCGACGGGGGCCGCCTGACTGACATTGATCAGCGGGCGGTCGGCGGGGAAGGTAACACCCCGAAGCCAGCGGCGCGCCTCCATCACTGGTGGGGGTGATGTGGCCAGCAGTTTCGGATTGAATGTGGTCACGAATTGATCCGCTTCTGTCAGTCGGTTCCGCGGTAGGGCTGGACATATTGCAAAGCCATGTCCCAGGGGAAGAATATCCAGGTGTCCTGGCTGACACCGGTGATGAAGGTATCGACCATGGGTTCGCCCTTGGGTTTTGCATAGACAGTCGCGAAATGAGCCTTGGGATACATGTCGCGCACCAGTTCCAGGGTTTTGCCGCTATCGACCAGATCATCGATGATCAGGATGCCTTCGCCATCACCCATCAGGTCGGCATCGGGGCCTTTCAATACCTGTGCGTCACGTTGCTGATCCTGTTTGCCGCCGCCCGAAAAATAGGATTTCACACTGATTGTATCGACGGTGCGGATATCCAATTCGCGGCTGACAATCATCGCTGGGGCCATACCGCCACGTGTAACGGCAACAACCGCTTTCCACGTGCCATCATCGGGGCCTTTGCCATCCAAACGCCAGGCGAGTGCACGGGAATCGCGGTGGATTTGATCCCAGCTGATGTGGAAGCCTTTTTCGTGGGGCAGTCTGTCGGTCATGGTTTCACCTGTCGGTCAGAAGTTTCAAGCCAAGTGCGCCCAGCATTGTCGCGGCAATCCGGTCAAGGATGGGTTTGATGTCCAAGTAGCGTTGGCGGATCGAGTGATGGCTTAGCGTCAGGGCCAGAATAAAGTAAAATGTCCATTCCAGCACCATCTGATTGGCAACGATCAGCGCCATTTGACCGTATCCGATGCCCGCGGGGAAGATCACCACAATGACGGCTGCGGCAAAAAGAATGGATTTGGGGTTGCCCAGATTGACCAAAAATCCTGTGACAAAGGATTTACGGTCTGAGTGCGGGGCGGGGGCGATGGGCGTATGCGCATCTGTCCAGACGGCATAAGCAATATAGAGCAGATAGAACGCGCCTGTGATCCGCAGGGTCAGATATGCCCACGGGAAGATCGCGAATATCGCGTCCAGACCCAAAAGTGCAGCACCTGTCCAGCAGGCCGCCACGGTGCCCAGACCGATCCCCGTTGCAACCCCAGAGCGACGCCCATTCGCAAGCGTGTTGCGAATAGTAACCAGCATACCGGGCCCGGGACTGAGAAGAGCCGCCAGCAGCGCGATGTTAAAGGCTATGAGATGTTCGAGCTGCATGGCGACGGAGTCATACGGTGGAGATATCCGGCGCGTCGACGGCCTTCATCCCAACCACATGGTATCCAGCATCCACGTGCAGGTTTTCACCGGTGACGCCAGAGCTGAGATCAGACAGCAGATACAGCGCTGATTTTCCCACATCTTCCTGTGTCACATTGCGGCGCAGGGGGGAGTTCAGTTCGTTCCACTTCATAATGTAGCGGAAATCGCCGATGCCAGAGGCGGCGAGCGTTTTAATTGGCCCGGCAGATATAGCATTTACGCGGATGTTTTTCTTGCCCAGATCTTCGGCCAGATACATGACGCTGGCCTCAAGCGCTGCTTTGGCGACGCCCATGACATTATAGTGCGGCATCACCTGTTCGGCCCCATAGTAAGTAAGGGTCAGCATCGATCCGCCATCGGTCATCAGTTTTTCTGCGCGTTGGGCAACAGCGGTGAAGGAATAGACCGACACATCCATGGTCATGCGGAAGTTTTCCGGGCTGGTGTCGACATAGCGGCCGCGCAATTCGTTCTTGTCAGAAAAGCCGATCGCGTGAACCAGAAAATCGAGCTTGCCCCATTTCTGTTCGATCTCGGCAAAGGCCGCATCGATGGAATCTTGATCAGACACATCACAATCGATCAGCGTGTCAACACCCAAGGATTCCGCCATTGGCACCACGCGTTTTTTGAACGCATCGCCCATATAGGAAAAGGCCAGTTCAGCACCCTGTTCGGCGCAGGCCTGCGCAATGCCCCATGCAATCGATTTGTCGTTTGCGACGCCCATGATCAGGCCCCGCTTTCCTGCCATCAGTCCGTTCGACATCGGTTTCCCTCGGTTCTTTTTATATCTGTTCACTTAGCTTTAGGACATCGCAGATAGGGCTGCAAGTCTGACATGATCCGATGGACATCACTCTTCCAATGGTGGTAGCCTGAAAGCTGCTGCAACGAGGTGTGTTCATGAGCGACAAGCCATCCATTTTCGCGGGGACGGACCCGTTTGAAATTTCACGCAAATGGTTGGCGGAAGCGGAAGCTTCTGAACCAAATGATCCCAACGCCATTGCCTTGTCGACGGTGGCCCCGGACGGGATGCCCAACTGCCGGATGGTGTTGCTAAAAGAAGTCGATGACGGTGGGTTTGTCTTTTACACCAATTACGGAAGCGTAAAGGCGGGTGAATTGGACACGGGTGGCGCTGCGGCCTTTGTCATGCACTGGAAATCCCTGCGCCGTCAGATTCGGGTGCGCGGGCATATTAGCAAAATCGATGATGCGCGCGCGGATGACTATTACAAGTCGCGATCCATAAAAAGCCGCCTCGGGGCTTGGGCATCCCGGCAATCGCAACCCTTGGACTCTCGTGCCAGTTTGATGGCGACGATGGCTAAAGTGACTGCAAAACACGGCCCCAACCCCGAGCGTCCGCCGTTTTGGGGCGGATATCGAATAGAGCCGGTGGAGATTGAGTTTTGGGCGGATGGCGCCTTCCGATTGCATGACAGGTTTAGGTGGACAATCTGTGCAGATTCAGGGGAGTGGGTGGCGACAAGACTGTATCCCTGAATTTCGCGTTACGTGAAAATTTAGAGTTACTAAAACGTTAACTTTTCACTTGCATCGTAGGCATCGACCCGTGATGAAGGTAGTGTGCATAGCAAATTAACCTAACGTAAGTTATGTAGAATTAATGGAACAAGACGAAAACAGCGGGCAAATCGTCCGTGGCAAAGTAAAGTGGTTCGATCCAGGTAAGGGGTTTGGCTTTGTCGTATCCGATGATGGCGGCCCCGATATATTGTTGCATTCCAACGTCTTGAGAAATTTTGGGCAAAGCTCTGTCGCCGATGGTGCACTAATTGAAATTGAAACGCAGCAAACGAATCGCGGTGTTCAGGCGGTTGCAGTTTTAAATATCGAGCCGCCTTTGGTGCCGATCTCGACATTTGAAGATATCGAGGATCAATTATTCGAAGATGGCAGTGACGACGATCTGGAACCCGCGCGAGTCAAATGGTTTGACAAGGGCAAGGGGTTCGGGTTTGCCAATGTCTTTGGTCGTCCCGAAGATGTGTTCGTTCATATTGAGGTTTTGCGTCGGTCCGGCCTTGCAGATCTGCAACCCGGAGAGGCTGTCTGCATCCGTGTAGTTGATGGAAAACGCGGCCATATGGCGGCCCGTGTGACGGCCTGGGATTATGTGGTCAAACACGACACGGACGAAAGTTGAGGCTTTTGTTATCAGCACTGGCTGTGATTTGGGCCAGTACCGCCGCAGCTGACCAATGTTCCGAAGATTTCATTACGATTGAGGGCGACTGGGGGCGCGCAGGTTTTGATGTGCGCCTTGCGCGCGACAATCAGGTTCGTTCACGTGGCTTGATGTTTGTCGGAGAGATGCCATCGCGCGATGGCATGTTGTTTTTGTATCCAACGCCGCAGCGGGTGGGGTTCTGGATGAAAAACACGCTGATCCCTTTGGACATGTTGTTTGTCGATGCGGGGGGGGTGGTGACGCATATCCATGAAAATGCGGTGCCCGGGGATTTGACGCTGATTCCTGGCGGTGACAGGGTTGCCGGGGTTCTGGAAATCAATGGGGGCGTTGTGTCGCGTTTCGGGATCACCATAGGGTCAAAAATTGATCACCCATTTTTTGACGATGCGGCCTCTTGGCCTTGTGAAGTGAAATAAATTTAGCTGCCCGGGTCGAAGGGCCTTTTCAAACCGATGATCACGCGGTAAGAGGCCCGAGTTCGGGGCGTAGCGCAGCCTGGTAGCGCGACGGTTTTGGGTACCGTAGGTCGCAAGTTCGAATCTTGCCGTCCCGACCATTTTTCCAGACATTTTCAATTTTTGCAGCCCGATCAGGGATGAGCGCAGGAACCTGGGCGATGTGCCTGGTTCATTTGATTCCCCCCAATTCGATCCAAAGGCTCGCACGGCCCCCTGTGGCGTGACCGAAACTGTGCGTTATCCACAACAAATTTCAACACGCAGATATTTCCGAAAAAAGGGGCGCAGCGGGTCAAGTTTGTACGCTAAATACCATTATTGAAAGGATTTACCTTTGGTCGCGTATGTGAGTGAATCACCGCGGGACCCGAGCCGTCGAACCAGAATGCACTGGTCAACTGTTTTTCGGCCAAATTTTCCAAATTTAAATGTTGACCGATTATGGGTTTATACGCCAATTTGTATGAGCCGGCCGCGAAGCCACTATATATAGTAGGATCGGCCAGACAGGGATACGTTTACAGATTATCGATTCTTCGGTTTGGGCCGAAGTATTGGTCAGACAGGTTTTGTCTGGCAGGGATGTTTTGTTGTCTGCGCCTCTTCGCCCGGCACGAGATTGGTCGCATTGCGGGGCGTTTAAGATCCTGCATGCGGCTCGGGGGAAGTTCGCATGACGAGGCAGCGATAACATGAAAATTGAAAGACGTTTTACCCAAGCGGATCGTGACGCTTATGCAGATGTGCCATTTACCAGTACGTCATCAGAAATTCGCAACCCGGATGGAACCATTGTGTTCCGCCTGGATGAGGTCGAGGTTCCGGAAAAATGGAGCCAGGTTGCCTCTGACGTTATAGCACAAAAATACTTCCGCAAGGCAGGTGTTCCGGCGCGGCTGAAGAAGGTCCGCGAAAAGGATGTGCCTGAATTTCTGTGGCGTTCGGTCGCTGATGAAAAGGCGCTGGAGGAACTGCCGGTAGAGGAGCGTATCGGTGGCGAGGCCTCTGCCAAGCAGGTTTTTGACCGTCTGGCCGGTACCTGGGCCTATTGGGGTTGGAAAGGTGGCTATTTCTCAACCGAGGATGACGCCCGCGCCTATTACGACGAAATGCGCCATATGCTGGCCACCCAACGCGCAGCCCCCAACAGCCCGCAATGGTTCAACACCGGTCTGCACTGGGCCTATGGCATCGATGGTCCGGGGCAGGGGCATTACTATGTGGATTACAAAACCGGCAAATTGACCCGGTCGAAATCCTCTTATGAACACCCCCAGCCACATGCCTGTTTCATCCAATCGGTAAAGGATGATCTGGTCTCTGACGGTGGCATCATGGACCTGTGGGTGCGTGAGGCGCGTCTGTTCAAATACGGCTCTGGCACTGGCACAAACTTTTCATCACTGCGCGCTGATGGGGAATCGCTGTCTGGCGGCGGCAAGTCATCCGGCCTGATGGGATTCCTGAAAATCGGTGACCGCGCGGCTGGCGCGATCAAATCTGGTGGCACCACACGTCGCGCCGCCAAAATGGTGATCTGTGATGCCGATCACCCGGATATCGAGGAATTCATCAACTGGAAAGTCATTGAGGAACAGAAGGTCGCGTCGATCGTTGCTGGTTCCAAAATGCATGAGGAGCGCCTAAACGACATCTTCGCCGCCATCGGCACCTGGGATGGCAAGGAAGAGGACGCCTATGACCCCAGCACCAACGGAGCGCTGAAAACCGCGATCCGCAAGGCGAAAAAACGCGCGATCCCTGAAACCTATATCAAACGGGTTCTGGATTATGCGCGTCAGGGATACGCCAGCATCGAGTTTCCGACCTATGACACAGATTGGGACAGTGAAGCCTATTCTTCGGTTTCTGGTCAGAACTCCAACAACTCTATCCGTGTCACCGATGCCTTCCTGCAGGCTGTACGTGATGATGCCGATTGGGAACTGATCCGTCGGACCGATGGCAAGATTGCCAAGACGATCAAGGCACGCGATCTGTGGGAACAGATCGGTCATGCGGCCTGGGCCTGCGCCGATCCGGGAATTCAGTTCCACGATACCGTGAATGCCTGGCATACCTGCCCGGCGGATGGTGAAATTCGCGGCTCAAACCCTTGTTCTGAATACATGTTCCTGGATGATACGGCGTGTAACCTAGCCTCCATGAACCTGTTGACCTTCCTGAAGGATGGCAAGTTCCAATCCGGCGATTACATGCATGTCACCCGTCTGTGGACGCTGACTCTGGAAATCGCGGTGACCATGGCGCAGTTCCCGTCTAAGGAAATTGCGCAACTGTCCTATGACTTCCGCACTTTAGGTCTGGGTTACGCCAATATCGGTGGGCTGTTGATGAATATGGGCTATGGCTATGACAGCCCAGAGGGACGGTCTCTGTGTGGTGCCCTGACGGCGATCATGACCGGTGTGGCCTATGGCACCTCGGCTGAGATTGCTGCGGAGCTGGGACCGTTTGCGAAATACGAGAAGAACGCAGCGCATATGCTGCGCGTCATTCGTAACCACCGCTATGCCGCCTATGGAAAAACGGATGGGTATGAGGAGCTTGCGGTCAAGCCTGTACCGCTGGATCACGAAAACTGCCCTGACGCTGATTTGCTGGGCCTGTCCAAAGCAGTATGGGACCGGGCGCTGGAACTGGGCGAGGCCCACGGCTATCGCAATGCCCAAGCCACGGTGATTGCGCCCACGGGCACAATCGGTCTGGTGATGGATTGCGACACGACCGGGATCGAGCCTGATTTCGCGCTGGTGAAGTTCAAGAAACTGGCCGGTGGCGGTTATTTCAAGATCATCAACCGGTCTGTTCCTGCGGCGCTGGAGCATCTGGGCTATGGCCCCGCGCAGATCGAAGAGATCATTTCCTATGCGGTGGGTCACGCATCCCTGGGCAATTGCCCCGGCATCAACCACACCAGCCTGATCGGGCATGGGTTTGGGGCTGCACAGATTGAAAAGCTCGAGGCGGCGTTGCCATCGGCCTTTGACATCCGGTTTGTGTTCAACCAGTGGACATTGGGCGAGGAGTTCTGCACAGGCACGCTGGGTATTCCGGCAGCCAAGTTGAACGACCCGACCTTTGATTTGTTGCGCCATCTGGGCTTTACCCGTCGCGATATCGAGGCGGCCAATGATCACGTCTGCGGGACGATGACCCTGGAAGGGGCGCCGCATCTGGATCCTGAACATCTGAACATCTTCGACTGCGCCAATCCTTGCGGCAAAAAAGGCAAAAGGTTCCTGTCGGTGGATAGCCATATCTACATGATGGCTGCGGCTCAGTCGTTTATTTCGGGGGCGATCTCTAAGACGATCAACATGCCCAATGACGCAACCATCGAGGACTGCCAGAAGGCGTATGAACTGTCATGGAGCCTGGGAACGAAAGCAAACGCCCTCTACCGGGACGGCTCGAAACTCTCCCAACCTCTGGCAGCGGCGCTGGTCGAAGACGACGAAGAGGCCGAAGAGGTGCTGGCCACAGGGTCGCCGCACGAAAAAGCCGCCGTTCTGGCCGAGAAGGTGATCGAGAAAGTCATCATCAAGGAAATCGTGAAGACCGAGCGTGAAAAGATGCCGGAACGCCGCAAGGGCTATACCCAAAAGGCGATTGTCGGCGGGCACAAAGTGTATCTGCGCACGGGTGAGTACGAAGGCGGCAAGCTGGGCGAGATCTTCATCGATATGCACAAAGAGGGTGCAGGATTCCGCGCGATGATGAACAACTTTGCCATCGCCGTGTCGGTGGGCCTGCAATACGGTGTGCCGTTGGAAGAGTTCGTGGATGCCTTCACCTTCACCAAGTTTGAACCGGCGGGCATGGTGCAAGGCAACGATTCAATCAAGAATGCCACGTCCATTCTGGATTACATCTTCCGCGAACTGGCCGTGTCTTATCTGGATCGCACCGATCTGGCACATGTGAAGCCAGAAGGGGCGAGCTTTGACGATCTGGCAACCGGTGAAGAGCTGAAATCGGGTGACGCAAATGTCGCTGAAGTCAGTGAAAGTGCAGCCAGCAAGTCCTTGGAAGTGCTGAAACAAATTTCCTCCTCGGGGTATCTGCGTAAACGGGTCCCTCAGGAACTTGTGGTGCTGCAGGGGGGCATGGGGGCCACGGCGCTGGACATGTCAGGTGATGCCTCTGCAGCATTGCAAACTTTGGTGCCAGAGGCAGCGACTGCAAGTACCGCCATCGCCAGCGGCACCGTCGCCATGGACGCCCGCGTCAAAGCCAAGATGCAGGGTTATGAGGGCGATCCATGCGGCGATTGCGGCAACTATACGCTGGTGCGCAACGGCACCTGCATGAAGTGCAACACTTGCGGGGCGACCAGCGGGTGTAGCTGAGAAATTGAAAGTTGGGGAGCAGTGCGCCAACACCGCTCCCCGGCTCATCCCACATTAGCTAAGCACGCTGTGGGAGTAACCAATTCGGCCCGGAAGGGTCGATATCGAAAGGAGATACATGATCTGAATTGGGGATCAATAGCGTGCTTAAACATACAGAGTTATCCCAAGGGTTATCCCTGTGTGAAACCTTCTGCCTGTGAATAAAGGAGAAAATCTATGGCGGATGAAAAGAACTATTGGACCCAAAAACGATCCGACGGTCAGTGGGAATCAAAACGTGAAGGAGCGACAAAAGCTGCTAGCGTTTCGAGAACTCAAGCTGAAGCTTGGAGCAAGTCAAAGGAATTTGCAAAGTCAGGCGGAGGTGAGGCCTACCTAAAAAATGCAAAGGGGCGGATTAGGGAGAGAAACACATACGGAAAAGACCCTTATCCTCCTAAAGGCTAACTAACAGGGTTGGGACGGACCACTCAGTCCTCTCCCACCTTAACCCGGGGCGGGTGCGCTCGCCCCTGACACGGATCAGGCCGCAGGCAGAAAACCGGGCAGTATAAATAGTGAGCCTGATCAGTGAAACTAAATGGGGGGCTTCGGCCCCCTTTTTTCTTTGTGCCTCCGGCGGGAGTATTTGGGCCAAAAAGAAAACGCGGTTTTCCTTTCGCCGCAAATACCTGGGGTGAATGGGCCGAAGGCACAGAGGGGCAACGCCCCTATCCTTTGGATCAGGCTAGGGAGCCGTCTGCATTAATCCGGGATTTGCCACCCATATAGGGGTGCAGAACCTCTGGCAGGGTAACGGATCCGTCCTCTTCCTGGCCATTTTCGAGAACCGCGATCAGGGCGCGCCCGACGGCGAGGCCAGAGCCATTCAGCGTATGCAGGAATTCCGGCTTGCCGCCGCCCTCTGGTTTGAAGCGCGCATTCATGCGGCGGGCCTGAAAATCACCACAGGTCGAAACCGAGCTGATTTCACGAAACTTGCCCTGTCCGGGCAGCCAGACCTCGATATCATGGGTGCGCCGTGCGCCAAAACCGATGTCACCGGTACACAGGACCACGGTGCGGTAGGTGAGCCCCAACCGTTCCAGGATATCCTCGGCACATCGGGTCATGCGGGCTTGTTCGTCCTCTGATTTATCAGGATGCACGATCGAGACCATTTCGACCTTTTCAAACTGGTGCTGACGCAAAATGCCAGCGGTGTCCTTGCCGGCGCTGCCGGCCTCGGATCGGAAGCATTGGGTATGGGCCACATAACGGCGGGGTAGGTAGCTTTCCGACACGGTGCAATCATTGACGATATTGGTCAGCGTCACCTCTGCGGTGGGGACCAGCCACCAACCCTCGCGAGTTTGATAGCTGTCTTCGCCAAATTTCGGCAATTGACCGGTGCCCAGCATCATTTCCTCGCGCACCAACACAGGCGTCCAGGCTTCGGTCAGGCCGTTTTCATTGACATGAACATCCAACATGAATTGCGCCAGCGCCCGGTGAAGCCGCGCGACAGAGCCCGACAGCACCATAAAGCGGGAACCCGATAGTTTCGCGGCGGTTTCAAAATCCAGACCATCCTGCACAGCGGGCAGCTCGTAATGTTCTTTGGGTGCAAAGGAAAATTCGCGTGGGGTGCCCCAGCTGCGGATTTCCGTATTGTCATCCTCATCCACACCATCGGGCACGTCATCGTAGATCAGGTTGGGCAGGGTCATCAGAAGATCGCGCAATTTGGCGTCCTCGACCTTTGCCAGGTCACTCAGGCGTCCGATATCGGCCTTGCGTTCGGCCACCAGCGCACGCAGGCGTTCAAATTCGGCCTCATCGCCACGGGCCTTGGCGGCGCCGACCTCTTTGGCAGCGCGGTTGCTTTCTGCCTTGGCTTCCTCGGCCTCGGCAATGCGTGCGCGGCGGGCCTCGTCAATCGCCAGAACCTCTGCGGAAACGCCATACAGCCCGCGACGGGCCATAGCGGCGTCAAAAGCTTCGGGGTTTTCACGAATGGTGCGAATGTCATGCATCGGATCGGACCTGATTGAATCACTGTATATCCGCGTTATGGCGGATTTTTCAGTGGGGTGTAAGGGGGGTCCTGACCCTAGGGCGCAAGTGTGGTTTCGATGTGTGAGCTGCTTTCCAAAGTCCGGTGCACGGGGCAGCGATCTGCGATTTCCAGCAGGCGCTGGCGTTGTGCATCCGTCAGGTCGCCCTCCAAATGGATTTCCCGCTTGAAAACGTCAATTTTACCACCTGATGAGCCGCTGGCATCCTGGGCATGGACCTTGTCATGTGTCACATCAACCCAGACATGGGTCAGCGGGATGTCCTTGCGTCGGGCATACATCCGAATTGTCATAGAGGTACATGCGCCCAGACCGGCACTGAGAAATCCATAGGGGGTCATGCCGCGATTGGTCCCGCCATAGGCAAGCGGCTCGTCAGCTAAAAGGTGATGATCTGGTCCATGGGTAATGTCCTGCAGATACCCATTTAGATCAGCCTCCGACACGCGCACGACGCCCTCTGGCGCGCCAATGGGCGGGGCGGGATGGCGCAGATCCAAATAGCGACCGGCCCAGGAGGCGATGACTTCGGCTGCGTATTCTGCGTCATCGGGATTGGTGATTAGGTGATCTGCAGTGTCCAGTGTGACGAAGCTTTTGGGATGCTTTGCCGCCGAGAAAATCTGGGCGGCATTTTCGATACCGACGGTGGTGTCCTGCGGGGCGTGTAAAACCAACAATGCACGTTTTAGGTTGCTGATGGCTTTTTCAAGTTTTTCACGACGCACATCGTCGACAAACTCGCGGCGAATTGTGATCGGGCGTCCGCCCAACTGAACCTCTGCCACCCCGGTTTTTTCGATTTGCGGCAGGGCCTCTGCAAAGTTGTGAATGACATGTTCCGGATCGGCAGGGGCGCCAATGGTGGCGACCGCCTGGGCGGAGGGAATGTCCTGGGCAGCGCGCAACACCGCAGCGCCCCCCAGGGAATGCCCGATCAGCAGGCCGGGGGCCATTTTGCGGGAGGTCAGGTAGTTGGCGGCGGCAACAAGATCCGCAACATTAGAAGAAAATGAGGTGTTTTTGAACTCCCCTTCCGAATGACCCAACCCGGTGAAATCAAAGCGCAGAACCGCGATCCCCATTCCGGCAAGCCGACCTGCAATTCGGCGTGCGGCGGGGATATCTTTGGAGCAGGTGAAACAGTGGGCGAACAGGGCGGTTCCCAGATGAGGGCCTTCGGGCAGGTCCAATCGCGCGGCCAGCGTATGGCCGGAATGCCCGGTAAAAGTAATGCGTTCTGTCGGCACGGTACTGTTCCTTGTGGTTCAGTGTGACAACTTGGCGTGAAAGGGGCCGGGAAACAAGCGTTTGGCCTTTCCCGTCACGTGAAGGTGAGAGAACGTGTGCCGCCTGTCGCCCGGATTACGACGCTCTGCCGTAAAACCCCATGTTTTCTTCATCCGTGAAACGCTTACCCGGAGTGTCATAATAGGTGAAAACCGCAATAACACGCTGTTTTTCGCCCTGCACCGGCGTGACGCGGTGGGCCGTATTGCGCCCGCGAAAGACATTCAATGTTCCTGCTTTTAGTCTGAGCAACTGAACATCCGGGTCCTGGCCTGACAGCATCTTGGCCACGCCTTCATAATTCGGATCGTCGTCAGAGCGCAGGTCGGAACGATATTCAAAGTCACCACCTGCCAACGGGGCCTGAAGCAACAAAGTGGTGGTGAATTGCGACCGGTCAAAGTGCCAATTCAGCGCCTCGCCGTCGTTGTAGCCCATCACATTATAGCGGGCGAGCAGATCATCCATGGGATAAAGCGCTGGCATTTCCATGACTTCTGACAGAAAACTAATGAAAGGTTGAAAAAGGTAGAGCTGTTCCAGCGGAGATCCCAGAGTTTGATCTGAACACAGTGTGTGATTGATGGTTTTCTGGATGGCCAGCGCCGGGTGATCGGCGGGCAGATCGGGGATGTTTTTCTTGAAATAGATGTTGTGGTCGCGTTGATGGGTGAACGCCTCGCTCGACAGTTTGGGGATCGCGTCGTCCAGTACAGTTTGCAGGGCTTCGGGGCGCATAAAACCTGTCAGATTGAACATGCCATCGCTGGCCAGTTCGGCCTGACATCGTTTCACAAGGGCCTGATATCCGGCAGAATTGGGTTGATCCAAGGGATAGGTTTCCAGATCCAGAATATCGGCAATGTGCATTGTCATCCTCTCCCCATCAGGGCGTCATCAAACGGATAGGTGGTCAGGTTTTCATAGCCGGTTTCGGTGATCAACACCTGATCTTCGAGCTTGATGGAAAAATCGCCGCCTTCGGGACTGACTAGCGCCTCGACACACAAGACCATGCCGGGTTCCAGCGGGTAGTCATAGGCGCCCTCGACCGCCTGATCGGGATAGGCGATCAGAGGCCATTCATCGCACAGGCCAACGCCATGCATCAGGCAGCCGTATTTCTGTTTCTGGTATTTGTCGTCCAGAACATGGGTATTGGCGGTCAGTTCCGGGATCATGATGCCGGGTTTTAACATTTCCATGTTTTGCATGATGTGTTCATGGGCATGTTGCATGGCATAGATCATATCAGGGCGCGGTTTATCATCCCCGATCCACCAACTGCGGCTGATATCGACGCAGATGCCGTAGCTTCCGACCAGATCGGTATCAAAGCTGATGATTTCGTTGTTTTGCGTGATCCGTGGGCCACATTCCTGAAACCACGGATTGGTGCGTTGGCCCGACGACAGAAGCCGGGTTTCGATCCATTCACCGCCGCGTTTGATGTTTTCGGCGTGCAGGACGGCCCAAATGTCGTCTTCGGATGTATGGCCCAAGGGCACATTGGCCCGCGCGAAGCGTTCCATTGCCGACACGGCGGTTTCACAGGCATGGCTGGCACAGCGCATGGCGAGGATTTCATCGGGGCCTTTGACGGATCTGGCTTTCTCAGTCAGCTCTTCGCCTTCCATCACCTCGAAACCCTGTGCTTCCAGCGCGCGCAGGCCATGCAGCATGACCTTATCCACGGCCAGACGCATATTGCCACCGCCATGTTCCTGAATCAGGGCTTTGACTTCTTGAGAGAGTTTATCGGCAGCAACGTCGACCTTGTCGCCCCGGTCGAAATAGAACAAATCCGCGCCGGATCGCTGCTCGCGCACCAGCGGATTGAACTCAGACAGGAAGGGGGATTGCTTGTAATCCCAGATCACCATGTACCCATCGGCGCAGATCAGCAGGGCCCGAAACGGATTATGAGTATTCCACAACTGCATATTGGTGGAGTCGGTGGCGTAGCGGATATTCAGTGGATCAAAGACTAAGAGCCCGCCATAGTCGCGATCCACAATATGCTGAACCAGACGTTTCCAGCGGAACTCGCGCATCCGTTCCAGATTGGGCAGGGTCAATCCGGCCTCTGCCCATTCGGCGAAGGCCAGTTGGGTCGGGCCGATTTCCACCCGGTTGTTGTCGTTGGGGGTGCCGTCGCCCAAAGTTGCGCCGCGCGTGGGGTCAATTTTACGGGTGTCGCGGAAATGTGGGTTCATGGTCACTCTCTTGGTTTTGAGAGAACCCTATTTTGACGTCGGTTGTAAGGCAGCTTTGATTGCGACAGTCATTGTCGCTATTTGACTGGGGTCGAATTGGGCTTTGTTTCGTCTGCTAGTGGTTGGTTTGAGTTGCAAAGCCCTATCAATGTCATTCAGAAACACCAAACCCGGTTTTATCCCATATGACCTGCGTCCGTTCGCTGAGCCCTTCGGCGCCATAGATGTTCATGCCAACACCAAGTGCGGCCGCCATTCCCAGTGCGGCGATAAAGGCGAGGCTGCCGACAAAGCGTTTAAGCGGGGGCCAGTTTTGGTTGACGGGGGCGGTTGAAACCGGAACTTTTCGGGGTTGGGGGGTTTGTTGGCCGCGGTAAGCGTGGCGCAGATCGCGTTCGTCCTGACGGGCGGTTCTGCGGCGTTCCCGCGTCTGGGCAACAGGTTTTGCAGGTTCATCCGTTCTGCGTCGTTCAACGCTAACCTTGGCCGGGGTCACCGTTGGTGTCAGTTCAAGTGTGGCCGTATCATCCTGTCCCGAAGATGTATGTGTCACAGTAAATTCCATCCCTGTTTTTGTTATAAAGGTTGTTTGATGCGCGGGCAGTTGTCCGCGTTTGATATAAGTTTCCAGAAACCCCTGAACCGGTGCATTCAGGTCGCCAGCATTTAGCGGGCTTGGCCCGATGTGCATCGGCATTCCCAGCAGGTGTTCTGCGCCCGTGACGCTGAAGGCGTTTTGTTTATTGCCTTGGGGGTCTTCCGGGTGTGCCAGTTCCTTGAGGCCAAAACACAAGCCATAGGGCGTGTCCGACAATGACTGGAACTGCGCGACTGTCAGGATTTGTTGGGAGTGCGGCCAGTGAATGGCCAGCGGTTCCGCAGTGCCTGCCAGCAGATTGCAAAGCTGCGCGCATATCTGCATTCGTTCTAGATACTGATCCTGTGCCTGATCCGATTCAGGTTTCGCGGCCGGGGCAACACGGATCAGAACATGCTGATCGTGATCGCGGATCAGGCGAAAGGCGGGCAGGGTGTCTGATTGCGCCGCCAAATCACATCCAATGCCCGAAAACTTGTGTGCCAGTCTTGGCGTGGGGAGCGTTTCAACCGCGGCAATGGTCTGACCGTCTGACAGAACGATTGTGTTCGTTGTGACCCGCACGCATTTTAACGCCGACAAAACGCACCCTTTCTGACTGCCCAAAAGCGTTGAAATCGCTTCGGCATTCACAACGGGTGCGGTGCGATACAGGATCGCTGCTTCTATCGGAGATGCATAAGTCATCTTCAGCCGCTCTTACCTCCGCCCAGAGTGGTAATCGCTAAATCTGGTCAGACTGTGGCATGGGCTGGGTAAGGTGATGACGAATGAGACGTCGAAATGAAGAAAGGGCCTTGAAAACAAGGCCCTTTACTTACAATTTATTTCAACTGCTTAGCAGCTGTAGTACATCTTGTACTCGACCGGATGCGGGGTGTGTTCGTAGGCATAAACCTCATCCCATTTCAGGGCCAGGTAGCCCTCGATCTGGTCTTTGGTGAACACGTCACCGGCCAGCAGGAAGTCATGATCGGCCTCAAGGCTGTCCAGAGCTTCGCGCAGGGATGCACAAACAGTCGGGATACCGGCCAGTTCTTCTGGCGGCAGGTCATAGAGATCTTTGTCGGACGCCGGGCCCGGATCGATCTTGTTTTTGATGCCGTCAAGACCAGCCATCAGCAGGGCGGCAAAGCACAGATAGGGGTTGGCTGCCGGATCGGGGAAGCGGGCCTCTACACGTTTTGCCTTAGGGCTTTCGGTCCATGGAATACGCACACAGCCAGAGCGGTTGGAAGCAGAATAGGCCCGCAGAACCGGGGCTTCGAACCCTGGGATCAGACGCTTGTAGCTGTTGGTCGCCGGGTTGGTGAAGGCGTTCAGCGTTTTGGCGTGTTTCAGGATGCCGCCGATGAACCACAGAGCCTCATCCGACAAATCGGCGTATTTGTCGCCAGCAAAGAGCGGTTTGCCGTCTTTCCATATCGACATGTTGACGTGCATTCCGGTGCCGTTGTCACCAAAGATCGGTTTCGGCATGAAGGTTGCGGACTTGCCGTAGGCGTGGGCCACATTGTGGATCACGTATTTGTACTTCTGCAGTTCATCGGCCTGTTTGGTCAGGCTATCAAAGATCAGGCCCAGCTCGTGCTGACAGGACGCAACCTCGTGGTGGTGCTTGTCGACCTTCATGCCGATGCGCTTCATCGTGGACAGCATTTCAGAGCGCAGGTCCTGGGCGTCATCGATTGGGTTTACAGGGAAGTAGCCGCCCTTGATGCCTGGACGATGACCCATATTACCCATCTCATATTCAGTGTCAGAGTTCCAGGAGGCGTCTTGCGCGTCGACCTGGTAGGACACTTTGTTCATCTCGACAGAGAAACGCACGTCATCGAACAGAAAGAACTCTGCCTCTGGTCCCATATAGGCGACGTCACCGATGCCCGTGGACTTCAGATAAGCCTCTGCCTTCTGCGCGGTGCCGCGCGGGTCGCGGTTATAGGCCTCGCCGGTGTCAGGCTCGACCACAGAGCAGTGGATTGCCAGGGTTTTTTCGGCGTAGAATGGATCGACATAGGCCGATCCCGCGTCCAGCATCAGTTTCATGTCAGAGGCTTCGATGGATTTCCAACCAGCGATGGAAGAGCCGTCAAACATGAAACCCTCTTCCAAGAAGTCCTCGTCAACCTGATCGGCCATGACGGTGACGTGCTGCAGTTTGCCGCGCGGGTCAGTGAAACGGACGTCGACATACTCGATGCCTTCATCCTCGATCTTCTTAAGAACGTCTGCGTTGTTCATAAGTTATGTCCTTGTCTGGGGTGTTCGAATATTGTTAGAGCGCGTCATCACCGGTTTCACCGGTGCGGATGCGGATCGCTTGTTCTACGGGGCTGACGAAAATCTTGCCGTCGCCGATCTTGTCGGTTTTGGCAGCATCAACGATGGCCTCGATCGCGCCGTCAACCAGATCGTCGGGCAGGACGACCTCGATTTTTACCTTTGGCAGGAAATCCACGACATATTCGGCGCCACGGTAAAGTTCGGTATGGCCTTTCTGGCGGCCGAACCCTTTGACCTCGATCACGCTGAGGCCTTGGACGCCGATGTCTTGCAGCGCTTCTTTGACTTCGTCGAGCTTGAACGGCTTGATGATGGCTTCGATTTTCTTCATGGGTCGCGACTCCCTTTATTGGGTTACCGGGGCGTCTGACCACTTCCCCGCGTGCGCGTCCATGGGGTAGGCTGAGAATCCGGTTGGGAAGTGATCGAAATCAAGGCGCGTGCCTAATTTTTGTGCAATGTGATTATTTTGTGTGCAGTTTTTGGAAATTGAGGATGAAGAGGCGATGACAGAGCTTTTGACCGCCGCCCAGATGCGGGCAATTGAACAGGCCGCAATTGACAGCGGAGAGGTCACCGGGCTGGAGCTGATGGAGCGCGCCGGGCGCGGCGTGGTCGAGGCGATATTCGAGGAATGGCCAGAGCTTGCAAAAACGTCCCACAAGGCCGTGGTTCTGTGCGGCCCCGGAAACAATGGCGGCGACGGGTTTGTCGTGGCGCGGCTGTTGTATGAGCTGGGTTGGGATGTGGAGGTGTTTCTGTATGGGGACCCGGATAAGATGCCGCCGGATGCACGGGTGAATTATGAGCGGTGGTTGGAGCGGGGGGAAGTTAGTCAACTGACGGAGCGGGGCGTGCGCCAAGGCAGTTTCGCCGATCTCTATGTTGATGCTGTTTTTGGAACCGGTCTAGCACGTGGAGTGGAAGGCGAATTGCTCCGCGTCTTGAGGCACTTGTCAGGAGTGAACGGTGATCACTATGGGGATCGTCTAATCAGTATCGACGCTCCTTCCGGTCTTTGTCTCGACAGTGGGCGCGTTTTGCAACTGGAGCCCCTGTGGGCATGGCCATTAGAGTACTTGGAGAATTTACCTGAAGAGATGCGGCAAAAACTTGCTTCTACGCGTGGGACACGTGCTTTACATGATCGATTTGCGCGGGTCACGGTCTGTTTTGATAGCCCAAAGCCAGGACACTTCATGTCAAACGGGCCTGATTTATGTGGAAAAATCATAGTAAAAGACATTGGCATAGCAACGCAACGCCGTCGTTTTAACGGTGAACCCTATGATGGCGCGTTTATCTATCTTGGTAAGTCGCATCGTGGAGCTTGCCGACCTTGCTTCCTAAGGCTTTCTGAGCCTTTGGGCCGGGTGCAAGATGAGCGTCCTTGGGGCGGACTGCCATTCTATCGGATGCCCAAGTTTTTTAATCATCACAAATACGCCCATGGCCATGCTCTGATCCTCTCTGGCCCCTCTGCCCAAACCGGGGCCGCGCGGCTTGCGGCTCGTGGGGCGCTGCGCATCGGGGCGGGGTTGGTGACGGTGGGGTCTCCGGCAGATGCCTTGGCAGAGAATGCGGCGCAATTGACGGCGATTATGTTGAAAGAGGTGGAGGGGACAGAGGGGTTATCCGATGTTTTGACGGACGAGCGTATCAACGCGCTGTGTATGGGCCCGGGAATGGGTGTGGACCGGGCGCGGGAACTGGTGCCAGTGGCGTTGAATACAAAGCGGGCGACAGTGTTGGACGCGGATGCCTTGACGGCGTTTGCGCATGCGCCAGAGGCTTTGTTTGATCTGTTGCACGAGCGCTGTGTGCTGACACCCCACGCTGGCGAGTTTGCGCGTTTGTTCCCGGATATTGTAGGGAAACTGAATGCCCCGGCCACCAAAGGCCCGGCTTATTCCAAGGTCGATGCGACGCGGGAGGCTGCGGCAAGGGCAGGGTGCGTTGTGCTGTTCAAGGGGCCGGATACCGTGATTGCCGCACCGGATGGGCGGTGTTCGATTAACTCGGCGCATTATGAACGGTCTGCACCGTGGCTGGCCACCGCCGGGTCTGGGGACGTGTTGGCGGGGTTTATCACAGGGCTGATGGCGCGTGGCTTTTCGCCTATGCAGGCCGCTGAAACCGGGGCGTGGCTGCATGTGGAATGCGCGCTGTCCTTTGGCCTCGGCCTGATCGCAGAGGATTTGCCAGAGGAATTACCAAAGGTTTTCAAAAATCTTGGGGTATGAGGTGAATTTTCTCTCGCATCCCAATCAGGGCTTTGCTAAGACGCGCCCTGTTGCGGGTGTGGCGAAATTGGTAGACGCACTAGATTTAGGTTCTAGCGCCGCGAGGCGTGGGGGTTCAAGTCCCTCCACCCGCACCATCAGGGCATAGATGTAAAACATGTGACATACTTTGCCTTTTGATGATGATTCAGCCCTTGCAAGCATGACTGCTGCCCAATAGAAGAGCCTTGATTAATTCCCGCCGCGTTTGCGCGGCCCTTTGCTATGAAATGAGGACGAACATGCAGGTCACTGAGACCCTGAACGAAGGCCTGAAACGCGGCTATGATATCACGATTCCGGCATCTGATCTGAATGACAAGGTGAATGCCAAGCTGGCCGAGGCCCAGCCCGAAGTCGAAATGAAGGGCTTTCGCAAGGGCAAGGTTCCTATGGCTCTGCTGAAAAAGCAGTTCGGACAGCGCCTGATGGGCGAAGCCATGCAAGAAGCTGTTGATGGCGCGATGAGCGAGCATTTTGAACAGTCTGGTGATCGCCCGGCAATGCAGCCGAAAATCGAGATGAAAAACGGCGAAGAGTGGAAAGAGGGCGACGACGTCGAGGTCGAAATGTCCTATGAGGCTCTGCCCACCATTCCAGAGGTCGACATGAAGGCGATCAAGCTGGAGAAGATGGTCGTCAAGGCGGGTGATACCGATGTCGAAGAGGCGCTGGGCAATCTGGCGCAATCCGCGCAAAACTTTGAAGACCGTCGCAAAGGTTCCAAAGCCAAGGATGGCGATCAGGTTGTTATCGACTTTGTTGGCAAAGTTGATGGTGAAGCCTTTGAGGGTGGTGCTGCCGAAGATTACCCGCTGGTGCTGGGATCCAATTCCTTCATCCCTGGGTTCGAAGAGCAACTGGTTGGTGCCAAAGTCGGTGAAGAGGTTGAGGTCAATGTGGCCTTCCCAGCCGAATATGGTGCCGAAAACCTGGCGGGCAAAGATGCTGTTTTTGCCTGCACCGTGAAGGCCGTTAAGGCGCCCGCAGATGCCGAGATCAATGATGAGCTGGCCAAACAGTTTGGGGCCGATGATCTGGACGCCCTGAAGGGTCAGGTTGCCGAGCGTCTGGAAGCTGAATATGCCGGTGCGTCGCGCGCTATTGTAAAGCGTAAGTTGCTGGATTCTTTGGATGAAATCGTGTCTTTCGATCTGCCACCAACCCTGGTGGAAGAAGAGGCAAAACAGATTGCGCACCAGTTGTGGCATGATGAAAACCCGGAAGTGCATGATCACAATCACGGCGAAATCGAAGCCACGGATGAGCACACCAAATTGGCAGAACGCCGCGTTCGTTTGGGTCTGCTCTTGGCAGAGCTGGGCCAGAAAGCAGAGATCGAAGTAACGGAACAAGAAATGACCCAAGCGGTGATGGCGCAGGCACGTCAGTATCCGGGTCAGGAACGCCAGTTCTTTGAATTCGTTCAGCAAAACGCTCAGATGCAGCAGCAACTGCGCGCCCCGATTTTTGAGGATAAAGTCGTCGACTATATCCTTGAATTGGCTGAAGTTTCTGAAAAAGAAGTGTCAAAAGACGATCTGCAGAAAGCTGTTGAGGCGCTCGACGAAGAGTAAGCCCGACACCAGATTATTACGCAAAGGCCGCCCATCGGGCGGCCTTTTTTCTGGGCGATTACACGGATCCTGCAGGGCGACTGGCAGGGTGTTCACCTGATGGTTAACGGGGATTGCATCTTGAATTCACATGTCGGTATTGCGTCGGTATTTTAACGGCATCGCGACAGTGTGAAAACGCCGGGCAGTCCGCTAAATTGGGCGTCCTGGGGCGCTGCGTTGCTTTAATCTTTTTCTGATTCCGTGATCTGGGGCCGCAAAGGTGGTCAGATAAGGGATGACAGACGGGCGGCGCGATCAGGTTTGTCGTCCGCTGGCAGAACGGGATATGCCGGTGATCAATTGGATGGAGGGGTCATGTATTTGGCGAAGTTATCAATATAGTCATCCATGTTTTCGCAAAGCATATTGCGATATTGGGCAACGAAATAGTCAATCGTTTCTTCTTTTTTTTCCGCCATTTCCGAACCCTCATAAAACCCGCGTGCGCTGACCCATGCATTGAATCGAGCAGCGGCATAGAGGAGGGACGCGCTGACGCGGCCTTTGCTTTCGTCGTCCAACTGTGCGTTTACGAGGTCGATGACTTTGTCTGCGCGATCGAAAAACGCCTGATCCGGTGTGGTGGCCACGAAACTATCCTTTGCACGATTGAAGCTGGGTCAACTTTATAGTTGCTGCAGTTGATCGCAATGGGGTTTGCGGCGCCGCTTCATCGAATGACGTGGGGCTTTTGATGCAAAACACCGGTCATCGGTTGACGTGTTTCGATACATCTGTTCCAAGGCCGCTAACCCTGAATGACATGATTGCAGGAGCTTTTATCATGACCCCCAAAACCCGCGTCGTTCTGTCCAGTGATCATGCGGCCATCGCGCTTCGTCAGGCCATTGCCGATCACATCTCGGCACAGGGGTACGAGGTGGTTGATATCGGGCCGGTAACGCCAGAGAGCACGCATTACCCCAAGCACGGCGAGGCGGCGGCGCGGATGGTGGCCGAGGGCGAATGCGATCTGGGGATCATTTTGTGCGGGACGGGCCAAGGGATCATGATGGCGGCGAACAAGGTCAAGGGCGTGCGCTGCGGCGTGTGTTCAGATACGTTTTCGGCCCGGATGATCCGCGAACATAACGATGCCAATATGCTGTCCATTGGCGCGCGGGTGGTCGGTGATATGCTGGCGCTGGAGATTGCCGATGCGTTTCTGGGGGCCGCGTTTGAGGGCGGCCGCCATGGTACACGGGTCGATATGATCACGGCGATCGAGGGGTAGGGCACGCTTTCTCGTTGCGATTTGGGGGGTGGATTTCCGCCCTTCTTTTGGTTGGTGTTGAGTTTGCATGATTGTTTGCTGAGCGGGACGGAGCTAGCTTTCGCCGTTATTGCGCCAATGTCAGCTTTAGTAGGTGATCTTAAGGACAAGCTCTTCAGAAATGTCGATAAACCAGATGAGGCCATTGTTCGACCAATTCAATTGTTTGCTCATACACTGCGCCAAGCTTCGCGGCCAATTTTTGCGAAGGCATGTTGTCAGGTGCAATGTAACTTACCAGAGAAGGTGACTTGAGGGAATTTCGTGCATACCTGACACACTCCGCTGCTGCTTCTTCAGCAAAACCATTCCGTTGCTGTCGGTCATCAATCCAATAACCCAATTCCAGCTCCGGCCAATCCAGAGATTTCCAAAGTCCGACGCATACCACAAACGTTTGGGTTGTACGCTCTTCAACGGCCCAATATCCAAAACCGTTCAGTTGCCAATGTCCAACCATCATGGCCAGATGTCGCCATGCGTCATCAGCGTTTCGCTTGCCGCCAAAGTACTGTGCTCTGCTCTGATCTCTGAAGTAACGAGTATAGGGTTCGATGTCTTCTGCTCTCCACTGCCTCAATAAAAGTCGTTCGGTTTGTAGTTCTTGCACTTAGCTTCTCCCTAGAGCCGTATTCTATGGAATCTCCATCTAAAGAAGAGGAGCGCGTACCTTGCCGAATAAAAAAACCGGAACGCCTGCAAGCGTCTTACTCACTAGCGTCGCGGTCTGTGTCGTTATTGACAACGAACCTTTTGCGGCAACTCAAAATTTTGGGGACAGCAACGACAGTCGCTGCGCGCAAGATCAACAAATCGCCAGAACGGTCATTCGTGCAATTTGCAGCATTGGTCGAGATGGGCTCTAATCAGACTTTCCCCTCATTCGACTCAGGTCCATATTGGGATCCTACGACGTGACGGTCGAAGTCATTTGATGTTCCGCACGTGCGAAATGCCGGGCTGAAGCCCGACCTGCGGGCTTATCGCGCCAATCGGGCGGCGCGGCCGCCGCGGCGTTTTTTGGGGGCGGCGTCTCTGGTTGGTAGCTCTTCCATGATATCGGCGCGCTGATCATCGGTCATGCGCGACCAATCGCGAATTTCGTCGATGGTTCGCAGGCAACCGGTGCACAGGCGCGTTTCCGGATGCACCACGCAGATTTTCACGCAAGGTGAATGGATTTCGTTTCGCTTCCAGATCTCGTCGGTCATTGTGGTCTCATCCCAGATGCGCCAACCTGTCCAGCGCTCCTTGTAAGATATACCCGGCGGCGACGTGATCAATAACCTCAGACCGACGTTTTCGTGTCGCATCCGCCTCTAACAGCGCGCGTTCAGCCGCGACAGTGGACAGACGTTCATCCCAGAAGGTGATGGGGATGTCCGTCAGGCGGGTCAGGTTGCGGGCAAAGGCGCGGGTGGATTGCACACGGGGGCCCTCTGACCCGTCCATGTTCAGGGGCAATCCCAGCACCAAGCCGGCAATCTGGCGGTTCGTCAGAATCTTCAGCAGGGCATCTGCGTCTTGGGTGAATTTCTTGCGCCGGATGGTTTCCAGGGGTGTTGCGACGGAACGAAAGCTGTCGGAAATGGCCACGCCAATGGTTTTGGTGCCCAGATCGAGCCCGGCCAAGGCCTGCATCGGGGGCAGGGCGGCGGCGAAATCTTTGATATCCTCGATGATCATTCGGTGAGCCCGGCCTGTGCAGCGGCACCGTGAATTATGGCCATTGCGTCGTTGTCATCGGCAAAGGTCTGGGTGGCCTCTGCCAGAATCACGCGGGCGCGGTCGGTTTCGCCCAGGACCGCTAACGCGTTGATCAGGCGGGCCCAATCTTGGGCGCTACCGCCTTCGGCGGCCAGCCGGTCCGCCAGTCCTTCGACCATGTTCTGGATCATTTCGGTACGGTCTTCATCATTCAAGGCTTCTGCGGCAGAGATGTCTTCGGCAGAGGGGCCTGGCGCGGTCGTGATGGCGGGCAGTTCGTACCGAACGCCTGCCAGCATGGCGACTTCCTCTAGCTGCGCGCGAATGGGCGCCACCCAAGGATCGGACGATCGGCTGTCTGTCAGCAAGCCCGACCAGAATTGAAAGCCCAAATCGGGCCGTCCGTTTTGCAAAAACATCAGGCCGGAATAATACCGCGCCAACCCGTTTTTAGGATCGAGCGTCAGGGCGCGGGTCAGGGCCTGTTCGGCCTCTGGCGAGATATAGCCGCCCGCCGCCAAAATCAGTAGATCGCCGTATCCGGCCCAATCATCCGCGGTGGCGGCGGCATCCTTGAGCTGCAGCACACGCGCCTGGGCCTGGTGTGCGGCGCTAAAGTTGCCTAATCGTGCCTCGCTTTGAACCAGCAGGATATGGCCCTGCAGATCATCGGGACGATCGGCGACAGCCTGACGCAATTGATCAACAAGCGCGGTGTATTCTTCGGGGTAGTCGTTTTGAACCTGGCTGACCTGAGCCTCTGCCGTGGTTTGGTCAGGGCGGTTCTGGCGCATTTCGTTGGCGGTTTCGATCCGGTCTGAAAGGGGCAAATCAGGAAAGCCGGGGGCGCCAAGTTGAAGATAAACTGCAGCCGTACCTGCCAGCATGATGGCCGCAAAAACCGCAAGCAGCCACAGGGTGGGTTCGGATCCTGCCCGCCGCGTTTTGGTTTTTGCCGCATCCGCCGTCAGCAGGCGGCGGGATATTTCGATGCGGGTTTGGTTTGCCTCTGCCTGTGGTATCACGCCGCGGGCGAGGTCCTGATCCAGTTCCCGCAACTGATCGCGATAAACCGCCGTATCAGAGGCGAATTGATCCGGGGCGGGCGTTTCTGCGCCGCGCCGCGCGGCCAGCACCATCAAAGCGCAGACCGTCAAGCCCAATCCCAATGCGACAATCCAAAACGCCATGTTTATGCTCTCCGTTCAGCGCGTATCTATAGATGTTTGAAACCAACCAAAAGGGGATGAACTGTCGCGCATCGCCGGATGTGGCCCAACATGTCGCAATATCGGTCAAAGCTGCCGCTCACATGTTCGGTGGAACCGATGATTTAAGTCATTTAGACTGACAGCGAACTCCCACATGAACGATTGGATTCGACCGAACATGCGACGTTATTCTGCCTTTGCTATCGCCAGAGAGGCCGCGCGTTACCATCAGGGATGGGAACGGGCGTGGCGCTCTCCTGAACCGAAATCTCGTTATGACGTTGTGATCGTCGGTGCGGGTGGTCATGGATTGGCCACAGCCTATTATCTGGGCAAAAACCACGGCATCAAGAACGTGGCGATTATTGAAAAAGGTTGGTTGGGCGGCGGCAACACTGGCCGCAACACCACCATCATCCGGTCGAACTATTTGCAGGATCCATCTGCGGCGATCTATGAAAAGGCGCGGTCGCTATATGAGACGATGAGCCAGGACCTGAACTATAACGTCATGTTCAGCCCACGCGGTGTGATGATGCTGGCCCAGACCGAACATGAGATCCGTGGCTACAAACGTACGGCACAGGCCAATGCGTTCCAGGGTGTGGCGACCGAGTTTATCGGCCCCGAACGTGTGAAAGAGCTGTGCCCGATCATGAATATTGACGGGCCGCGTTATCCAGTTCTGGGGGCGCTGTGGCAGGCCCGTGGGGGCACGGCGCGTCACGATGCGGTGGCCTGGGGCTATGCGCGTGCCTGTTCCGACATGGGCATGGATATCATCCAGAAATGCGAAGTCACCGGTGTGCGCAATGAGGGCGGCAAGGTCGTCGGCATCGACACGACCAAAGGTGCGATTGATTGCGGGAAGCTGGCGATTGTTGTGGCCGGCAACTCTGGCCATCTGGCGGAAATGGCGGGCTTCCGTTTGCCAATGGAATCTGTGGCGCTGCAGGCGCTGGTATCAGAGCCGATCAAGCCTTGCATGGATGTGGTTGTGATGGCCAACACCGTGCATGGCTACATGAGCCAATCTGACAAGGGTGAGATGGTGATCGGCGGCGGGACCGACGCGTTCAACAACTACACCCAGCGCGGATCGTACCACCATATCGAGGAAACCGTGCGTGCGCTTGTTGAGACCTTCCCAATGATCAGCCGTCTGAAGATGCTGCGCCAATGGGGCGGGATCGTGGATGTGACCGGGGACCGCTCGCCAATTATCACTAAAACGCCGGTTCAGAATATCTTTATGAACGGTGGTTGGGGCACGGGTGGGTTTAAATCCATTCCGGGGTCTGGCTGGGCGATGGCGGAACTGGTGGCCAAGGGCGAACCGGGGCCGCTTGCTGCCGAATTTGGCTTGAACCGCTTTACCGAAGGCCGCTTTATCGATGAAAGCGTGGCCGCCGGTGTGGCGCACTAAGGGGATTATGAAATGCTGATACTTGAATGTCCCTATTGCGGCGTGAAGGCCGAGGAAACGGAACTGGCCGCCGGTGGCGAGGCGCATCTGAAACGGTTTGGTCCGAACTCGTCTGATGACGAGTTTGAGGGCTACCTGTTCATGCGCGAAAACCCGAAGGGTGTGAACTTTGAACGCTGGCGCCACGCCAATGGCTGCGGCAAGTGGTTTCATGCCGCGCGCTGCACCATGACACTGGAGGTGTTTGGCACCTATTCCGCACAAGTCACTGAACCACCTGCCGATCTGGTGGCGAAGATCAAAAAGAAACGCCCTGAATGGGGGGGCTGGAAATGAGCACACGTCTGCAAGGCAAAGGCCGTCTGGTCAATCGTGACCGCGCGCTGAATTTCACCTTTAATGGCAAGCGCCTGAAGGGGTTTGAGGGCGACACGCTGGGATCGGCTCTGCTGGCCAATGACCAGATGATGGTTGGCCGGTCGTTCAAATATCACCGCCCGCGTGGGATCGTGGCGTCAGGGGCGGAAGAGCCCAACGCGCTGGTCAATATGGGGCAGGGCGATCGGTTTGAACCGAACCAGCGCGTCACCACGACAGAGCTGTTTGACGGTCTGACCTCGACCTCGCAAAACCACTGGCCGAGCCTGGAATTCGACATTGGCGCGATCAACAGCCTGTTCGCGCGGTTCCTGCCCGGTGGGTTTTACTATAAAACCTTTCTGTTCCCGCGCCCGTTCTGGAAACATGTTTATGAGCCCTTCATCCGGCAATCTGCCGGTTTGGGGAAGGCGCCAAAAGACCGTGATGCCGACCGGTACGAACATTTCTATGCCTTCGTTGATGTGCTGGTCATCGGCGGCGGGATTGCTGGTTTGCAAGCGGCCAAGGCCGCCGGTGAGGCCGGTGCCAAGGTTCTGCTGGTTGAACAAACCAACCACTGGGGCGGTCGCGCACCTGTGGACGGGGCAGAGATTGATGGAAAACCTGCCGAGGTGTGGGTGAACGACACGATCCAAGCCCTTGAAGCAATGGACAATGTGTCAATCCGCACCCGTGCCATGGGCGCCGGTGTTTATGATCACGGCTATGTCACCGTGTACGAGCGTGTGGCAGATCACACCCCGGGCGATGGCAAGCCACGTCACCGTCTGTGGCGGGTTCGGGCCAAGCAAACCATCACCGCGACCGGCGCGATTGAACGCCCGCTAAGCTTTGCCGGGAATGATGTTCCGGGTGTGATGCTGGCCTCTGCCGTACGGGACTATGTGGTGAACTGGGGTGTGTCGATTGGCGACCGTACCGTTGTGGTCACCAACAACGATGACGCCTACCGCACCGCGATCACGCTGAAAGAGGCGGGGCTGGATGTACCTGCGGTGATCGATGCACGGGAAGAGGCCAACGGTCCGCTGGTGCAGCGCGCCCGTGAATTGGGCATTCGCGTTGAAACCGGCAAGGCCATTGGCAAAGTCAAAGGCGGCAAACGCGTCGAGGGTGTGGGCATGACCCTGCAAATCGGCGAGGGCGGTGCGCTGGACGAAATCAAGTGCGATGCTGTTGCCATGTCCGGCGGCTGGTCCCCGGTTGTGCACCTGTGGTCCCATTGCGGCGGCAAGCTGACCTGGGATACGGAAAACGCGTTCTTCAAACCCGATCCGAACCGTCCGCCCACCGGCGACAATGGCGAGGGCATGGTGATCCCAGCAGGGACCGCCAATGGTGCGCTGGCATCGAACGATGTTCTGGCCGATGCCCATACGGCAGGGAAAGCGGCGGCCAAGGCGGCGGGCTTCACCCCGAAACGCAACGCCGCCCCGAAAGCAGCTGAAGAACTGTCCGCGCCCATGCTGCCGGTCTGGATCATGCCGCAGGGCGCTGGCCCTGATCTGCGTATGAAGATGTGGCTGGATTATCAGAACGACGTGAAGGTTTCCGACGTTCAATTGGCCGCGCGCGAGGGGTACGAATCTGTTGAGCACACCAAACGTTACACCACGTTGGGTATGGCGACGGATCAGGGAAAACTGTCCAACATCAACGGCTTGGCGATTTTGTCTGATGCGCTGAACCAGCCTATTCCATCCACAGGAACCACCACGTTCCGGCCCCCGTATACGCCGATTTCCATGGGCGCGATCGCGGGTGAGGCACGCGGTGAGATTTTCCAACCCATTCGCAAAACGCCTGCCCATGGCTGGAGCGACACTAACGGCGCGGATTGGGAACCGGTGGGTCATTGGCGTCGCCCCTATTGCTATCGACGTGGGGCGGAAACCCGCGAGGAGGCCGTACATCGCGAGGTGATCAACACCCGCCAGAACCTTGGTCTGCTGGATGCGTCCACGCTGGGTAAGCTGGTGGTGAAGGGGCCGGATGCAGGGCGCTTCCTGGATATGCTCTACACCAACATGATGTCGACGCTGAAGGTCGGCAAATGCCGCTATGGCCTGATGTGTTCCGAGAATGGGTTCTTGTCTGACGACGGTGTTGTGGCCCGGATCGATGAGGATACATTCCTCTGCCATACGACCTCTGGTGGCGCGGACCGTATTCACGGCTGGATGGAAGAGTGGTTGCAGACCGAATGGTGGGACATGAAAGTCTATGTCGCCAACCTGACGGAGCAATACGCGCAATTCGCTGTTGTTGGCCCCAATGCCCGCAAGGTGTTGGAGAAACTGGGCGGCATGGATGTATCGGCAGAGGCGGTTCCGTTCATGGAATGGCGTGACGGGCAGATCGGTGGTTTTGATACCCGTGTGTACCGGATTTCGTTCTCGGGTGAACTCAGCTATGAGATCGCGGTACCAGCTAGCCAAGGCGCGGCCTTCTGGGAGGCGCTTCACAATGCTGGTGGTGAGTTTGGCGCGATGCCTTATGGCACCGAATGTCTGCACATCATGCGGGCCGAGAAGGGCTTTATCATGATCGGGGACGAAACCGACGGCACCATCATTCCGCAGGATCTGGGTCTGAACTGGGCGATTTCCAAGAAGAAAGAGGATTATCTGGGCAAACGTGCGCAGGCGCGTTCGCACATGACTGATCCGAACCGTTGGAAACTGGTCGGTCTGGAAACGTTGGACGGATCTGTTCTGCCAGATGGAGCCTATGCGATCAAAGCGGGCACCAATGCCAATGGCCAGCGGAACATGGAGGGGCGTGTCACGTCCACCTATCATTCGCCAACGCTGGGCAAGGGTATCGCCATGGGGCTGGTTCATAACGGGCCGGATCGGATGGGCGAGGTGATCGAGTTCGGCAAAGTTGATGGAACCATGATCAAAGCCAAGATTGTCGATACCGTCTGGTATGACAAGGACGGGGAGAAGCAGAATGTCTAATGCTGTAAGTGCACTGAACCACGTTTCTGCCTCTGGCATTGCGGTGGTCGAGGAACTGGGCCTGAGGGGCATGATCACCCTGCGTGGCGATCTGTCGGATAAGGTGATTGCCAAGGCGGTCAAGGATGTCACCGGCGTTGCCATTCCCGGCCAGCGAGAGATTGCGCTGAACGGGGACAAGGGGGCCGCCTGGATGTCGCCAGACGAATTGCTGCTGTTGACCCCCTATGCAGAGGTTGAAGGTGCCGTTGCGGACCTGAGCACGGCGCTGTCTGGTGTGCATTCGTTGGCGGTGAACGTGTCGGACGCGCGAGTTGTCTTGCGCGTCCAGGGCGCTGGTGCACGCGAAGCCTTGGCCAAACTGGCCCCGGTTGATTTCGGTGCAGATGCCTTCGGCCCCGGCCAAATCCGCCGATCACGCTTGGCGCAGGTGCCGGCGGCGTTCTGGATGTCGGGCGAGGATGAATTCACGGTCGTGGCCTTCCGCTCTGTGGCCGAATATGTGTTCAACCTGTTGAAGACAGCGGCGATGTCTGGATCAGAGGTTGGGTATTTGTGAGGGAATATCAAATTTTCTACCGATAGCTAATTCTCAGATTGAAATCTTCCAAGGGTTGTGGGATCGGTCGATTCCGCAACCTTTTTGTTGGAGATCCAATTGAATTTTAGACCTAACGTTTTCGCCGCACTGGCAGCGGCAACAATCCTTTTTCCTATGCAAACAATGGCAGAGGAATATCGATGCTTTATTCGTCCAACTGATGATAACCAATGGGCTGAAGGAGAGTTTCTGTTTTCTGATCTTGACAGTGATCGCCCTGAGGTGAGCGGGTGGGTGACAGGTTACAACGATGATCAACCCATTCCGGTAGATATCCGCAGCTCAAGAAACGAAAAAATCGTGATGACTTGGGACGTTCACACTGTCAGCCGTACATCGCAACGTACCAGAATGCGTTACACAGCAACTTTAGAACAAGACACGATGCAAATGACTATGATGGCAAAGCCAAGACAGTTCAAAAACAGGTTTAGGGGCAGCGGAAACTGCGAAGAAACGTCCTAAATTACTTATGTTGTAGTCATGCTCTTGACCTTCCCCCCCTCAAACCGCCATCTAGGGGCCAAGAATAACGCTCGAACTTGAAAGGGGCTGACCTATGGCTTTTGAACTTCCCGATCTTCCCTATGCACATGATGCGCTGGCATCCAAGGGCATGTCTGCTGAAACGCTGGAGTATCACCACGACCTGCACCACAACGCCTATGTGACCAACGGCAATGCCGCGATTGCGGGCACCGAATGGGACAGTAAGTCGCTGGAAGAGATCATTGTTGGCACCTATAATGCGACGTCCGTGGCGCAGAATGGGATATTCAACAACATCAGCCAGCTGTGGAACCACAACCAGTTCTGGGAAATGATGGGGCCGGGTGACAGCGCCATGCCCGGTGAGCTGGAAGCGGCACTGGTTGAAAACTTCGGTTCTGTCGATGATTTCAAATCGCAGTTTTCCGCTGCCGGTGCGGGCCAGTTTGGCTCCGGCTGGGCGTGGCTGGTGAAAAACGCTGATGGATCTCTGGCTGTGACCAAGACGGAGAACGGCGTGAACCCGCTTTGCTTTGGTCAAACAGCTTTGTTGGGTTGTGATGTGTGGGAACATTCCTACTACATCGATTTCCGCAACAAGCGTCCGGCCTATCTGACCAACTTCCTCGACAATCTGGTCAACTGGGAAAATGTTGCCAGCCGGATGTAATTGGATCATCGCAATTTGAGAATTTGAAAGCGGCCGCCAGTTTGGTGGTCGTTTTCTTTTGCCAACACACGGTGCAGTTGGGTTTGCTGCATGTCCGGTACGTTTCGTGCTTGACCCCATGCCGGTGAACGCCGCAAATGCCCAGGTAAACCGGGAAGGGTGGGCGATGACAGATCCGGTCAAGGGCATATCGACGATGGTGATGGCATGCCTGATTTGGGGACTGTCGCCGCTGTTGTACAAAGCGTTGTCGCATGTGCCGCCGATGGAGGTTTTGAGCCATCGCACCCTTTGGGGCATGGTGTTTTTCCTGTGTATTTTGGCCTATCAGAACCGTCTGGCCCAGATTCCACCATTGTTTCGCTGGGGCAAGAGCTTTGCAATGATGGCGGTGGCGGCCCTGATGATCGCGACCAACTGGCTGATATTCATCACCGCGATCCAGCTGGGATTTGGGGTTGAGGCGGGGCTGGGATATTACATCTTTCCGCTCTTGATGGTTTTGGGCGGAGTGGTGGCCTTTGGCGAGGTTCTGACCCGATGGCGGATGTTGGCGATTGTGTTGGCGACTTGTGCGGTCGTTACCTTGACGCTTGGTCTGGGTGTTGCGCCCTATATCGCGCTGGCCTTGTCGACTTCCTTTGCCGTTTATGGTGTTCTGAAAAAGCAGATCACCGCCGGGCCGGTTTTGTCGGTGTGTTTTGAAACGATGATCTTTGCCCCTGTCACAATCGTCGTTCTGATTGGCGCGCATAGTGCAGGGTGGGGGGCTGATGACACGCATCAAGCGGGTGTTTTTGGCAGCTCTGTCCGCGATACCGGGTTGTTGCTATTGTCCGGCCCGGTTACGGCACTGCCGCTGTTTTTGATGTCTTATGCCTCTAAGCGGGTATCGCTGGCCACGGTGGGTCTGGTGCAATATCTAAACCCGACAATTCAGATTTGTGTTGCCGTTTTTGTGTTTTCAGAGGCGTTCACGCAGTGGCACGTGCTGGCCTTTTCAATGATCTGGGTGGCGTTGGCGATTTATTCTATCGAAAGTCTGATCCTGACCCGGCGCAAGCGACGTCAACGATAGATCAGGCCAGTTTTGCCAGCAGGCTGGTCATGTCCTGAACGTTGCTTAGAACATGCAAATAGGATTTCAGGTTTTTATCGGCAAACCCCTGTTCGATCACATGGTCGATCAAATCGACGAGCTTGTCCCAATACCCATCAGAATTTAGCAAGATAACCGGTTTTTCATGCAGTCCGATCTGGCGCCAGGTCAGGACCTCGAAAAATTCATCCAGTGAACCGGCGCCGCCGGGTAGAACAACGATGACATCCGAATTCATGAACATCACCTTTTTGCGTTCGTGCATGTTTTCGGTCACGACAAGGCTGGACAGGTCGCGTTTGCCGACCTCTTTTTGCATCAGGTGCACGGGGATGACGCCGAAGGTTTCCCCGCCTGCCGCCTGGGTCGCCCGGGCCACGCGACCCATTAGACCAACATCGCCGGCCCCATAGACCAGCCGCCAATTGTTTTGGGCCAAGGCTGTCCCCAAAGTTTGAGCGAGTTCGGCGTGCAGAGGATTTGCGCCGTCGCGCGCGCCACAGAAGACACAAACAGAGAGAGAAGCCATGATGTTTACCCGAGAGGACTTGTTTTGCACTCTGATATCTGTGTTGATACTCTGCGACAAGCGCAGACCAGAGGGGGTCTGCGATCAGTTTTGGGGATGACTGGGAATGGCTGACGGGACTTCTTCCGGTAATATGGGAAAATATGCGATTGGAGGCGGGGCAGTTGTCATAGCTGTGCTGCTTTATTTTTTCACAACCGGATCGGGTGAAGCGCCTGATCAGATGGTTGAGGCCCCCAGTCCTGAGGAGGCCGTGAGCGCCGATGCTACGGATCAGGTAGATGAGGCTGCTGAGGCTGTCCCCGAACCCGAAAGCATGACCGAAGAGCAAATTGCCGTGGAAGAGGTGTCTGAACCTGCTGAGGCGGAAGATGCAGTTGAAACCACCGACGAGGCGGAAAGTGTTGCGGATGACAGCGCTGTGGCCGAGGTGGAGGCAGAAACCACAGACCCAGAGTCGGTGATCACGTTGGATCCGATGCCGGTACCGGCGTTTGACATTGTGCGTTTGTCCCCTGATGGGCGCGCGCTGGTGGCGGGCCAAGCGGCCCCGGGATCCACGGTTATCATTCTGATGGATGGGCAGGAATTAACCCGCACCGTCGCAGATGCAGCCGGACAATTTGTGGCCCTGTTTTCAGTGGAGCCCGGCGGGGCGGCAAAGGTTTTGACCTTGTCATCAGAGCTGGACGGTATGGTGGCGGCTGCGTCAGATCAAAGTGTCATTCTGGCCCCGATCGAAATGGCTGCGGCTGAAATGGTGCCCGAGGATAATGCTGATGCCGGGGCGGCCACCGAACAAACGGCTGCTGAACCAGAAGAGCCTCAGCAAACGGCCGTGTTGCTGGCGGATGAGGATGGTGTGCGCGTTTTGCAGTCGCCAACTGCGCCGAACCGCCTGACCATTGATGCGATATCCTATTCGGACACAGAAAGTGTTCATTTGGAAGGGCAGGCCGAAGGCGAGGCAGAGAGCGCATCCGAAGGCTTTGTGCGCGCATATCTGAACAATGAGTGGGCACAGGCAGCCAAGATCGATCGGGATGGTCGTTGGAAGATGACGCTAAGTGGGGTCAACGCGGGAATTTACACATTGCGCATCGATCAGTTGAACGCCTCTGGTGATGTCGTTGCCCGGGTGGAAACCCCATTCCAGCGCGAAGATCCCGATATCGTTGCACAGGCTCTGGCTCAGCAAACTACGGATGAAAGTGTCAATCAGGCACAGTCATCAGAGGCGGTTGAAACCGCGGCCGAGGCACAGACCGCAGTGACGGATGTGTCAGTAGATCAGGCCCCTGCGGCCCCTGAAACCGAAGAGGTGGAGGCCGCCGATAGTGCGCCAGAGACACCAAAGCTGCCGGAAGTCGCGCTGGTCACGGTTCAGCCCGGGTTTACCCTGTGGGGAATTGCCACCCGAAACTACGGTGACGGCTTTTTGTATGTGCAATTGTTTGAGGCCAACAAGGACCAAATTCGTGACCCGGACCTGATTTATCCCGGTCAGGTCTTTACCATTCCAGAGCAAGACCCGGAAAACTGATCTTTACCTGTGTAGGATTGCACAGGCGAAACTGCGGGATTGATGGTGGTCAATCCCGACAGTTGGCATTAAATCTGGGTGCCTGCCATTGAGAGACTGACATGCGCCGAGTGACTTCTACCATGACATCAGAGGATGCCTCTCTTGAGAGAACCGCAAACATGCGGACCATTCGCAAAGTGTCCCCCTATCTGTGGCCGGATGCGCAGCCTTGGGTGAAACAGCGTGTAGTCTTGTCGCTGTTGGCGCTGTTTGTGGCCAAGGTGATCGCTGTCTTCACACCGTTTTTGTACAAAGCGGCGGTTGATGTTCTATCAGGTGACGCACCGGATGCGGCGTGGATGCTGGGGGTCGGGGCCATCGGACTGACCGTGGCTTATGGTATGTCGCGGGCCATGACCGTCGGATTTCAGCAGTTGCGCGATGTGATCTTTGCCCGGGTGGGGCAGCGTGCCTTACGGATGCTGGCGTTAGAGACATTCCAGCATATTCATGCGCTGTCGCTGCGCTATCACATCACCCGCAAGACCGGGGGGCTTTCGCGGATCATCGAACGGGGGGTGAAGGGCGTCGATTTCCTGCTGCGCTTTATGCTGTTGTCGATCGGGCCGTTGATTCTGGAACTGACAATGGTGGGGATCATCCTGTTTGTCGTGTTTGACGTCTGGTACTTGGCGATCGTTGTGGTGACCGTTGGCCTGTACATCTGGTTCACGTTCAAGCTGACCGAATGGCGGGTGAAAGTCCGCCGCGAGATGAACGATCAGGACACCAACGCCAATCAAAAAGCCATCGATAGCCTGCTGAACTTTGAAACCGTCAAATATTTCGGGGCTGAAGGGCGCGAGGCTGCACGCTATGACGAATCCATGGAGTTGTATGAAAAGGCGGCGCTGAAAACCCAGTGGTCCTTGGGTGCGCTGAATTTTGGGCAGTCTCTGTTGATCACGACAGGGCTGGTGGGCGTCATGGTCTTGGCCGCGATGGGGGTGCAACGCGGCGATCTGACTGTGGGCGATTTCGTGATGGTCAACGCCTATATGATCCAGATCACCATGCCCCTGAATTTTCTGGGCACCGTCTATCGCGAAATCCGGCAGGCGCTGGTCGATATGGGCGAGATGTTCGAGCTGTTGGGCCAACCGGCAGAGATTGTCGATGCCCCGGGCGCCAAGCCTTTGCAGGTCAATGGAGGCGAGGTCAGTTTTGACGCGATCCGCTTTGGCTATGATACAGAGCGGGAGATTTTGAAGGGCGTGTCGGTAAATGTGGAACAGGGGTCAACACTGGCGATTGTAGGGCCGTCTGGTTCCGGTAAATCGACCATCGGGCGGCTTTTGTTCCGGTTTTATGATGTGACGGGCGGGGCCCTGCGCATTGATGGTCAGGACTTGCGGGATGTCACGCAAGAAAGCCTGCATTCCGCCATTGGCGTGGTGCCGCAGGATACGGTGCTGTTCAACGACACGATTTACTACAATATTGCCTATGGTCGGGCTGGTGCGACGCGGGACGAAATCATCGGTGCTGCGCAGGCGGCCAAGATCCATGATTTCATCATGAGCTTGCCCGAAGGCTACGAAACCCAAGTGGGTGAGCGCGGGCTGAAACTGTCCGGCGGGGAAAAACAGCGGGTGGGCATCGCGCGCACTATCCTGAAAAACCCGCCGATTCTGTTATTGGACGAGGCGACAAGTGCGCTGGACACCGACACTGAACGCAGCATTCAGGAGGCGCTGTCAGAAATGGGGCAGGGGCGCACGGTGATCACCATCGCCCACCGTCTGTCCACCATTGCCGATGCCGATCACATCGTGGTTTTGCAGGAGGGCGAAGTGATCGAGGAAGGCACCCATGACGCGCTGCTGGCCAGCGAAGGGCGCTATGCCCAGCTGTGGCAGCGTCAACAGGCGGAGCGGGAAGAGGCGGCGTGACCAAGGTTTGATCACGCCTGAGGATTAAGCGATTACGACGTCGTCGATGTAAAACTCATCCCCGGCGCTTGCCTCGATCGAAAGCTGACCAACGTCTATCTCGTTCAGGGTATAGACACCGTTCGCATCCAGATCGGACTCTGTCACAGTAAACTGATCATAGATGATGCCCGATGTATCGGCGAGCGAGATTGTCGCGGTTTCACCTGCACCCAGCCCAGAGAAATCCAGGCTGACCAGATCGAACGTATCCAGGTCGCGGTGGTGGATGTTCATTTCGTGTGTGTCGCCGTTGGCTTCGGTCCAAACACGGAATTCATCATCGCCGTCACCGTCATAGTCATAATCGGAGGTGCCAGTATCGCGTTGCTCAAAATTTTGAGTGGCGGAACTGAGTTGTGATACAACATAGGTCCCGTCTGGACCGTCAGCATACTGGTAGATGCCTAGAAAAGTGAGGGCCAGGTCAAGGGTCATGGTTTCAAAGGTGATCATGCCCGAGGGCGCGGGGTAGGTGACCTGAATGGTGACATCGCCGTATTCACTGCCGCCCATGCCATCAGAGGCCTCATACCAGAACTGGATGACGGGTGGGTTTTCGCCAGCCCCTGGGGGCGTGTCGTACTGGCCATTGGGATCCCATGTCAGTGTGCCATCCGGGTTCAGGGTCAGGATGGTTCCGTCATTCAGAATGCCACCATCGGTGTCATTGAAATAGGTGATGTCCACCCCATCGGGGATCAGATCGACATCGTTGATGTTGTCGCCGTTCAAATCAACCTGCACGTCGATGATGGTGCTGATGGATAGGCCGACACCGGGATCGGAGCCCTCGATATAGTCATTGGCCAAGACATCGATCGTGACGGTCTGATCAAACTGGGTGAAATCTGCGTCGCCTTGGGTGATGATGGCACCCGTGGATGGCGTTTCAACAAAGAGGATGGTTTCGACATTTGTCAACGTGTCCACGTCGCCGGTGTTCAGGTCGGTTACGGTGTAGCCAATGACGTTGGTTCGGCCATTGGGTTTGACTTCGGTGATTTCAGTGACTTCGTAATCGACACCTTCGACACCGTAATAGATCGCTGTGTCGAATTTCCCGCCGCCGCCATCGATTGTGTCACTGCCCGGTCCGCCCCAGATCAGATCGGCGCCTGCGCCACCGTTTATGGTGTCATCCCCTTCGCTGCCATAGAGCGTGTCGTCGCCGTCGCCACCCTCGATGATATCATTGCCTGGGCCGCCATCGATGAAGTCATCTCCGCCCAGTCCCCAAATCTCATCATCGCCCGCCGTTGCGGGGCCGATTAGGGACAGCAGATCAATGGTGTCATTTCCATCGGTTCCGACGATCGCGCCGGGTGGAGGATTGCTGTTATTGTTATTCTTTCCACCGCCGTTTGTGTTTTTGGGGGGCATTGTGAATATCCATCTGTAGTCGCGCCCCTCACCCTGCCAAAATCAAAGGAATTGGGAAAACAAAACCGCATAAAGATGGCGAAAGTTTGTCAGATGCCAATTTTTCGGAAACAAAGGCGATCTGGCCAGTCGATACTTTTCAATCTGGAAACGCTTTGGGCAGACACGACATGGCAACCCAAAGCCGTCACTTTGCTGTTAGGCCTGCCTACTCAGCCGCGTGAATGGGGCTGTCTTTGTTGGCGGCGAGCGGTTTTTCCGGATCTTCTGACGCTCTCTCGTCCTGAGCATCGAGAAAATGATCCATATCCTCCCACAGGATTTCCGGCGGGGGTGCGCGGCGGGCGGTGCGTTTCAGGGCCCAGTCTTGCGCGGCGCGGCTGGTCCGACCCATGGACATTTTCGTCAAAAGACGCGCCAGCCAACGGGCATAGGTGGTGATCCAGACCCGCAGCGCCAGCATCGACGGGGTGAAAACCAGTGTCAGCACGGTGGCGATGCCAAGACCAAACACAACAGCGGTGGCCAGTTGTTTCCACCACAGTGCGGTCGGGCTGTCGATGGAATAGCCGCCATTGATGAAATCCAGGCTAAGACCCATCATCATTGGCGTGAGGCCTGCCATCGTGGTGATCGTGGTCAGCAGCACCGGGCGGATACGGGCCTGAGCGGTGCGGGTGATCGCCTCGATCCGCGGCATATATTTGGAATATTCCTGATAGGTGTCGATTAGAACAATATTGTTGTTCACCACGATCCCGGCGAGGGCTACGATACCGGTTCCCGTCATGATGATCGAAAAGGTCTGATCCATGACCAGCATCCCGATCAGCACGCCGGTGGTGGATAGAACCACGGCTGTCAGCACCAGAAAGGCGTTATAGAAGCTGTTGAACTGCGCCAGCAGGATGATGAACATCAGCCCCAACGCGCCGGTAAAGGCCTGCGACAGGAACGCGGCGCTTTCTTCCTGATCTTCCTGATCGCCGGTCCAATCCCAGCTGATACCAGAGGGAAGGGGTCGGTCATTTTCCAACCATGCGGTCAGGGTTTCGATGCGTTCAGTCGGTGTTAGTGGCAGTTCAACGGATGTGCCGTCGGCATTCGTCGCCTCGATCATCAATCCAGTTTCGACCCCGGCCTTGATGTCAAAATAACGCTGCTGATCGCTGCGGTCGATCTGGCCCAGCTTCTTCACCGGGGTGCGGGTGACAAAGTTGGACAGTGGCACCAACCCGTCGGCCGTGCGAACCTTGAGCGTGTCGAGTGTGGACAGGAAACGGTCCTCTTCTGGCAGCCGGACGCGAATTTCGATCTCTTCGTCAGAGCTGTCCACGCGCATCGTATCGAGCAGGAGGCCGCGTGTGACCAATTGGACCATACCACCCACAATGGCCACGTCGGCGCCGTAGCGGCCAGCCTTTTCAACGTCCACGTCGATCTGCCAGTCAATGCCGGGCAGGGGGGTGGTGTCCTCGATCAGGATCAGACCAAATGTGTCTTCGAATTTTTGCCGGGCGGTGGCGGCGGCCTGTTGCAGGTCTTCCCAATTGTCGCCTTTCAGGCGCAGATGCACAGGTTTTGCAGAGGCAGGACCGCGGCTGAGGTTTAGAATTTCGGTTCTGATCCCCGGCAGGGTGTCGAGCCTGGCCTGGATATTGGCCAGCACGATATCGCCGTCGAGTTCAGCGATGTCAGAGCGGTCTTCCCATTTGATCAGTTCGATCTGCACCTGCCCGATCGTGTCGCGCGGCGCGGTGGCCCCGCCGGTGTTGGAATTGAGCCCCCCTTCGCCGGCAAAGGCAAAGGCGCTTTCGACGCCCGGGGTGCTGAGGGCGATCTCCTCGACCTCCCGCACGGCCCGATCTTTTTCCGTCAAGGACAGGTTTCCGCGTTGGCGGACATAGATGATCGCCTGTTCTGGTTCGCTTTCTACGAAAAACTCTGTTCCGTTGTTGTTGGCCCCGAAATAGGTGAAGACTGACATCACGAAAAAGATCACGGCGCCGATGGTGACCAAAGGCATGATCGGATTGGCCGCGATGAAATGGATGAAGCGGCCAAATAAGCTGCGGCGATATCCTCCGGCGACATTCTTGGCAGCGCGTTCAGTTTTCGCCGCGCCGAAGGTGATGGCGGTCAGCGAAGAGCCCAGCAAAAACAGAACTGCCCCGGGCAAGAGGGACATGATCCCAGACATCGGGGCGGTGCCGCCAAACAGGTAACCCGGGTTGAGCAATTGCATCGCGCCGAGAAAGATCAAATACATCGATGGGGGCACCAATACGGCGCGTTGCCACCAAGGGAAGCGGCGTAAGAAGTCAGAGGCATGATGAAAATGCCGGGACAGGCGGCCAGACACCCCACCCATCACGGGCAGATAGATCAAAGCCACGATCAGCGAGGCGGACAAGACGAAGATCAGGGTGACGGGCAACATGCCCATAAATTCGCCCGGGACACCGGGCCAGAACAGCATGGGCAGGAACGCACAGAGCGTCGTTGCGGTGGAGCTGACGATCGGCCAGAACATGCGTTTGGCGGCCTCTACATAGGCATGCATGGGGCCGGTGCCCTGCTGAATGCGTTTGTCGGCATATTCAACCACCACAATAGCGCCATCGACCAGCATCCCCACAGCCAGAATCAGGCCAAACATGACGATGTTTGAAACCGATATGCCCATCAGAGCCAGCAATACGAAACACAGCAGGAAGGAGGTGGGAATGGCAAAGCCAACCAACAGGGCCGAACGGACCCCGAGCGCGCCCAGAACCACGATCATCACCAGTGCGATTGCGGTCAGAACGGAGCCTTCCAGCTGGCGCACCATGCTTTCAACCGTGTGAGCCTGATCGTTGGAGGTGCCGACCTCGATCGCCTGTTGCAGTTCCAGTGGCCAGGATTTGCGTGTGGCCTCTATTTCCTGTTCGACCAAGGCGGTCGTGTCGATGATGTTATAGCCTTTGCGTTTGACCACCTGCAGGGCGACGGTTGCTTCGCCGTTAAAGCGTGCGGTGCCGGTGCGATCCTCAAATGTCAGGCGGATGTCGGCCAGATCGCCCAGCGTAATCACCCGGTCCCCATTGGTTTTGACCGGCAGGTTGAACACGTCTGAAGGTTCATCAAAGGAGGATGGGATTTTAACGGAAAACGCGCCGGTGGCGCTCTCGATCTCTCCGGCTGCGATCAGTTGGTTGTTGTTTCGCACGACATTGATCAGTTCCGCGGCGGTGACGTTGTAGGCCTCAAGTTTTAGCGGGTCGATGACGACTTCCATCATCTCATCGCGGTGACCGGCGAGCGGAGCCTCCAACACCGGTTCCAGAGATTCGATCCGGTCCTGCAATTCCTGAGCGTAGCGCAGCAGCGTTCGTTCCGGCACCGGGCCGGTCAGGTTGATGATGACGATTGGGAATTCGGAAAAGTTGATCTCGTTGATCGAATAGCTTTCCGCACCCTCGGGAAACTCGGCCTCTGCCGTGCCCATGGCATCGCGAACCTCGGCGATGGTGGCTTGTTTGTCCCAGCCAAACTCAAATTCCAGCAGCATCCCGGCATAGCCTTCGGCGGCGGTGGCATTCATGGATTTTAGGCCGTCGAGATCGGCAAGCTCTGTTTCCATCGGTTGGACGAGTAGTTTTTCCGAATCTTCGGCAGAAATGCCGGGGAAGGGGACGGAAACGAAAATCGCCGGAATATCGATATCTGGCTCACCCTCTTTGGGCAGTGTGGCATAAGCCAGACCGCCCGCCGTCAACGACAGCAGGATAAAGGCCAGTACCATGCGCGCACGGCCGGCTGCCCAGTCGACAATACCGGTCATTGCGACGCCTCGCGGTAGGTGACATCCAGCGCCACCCCATCGGTCACGAATTCCTGACCGGATACGATAACGTCAACCTGTTCGGGCAGGCCTGCCAGCCACGCCCCTCGGGTCGTGTCACGCACGAGGCGCGTTGGGGCAAAAGCGGCCTGATCGTTTTCATCGACCAGCCGAACCCCCAATCGCCCGTTGTTATCCAGGGTTAGGGCAGATTGCGGAAGCAAATGCGCGGGGCTGCCCTCAGACGCGATCAGAATCTCGACAGTTTGCCCGTCGCGGATTTTCTGATCATCATTTGGAATTTGGATTTCCACGCGGAAGGTGCGGGTCAGCGGATCGGATGAGCGCGACAGAAAGGACACTGTGCCGGAAAGCTCATCGCCGGTGGCCAAGCGCGCACCAGCACGCGCGCCGGTTTCAATGCGGTTGACCTCTGTTTCAGGAACAAACCCAACCAGCTTTATCGGGTTGAGTTGAATGATGGTGGCGCAGGGGGAACCGGGCTGCATCAATGCGCCCAATTCGGCGGTGTCTGATTCAAGCAGTCCTGAAAACGGGGCACGGATTTCAAGCCGCTGCAATTCTGTCTGGGCCGCTTCGACCCCGGCCTGGGCGGCCTGCAATTGTGCCCGTGCAGAGGCCAGGTTGGTTTCTGAGGCGAATCCGCCCTGAGACAGCCGCTCTGACGCTGTAAAGTTTATCTGAGCTTCGGCCCGGCGTGCCTCTGCCTCTGCCAATGCTGCGTTTCTGGTGCCAACTTCCAGCTTGCACAAAAGCTGCCCGGCCTCGACCCGTGCACCTTTGCGCAAGGGTTCAGACACAATCAGGCCTGATATCTCTGACTTGACCTCGACTTGCCGAGCGGCCTCTGTCTGGCCGCGCAAAACAATCGCATTGTCAACGACTTGCGATTGAGAATGCACGGCAACAACAGAAACTTTAGGTCCGCTTTCAGCATCTGATACGCCGTCTGCGGATGAGTCGGAGGCCATGGGTGCGATTTCAGGATCCGCGCCGGTGGCAAAGGCGATGACCGCCTCGCGATTGAATACAAGGACCGCCAAAACCGCGGCGACGATGACTGCCGTTATCAACGAAAAAATCTTCATGAATACTCACAACCCTGAATTGTAGGCAAAATTTTGTCGGAAAATAGGTTTTTCGTGTGGATTTCCGTTATCTGCCACAAACTGAACTATCCAGTTCACTATAGTTGTTCTCACGCGTGTTTTCAAGCGACTGAATTGCCAATTGCGCCACTTGGCAAATTATGTGTGATCAGGGTAAGAGAGACCAAACCCCGGTGATCGGGGATGGAGGTATGGTGTGAGCAACACTGACAGTTTTATCGAAGAAGTCAGCGAAGAAGTCCGTCGCGACAAGATGTTCAAACTCATGCGGCGTTATGGCTGGATCGGGATCACCGTTGCTGTCCTGATCGTTGCCGGGGCTGGCGTGAATGAATGGCGCAAAGCGCAAAACACGGCCACTGCGCAAGCGTTTGGAAATTCTGTGCTGGATGCGCTGTCCTCAGATGAAAGCGTCCAGCGTGTTGAGGCCCTGCAAGCGATAGAAGTTGACGGGGCAGCGGGGGCGGTATTGGCGATGCTTCAGGCTGCCGAAACCCAATCTGATAGCGATCCAGTAGCGGCGGCAGAATTGTTGCAGCAGATCGCGGACAATGCCGACATGCCGGTTGTGTACCGAGAGCTCGCGACATTGAAACGCACAATCATTCTGGGGGATCGGTTGAGCATGGATGAGCGGCGCAATCTGCTGCTTGGCGTGGCCGTTCCCGGGTCGTCTTTCCGTCTTTTGGCCGAAGAACAACTGGCCCTTTTGGATGTCGAAGGTGGCGACACGCAGGGTGCAATTACCAGATTGCAGGCGATTATTTCGGATTCCGAGATCACACCGGGGTTGCGCAATCGCGCGACACAGTTGATTGTGGCGCTTGGTGGCGCGTTGGACGCAGTCTAAGCGCTTGAATAAACAGCCGATCAGCCTGGGTGAGGTTTGGTCGGAGTGTAAAAAAGTAAGTAAGGGCGGGGGTATGGCCGTGATGTTGCGCAATTCTGCAGGGGTCCTGGCGGTATTGGCCTTGCTTTCGGCCTGTTCGGACAAAGAGATTTTGCTGACCGGGGAACGGATCGACGTGTTGGATGATGCCGCGCCGGTCGCACGCGCCGTCAGTTTCGAAACACCCGCGCCTGTGAGCAATGCCAGCTGGACGCATCGCAATGGATCGGCCAGCCACAAGGTTGATCACCCCGCATTAGGCACGAACTTGTCTTTGGTATGGAGCACCGATATCGGGGCAGGAAATGATCGGAAACATCGGATCAGCGCTGACCCAGTGGTTTTGAACGGCCGGATATTTGCAATGGATTCGCAATCTCGGGTCTCTGCCGTGTCGGCGACCGGAGATGTGCTTTGGGCCAAAGATATGGTTCCGGATTTTGACGATGGCCGCGATGCCGCAGGCGGGGGTCTGGCCGCCGTGGATGATGCCGTGTTTGTTACGACGGGATTTGGCACTTTGTCGTCTTTGGACGCGGCCACAGGCGACATCCGCTGGACACAACGTGTTGATGGGGCACTTTCCGGTGCGCCCACTGTTTATGGTGATCTGGTCTATATGGTTGCCCGCAACGGCACAGCCTGGGCCATTCGAAAAGATAACGGGCGCATTGCCTGGTCCATCCCAGGTGTGCCGGGACAGGCGGGAATGACGGCCAGCGCCGCGCCAGCCGTCACGGATCAGGTGGCGATTTTTCCTTTCGGATCGGGTGACCTGGTTGCAAGTTTCCCGCGCGGTGGTGTCAGATTATGGGCTGCCAGCCTGTCGGGTGCGCGTGTTGGCCGTGCCTACACCTTGTTTAGCGATATCACCGGCGATCCAGTAATCGATGGCGAAATTGTCTATAGTGGCACGTCGGGTGGTCGGACGGCGGCGTTCAACACGCGAAGCGGAGAAAGACTGTGGACCGCAGCCGAAGGCGCCATGAGCCCGGTCTGGCCCGCGGGTGGGTCCGTCTACACCGTCACGGATGAATCCCGTCTCGTCCGGCTGAACGCCGAAACCGGAGAGGCCATTTGGTCGGTCGATCTGCCCTATTTCCGTAAAGAACGCCCCAAGCGCCGTGGTGAGATCTATCCGCATTTCGGGCCAGTTCTGGCGGGTGGATTGCTGCGTGTTGCCTCTGGCGATGGCGTATTGCGTTCGTTTAGCCCTGAAACCGGGACCCAGCAGGGCGAGGTTGATTTGCCGGGCGGGGCGGCTTCAGGTGTCGCCGTGGCTGGCGGTACGCTTTATGTCATATCTGAAAAGGGCAAACTCCACGCTTTCCGTTGACGCGCGAATGGTGTATCGGGGCGACTTGATCCGGTTCGGAGCCTAAAAATGTCATTCACTCTTGCGATTGTGGGGCGGCCCAATGTGGGCAAATCCACCCTGTTTAACCGTCTGGTCGGCAAACGGCTGGCGCTGGTTGATGACCAGCCTGGCGTGACCCGTGACCTGCGCGAAGGCAATGCAAAGCTGGGCGATTTGCGCTTTACCGTGATTGATACGGCCGGGCTGGAAGACGCCACCGATGACAGCCTGCAAGGACGGATGCGCCGGCTGAGCGAGCGCGCGGTGGATATGGCGGATATTTGCATTTTTATGGTGGATGCGCGTGCCGGATTGGTGGCCCCCGACCATATGTTCGCCGATATCCTGCGCAAACGCGCCAAACATGTGATTGTGGCTGCCAACAAGGCCGAGGGCAAAGCAGGCGAAGAAGGCGTGTTGGAAGCATATGCGCTGGGTCTGGGTGAACCGCTGCGCCTGTCTGCTGAACATGGCGAGGGATTGGAAGATCTCTATGCCGCGCTTATCCCGATTGTGGATCAGGTCGAGGCCGAGGCCGTGCAGATCGATCCGATCACCGATGTCAGTGTTGAAAGTGATGAAGAGCTAAGCGAGTCTGATGCCGAAGAGGCCGCGCAGGCTGAACAATTTGCCCACGTACCGACCAAAAAACGCCCGCTGCAAGTGGCGGTGATCGGTCGCCCGAATGCCGGGAAATCCACGCTTATCAACCAGCTTTTGGGCGAGGATCGCCTGCTGACCGGGCCAGAGGCCGGAATTACCCGCGATTCTATTTCTTTGACGATGGATTGGAACGGCACGCCCACCCGTATCTTTGACACCGCCGGAATGCGCAAAAAGGCCAAGGTTCAGGACAAGGTTGAAAAACTGTCAGTTTCTGACGGCTTGCGCGCTGTGAAGTTTGCCGAGGTCGTCGTGGTTCTGTTGGATACGGCCATCCCGTTTGAACAACAGGATCTGCGGATAGCCGATTTGGCCGAACGTGAGGGTCGCGCCGTGGTGCTTGCGATCAACAAATGGGATATCGAGGACAATAAACAGGAAAAGCTGCGCGATCTGAAAGAGGCATTCGGCCGTCTGTTGCCGCAATTGTCTGGCGCGCCTTTGGTGACGGTCTCGGCCAAAACTGGGCGTGGCATGGATCGGCTTTACGAGGCGGTGATGCGGGCCCATGACATCTGGAACCGCCGGGTGACGACCGCGCAACTCAACCGCTGGCTCGTTGGAATGTTGGAGGCACACCCGCCTCCTGCACCAGGCGGGCGCCGGGTCAAGCTGCGCTATATGACCCAGGCCAAAACCCGGCCACCCGGATTTGTGGTGATGTGTTCAGATCCGGAAAAGTTGCCAGAAAGCTATAAACGCTATCTGGTCAACGGCTTGCGCGCGGATTTTGATATGCCCGGCACGCCGATCCGTCTGCATATGCGCAGCCAGGCCGATAAAAACCCCTATAAAAACAGAAAAAAATCGACGCCCTCGCGCCTGCGCAAACACCTTGGGAAAAAACCCTTGGGCTGATTGCGGCCTCCTTTCGCCAAAAATACCTTGGGGTGAATTGGCCAACGGCCAAGAGGGGCAACGCCCCTGATCATCCGACACCGATAATCAGTTGCCCGGGATGATTTTACCCGGGTTCATAATGTTGTCAGGATCGAGGCTGCGTTTGATCTGGGCCATCACATCCCATGCTTCGCCATGTTCGGCGCGCATGTATTTCAGCTTGCCAAAGCCAATGCCGTGTTCGCCGGTGGCGGTTCCGCCCAATCTGAGCGCGCGTTCGACCATCCGATTTGACAGGTCCTGTGCGATGGCCAGTTCTGCCTGATTGCCGGGTTGCAGCAGCATGACCGTGTGAAAATTGCCATCCCCGACATGGCCAACGATCGGGGCGATCAGGGGGCTTTCGTTGATGTCTGTGCGAGTTTCCTCAATCGCTTCGGCCAGTTTTGAAATTGGCACACAGATATCCGTGGTCAGCCCGGTTGATCCGGGCCGCAGGGCGAGGCTGGCATAATAGGCATTGTGGCGCATCGCCCATAGGCGGGTGCGTTCCTCTGGTTTTGTAGACCATTCAAACCCGCTGCCGCCAAATTCACAAAGGATGTCGCCAAATCTGCGGGCGTCTTCGGCGACGCTGGTGTCAGAGCCGTGAAGCTCGACCAACAAATGCGGTTTTTCCGGCATGTTGGCAGAGGCGTATTGATTGAATGCGCGCGCTGTCAGGGCATCGACCAGTTCGATCCTGGCCATGGGAATGCCGGTTTGAATGGTGGCGATGACGCTGTTGACCGCATCCTCAACCGTTTCAAACGCACAGATGGCGGCGGCTGTGGCCTCTGGCCGGCCATGAAGTTTCAACGTCAGTTCCGTGATCAGGCCCAATGTGCCCTCGGCCCCGACAAACAAACGCGTCAGATCATAGCCAGAGGCGGATTTCCGGGCGCGGCTGCCGGTGCGAATGATGCGGCCATCGGCGGTGACCACTTCTAACGCCAAAATGTTGTCTCGGATCGTGCCGTACCGCACCGATGTTGTGCCGGAGGCACGAGTGGAAGCCATCCCGCCGATGGAGGCATCCGCCCCCGGATCGACAGGAAAGAACAACCCGGTTTGCCGCAGTTCCGTGTCTAGCTCTTTGCGGGTAATGCCGGGTTGAACCACGGCGTCCATGTCTTCGATATTGACGGCGAGAACCTTGTTCATTCGGGAAAAATCAACAACCAGCCCGCCTTGAATGGCGAGGTTCTGGCCCTCCAGCGATGTGCCTGTCCCCCAGCCAATGATGGGAATCAGATGTTCGGCGCAGATTTTGACGATGGCGCTGACGTCTTCGGTGGACTGGGGCCAAGCCACCGCCTCTGGCGGGGTGTGAGGGAAATGTGCCTCGCTCTGACCATGATGATCAAGATCAGGCTTGGAGGTGCTGAGCCGATCGCCTAAAACGGATCTAAGGGCGTTGATTGCCGCAGTCTGCATTTTATTATTTCTCTGTTGGGCAGTGAAATCTTAGGCCAAGGGCGCGCGGCGATAAACCCCATAGTCGGATAGGGCGACAGATAGCGTGACAGACAAGGAACCATCACTGATCGCCACCAGTTACAAGCGGGCGGATCAGGCGTGCCGAAAGGGATGGGGCGTTTTGCTGAAACGCGGCCCGAGCCAGTTTCAGTTCTGGGTAATCGCGCTGATCATCGGGATTGCGGCCGGGTTTGCCGCGCTGTTTTTCCGCAAGGCGATCAATTGGTTGCAGACCACACTTTACGGGACAGACGATACGCGGATTTTGCACAGCTTTGCCGAAACCATACCGTGGTATTGGATTGTGATCATCCCGGTGCTGGGCGGCGCGGTGGTCGGGTTTATCCTGCATCATTACACACCGGATGGGCGGGTACGATCCGTGTCGGACGTGATCGAAGGCGCAGCCCTGAACAACGGGCGCGTGGAACGCCGCGCCGGGATCGCATCGGCGCTGGCCTCATTGATTACGCTGTCATCCGGCGGATCAAGCGGACGGGAGGGTCCGGTCGTTCACCTTGCCGGGGTCATATCCAGCTGGGTGTCTGACAAGATCCGGGCCGATGGGATCACCGGCCGCGATCTGTTGGGATGCGCTGTGGCGGCGGCAGTGTCGGCGTCGTTCAACGCGCCGATTGCCGGGGCCCTGTTCGCGTTAGAGGTCGTTTTGCGCCATTTCGCGGTCCATGCCTTTGCGCCAATCGTGATTGCCAGTGTTGCGGGCACCGTGATCAACCGGCTGGAATTTGGCAATGTCACAGAGTTTATCCTGCCCCAGTATGGGGCCTTGGCCTTTTACGTCGAATTGCCAGCCTTTTTGTTGCTGGGTTTAATGTGCGGATTGATCGCTGCGGCCTTTATGCTGGCGATTTTCTGGGGGGAGGATGTCGCCGATCATCTGCACAGAAAGTTGCGGCTGCCGCGTTGGGTCAGGCCGATTGTCGCGGGTTTGATGCTGGGCGTAATGGCAGTCGGGTTTCCGCATATCATCGGGGTAGGGTATGAAACGACTTCTGCCGCATTGACCGGGCAGTTGCTGTTTCACGAGGCCGTGGTTTTCGCAGTTCTGAAGGGCGCCGCCGCCGCGATCACCATATCCGGACGCATGGGCGGGGGCGTATTTTCACCATCCCTGATGCTGGGGGCCTTGTCCGGTTTGGCATTTGGCCTGATTGCCACAAATATTTTCCCCGAAGTGTCGGGATCAGAGGCGCTGTATGCCTTGGCCGGAATGGGGGCGGTTTCGGCAGCAGTACTGGGCGCACCGATTTCCACGACCCTGATCGTGTTCGAATTGACCGGCGATTGGCAAACCGGTCTGGCGGTGATGGTATCGGTGTCGTTGTCCACCGCGTTGGCCAGCCGTTTGGTTGATCGGTCATTTTTCCTCACCCAACTGGAACGGCGCGGGTTACATGTGGCGGCAGGCCCGCAGGCCTATCTGCTTTCAACCGTTTTGGCAGCCGATATCATGAAGCCAATTCAGGAGCTGGACAAGGGCACTATCGAACGAAGTCGGGAGATGATTGAAGGCAAGCAATATCTGGATGCCACTGCCAGCCTGGAACGGGCGATGCCGATGTTTGAAAAATCAGGAACGGCCTATCTGCCGGTGATCACCTGGACTGGTCAGGATGGGGCGGCAGAGCTGCGCGGGGTGGTGTACCACGTGGCGGCGTTGAAGGCGTTTAACCGTGCATTGTCTGAAACGGCGGCAGAGGAACATTCCTAAGCCATGGTCAAAGCGCCGCGCAGGCAGTTTTCAGCCAATCCTTGCAGTCGGCACTGACGTGAGCTGACAGCATATCAAAGGTGGTCTGATGGTAGGCGTTCAGCCAATCCCGTTCTGCCGGTGACAACATATCCGCTTGGATAAGCGATTTGTCGATCGGAACATGCGTCAAGGTGCGAAAGCGCAACATTGCCCGATCCTCTGTCGCAGTCAGATCGGGGGCCTCTTCAACCAACACCAGATTTTCGATGCGAATGCCAAACTGGCCAGCCCGATAGTATCCGGGCTCGTTTGACAGGATCATTCCCGCATCCAACGGAATGTCGCCGGTTCTGGATAGACGCGCGGGGCCTTCGTGCACGCTAAGATATGCACCAACGCCATGGCCCGTACCGTGATCATAATCCAGTCCCGCCTGCCACAATGGCACACGTGCGATGGCATCCAGATGCTGGCCTGCCAGCCCCTTGGGCCAACAAGCGCGCGACATGGCGATCATGCCTTGTAACACGCGGGTAAAGCATGATTTTTCGGCCTCTCCCACCTGTCCCACAGCAATGGTGCGGGTGATATCGGTGGTGCCGTCCAGATACTGGCCGCCACTGTCGACAAGAAGCAATTCGCCCGGATTGATGATCCTGTTGCTGTCTTCGGTCACCCGGTAATGCACGATTGATCCGTTGGGACCAGAGCCGCTGATGGTTTCAAAACTGATATCCTGCAACGCATTGGTGGCGCGGCGGAAGGATTCGAGTTTTTTGACCACATCGATTTCTGTCAAATCGCTCTGGGGCAGGGCCTGATCCAGCCAGAATAGAAATTCACACATAGCCGCGCCGTCGCGCAGATGGGCGCGGGTGGTGCTGGCGATTTCAACAGGGTTTTTGCGCGCCTTGGGCAATTGGCAGGGATCGGGGGCCTCACACATTGTGGCCTGGCTGTCACCGAGGCAATCCAATATCGCCTGCGGGGCAGAGGCGGGATCGATCAGCGCTTTGCCACCAGAGAGCGCCGACAGATACGGGCCAATGCCTGCATAGGAGTAGATTGTTACACTTTTACCCAGATGGGCAGAGATTTCCGGTGACACATCAGCGTTTGTGAACAACGTAACCGAACCATCCCCTGTGAGGGTCGCAAAACAATGGGCGATCGGCGTGTGGGACACGTCGCTGCCGCGGATGTTCAAAAGCCAACAGATCGAATCCGGGAGCGTCAGGACAACATGATCCTCTGCCGCGATGCCAGCGTCGCCAAGTAAATCAGAAATTTTATCTTCGGCGGTTTTGCCGCTCAGTTCTAACGGATAAGCGGTGATAGGTGCGTTGGGGTGCGCGGGCTGATCCGGCCAGATCTGATCAATCAGATTGTCCACGGGGCGCAGAGAGATATCTTTTGCGGCCAATGTTTTCGCCAGCTTGCGAATATCCTGAACCGTATGCAGCCACGGATCAAAGCCAACGACAGAGCCCGGTGCAAGATGATCCAAAAGCCAGTCGTGCAACTGAGTTTTGGGCCAGTGGACCGGGGTGAAGTGGTCGGTATCAACCTGATCAACCACCTGCAGGGTGTAGCGGCCATCAATGAAAACACCGGCATGATCCGTGAGCACCGCGCAAAACCCGGCGGACCCTGAAAAACCGGTCAGCCAGGCCAGACGTTCATCGCTTGGGGCAACATATTCGCCCATATGGGCATCCGAACGTGGCACCAAATAGGCCGAGAGCTGTTGTTCAGCCATCATGGCGCGCAGGGCCGTCAATCGTGCTGCCCCAAACTCGGGATTGAAGGCGGTTTCAAAGCTTTGAAACATCAACTGGCCTTGCGCATGCCCATCACGCGCGCCCGGGCGCGAGGATCACTGTCAAAGAGCGCGGCCAGTTGTTCGGTGATTGCCCCGGCCAACTGTTCCACATCGGTGATGGTGACGGCGCGGTCATAATAGCGGGTCACATCATGGCCGATGCCGATGGCCAAGAGTTCAACCTGCTTGCGCTTTTCGACCATCGCGATCACATCACGCAGGTGTTTTTCCAGATAATTCGCAAGGTTAACGGACAAAGTTGAATCGTCCACCGGTGCGCCATCAGAGATCACCATCAGGATTTTACGTTGTTCTGGCCGAGCGATCATTCGGCGATGCGCCCATTCCAGCGCCTCGCCGTCGATGTTTTCCTTGAGCAGCCCCTCTTTCATCATCAGGCCTAAATTGGGGCGCACCCGGCGCCAGGGCGCGTCGGCGGATTTATAGATGATGTGGCGCAGATCGTTCAGACGACCGGGTTGCTGGGCGCGTCCCTCGTTCAGCCATTTTTCACGGCTTTGCCCGCCTTTCCAGGCGCGGGTGGTGAAGCCGAGGATTTCGACCTTTACCTGACACCGTTCCAATGTGCGGGCCAGAACATCGGCGCAAATCGCAGCGATCGAGATCGGGCGTCCACGCATAGAGCCGGAATTGTCCAAAAGCAGCGTCACGACCGTGTCTTTGAACTCTGTATCCCGCTCCATCTTGAAACTGAGTGGCGTCGTTGGGTTGGCGACAACACGAGCGAGGCGGCCAGCGTCGAGCGTTCCTTCTTCCAGATCAAATTCCCAGCTACGGTTTTGCTGGGCCTGCAGGCGGCGCTGCAGCTTGTTGGCCAGGCGGCTGACCGCGCCTTTCAGGGGTTCCAACTGCTGATCCAAATAGGCGCGCAAACGTTCCAATTCGACCATTTCTGCCAAATCTTCGGCGCGAATTTCCTCGTCGAACTCATTGGTAAATATAGTATAGTTAGGATCAGCTTCTGAGGCAGGCGCGGGCGGCGGTGGTTCTAGTGGCGCGTCCCCTTCGGGGAGTTCGGTTTCCTCGCCCTGTTCCTGATCGGCCATTTCATCCAGCGAAACCTGGGCCTGTGAGCTGTCCTGCTGTTCGTCCTGCGATTGTTCGGGGGAGGCGTCGGCCTCGTCATCATTGTCGTCCTGGCCGGTGCTGTCAGGGGTGTCGTCCTCTTCCACCTCTTCGGCATTGTCGTCGGCGTCATCCTCTTCCTGATCCGGGTCATCGCCCAGCTGATCGCCATAGCCCAGATCCTCTATGATCTGGCGGGCGAATTTGGCAAATGCTGACTGGTCGGACAGAACATCGCTCAGGTCTTCCATCGTGCCGGCGGCGCGTGCCTCAATAAATTCGCGCCACAGATCTGCGACATTGGCCGCCGCTGGGGGCAGGTCACGTCCGGTGGCCAACTGGCGCACCAGATACCCGGCTGCAGTCGCCAGAGGTGCCTGATTTCTATCAGAAATCTGATCATAGCCGCGACGAACCGCGTCTTGTTCCAGCTTCACATCAATGTTGGACAAGGCGCCCGGCATTTCGCGCGCGCCCATGGCCTCGCAGCGGGCTTCTTCCATCGCCTCATACATGTCGCGGGCCATCTGGCCCTGCGGCAGGTATCGGTTATGGGTGACATTGTCATGGTGCCTATGTCGCATGGCCAAAGCGTCAGCCGTACCACGGGCGAGCAGCACCTCTTCGCGCGTCATACGGCGGGTGACTTGCGGCAGCCTGACGGAATCTCCTGACATGCCGGGCGGATCGACGGAATAGGTCACGCCCAATTCGGGGTTGTCGGCAAGCGTTTTTGTCGCCTCTGCAAGCGCCTTTTTAAAAGGATCGGCGGGGTTGTCGGTTGGTTTCATTGGAAAAGTTCAAAGTCTATTGCGTGATGAGATTTAAGAACGATGCTAGTAATTTCTACCATCTGATGCTGATTAAGCTTGTTCTTATCATCAGACGCGCTGACATTTACTTTGCTTTGCGGCATATGCTCCAGAGTAAATTGGTTTTCCTTGGCAAAGAGTTGAATCTCGTTGTTTAGCTGGCTGAAGTCGAGCAATTTTATCATTGCGCCACTGGTATGTTGGCCAGAGCGTTTTGTGGACACCTCATCGGACACATTTTCTATGTCGAGAATGTCTGACGCGCTTGGCGAGCATCTAACCAATTGAGAAAACTTGTTCAGATCGATCGAATTGTTTGCAGTTGCGAGGCTATATTTTCCAAATATATTCTTTTTCAACCATCGATGAGGAGAGTAATAAAGCGATATCAATCGATCAATAGGGTTCCGGATAGTCGCGTATATTTTATAGTCTTTTAGGGCGTCACCAATTTGATCTTGGTATTCTTTAAGTGACTGGTGTTTGTGTTTAGTGACGTTGCTTTTAAGTTTAAAACGGTCGATTCCGTCCTGCAGTTCGGAAGTGACGATTTTCTCGGCAGAGTATTCCAGGAAGGTCTTTGTAAAAAAGTTACCACCTGTCTTTGGTACGTGTAAATAAATACATCGCTTATCTGGAAAATGCATATCTATTCATCCCAAGCTCATGCTGGCGGCGCTTTCAGGCAGTTCCTCGTCAAAGCAACGCTGATAAAACTCCGCCACGGTCTGACGTTCCAGCTCATCACACTTGTTCAGGAAGGTCAGGCGGAAGGCGTAGCCCACATCGCGGAAGATATGGGTGTTTTGCGCCCAGTTGATCACTGTTCGCGGGCTCATCACGGTCGACAGATCGCCATTCATGAAAGCCGTGCGCGTCAAATCGGCGACGGTGACCATCTGGCTGACGGTTTTACGGCCCTTCTCATTATTAAAGAGCGGGTTTTTCGCCAGGACAATGTTGGTTTCGGCGTCATGTGACAGATAGTTCAGCGTAGCCACCAGAGACCAGCGGTCCATCTGCGCCTGGTTGATCTGCTGAACCCCGTGATAGAGCCCGGTGGTATCGCCCAGACCGACGGTGTTTGCAGTTGCAAACAGGCGGAAGGACGGGTGGGGCGTGATGATCTCGTTCTGATCCAGAAGGGTTAGTTTGCCATCATGTTCCAGAACCCGCTGAATCACGAACATCACATCGGCGCGGCCTGCGTCATATTCGTCAAAGACGATGGCCACAGGATTGCGCAGTGCCCAGGGCAGGATGCCTTCGTGAAACTCTGTCACCTGCTTGCCATCGCGCAGTTTGATCGCGTCTTTGCCGATCAGATCGATCCGGCTGATGTGGCTGTCAAGGTTCACGCGGACAGCGGGCCAGTTCAGGCGGGCCGCGACCTGTTCGATATGGGTGGATTTCCCTGTGCCGTGATAGCCTTGAACCATCACCCGGCGGTTATGGGCAAAACCCGCAAGGATCGCCAGCGTGGTGTCTGGGTCAAATTTATAGGTAGTATCTATTTCAGGCACCCGATCTGACCGTTCGGCAAAGCCACGGACCATCATGTCAGTGTCTATCCCAAAGGTGTCGCGAACCGAGATTTCCTCGGTCGGTTTGGCTGTCATATCCATTGTGCCGTCCGCCATTTGTCAATTCCATAGCAAAGTTTAAACGGCACGCTGTGCCGCGATTATCTGTTGAGGCAGTGGTGCAATATTACGCCCGGTGGCGCAAGGGAAAGTGCAATCTGGATTTAGAAAGGTTCAGGACTGGATCGTGGATTTTACCGGGTTTGGGTGCCCGGGCTGGGCGCAATTGTCGGGTCTTGTCAAAATTGTGAACTCTGTGTCGCCGAAAATCGGCTATTAGGCAGTGAAGTCACCGGTGCAAGACATAAGAGTTAGAACGAGAGGACGCGATGGCACGGTTTTTAACACGAAGAGCGATGTTGGGATCCACGCTGATGGGAGGTGCGGCCATGTTTATGTTGCCCGGACGCGCGGAGGCGTTTGAAGTCACCCGCACAGAAGCAGAGTGGCGCGCCATGCTGACAAAGCTGGAATATAAGGTCATGCGGGATGAGGGGACAGAGCGGGCAGGAACCAGCCCCTTGGACAAAATCTATGACCCCGGCACCTATCACTGCCGTGGGTGCGAACTGGCCTTGTATTCATCCGAGGCAAAATATGACAGCGGCACAGGGTGGCCCAGCTTTTACGAGGCCCTGCCAGATGCGATAGGGACGAAACCCGATCGGACATTTTGGGGCACCTATACAGAGGCCCATTGTCGGCGTTGTGGTAGCCATCTGGGCCATATCTTTGACGATGGCCCGGCGCCCACTGGAAAACGGCATTGCATCAATGGTGTGAGCCTGGAATTTCGATCCGCCTAATCATTGACCTGATACCGCATTATCCCACTTTTACCCAAACGAAAGCTGGATATACTGGCGGAAAATACGTCAGGTGAACAATGTCGCGACCGATAGTCGGTATCATCTCCAATTCTTACTTAATGAACGACGAATATCCAACCCATGCGGGTGGCACGATGAATTCGGATGCCATCGCAAATGTGTCGGGTTGTTTGCCGTTGCTCATCCCGACCGATCCGCGGTTTGTGTCTGTGTCGGAACTATTGGAAACCTTTGACGGGTTTATGCTGACTGGTGGGCGCCCCAATGTGCACCCCGAAGAATATGGTGAGGACCCGACTGACGCCCATGGGGAGTTTGACCGGTGCCGAGATGCTATAACGCTGCCGCTGGTCCGGGCCTGTGTTGAACGCGGGCAACCGGTTTTGGGGGTCTGTCGCGGGTTCCAAGAGGTTAACGTGGCCATGGGCGGGACACTGCACCCAGAGATTCGCGAATTGCCGGATCGAATGAATCACCGCATGCCGCCCGAGGGGACGTTGGAGGAAAAATTCGAACTGCGCCACACCGTGAATTTCAATCAGGATGGGGTGTTTCATCACCTGATGGGGGCAGAAAAAGTGCTGACCAATACGCTTCATGGTCAGGGGATCAAAACAGCGGGTCAGCGGATTGTTGTCGATGGCTGGGCCGAGGACGGAACGCCGGAGGCGATCTATGTTGGGGGTGCGCCGGGATTCACCCTGTCTGTTCAATGGCATCCAGAATGGAACGCAGCAAATGACCCGGTATCGCGCCCATTGTTTGAGGCGTTCGGCGATGCGGTGAGGCGCTGGAACGACGGGCGCTAGCCCCGCTTTTGTATACATTGGCATCCAGTTACGCAACATTTGCGACCATTTTATGCTGCGTTGCGTCATTATGTTGCGCTTGGAATGGTTGGACTATATGAAGCGGGTGTGGAATTCTTCTGCGGATGCAATATGCCTGGTTTCAATCGGAATTCAGGCCCTGCCAAATTGACAGAATAGGGGACGACGGACGTGAAAATCGGCGCGCCGAAGGAAAGTATTGAGGGTGAGAACAGGGTGGCGATGACGCCGGATTCTGCTCTGCAACTTCAAAAACTGGGATATGAATGTGTGATCGAGACCGGCGCAGGTGCTGCAGCCGGATTTTCCGATCAAAAATACAAGGACGCGGGGGTTGAGGTTTTGAAAACCGGCGCGGCCGTGTTCAAGGCCGCCGACATCGTGGCCAAGGTGCGCATCCCCACGGATACAGAGATGAAGCGCCTGCGCGAAGGGCAGACGCTGATTTCCTTCTTCAACCCGGCGGCAAATGAGGCGGGGATGGAAAAGGCGCGGGCCGCTGGTGCCAATGTGATTGCCATGGAAATGGTGCCGCGTATCAGCCGGGCGCAGAAAATGGATGCGTTGTCGTCCATGGCCAACATTGCCGGTTACCGTGCTGTGATTGAGGCCGGGAACAATTTTGGCCGGTTTTTCACCGGTCAGGTGACGGCCGCGGGCAAGGTGCCGCCAGCCAAGGTTTTGGTGGTCGGTGCTGGTGTGGCCGGTTTGGCCGCGATCGGGACGTCGACATCGCTGGGCGCGATCACGCTTGCCTTTGACGTGCGGCCCGAGGTGGCAGAGCAGGTTGAATCGATGGGCGCGGAATTTGTCTTCCTCGACTTCGAAGAGGAACAGCAGGACGGTGCTGCGACCGGCGGTTATGCGTCGGTGTCGTCGCCTGAGTTCCGCGAGGCGCAGCTGGCCAAGTTCCGCGAACTGGCGCCAGAGGTGGATATCGTCATCACCACGGCCCTGATCCCCAACCGGGAGGCCCCGGAGCTGTGGACCGAGGATATGGTTGCCGCGATGAAGCCGGGTTCGGTCATCGTCGATCTGGCGGCTGAAAAGGGCGGGAACTGCAAACTGACTGTCGCGGATGAAAAGATCGTGACGGATAACGGTGTGACGATCATCGGATATACTGATTTCCCCAGCCGGATGGCGGCACAGGCATCGAGCCTTTATGCCACCAACATCCGCCATATGATGACCGACCTGACCCCGGAAAAGGACGGTCAGGTCAATCACAACATGGAAGATGACGTCATTCGTGGCGCGACAGTTACCTATGCAGGTGAGATTACCTTCCCGCCGCCACCGCCAAAAATTCAGGCGATTGCGGCAAAACCCAAGGCGGCGGTTAAGGAACTGACGCCCGAGGAAAAACGTGCAGCCGAAGTGGCCGAGTTCAAAGCGCAGACCAAGAAGCAGGTGACCCTGCTGGGCACAGGTGCGGTCCTGATTATGCTGGTTGGCATGTATGCGCCGGCCAGTTTCATGCAGCATTTTATCGTCTTTGTGCTGTCGGTCTTTGTTGGGTTCCAGGTGATCTGGAATGTCAGCCACAGCCTGCACACCCCGTTGATGGCGGTGACGAATGCGATCTCGTCGATCATCATTTTGGGCGCGCTGATGCAGGTTGGATCCGGGTCGTTCCTGGTGATCTTGCTGGCGGCGCTGTCGATCTTCATGGCCGGAATTAACATCTTCGGCGGTTTCCTTGTCACACGGCGCATGCTCGCCATGTTCCAGAAATCCTAAGGGGGACTGAAGATGGAATTCGGTTTTACCACTGCCGTCTATGTTGTTGCGGCTGTTCTGTTCATTCTGTCCCTTGGCGGCCTGTCTAACCAAGAAAGCGCGAAACGCGCGGTCTGGTACGGAATTGTCGGCATGGGGCTGGCGGTTGCTGCGACCTTGATCGGGCCGGGATCGGGCCTGTGGCTGTTGTCGGTTATCCTGATTGCAGCAGGCGGGATTATCGGCACCTATGTCGCCAAACGCGTCCAGATGACGGAGATGCCGCAACTGGTGGCAGCGATGCATTCGCTGGTCGGTCTGGCGGCGGTGTTTGTCGGCTTTATCGCGCATTTTGAAATCGGAAATGTTGCTGATGCCAAGGCTATGGGCGGCGAGTACCTGCATGATCTGGGCACGTTTGGGGCGCTGATTGCCAAGAAAACGGCTGTTGAGATCAACATCCTACGGGTTGAGCTGTTTCTGGGCGTCTTTATCGGGGCGATCACCTTTACCGGATCAGTCATTGCCTTTGGCAAGCTGGCAGGCAAAGTGACCTCTGCCGCGACGAAGCTGCCGGGTGGCCACGCGTTGAACGCTGGGGCGGCGATTATCTCTGTCCTGTGTCTGATCTGGTACTTCAATTCTGGTGGGTTCCTGCCGCTCTTTATCATGACGTTGGCGGCGCTCTTTATCGGCTATCACCTGATCATGGGGATTGGCGGCGCGGATATGCCTGTCGTGGTGTCGATGCTGAACAGCTATTCCGGCTGGGCCGCGGCGGCGATTGGTTTCAGCCTCGGCAATGATCTGTTGATCGTGGTTGGTGCGCTTGTGGGCTCTTCCGGTGCGATCCTGTCTTACATCATGTGTCGCGCCATGAACCGGCATTTTGTCAGCGTGATCCTGGGCGGCTTTGGTGGCCCGGCGGGCGAACAGATGGCGGTAGAGGGCGAACAGATCGCCATTGAGGCCGAAGGCGTGGCTGCGGCGTTGGACGATGCTGACAGCATCATCATCATCCCGGGCTACGGTATGGCCGTGGCGCAGGCCCAGCAGGCGGTATCAGAACTGGTGCGCAATCTGCGTGGCAAGGGCAAAGAGGTGCGGTTCGCCATTCACCCGGTGGCCGGGCGTCTGCCAGGGCATATGAATGTGCTCTTGGCCGAGGCCAAGGTGCCCTATGACATCGTGCTGGAAATGGACGAGATCAACGATGACTTCCCATCGACCGATGTGGCCATTGTGATCGGGTCAAACGACATCGTGAACCCGGCCGCCCAAGATGATCCGAACAGCCCGATTGCCGGGATGCCGGTTCTGGAGTGCTGGAAGGCCAAGCAGGTGTTTGTATCAAAGCGCGGGCAGGGGACCGGGTATTCCGGCATCGAAAACCCGCTGTTCTTTAAGGAAAACACCCGCATGTTTTATGGGGATGCGCGCGAAAGCCTGAACAAGCTGTTGGCTCTGATCGAGTGACCTGAGCGAATATGTCGCAAAAGCGCCCAATCCATTGGCATTGGGCGCTTTTTTTATGCTGAAGGGTCGGCAATCGCGCCCAGGGCAAGCTGTATGCCGATGTATTCCTTTAATTAATTGAAATGTAATAGTAATTGCAAAGCAACCCTGTTGACGCCCACAGTTTGCGAAGGTTGTTATGACGCCAATTCTGGACCATCCGCTGCGCTACAAGCTGGCCAATGAGCTGCATGCCAGACCCTTTCCTGCGGTTCAGGCGCCTTGCCATGCGGCCTATCTGGCAATCACACGGGATGCAGAGGCTGAAGGCGGGCAGGGCGACGCAGCGCGCCGCCATCTGTTGCAGTTGCTGGACCGATTTGGTGCCCCGCACCCGGCCCCTGGCGCGACCCATTACTTTGGTGAGATTGGTAATCTGCAGTTGAAATGGGAACAGCATACGGAATTTGTGAGCTATACTCTGTTTGGCGAAGGGGTGGCGGACCGCCCGTTTGATGGCACGACCTTTGGCCTGTTCCCGCAGGATTGGCTGTCTGTATCCCCGGGGCAAAGGTTGAGCTCTGCCCTGTTTCGGATCGAAGTCAATCAAAGCGAAGAAGATATCCGGGCCAAGCTGCGCAAATGGTTCGTGTCTGAAAGCCTTGCGGTGAATGTGACCAATTCCGGCAAGGTCATCGTGGCCGGGGATTTCCGCATTGATCCGGCGGGACACACGCGATTTGCCGCCTTTGTCGCCCCGGAAACACGGGCGCATGAAATTGGTCAGGTGATCCAGCGCGCCTGCGAGATTGAGACCTACAAAGCGATTGCCATGCAGGGGTTTAGCATGGTTCGGGATTTGCGTGACGATCTGAGCCGGATCGAGGGTCGGCTGAATGAACTGGCGCTTGAAATGGCCAGTGACGAGGTGCCAGCAGATAAAACGCTGGCGGATCTGTTGCAATTGTCCGCCGAGCTGGAACATCAGATGGCGAAATCGAGCTTTCGGTTTGCGGGCACGTCGGCCTATTCGTCGATTGTCTGGGACCGGGTGAAAATAATGACCGAAAACCGGTTTGCGGAACGGCAGACCTTTTCTGAATTCATGATCCGCCGGTTTGAGCCCGCGATGCGGACCGTCAAATCAACCGAAGCCCGTCTGTCCGATGTGTCGCAACGTGCCCGGCGTGTGGCAGAGTTGTTGCGTACCCGGGTGGATGTGGAACGGTCGGCCCAGAACCAGAAATTGCTGGAAAGCATGAACCGGCGGGCAGATTTGCAGTTGCGGCTGCAAAAGACGGTTGAGGGGCTGTCGGTGGTGGCGATCAGTTACTATGCGCTGAACCTTGCAGGCTATTTCCTGATGCCAGCGGCCAAATCTGCGGGCTTGGACAAGGCGTGGCTGATGGCGGGGTTGGTCCCATTGGTGGTGGCATCGGTCTGGTGGGTGGTCAGAAAGATACGAAACTCTGTTCACTGATGCGATTTCGCTTGTCGGCGGGTCGGGTGTTTGGAATGCTGCGCCAACGCCGAAACTGTCAGAGATTGCTTATGCCCATTAAAAATCGCTTTGCCGAGCTTCATGCAGAGATCACCGGATGGCGACGTCATTTGCATGAAAATCCCGAATTGATGTTCGACACAGTGGAAACGGCAGCTTTTGTCGAGACGCGGTTGCGTGAATTTGGCTGTGATGAGGTGGTAACCGGGATCGGCAGGATCGGTGTGGTTGGGGTGATCAAGGGACGCAGTGACACGGCGGGCAGGGTTGTGGGATTGCGTGCCGATATGGATGCGTTGCCGATTGAGGAGGCGACCGGGTTGGATTACGCCTCTAAAAACCCCGGAAAGATGCATGCCTGCGGGCATGACGGGCATACGGCGATGTTGCTAGGGGCTGCGAAATATCTGGCCGAGACCCGGAATTTTGACGGCACTTGCGTGGTGATCTTTCAGCCGGCCGAGGAGGGCGGCGGCGGTGGCCGCGAGATGTGTAAGGACGGGCTGATGGACCGCTTTGGCATTCAGGAAGTGTACGGCATGCACAATTGGCCCGGCGTGCCGGTGGGGCAGTTTGGTATCCGGGCGGGTTCGTTTTTTGCCTCTGCCGACCTTTTCAGGATCGATGTTCTGGGAAAGGGCGGACATGCAGCCAAACCCCACGAAACCATCGATCCGACGGTGGTGGCCAGCCAGATCGTGATTGCGCTGCAAACCATTGCCAGCCGCAATATCGATCCGGTCAAACAGGTGGTGGTGTCGGTGACATCGATGGAAACGGATTCAAAGGCCTTCAATGTGATCCCCACCCAAGTGGAACTGAAAGGCACCGTTCGGTCGCTGGATCCAGAGGTGCAGGATATGGCAGAGGCACGCCTGAAGGTGTTGGCAGAAACCACGGCGCAGGCCTATGGCGCGACGGCACAGGTGGACTATCAGCGAAACTATCCGGTGATGGTCAATGCCGAGCGGGAAACCGATTTTGCATCAGACGCTGCGGTGATAGTTTCAGGCAATTGTGAGGAGGCCCCGTTGATCATGGGGGGTGAGGATTTTGCCTTTATGCTGAACGAACGGCCCGGGGCTTATATTCTGGTTGGTAATGGTGACACGGCGCCGGTGCACAACCCCAAATACAATTTCAACGACGAAACTATCCCGGCCGGATGCAGTTGGTGGGCTGAGATGGTTGAACAACGGATGCCGGTGGGCTAACCTACCCGCCCGTATGGCTCATGTGGCGGGACATCTGGCCCGCTACCCCTTGCCGGGAATAGTCGAAATCGTGGCCTTTGGGTTTTGTGCCGATGGCCGCGTGAATGGCTTGTTCCAACATGTCGTTTGAGTTTGGATAGTCGCGCAGCGGCGGGCGCAGGTCTGATTTACCCTCTTGCCCAAGGCAGGTGTAAATCTCTCCCGTGCAGGTGATGCGGACGCGGTTGCAGCTTTCACAGAAGTTATGGGTGAGTGGCGTGATCAGGCCGACCTTTTGCCCGGTTTCTTCCAGCCGCAGGTAACGCGCCGGACCGCCGGTGCGATCGGCCAGATCTGTGGTGGTGTAGCGGCTTTCCAACTGACGGCGCAAATCAGAGAGCGGCCAATATTGATCCAACCGGTCCTCGTTGCCGATATCGCCCATGGGCATGACCTCGATAAAGGTCAGGTCCATATCGCGGTCTGCGCACCATTCTGTCAGCGCAAACAGCTCACTGTCATTCACGCCTTTCAGGGCGACGGTGTTGATCTTGACCCTCAGCCCCGCCTTTTGGGCGGCGTCGATGCCGTTCAGGACTTGTTTTAATCGGCCCCAGCGGGTGATTTTGGCAAATTTGTCGTCATCCAGCGTATCCAAAGAGATGTTGATCCGACGAACGCCCGCATCATAGAGCGGCCCTGCAAAACGGTGCAATTGTGAGCCATTGGTGGTCAGGGTCAATTCATCAAGCGCGCCCGCGTCCAAATGGCGGGACATGCCCTCAAAAAAGCCCATGATCCCGCGCCGGACCAGGGGTTCCCCACCCGTAATCCGAAGCTTGCGAACACCGAGGTTGATGAAGGTGGAACACAGGCGATCCAGCTCTTCCAGTGTCAGCAATTCTTTCTTGGGCAGAAAGGTCATGTTTTCCGACATGCAATAGACGCAGCGAAAATCGCAGCGGTCCGTCACGGAAACGCGCAAGTAGGTGATGGCGCGCTGGAAGGGATCAATCAGGGGCGTGTTCATGTGGGCATAGGTAATCGTCGGGAGCGGGCAGAGCAAGTGTGACACAGGATTTAGCGTAGATATTTCTGTGCCTCTTTGCGCGCGAACGGTTTCATTTGTTCGCCGTGGCTATCCAAAAACACCCTGACGCGTTCTGGATCATGTTTTGACAAGTCACGCAGCCACCAGGCGACGGCCTTCTGGATAAACCAATTCGCGTCGGTCACATAGCTGGCGGCCCAACCCAAGACGCGGTCGCGAATGGCAAGATCCGCGGCGTTCGGATGATTTTGCTTGGTCCAGGGCAGGGTGATCACCAGGGCCGCGCGCCGGTTCCACATTTGATCGGATGTTATCCATTCCTCCACCTGATCAATCCGCGTCGGATCAGCAACCAGACGTTTTTGACCCGCTGTGCAAGCGTGATCGGCGATGGCCCAACCGTCAAATTGCGGCACCCAGGAAGAGATGAGTTCCCACGCGTCGTGATCAGGGCGAATGCGCGCTTGGGTCAGCAGTTTCGCGGCGGCGATGCGGGCCTCGAATACATCGCTGTCCCAAAGCTCCGCCGCGAGCTTCACGCGTTCGGGAACGCTTAGGGCGCGACGCCACTCTGTTGTTATGTCGTTCATCGCGGGATTGGGGGTACCAATGACCTGCCGGGTTTGCTTGTGATAAGCGGCCATCTGCTCGGCCCTCCCGGGTACGGATGCGTTTCGCAGAAGGGAGAGGGCTTCGTCGGGCGTCATGGGGCTATTCCGTGTGGTGGGTCGCAGATGTTCTATGCGCCTAGTGGAATGTAGCACAAGGTCAAATGGGTAATTGCGGTACTGGCATGCAGGTCCTAGATTTGAGGAATGAGAGATTTAATTGTTTCAATAGCTTCGTTTGGCCTGCTGGCGGGCTGTGCAGAGCTGCAGGTGAGCTTGCCCAGTATCAATCAAAAAGAGCCTGTATCCGAACCTGTTCAGGGGGAGACGGAGCTGACGTCTGCACCCGCACCCGTGCAAAGCGCCAGAACGGTTGAGCAGTTTGACACGACAACGGCAGAGCAACGGCAGGCGGCAGCCACAGCGCAGGGCACGGGCCGCAAGCTGGGGACAACCATTGCCAGCCTCGGCGCCCCGACAGAGCCGGGATTTTGGTTAAAGACGCCTTTGATTTCCGAAGTGCAGGAAGGGTATATCCAGCGGGCAAGCGGCGGTGAACGGGTGGCGGTTGAATTGCGCCCGTTGGAGGGGGCCGCAGGGGCGGGCAGCCAGATTTCCCTGCCTGCCATGCGATTGTTGAACATTCCCCTGACGGATCTGCCGGAGCTGGTGGTCTACGGTGACTAGGGGTTATTCCACGGTCACCGATTTCGCCAGATTGCGGGGTTGATCCACATCTGTGCCCTTTGCCACGGCAGCGTAATAGGCCAAAAGCTGCGCCGGGACGGAATAGAGCAACGGGCAGATCAGTTCCGGTGCTTCGGGCATGATGATGGTTTTCCACACATCCTGACCGGCGGATTTCGCGCCCTTGGCATCGGTGATCAACAGCACCTTACCGTCGCGGGCCATGACCTCTTGCATGTTTGATACCGTCTTTTCAAAAAGCGCGTCTGACGGGGCCATGACAACGACGGGAACCTCTTTGTCGATCAGTGCAATGGGGCCGTGTTTTAGCTCCCCCGATGCATAACCTTCGGCGTGGATGTAGCTGATTTCTTTTAGTTTTAATGCGCCCTCCAGCGCCAGTGGATACATGGCGCCACGCCCTAGATAGAGCACATCGCGCGCCTTGCTCAGCTGTTTTGCAGCGCGTTTCAACTCGTCTGACAGCCCAAGTGCGTGGTTAAGCAAGCCCGGCAGGTTGCGAAGGCCAGCGATGGCTTCGGACAGTGCCTCGTCGGTCAGGTGACCACGGGTGGCGGCTGCATGCAGCGACAGGGTTAGCAGAACGTTCAGCTGGCAGGTAAAGGCCTTGGTCGAGGCGACGCCAACTTCGACACCGGCATGAATGGGCAGGGCGACATCGCTTTCGCGCGCGATGGAGCTTTCGGGCACGTTGACCACCGATACGATCTGCCCGGCCTTGCCCTTGCAGTAGCGAAGCGCGGCCAGCGTATCGGCGGTTTCGCCGGATTGGCTGACGAAGATTGCCACCGTGTTGCCCGAAATCGGGGGTTCGCGATAGCGGAATTCAGAGGCCACATCGACCTCTGCCGGGATGCGGGCGACTTGTTCCAGCCAGTATTTCGCGGTGAGGCAGGCGTAATAGGCGGTGCCACAGGCCACCAGAATGACCCGATCAACCGTTGTGAAATCGATCAGCGTGTCGGGCAGAGAAATCGTTTTGCCCCGGGTGCCAACATAATGGGAAATCGCGCTGCCCAAAACGCCGGGTTGCTCGGCGATTTCTTTGGCCATGAAATGTTTGTAGCCGCCCTTTTCGATCCGGGTGGCATCAATCTGGATCGTTTTCATGGGGCGGTTTGTTTGATGACCGGCCTCGTCATAAATCTCGACACTGTTGCGGGTGACAACGGCGCGGTCGCCTTCCTCCAGATAGGTGATGCGGTTGGTCATGGGGGCGAGCGCGATGGCGTCAGAGCCCACAAACATTTCGCCATCCCCATGACCAATGGCCAAGGGGGAGCCCTTGCGAGCAGCGATCATAAGGTCATCTTCGCCCTCGAACAGGAAGCATAGGGCAAAAGCGCCCTCTAGCCGGGCAATGGTTGCGGTTGCGGTTTCTCGTGGGGACAGGCCCTGTTCCATGAAATCGCGCGCCAAGAGAGCAACGGTTTCGGTGTCCGTGTCGGTTTCAAAGCCGATGCCTTTTGCTGCAAGTTCTTCGCGCAACTCTTTGAAATTTTCAATAATTCCGTTGTGAACGACAGCGACATTTCCGGCGCGGTGGGGGTGGGCATTGGCAATTGTCGGGGCACCATGGGTGGCCCAACGGGTGTGGCCGATCCCAGATTTTCCGGGCAGTGGGTCATGAACCAGAAGGTCTGACAGGTTGACCAGTTTGCCAACGGCGCGACGCCGATCCAGCGCGCCACGCGATACGGTTGCGATCCCGGCGCTGTCATAACCGCGATATTCCAGCCGCTTTAATGCCTCGACCAGCATGGGGGCGACCTCGTGATTGCCCAGAATTCCGACGATGCCACACATTATGATTTTTCCTTGTTTTTCGCGGCTTTCGCGGCGCGGAGTTTGGCGAAGAGCTTGCGCGCAAGACCGGGCTTTGTCTCTTGTTTCGCCCGCCCCAAGGCCAGCGCACCGTCCGGCACGTTTTGCGTGATCACAGATCCGCTGGCGGTCATAGCCTCGTCCCCGACGCGAACCGGGGCGACCAGCATCGTGCTGGATCCGATAAAGGCGCGTTCGCCAATCTCTGTCCTGTGTTTCATCACGCCGTCATAATTGCAGGTCACAGTTCCCGCGCCAATGTTGGCGGCGGCGCCGACGGAGGCGTCGCCGATGTAAGACAGGTGATTGACCTTTGCGCCCTCGGCCAGTTCTGCGTTTTTGATCTCAACAAAATTGCCGATCTTCACGTCTTCTGCCAGCTCTGCGCCGGGGCGTAGGCGAGCATAGGGGCCGATGATGCCACCGCGGGCGACATGGCAGCCCTCCAAATGCGAAAATGCGCGGATGGTGGCGCCGGACTCAACCGTGACACCGGGGCCAAAGACCACATGCGGTTCAATCACACTGTCGCGTCCAATCACCGTGTCTGCGGCGAAGATCACCGTTTCCGGGGCAGTCATGGTTACGCCGTTGGTTAACGCTTCGGTCCGCAGGTGATTTTGCAATTTCCCTTCGGCAACAGAGAGTTCCATGCGGGAGTTAATGCCCTGAATCTCATCATCTGCGCAAATCACGGCACCGACCGACAGCCCGCGTGCATGGGCAACATCGACAATATCGGGCAGGTAGTATTCGCCAGCGGCATTGTCGTTTTTGACGTCCGCAAGCAGAGAGAACAGTGTTTCACGGCTGGCAAGCACAATGCCGGCGTTGCAGAGGGTGATTTTTCGTTCCGCTTCGGTCGTGTCTTTGAACTCGACAATTTTTTCCAACTCATCGCCGTTCATCACAAACCGGCCATAGCGATCAGGGCATGGCGTATCAAAGCCCATAAAGACGACATCATGTGATGCGCGTGCGGCGATCAATTCATCGACAATCTCTGCCCGAAAAAACGGAGTATCCCCCAGTAAAACGAGGATATCGCCAACCGCATCGGCCAGTGCCGTTTCGGTCTGTAACACTGCATGGGCGGTGCCTAGCTGCTCCTCTTGCCGCACAACGATAGCGTCAGGATTGTGATCTATGGCTGCGGCCTCGACATCATCGCCTTTGTAACCCGCGATCACCACGGTTCTTACCGGTTCGACATGGCGGGCAATGTCCATGGCGTAGTGCAGCATTGGTGCGCCACCCAACGGATGCAGCACTTTTGGCAGATCAGAATTCATTCGTGTGCCTTGCCCGGCGGCAAGAATAACCAAACTAAGCGTCATATATTGTTCTTTTCACTGTCTTTGATGCCCTTTTATCCGTATCACGCGGTGCCGCAAGGGGCGGGCACTTCAAAAAGCCTGACAATCGGTTACACAGACACGCGGGATTCTGCCGAAAAGGGACAAAGATGTACACAGTTGTGTTTGATCTGGACGGAACGCTGGCCGATACAGGCGCTGATCTGATTGAGGCGGCAAACAGTTGTTTCCGGCGACTGGGGCATGGAAATGTGTTGGACGCTGATGCCGACAAATCCACCGCCTTTCGCGGTGGGCGCGCGATGCTGACATTGGGATTTGAGCGCGTGAACGGCGCGGCGCGCACAGACGAGATCGAAGAAAACTTTCCGTTGCTCCTGTCTGCCTATGCCGACAAGCTGGATCATCACACGGTGCTTTACCCCGGTGTGATCGGGGCGGTGTCAAATTTACTGGCCACTGGATATCGCACGGCGATCTGCACCAACAAGCCCGAAGGCTTGGCCAAAGAATTGATCACCCGCTTGGGGATCAGGGATTTGTTCGGGTCGCTGATCGGGGCGGATACGCTGCCTGTCAGAAAACCGGATCCCTTGCCCTATCGGGCGGCAGTGGAGCGGGCAGGTGGCGTTGTGGAAAAATCCTTGCTGGTTGGTGACACAGTAACCGACCACGAAACGGCACGCGCTGTTGGCGTGCCCTCGGTTCTGGTGACCTTCGGGCCCGAGGGGCAAGGCGTGGCATCGATGGCGCCGGATGCGCTTTTGCATCATTATGACGACTTGGCAGGGCTGGTGGCCGAAGTTTTTCGGGCCAGACGCGCTTGACCTGATATCCGAGATTGGACAGTGTCGCGCCCAAACAGGAGGCGACAGTCATGCAGAAATTCACGGGCAGTTTCACACAGCAGGAACCTATCCCCGAAGAGGCGATTGAGGCCGCGTTGTCCGTGATGCGCAGCGGTCGTCTGCATCGCTATAACGTGGCAGGGGGCGAGGCCGGTGAAACCGCACTGCTGGAGGAAGAATTCGCCGACTATATGGGGGCGAAATATTGCCTGGCCGTGGCGTCCGGTGGATATGCACTGGCAACGGCATTGCGTGCGCTGCAGGTCAAACCGGGTGACGTGGTTTTAACCAATGCCTTCACATTGGCCCCAGTGCCTGGGGCGATTGCCAGTATTGGCGCTGTTCCGGCCTTTGTTGGTGTGACGGAAGATTTAGTCATCGATCTGGAGGATCTGCAGGCCAAGATTGCGGCGACCGGTGCGCGGGTTCTAATGCTGAGCCATATGCGCGGCCATATCTGCGACATGGACCGGTTGATGGAAATCTGCAATGCCGTCGGTGTTCAAGTGGTTGAGGATTGCGCCCATACGATGGGCGCGCGGTGGAACGGTGTTTTGTCCGGGCGTCACGGTGCAATGGCCGCCTATTCAACTCAAACCTACAAGCACCTGAATTCCGGGGAGGGCGGATTTTTGATTTCCGATGACCCGGACCTGATGGCGCGGGCGACGATCCTGTCAGGCAGCTATATGCTGTTTGAACGTCACCGTGCGGCCCCGCCAGTCGAGGCGTTTGCAGAGATTAAATACCAGACCCCGAATGTGTCGGGACGCATGGACAACCTGAGGGCCGCGATCCTACGACCACAATTGCGCAAGCTGGACGATCAATGCGCCGCCTGGAACGCGCGTTATCGGGTTGTCGAGGATGGATTGCGTGAAACGCCAGGTCTGACGCTGATCGATCGGCCGGCGAGGGAGGCATTTGTCGCCTCTTCCATTCAGTTTCTGCTGTTGGATTGGGATATCGACAAGGTGAACGAGGTTGTCGCGCGCTGTGCGGCCCGTGGAGTGGAGCTAAAATGGTTTGGAGGGGCAGAGCCTGCTGGCTTTACCTCTCGCTATGACAGCTGGCGCTATGCGCCGTCAGAACGCATGCCAGATAGCGATCGGGTGCTGCGCAGCATTCTGGATATGCGGCTGCCGCTAATCTTTAGCCTGGAAGATTGCGCATTGATTGCCAGTATCATTCGGGACGAAGTCGGCAGCGTTTATCAAAAGGGTTAAGCGCGGGTCTGAGGCAACCTGATGCCTCTGAAGTCAATATCATTGCATGGCCTGAATGGGGCATCTTGACCGTTGGGTTGTCTTTGCGGTATTAATTGAACGTACGTTCAGTTAGTAGGGGCTGCCATGTTTACCGCGTCAATGCAATTTGATCTGGGGGGGGACGTTAACGCCTTGCGGGATATGGTTCACCGCTGGGCGCAGGAACGCCTAAAACCAATGGCCGCGCAGATCGATCGCGACAATGTCTTCCCCGCAGAGCTGTGGCCGGAAATGGGGGAGCTGGGCCTGCTGGGCATCACGGTGCCAGAGGTCTATGGCGGGGCGGACATGGGCTATCTGGCGCATGTTGTGGCGGTGGAAGAGATTGCGCGTGCCTCTGCCTCTGTCGCCTTGTCTTACGGGGCGCATTCGAACCTGTGCGTCAATCAGATCCGTTTGAACGGGTCAGAGGCGCAGAAGGCCAAGTATCTGCCCGATCTGGTGTCAGGGCACCATGTTGGGGCGCTGGCGATGAGCGAGGCAGGGGCAGGGTCTGACGTGGTGTCGATGGCGCTGCAGGCGGAGCGGCGGGATGGTTACTACCTGTTGAATGGCACGAAGTACTGGATCACCAACGGGCCGGATGCCGACACGCTGGTCATCTATGCCAAGACCGATCCTAGCGCTGGATCTAAAGGGATTACTGCCTTTATTATTGAGCGTGATTTTAAGGGTTTCACAACCTCTGTTCATTTTGACAAATTGGGAATGCGCGGCTCAAACACCGCCGAGTTGGTGTTTGAAAATGTACATGTGCCTGCGGAGAATATTCTGGGCGAAGAAGGCCGCGGCATTCGGGTTTTAATGTCAGGGCTGAATTATGAACGCGTGATTTTGTCCGGCATAGGGTTGGGGATTATGGCGGCCTGTTTGGACGAGGTGATGCCCTATCTGGCAGAGCGTAAACAGTTCGGACAACCGATCGGGTCCTTCCAACTGATGCAGGGCAAGATCGCCGATATGTACACCGCGATGAATTCGGCGCGCGCCTATGTGTATGAGGTTGCCAAAGCCTGCGACCGGGGCACGGTGACCCGGCAGGATGCGGCGGCCTGTGTTTTGTATTCGTCAGAACAGGCCATGGTGCAGGCCCATCAGGCGGTGCAGGCCATGGGGGGTGCTGGGTTCATGAATGATAGCAATGTCAGCAGGTTATTTCGCGACGCTAAACTGATGGAGATCGGCGCTGGTACCTCTGAAATCCGCCGGATGCTGATCGGGCGGGAACTGATGGGGACGATGGGATGAGGCAAGTTGGACGCGAGACTCAGAAGTACGAGCAGATTGCAGGTCTGACCATTTGGGGGCGGTATATCCTCGGGGCCGCGAGTTTGACGAGGTTTGTTTTGGCTGGCTTTCTGGTCGTCGGGGTGATTGCATCATGAAGCTCGCCTCCTCCATCCTAACTAGTTTCCACGTCTGCCGAGCCATCCGCGCTGTGCATAGGGCGATGCTCGCGCTCGTCTTAGTGTTACTGGCTGCACCACTGACCGCGCAGCCGTTGGGGTTGGCCGATCCCCAGGAATACGAAGTGCTGAAGGCCTGTGTCACGAAGGCGCGGAATGCCGGAGAAGATATCGCCGTCTGCAAGGGCGAGGGTGCGCTGGACTGTGACACCGATCCGGCGATTTGCGCGCACGGGACGCATGCTGCATGGTCGGCCTTGGGTCTTGAGCTTGGCAGCAGGCTCCTCGATCGGGGCGAGGCGCTGCCGGGATTTTCAAAACCAGCATTTCTCGCTACGCTTGAGGCGCGCCTGATCAACCGCCGAGACAGATGTACAGACTTTCTCATCGGTCGGGAAGCAGAACAGGCGGATTGCCTGATTGATGGTGAAATTGACAATATTCGCTGGATTCAAGCCAGTTTCGACGCGATGGATACATGGAATCCAGGTTTAGGTGATCTCCCTCCTGTGGCTCAGACCAACCTCGCTTGTATGATGGCCCATCCCGCGCAGGAAGAGCCCGAGCAATGCGGTTTGCCGCCCTTTGCCGGGTTTTGCGAAGGTGCCGACTGCATGTGGCAGAACTTTGGGGGCTGGCGGACTTTGATTCAGTATTTTGGTGAGGGCGCGCCGGGCGATTTGTACGATCACCTTGCCGCGAACCCCATGGCGCCGACGTTCCTGGCCGCCGATCCGATTGAACCACCCGCCGCGACGCTGGCGGATATAGATCGCGATTGCGGTGATGCCGATGTCGGCGAGGACATGCTGCAGGCCTGTGTCTTTGACGCGGCCAACGCAGCCTCTGACTGGCTCACCCTGTATCAATGGTATCTCGGCCAGGACCCGCGTCTACGCGGGGAAGATAGGGAGCAGGCGCAATGAAGCTGAAATCGCAACTCCTGACAAGCTCTGACAGCTTCCGTGCCAACCGCAAAGCGCATGAAGCGATGCTGGCGATCATTACCGAGGCTGCCCAACGTGCCGCCGCAGGCGGTGGTGAAAAATCGCGCGCGCGGCATGTGGGGCGGGGAAAGATGTTGCCGCGGGATCGGGTGGCGGGGCTGTTGGATCCTGGCTCGCCATTTCTGGAGGTTGGCGCCACGGCGGCGCATGGGATGTATGGCGGAGCCGCCCCGTGTGCAGGCGTGATTGCGGGCGTCGGACGCGTTGAAAATCAAGAGGTTATGATCGTTTGCAATGATGCGACGGTCAAGGGCGGCACCTATTTCCCGATGACGGTGAAAAAGCATTTGCGCGCGCAGGAAATTGCGCAGGAATGCCGGTTGCCCTGTATCTATCTGGTCGATAGTGGTGGGGCCAACCTGCCCAATCAGGATGAGGTCTTCCCGGATCGGGATCACTTTGGCCGAATATTCTATAATCAGGCCCGGATGAGCGCCGCAGGAATCCCGCAAATCGCTGTTGTGATGGGGTCGTGTACGGCGGGTGGGGCCTATGTTCCGGCGATGTCAGACGTGACAATTATCGTGAAGGATCAGGGGACGATTTTCCTCGCCGGGCCACCGTTGGTGAAGGCTGCGACCGGGGAAATCGTTTCAACAGAAGAGCTTGGCGGTGGGGACGTGCATACGCGCTTGTCTGGTGTCGCCGATTATCTGGCCGAGGATGATGCCCATGCACTGGCGCTGGCGCGACAGGCGGTTGGATCGTTGAACTGGGCGAAACCTGCGACGGTGAATTGGGCTACACCAGAGGAGCCTGCCTATGACCCAGAGGAGATTTTGGGCATTGTGCCCGCTGATTTGCGCACCCCCTATGATGTGCGAGGGGTGATTGCGCGGATCGTTGATGGATCGAGATTTGATGAATTTAAACAGCGATTTGGGGAGACTCTTGTATGTGGATTTGCGCATGTGATGGGCTGTCCGGTGGGGATTATCGCCAATAACGGTGTGCTGTTTTCAGAGGCCGCGCAGAAGGGCGCGCATTTTGTAGAGCTGTGTTCACAACGCAAAATCCCGCTGGTGTTTTTGCAAAACATCACCGGGTTCATGGTGGGCCAAAAATACGAAAATGAGGGCATCGCGCGCCATGGGGCCAAGTTGGTGACAGCGGTGGCCACAACCTCTGTCCCCAAGGTCACAATGGTGATCGGTGGTTCCTTTGGCGCTGGTAATTATGGAATGTCTGGAAGGGCTTATCAGCCAAGGTTCATGTGGTCATGGCCAAATTCACGGATTTCTGTGATGGGCGGGGAACAGGCGGCAGGCGTGTTGGCGACGGTCAAACGGGATGCGATTGAACGCGCTGGCGGCAGCTGGTCGGATGAGGAAGAAGCGGCCTTCAAACTGCCGACGATTGATATGTTTGAGGAACAATCTCATCCGCTTTATGCCTCTGCACGCCTATGGGATGACGGGATCATCGATCCTCGGAAATCACGGCGGGTTCTGGCCCTGTCTCTGTCAGCGGCTCTGTGTGCGCCAATAGAGGATACGCGCTTTGGTGTATTTCGGATGTGAGGAGGCGCGCATATGTATCACGTCGGTATTTTGTCGGTATTGCGACGGTGGGCAATTTCGCCACCGATCCGCCTGTGTTTAAAACGCGGAGGCGGTAATGTTTAACAAGATCCTGATCGCAAACCGGGGCGAGATTGCCTGCCGGATCATGCAAACCGCCCGACGGATGGGGGTGCGAACCGTGGCGGTCTATTCTGATATCGACCGAAACGCCAAACACGTGGTGCTAGCGGATCAGGCGGTTGGTTTGGGTGGGGCGACATCTGCCGAAAGTTACCTGCGGGGCGATGCGATTATCGCCGCGGCCTTGGATGCCGGGGCAGAGGCGATCCATCCCGGATATGGCTTTCTGTCTGAAAACCCGGATTTTGTAGAGGCGGTAGAGGCAGCTGGGTTGACCTTTATCGGACCATCGGCATCTGCGATCCGGGCCATGGGATTAAAGGATGCCGCCAAGGCATTGATGGAAAAGGTTGGCGTACCCGTTGTGCCCGGCTATCACGCGGCCGATCAGGAGGATGATCTGCTGGCCCGAGAGGCGGAACGGATTGGATATCCGGTGCTGATCAAGGCGGTGGCGGGCGGTGGTGGCAAGGGCATGCGATTAGTGGAGCACTCTGTCGATTTCACCGCGGCGCTATCCTCTGCACGCGCAGAGGCGCAGGCAGCCTTTGGCAATGATGCAGTGCTGATCGAGAAATTCGTACAAAGCCCGCGCCATATCGAGGTGCAGGTCTTTGGTGACGGCACGCAGGCGGTGCATCTGTTTGAACGGGATTGTTCCCTGCAACGACGGCATCAGAAGGTGATCGAGGAGGCCCCCGCGCCGGGTATGACGGATGAGATGCGCGCCGCCATGGGGCAGGCCGCTGTGCGCGCGGCAGAGACGATAGGTTATGCAGGGGCCGGGACAGTGGAGTTCATCGTTGACGGATCGGACGGGCTGCGCCCGGATCGGTTCTGGTTCATGGAGATGAACACGCGATTGCAGGTTGAACACCCGGTGACAGAGGCGATCACGGGGATCGATCTGGTTGAATGGCAGTTGCGGGTGGCGGCGGGCGAAGCCTTGCCCGCCCGGCAGGAGGACCTGACAATTACCGGCCATGCGTTTGAGGCGCGGCTTTATGCAGAGGACGTACCGGCGGGGTTTTTGCCAGCAACGGGGCGGTTGCATCACTTACGCTTTCCACCGGATGTGCGGGCCGATTGCGGGGTGCGCGCAGGGGATGAGATCAGTACATATTATGACCCGATGATTGCCAAGGTGATTGTGCATGGCCCGGATCGCCGGACGGCCTTGTCGGGCTTGGACCGGGCTTTGGCCGGGACCGAAATCGCCGGTGTCACCACCAATTTGGGATTTCTTCGGGCGCTATGCGCGCATGATGGCTTTGTCGAGGGGGAGGTGGATACCGGGTTGATCGGGCGCGATCTGGAGCGGTTTGCCGCGATGACAGAGCCACGATCGGACGTGGTTGCCGTGGCGGCCATTGCGGCGTTGGGGCTTGACCGACTGGATGATCCGATGGCCGGGTTTTCCCTGTGGCAACCAATCGTGCAACGGGTCACGCTTCGGTCGCGAGGCGGCGATGAATCGGCTGCGGTGGTGGTGCGGGCTGCAGGCCGGTTTCAGGTAACGCTGGACGCCCGGCAGATTGACGTCCAGTATTCGCAAGATGGCTGGTGCGTTGATGGTGTGCGAACCCGTCTGTCGGTGTTTCGTCACGGGGCGGAATTGTGGGTTTTTGGGGATGGGAGCGATCAGTTTCAGATACCCGATCTGCTGGACCGGGAAACGGGCGCAGGGTTTGCCGGGTTGGTGATAGAGGCGCCGATGCCGGGTCTGGTCAAGGCGGTTCATGTTCGGGCCGGGGATCAGGTTACAGCCGGCCAGGCGCTGGCCGTGCAGGAGGCGATGAAAATGGAACACACCCTGACCGCCGCCGGGGACGGCGTGGTGGCAGAGGTGTTGGTCAAACCAGGCGCGCAGGTCGCAGCCGGGCAGGTTTTGATCCGGCTTGAGGAGGAAGATAAAGATGGCAGTACAACCCGTTGAAATCGTAGAGGTCGGCCCCCGCGATGGATTACAGAACGAACCCGGGCCGGTCAGTTTGGCGGATAAGATCGCGCTGATTGATGCGTTGTCGCAGGTCGGATTTCGGCGGATCGAAGTGGGGGCTTTCGTCTCGACCAAGCGGGTGCCGCAGATGGCGGATAGCGATCAGGTGTTTACCGGGATCAGCCGCGCGCCGGGGGTATCTTATGGTGCGCTGGTGCCAAACAGAACAGGATACGAGGCCGCTGTTACGGCTGGGGCCGATGAGGTCGCGGTGTTTGCCGCCGCCTCTGAAGGGTTTTCAATGGCCAACCTGAACATGTCCATTGCCGACAGTCTGGATGGATTTCGCCCGGTGCTGGAGGCCGCGCGCCATATCGATCTGCCGGTGCGGGGCTATGTGTCTTGCATTACCGATTGCCCACATGATGGACCGGTCGCGCCTGAACAGGTGGCAAAGGTGGCAGAGGCGCTGTTTGCCATGGGGTGCTACGAGGTGTCGTTGGGCGACACGGTCGGCAAGGGCACGCCCGACAGTGTGGCGCGGATGCTGTTGAAAGTGCGCGATGTGGTGCCGGTGCACCGTCTGGCCGGGCATTTTCACGACACTGGTGGGCGCGCGATCAGCAATATTGATGCGGCGCTGTCATTGGGGATCCGGGTTTTTGATGCTTCGGTCGCCGGACTTGGCGGTTGCCCCTTTGCACCCGGCGCACCCGGTAATATTGCGACAGACGTGATTGACGGCCATCTAAAGGCGTTGGGATACGACACTGGGCTAGATACGGAGGCCCTGGTTCGGGCCGTTGATGTGGCAGGAGGTCTGAGGGGACAAACCCGTGTTTGACACCCTTTCCGTCACCACCGATGCCCGTGGGGTGGCGGTATTGACGCTGAACCTGCCGGGCAAACACAATGCCATGTCAGGGCAGATGATTTCAGAACTGACAGAGGCCGCAGCGCAGATCGCATCAGATGATGATATTCGTGCGGTTGTTCTGACCGGCACGGGGCAGAGCTTTTGCGCCGGGGCAGACTTGTCATGGATGCAGAACCAGATCACCGCCGATCCCGACACGCGTATGGCAGAGGCGCGGAAACTGGCAGAGATGCTTCATGCCCTGAACCGCTTGCCCAAACCCCTGATCGGGCGGATCAACGGGCAGGCCTTTGGGGGTGGGATTGGGCTGATATCTGTCTGCGATGTGGCGGTTGGGGTAACGAATACGAAATTCGGCCTGACGGAAACCCGGCTGGGTCTGATCCCCGCCACCATCGGCCCCTATGTCATCGCCCGGATGGGCGAGGGCAAGGCGCGTCGTGTGTTCATGTCATCACGCATCTTCGGTGCAGAGGAGGCCGTATCGCTGGATCTGCTGGCGCGCGCCGTGGTGCCGGAGGAACTGGATCAGGCGATTGAGGCGGAAGTCATCCCCTATCTGAACTGCGCACCCGGGGCCGTTGCCGCGGCCAAGGCGCTGGCGCAGGATTTGGGGGCGAGCATTGATCAGGCGACCATCAATCATTCCATCGCAGCGCTGGCCCGACAATGGGAGGGCGACGAGGCCCGCGAAGGGATCGCCGCCTTTTTCGAGAAACGCAAGGCGCGTTGGATGGTCTGATAGTTTCCTTTCGCTTTAAATACCTCGGGGTGAATGAGCCGCAGGCTCAGAGGGGCGGCGCCCCTTTTCCATACCCGAAGCAGATGCCCGATGATCCGGGGTTTTCCCCGTCTGTAGAACAGTCTAATCAGGCGTCATGACAGATCAATCACGCCCCGCCATCCGCCTGAAACCAAAGGTCGATCCCCGTCCGATCCGCTGGGGCACGCCCTGGGTCTATGAAAACCAGCTGGTCACCGACCGGCGGACCAAGGCATTGGCGCCCGGAACCATCGCCGTTTTGCAGGATGCTGAACGCCAACCCATCGCGACGGTCACAGTCAATCCCGGATCAAAGATCATGGCGCGGTTGCTGGATCAGAATCCAGAGGCAGAGATCGATCGGAATTGGCTGCGCGACAAACTGTCGGCGGCCTTGGCGATGCGCGCGCGGTTATTTGATACCCCCTTTTACCGGCTGATCCATGCAGAGGCGGACGGGCTGCCCGGGGTGATCATTGATCGCTTTGGCGATGCGCTGGTGATCCAACCCAATGCCGCCTGGGCCGAGGCGATGTTTGATGACCTGTCGGGAGTTGCGGCAGAGGTGACCGGTGCCACGACAATTCTGAAAAACGCGGGCGGTCGCGCGCGAAAGCTGGAAGGTTTGGATGAGGATAGCCGGGTTGTGACGGGCGGTGTTGATGGCCCAATTCCAGTTCAGATGAATAGGGCGACCTATCTGGCCGATCTGATGGGCGGGCAGAAAACCGGGCTCTTTTACGATCAGCGCCCCAATCATGGCTTTGCCCAGCAGCTGGCGCAGGGCGCGCGGGTGCTGGATGTGTTTTCCCATGTGGGCGGGTTTTCCCTGGCGGCGCTGGCGGGCGGGGCAGAATCCGCGCTGGCGGTGGATGGGTCCGCGCCAGCGCTGGAGCTGGCCGCGCGGGGTGCGGATTTATCCGGTTATGCGGAGCGGTTTAGCGCCCGACAGGGTGATGCCTTTGCCGTGATGGAGGCTTTGTCCGAAGAAGGTGCAGAGTTTGACGTGGTGATCTGCGATCCACCGGCCTTTGCCCCGTCAAAACAGGCGTTGGAGGCGGGGCTGCGTGCCTATGAACGTGTGGCGCGACTGGCGGCGCGTTTGGTGGCGCCCGGGGGCTATCTGGGCCTGTGTTCTTGTTCCCACGCGGCTGATGTGATCAAGTTTCGCAATGCTTCTGTGCGCGGTATTGGCCGGGCAGGGCGACAGGCGCAGTTGATCCATACCGGCTATGCCGGGCCTGATCACCCGTTGCTGCCCAGCTTGGCCGAAAGCGGCTATCTGAAGGCGCTTTTTTTCCGGTTGAATGGCTGATGCGGGCGCTGCTGGACGCCAATGTTCTGTATCCGACGGTGATGCGAGAGGTGTTGCTGGCCACAGCCAGAGCCGGGTTTTACCAACCGCTTTGGTCGGTTCGGATACTGGAAGAATGGGCGCGGGCCGCGCGCAAGATCGGGCCACAGGGGGAGACGATCGCACGGGGCGAAATCGCGCTGTTATCTGTTGCCTGGCCCAAGGCATCGGTGCGGCCCAAGGGTGGGGATGAGGCGCGGCTGTGGCTGCCCGACCCGGCCGATATACACGTTCTGGCGGCCGCGATTGCCGGATCCGCCGATGTGATCGTAACCGTCAATCGCAAGGATTTCCCACGCCATGTCTTGGCAGAGGAAGGCGTATCGCGCGCCGACCCGGATGCGTTTTTGTTGGGCTTCTATGAAGCTGATCCAGAGCGGATGTTGAAGGCAGCGGAACAGGTGCGGGCCGAGGCCGAGCGTCTGGCGGGTGAGCCCTGGGATATGCGGCGGCTGTTGAAAAAGGCCAAGCTGCCAAGGTTAGGGAAGGCATTGGCAGGTCGGTGAGTTTCGTCACCGTCGGCGCCTCCGGCGGGAGTATTTTGACCAAAAAGCAACCGGCGATCAGGTTTGATCGGCTTTGGCCCAGCGGGCCTCGTTCGTCTCAATCGCCTTGACCCGTTCGGCGGTTTTGGGGTGGCTCATCAGCCAGGCGGGCATAGCACCGGTTTTGGTGCGGGTCAGAGCGTCGAGTTTTTCAAATAGACTTTTCTGCGCGTCGGTGCCAATGCCGGACTTGGTCAAAAGGGCAGAGGCGTAGGCGTCGGCCTCATACTCATCGCCGCGCGACAGGCGGGCAGCCAAGAGTGTCATCAGGAAGTTCGCAAGGTAGACACCGATGCCGGGCAGGAAGCGGCCCAGTACCATGGCAAGCGCCGTGCGCATGGCGTTTTGGCCGGAAAAGTCGATCATCCGGCGGCGCGAATGGCCCAGTGCCACGTGGCCCAGCTCATGCGCGATGACACTGGCCAATTCGTCGGCTGTAACCTCCCCCGCGCGGTACTTGTTGTAAAAACCGCGGGTGATAAAAATGCGCCCGTCTGGGGCGGCGAGGCCATTGATCGGGTCGATCTCATAGATGTTCACCCGGATGCGCGGCAGATCCAATGCCCGGGCCATGCGTGTGCACAGCTCCACCAGTTTTTTATCCGCCAGTTCCGTGGAGTTTGCGTCAAGCTCTCGTGAGGTGCGCCAGGCCGAAAAGCGGTACATGGCGAACCCGTAGAGCAGCGCGAGCAGGATCGGGGTGAATTTCAACATGGGGGTAATATGGGGACTGGCCGGGCGAAGGCCAAGCGGGTTTATGAGGGGGTGGACTGAAAACGAAGCACCCCCGCAGGGGTGGGGGTGTCCGCGTGGCTACAAAATCAGAAGTAAAAGCCCATGCGCATGCCCCAGGCCCAAGCGGTGTTGTCGCGGAAATTGGCGAGAGGGGCGCCAGGTTCCGGAATGTAGACCGGATCGCCCGCTTCACCGATAGGAGGACCTGCGGTATCGGCATCACCAATCCAAATATGACGAATTCCACCGCTGATTTTGAAGTTTTCATAGGTGTATGTTGCACCGATACCAAGACTGGTAAATCCATCGGTTGGGCCGAGGTTGCCGGTGAACCCACCTTGAGATTCTTCGTATCCAATTGTTGCCGCAACGGACCAATTGTCATTCAGACGGCGGCCAAGGCCAAGGTTGTAGGTGACTACATCATCGTCATAGCTGACGATTGGACCCGCGATTGGAGTGAAATGTGGCGGAGAGATATCAAAGGCCGTCCAATCTACCCAACGCACGGAGCCGAAGAGCAGGGTATCTTTGGCAATGCCGGTTTGGAAGTCGAGGTTTATTGACTGGGGGATTTCAACTTCGAAGTTTCCGGTTGCGATTGGGTCGGCGCTTCCCGTAAAAAGCCCGCCTTCCATCGCGCCATATGAGTGGGTTGTCGCTGAATGATACGTTAGAGCGACACGTGCAGCGATTTCAGGTTTTTCCCACGCAACACCCGCCGTATAACCGATTTCAGACGAATCTTCGACCTCAAGCAGGTAATTGTTGAAAAACGGGATACCCAAATTCCCGCCGGCAGTAACATGACGAACGCCACCGATAACACTGAAGTTGTTATCGAACTTGTAGCGCAGGTGGAGGCCGAGTGAAGTGGAGTCCACATCTGCATTGCCCCCAGCAAACACGTGATCTGTTCCAAACGGGAAGGGCGGGACACCATTTGCCGGATACAGAACGTCAGCACCGACGGGGCTGTCTTTGATTAAAGCGACATCAAGGTTTTCTGACATGGCGAACTTCAGGCCAAAATCAAGTTGCTCATAGCTTTCGGCCATATCACCCGTTGGTGTACCGCCGGTATAGCTGTAAGTGGTTGTCGACGTGCCGCTGACACTCGGGTTCACGCTGCTATAGGTGAATTCGGCGTAGTTGCCCTCTTCAAACAAGATCGCAACTGATTGATTGCTGCGCTCAATGCCGCCTGCCTGCGCCGCGCCTGCTGCCGCCGACAGCGTCGCGGCGATTGCCCATGTTTTTTTCATTTTGTCCCTCGATAGGTGCCTCAACCCTAAGTCAAGCAATAAAATCGGCTGACTGGTGCGTCAATTTGTTCCCTTACGTAAGCCCGAGATTGTTTCGCAACGTAACAAATCTGCAAGTAATTAAGGCTTTTTCTGGGTGTTGGTCAGGATATTCAGGTAGTTCGCCGCGAATATTACAACTGCGCCTAGTATGGTCAGGGGGTGGATCGATTCATGGTAGAATGCCGCCCCGATCACTGTAATGACGGGCAGGCGGGCAAAGTCAAAGGGCGATACGACAGAGGCTGGCGCGATGCTGAGCGCGCGGGTGATGCAGAAATGAGCCATCAGACCTGCACAGCCGATGACGAAGAGCGGCAGCAAAACATCTGTGTCTGGTAGGGAAATTTGACCATCATATGCCGAGGTGATGATGCCAAGGACGGCCTGTATGGCCGTGAGGAAAAACAGGATAGAGGTTGTGGATTCCGTGCGTGTCAGGCGCTTGGTCAGTAGCGCCGTCAGGGCAAAGCCGATGGCGGCAAGGGCGGCGGTGATGATGCCGGGGCTGAGGCCTGCAGCACCGGGGCGGGCGACCATCAGGACCCCTGCAAAGCCGATAGCGGCGCAGAGAAGTTTTGCCTTTGTAATCTTTTCGCCCACGAAAATGGGGGCAAACAGGATGACCCAGATCGGGGTTGTGAATTCCAGTGCAAAAAGCTGGGCCAGCGGGATCAGGGGCAGGGCATAGAACCACAGGTTCTGCCCGGCAAAATGCGCGAGGTTGCGCAACGTATGCTGACGCAGATGGCGCAGGCTGATCTGGTGCAGGGTGTTGCAATATGCACCGACGCATAAAACGATGATCAGCCCGATGAAGGATCGATACATCATCACTTCGAATGTATCGAGCGAGGTCCGAGCGAACCGGCCTGCGACAGCCATAGCAGAAAAGGACACCACCGCGCCGCTCATCCAGATTGCGGCCCGTATGGTGGGGTGGCTCACGTTTCTAACCCGGTTGTGGTGTAGTGGCGTGGGATGCCTTTGGTGATATTGGCCCAGGGGGAGGATGCCGTGCGTGTTTGGTGAAGTTCGAAGCCTGCGCGGGAGGCAAAGACCTCTGCCACCTCAAACCGTCCTGGATGGGTGGCAGATTCGGTGACATCGAAAGCAATGCAGGCGGGTTCTGCCCGGGTCAGACGGATGTGGTCAGGCAGGCCCGCGCGGACGGCTGACAGCCGCTCAGCGGGCACATCCAGATATCCGTTCAGCGTGACCTGGTGCATTACTTCCTACAGAAATTTGATATTAAAAACATGATAGTCAAAGCCGCAATGATGTTTACCGATTTCATACTAAGGTCTGATATTTTTCAAAACCGAAACAACATGTTTCAATTGACAACTCTTGTGTGCCGGAATGAGGCATTACCCACCATGCCGAAGTAGACACAAAACAATGTCACACTGCAATTAGTTTGAGTGTGAGTTTTCTAACATTAGAACTCTACCAGAACTCTACAACTTTCGATATCCGGAGAATTTACACGAAGCAGAGAATTCTTCATAGATGGTCTCTTCTTGCTGATTGGTCACCACAATATTAGATCTATTTCCAGATTTAGCCTTGCTGCTTAGCGAGAAGTTTAATCCTAGTTTCTTGCTTACTTCATCTAATTCTTCGTTGAGATTTTCGTATTTTAAAATTTGATCGACTATCAGTTGTCCATCATGGTCTGTGTATTTACTCACATCGTTGGGAAATTTTCGACGAGAGATGTACTCTTCAAAAGTGAGATTCTCGTTACCGACATTGTGATGAGGACTGTTTCGTAGCATCGAAAAGTGGCTTATACATTTATCAACTGGTTCTCTCTCAACGCAAAACACGAAGTATTCATCGAATATGGATCTTCCGATAAATTTACGCACTTCTTTTGCGGCCATGTGATTGCTGAGTTCTTTACGAAATCCTAATTTTCGATATTTGTAATTTTTAGGTGTGTGCCCATCAACATGTGGAAAGATGGGGGTCGCAATGTCTGTTTCGCCAAGCAAAGGGTTCAAATCAACTTCGATTGATGTTCCGGCAGTTTTAGTGGTTTTAATGAATATGAATTTGTATTTGTGGCTGATAATCATCTTTCACACTTATTTTTTGCTAATTTTTGTCCGCCTGCACTATTCCCACTCTATCGTTCCCGGGGGTTTTGAGGTGATGTCATAGGTGCAGCGGTTGATGCCCTTGACCTCATTAATGATCCGGGTGGCGGTTTCGCCGAGGAATTCGTGGCTAAACGGATAATAATCCGCGGTCATGCCATCGACAGAGGTCACGGCGCGGAGCGCGCAGGCATAATCATAGGTTCGTCCGTCGCCCATCACGCCCACGGTGCGGACCGGCAGGATCGCAACAAAGGCCTGCCAGATATCGTCGTAGAGCCCGTGCTTGCGGATCTGGTCGATATAGATGGCGTCGGCCTCGCGCAGGATTTCCAGCTTTTCTCGGGTGATTTCGCCGGGGCAGCGGATGGCAAGGCCGGGGCCGGGGAAGGGGTGACGACCGATGAAGCTTTGCGGAAGGCCCAGTTCACGACCCAAGGCGCGGACCTCGTCCTTGAAGAGTTCGCGCAGCGGTTCGACCAGTTTCAGGCCCATTTTTTCGGGTAGGCCGCCGACATTGTGGTGCGATTTGATGGTGACAGATGGGCCGCCAGAGAAACTGACCGACTCAATAACGTCGGGATACAGTGTGCCCTGGGCCAGAAAATCTGCGCCCTCGATCGTATCGGCGTGTTTCTGAAACACGTCGATGAAGAGCTTGCCGATGATCTTGCGTTTGGTTTCGGGGTCGGATTGGCCATCCAGCTCGCCCAGAAACAGGTTTGATTCATCAGCGTGAATCAGTTGGATATTGTAATTGTCGCGGAACATGGTGACGACTTCGTCGGCCTCGTTTTTCCGCAGAAGGCCGTGATCGACGAAAACACAGGTCAGTTGATCGCCGATCGCCTCATGAATCAGGATCGCGGCGACAGAGCTGTCAACGCCGCCCGACAGGCCGCAGATCACCTTTTTTTCGCCGACCTGATCACGGATCGCCTGCACCATCTGTTCGCGGTAAGCGCCCATGGTCCAATCACCGGCGAAGCCTGCCAGACGGACAAAGTTTTCATAAAGCTTTGCGCCGTTGGGGGTGTGGTGCACCTCTGGATGAAACTGCACCGCATAAAAGTGACGATCCGTGTCAGCCGTGATCGCATAAGGGGCGTTGGGCGAGGTGCCGTAAACCTGAAATCCCGGCGCGATTTCAGCGACATGATCGCCGTGACTCATCCAGACCTGTTCGTCACCATTGGCGAACCAGCCATCCAGAATATCCAGTGGTTCGCCGGGGGTAACGTAAGCGCGGCCAAATTCAGCGGTTCCACCGCCGCCAGAGATTTTGCCGCCTTCGACACGGCCGCCCAGCTGTTGCATCATGGTTTGCTGGCCGTAACAGATGCCCAAGATTGGGACGCCGTAGTCAAACACCTCTTGCGGGGCGCGCGGCGAGCCCTCTCGCGTTACGCTATCAGGGCCACCGGAAAAGATGATCGCCTTGGGCGCCATCTGCCGGATGAAATCCATCGTGACATTCTGATAGGGGTGAATTTCGCAATAGACGTTCAGTTCGCGCAGACGTCGCGCAATCAGCTGCGTCACCTGGCTGCCGAAGTCGATGATGAGAAGGCGGTCGTGGGATGTGCTATCTGTCATGACTTGCCAATAGAAAGCTTGGGGATCAAGTGCAAGAGTGCTGGCACATTCAGTGGTGATTCATTTCGCAGGAATCGGCCTGTCCGCCGCTTTCTGTTGTCAGGAATGTCGTTTTTGCATCCTAATCGCCGGTATGCACCAACGCCGATCACAGGCATCGTTTAAGATTGCTGGCAATGGCTTATGTCAATTAATCAGGAATTCAAAATGTCAGAAGCAGGATTGCGTCGTCGCGCAAGAGGAGGCGGAGGTGCCGCCCGCCGTGCAGAACGGACCGCCGTTACCATAGAAACCGCCAAATATATCGAACGCAACATTCCCAATCTGGAACTGTTGAACGAAGAGGCGTTGCAAATCATCGAAGAGAACGCAGAGCGCGTTCTGGAAGAAATCGGTGTCAATTTCGTCGAATGCCCCGAAGCGTTGGAGCTGTGGCGCGAAGCCGGGGCCGATATTGATGGCGAGCGTGTACGTATTCCGCGTGGCCTGTGCCGTGAGTTGATCAAAACCGCGCCGGGCGAATATGTACAACACGCCCGCAACCCGGAAAAATCCGTGCGTATCGGCGGCAACAGCCTGGTACTGGCACCGGTTTATGGCCCGCCCTTTGTGCGCGATACCAATGGTGGACGTCGCTATGCCACGATGGATGATTTCAACAAATTCGTGAAATTGGCCTATATGTCCAAATGGTTGCACCACTCCGGTGGAACGGTGTGCGAACCGACCGACGTGCCGGTGAACAAGCGTCACCTGGATATGCTGATGGCGCATATGACCTTGTCGGATAAGCCGTTTATGGGATCTGTGACCGAGCCCAGCCGGGCGCAGGACACGGTGGATATGTGTGGAATTCTGTTTGGTCAGGATTTCGTACAGGAAAACGCCGTTACCACCTCGTTGATCAATATCAACTCTCCGTTGACTTTTGACCCGATCATGGTCGGTGCGTTGGATGTTTATGCCAAAAACGGCCAAGGCTGCATCATTTCGCCCTTTATCGTTGGCGGAGCCATGGCGCCGGTTTCCGTTGCCGGAACGTTGACTCAGGTTCTGGCCGAGACGCTGGCCGGTGTGGCGTACAGCCAGTTGGTGCGCAAAGGCGCGCGGGTGATCATGGGGGCCTTTGTGACCTCGATCGACATGAATTCGGGCGCGCCCAGCTTTGGTACGCCAGAGGCATCCAAGATCTTGTACGGGGCTGGTCAGCTGGCCCGTCGTCTGGGTCTGCCGTTCCGTTCTGGCGGATCGCTGTGCGGGTCCAAACTGCCGGATGCGCAAGCAGCATATGAAACTGCAAACACACTGAACGCGGCGCTTTTGGGTGGGGTGAACTTTATGCTTCACGCTTGCGGCTGGCTGGAAGGTGGCCTTGTGTCATCCTTCGAAAAATTCGTGCTAGATGCGGATCAGCTGGGCGTATTGCACGGTATCGCAAAAGGCGTCGAGATTGACGAGAATGCGCAAGCTATGGGTGCGATTGCCGAGGTCGGGCCGGGTGGCCATTATCTGGGCTGTGCGCACACACAGGAGAACTTTAAAGCCGCGTTCTGGAAGACCGAAGTGCTGGATTACAAACCGTTTGAGACCTGGCAGGAAGAGGGTGCACGCGACAGCCAGCAACTGGCCGCCGCGCGAGTTGAAAAACTGATCTCTGACTATCAGCAGCCGGCCATGGATCAGTCGATCCGTGAAGCACTGGATGAATATGTGGCCAAGAAAAAGGCCTCTATGCCGGATGCGTTTGTCTGATCAATTGTCGGTGGCGACGTGATGCGTCTCTGCCAATAAAGCGATCAGCAATGAAACATGACGGGTGACGCTGTAACTGGCGTCGCCCGTTTTTCGTTTTGACTCCATGTCGCGTTCCTCATCAAACAAAAACGCCAGAACCCCGCGTGACGTGGTGGATATCGTGGCCCCCAACAGGGGCAGGAGATCACGGTCGCGCTGATAGGAGTTTTGGCCCAATCGCGCAGCCCGAAGCAACAGACGGGGGCGGCGCAGGTCTGTGAGTTTGGAAACGATGTCGGTCATTCTTGGTCCCTGAGTCAAAAATACCAGAGGACCCTGCACCATTGTCCGTGGTGTTGCGACAATAGAACAACCATAGGGCGATCGTTTCAGAATGCATTAGTGAATAATTACAAAACTCGGGAAATCTGGACTGTTTTTCCGTTAATGGAGATTAACAACCTATGATTGTGTTGCGTTCCGATAGCGAGAAACGAATATGAGTTTATCAGTCATGAAGCCTCTCTATATCTCTCAATCCGTTCTTGATGTCGGCCTGCCAAACTGGGTGCCAGTGCCTGCGCAGCGATATCTGTTGCATACGGAGGCAGGAGTTTCCATTCGTTCTTTGGCACGTGGCGCGGGATGCCATGCATCCACCATTTTGCGGCAAGTGCGCCAATTTGAGAACCGGCGCGATGATCTGTTGGTGGATGAGGCGTTGAAAGACTTGGGGAGCAGTCATTTTCAGATGCAAATTTTAAATTCCATAGAGGACAAAACACAAATGAGTGTTGCGATGCGAACAAAAACTGATGACCAACCGTCTGAGTTGGAAGTGAATGCCGTAAGGATATTAAGGCGTCTGAACGAAACCGGGGCGGTTTTGGTCGTGGCCAAGGAACTGGAAAAAGCCGTGGTCGTACGTGACCTGCCGGGGGGGAAATCGACACGGACAGCGGTGGTGGACCGGGAAACTGCACAGGCGATGGCGCTGAAGGATTGGATCAGCTGCCGTCGCAAAGGCAAGATCGCACAGTATCAAATTACCAGTGCCGGGCAGGCGGCGTTGAAAAGGCTTTCGCGACAGGCGGCCAATTCTCAACCGGGTTTCGAAGAGATGCAAACCCCCTTTGCCGAACAGCATCGGGTTTGGGGATCCAAACAGTTGGCGACGGGCGATGACAGGCCGGCGCGCCAAATCAGATACAATATCGCGGAATCGCCATTGGCGGCGCTGGCGCGGCGCAAAGACAAGAACGGCCAGCCCTATCTGTCAGATGATCTGGTGGCGGCGGGGGAGCGTTTGCGAGAGGATTTCGAAGTCGCGCAAATGGGCCCGCGTGTGGCGCAAAACTGGGAAAAGTTTCTGACCGGCGGCGATCGGGGCAGTTTTACCGGCGACAACATATCGTTGGACGGGCCGGGCGATGCGCGCGACAGGGTATCGGCGGCGTTACAGGCCCTGGGGCCAGGGCTGGGTGATGTTGCGCTGCGGTGTTGTTGTTATCTGGAAGGGATGGAAGCTGCCGAACGGCGCATGGGGTGGTCGGCGCGGTCGGGCAAAGTGGTTCTGAAGATCGCCTTGCAGAGGTTGAAGGATCACTATGAACGCACTCACGGTAAATACGGGCCGATGATTGGCTAAGTAGGAATAGAAAACGGCGCGCCGAACAGGGCGCGCCGTCAATGTTTCAGGATGCAGGCGACTTAGGCCAGATCAAACCGGTCTGCATTCATGACCTTGGTCCAGGCGGCCACGAAATCAGCGACGAATTTGCCCTGATTGTCGGACTGGCCGTAGACCTCTGCCACAGCGCGCAGTTGCGAGTTGGAGCCAAAGACCAGATCAACGCGGGTGGCTGTCCATTTCACCGCACCCGTTGCGCGATCACGGCCTTCGAAGGCATCACCGGCAGGGGCCCACTGCGTGGACATATCCAGCAGGTTGGTGAAGAAGTCATTGCTGAGCGTGCCAACACGGTCGGTAAAGACACCATGGGCCGATCCGCCGTGATTGGCACCCAGAACGCGCAGGCCACCAACAAGGGCGGTCATTTCCGGGGCCGTCAGGGTCAGAAGCTGCGCCTTGTCCAAGAGCAATTCCTCGTCCGACACGGTATATTTGGCCTTTGCGTAGTTACGGAAGCCATCGGCGTAGGGTTCGAGAACGGCAAAACCTTCGCCATCCGTTTGCTCCTGGGTCGCATCACCACGGCCCAATGTAACCGGCACGGTGACATCGTGACCTGCGGCCTTGGCGGCAGCCTCGACCCCGGCGGAACCTGCGATAACAATCAGGTCGGCCATGGACACGGATTTTCCGGAGTTTGCGCGGACCTCTTCCAAGGCGGACAGAACGCGTGCCAGCTCGGCAGGCTCGTTGGCTTCCCAGCTGTTTTGCGGGGCCAAACGGACGCGCGCGCCATTGGCACCACCGCGGAAGTCGGATCCACGGAAGGTGGAGGCCGACGCCCAGGCGGTTTTGACCAGATCGGACACCGACAGGCCAGAAGCCAGGACAGCGGCTTTCAGATCAGCCACATCGCCATCGGACAGGTTGGTGTCAGAGGCCGGGATCGGATCCTGCCAGATCAGCTCTTCCGAGGGGACCTCATCACCCAGATAGCGGGCGCGGGGGCCCATATCGCGATGGGTCAGTTTGAACCAGGCACGGGCAAAGGCGTCTGCGAACTCTTCCGGGTTTTGATGGAAGCGTTTGGAAATTGGGCCATAAATCGGATCCATGCGCATCGCCATGTCGGCGGTGGTCATCATGGTCGAGACCTTTTTGGACGCATCATGCGCAGCCGGGGCCATATCTTCCTCTTTCGGAGAGACAGGTTGCCAGATGTTGGCGCCCGCTGGGGATTTGGTCAGGTTCCAGTCATAGCCGAACAAGAGGTCGAAATAGCCGTTGTCCCATTGGGTCGGATTGGCGGTCCAGGCACCCTCGATCCCAGAGGTGATGGTGTCATCGCCATGGCCGCTGCCCTGCGACGACATCCAGCCAAAGCCCATCGCCTCGATCGGGGCGGATTCTGGTTCCGGGCCCACATGGGACGGATCGCCTGCACCGTGGGCCTTGCCGAAGGTGTGACCACCGGCAACCAGCGCAACGGTTTCTTCGTCATCCATGCCCATACGGCCAAAGGTGTCGCGGATATCACGGCCAGAGGCCAGAATGTCAGGTTCGCCATTCGGTCCCTCGGGGTTCACATAGATCAAGCCCATCTGAACCGCGGCCAGCGGGTTTTCCAGATCACGTTCGCCAGAGTAGCGGGTTTCGCCCAGCCATTCCTGTTCTGCGCCCCAGTAAACGTCCTCTTCGGGTTCCCACACATCCGGGCGACCGCCGCCAAAGCCAAAGGTCTTGCCGCCCATGGATTCGATGGCGCAGTTGCCTGCCAGGATCATCAGGTCAGCCCAGGAAATCTGGTTGCCGTATTTCGCTTTGATCGGCCACAACAGGCGGCGCGCCTTATCCAGGTTGCCGTTATCGGGCCAACTGTTCAGGGGGGCAAAGCGTTGCTGGCCGGTGCCGCCACCACCGCGACCATCGGCGGTGCGGTAGGTGCCGGCGCTGTGCCACGCCATACGGATGAAGAACCCGCCATAGTGGCCATAATCCGCTGGCCACCAATCCTGACTGTCGGTCATCAGGGCATAGAGGTCCTCTTTCAGCGCCTTAAGGTCCAGTTTTGCGAATTCTTCGGCATAGTTGAAATCTGCATCCATCGGATCGGATTTGGCAGAGTTCTGATGCAGAAGCTTCAGGTTCAGTTGGTTGGGCCACCAGTCCTGGTTGGTTGTTTTTTTTGCGCCCGAGAAAGGGCATCCGCTGTTGCCGTCCATGGTACCTCCGGTAAAGAGTTTTTAATGTTACGTGTTTGTTATTTGGAATGCGATCTGGCTTGCACAAGATGCGTGGCTGAATCGATTTATAATCATTCTAACTTCTTGTGTCATGGGTTCAATCGCTGATTTAGCGTTATCAAGGATTGGTGATCAGATTGGCGGGCATTGGCAGGGCGAATATGGACAATCCTGCTGACCCAGTTTAGGTGTGGGGCACTATTGGCAGGAGACACCATGACATCCCGTGATCTGAAGATTCCTTCGCAGCGCCATCCGGAAAAAGCGCATCGCCCAGAAAATGCGCCGCTGAAGAAGCCGAAATGGATCCGGGTCAAGGCGCCTGGTGGGCCGGGATACGCTGATACTCATAAAATCATGCGTGAACATAAGCTGACCACAGTGTGCGAAGAGGCCGGATGCCCGAACGTGGGCGAATGCTGGTCGCAGGGTCATGCCACGATGATGATCATGGGCGATATCTGTACGCGCGGCTGTACCTTTTGCAATGTGGCGACGGGCAAACCTGATGCGTTGGATGTGTTTGAACCGGGCCGGGTGGCCGACGCGGTCAAAAAGCTTGGCTTGAACCACGTTGTGATCACATCTGTCGACCGTGATGATGTCGAGGATGGCGGGGCCGAACATTTCGCCCAGACCATTCGCGCGGTCCGCCGCCAATCACCCGGTACGACGATTGAGATTCTGACGCCGGATTTCCTGAAATGCGATCCGTCAGTGGTTGAAACTGTCGTGAAGGCGAAACCCGATGTGTTTAACCACAATCTGGAAACCGTGCCGGGTCTTTACCCCGAGGTTCGCCCCGGCGCGCGCTATTTCCATTCGCTGCGCCTGTTGCAGCGGGTGAAGGAGTTGGACCCAACCATGTTTACCAAATCCGGCATTATGGTTGGATTGGGCGAGGATCGACAGGGTGTGACCCAAGTCATGGATGATATGCGTGCGGCCGATGTGGATTTCCTGACCATCGGTCAATATCTGCAGCCAACGACACGCCACCACCGGATTGATCGCTTTGTAACGCCAGAAGAATTCAAGGCCTATGAAAAGGCTGCTTATGGCAAGGGCTTCCTGATGGTGTCGTCCACGCCCTTGACCCGGTCGAGCTATCACGCCGGTGATGATTTCGCCCAGCTGCGCGAGGCGCGGTTGAAAAAGCTGGGGCAGGGCTGATCCACTCCCAAAAAAAGTGAGGCCCCGCCTGGATGGCGAGGCCTCTCAGGCAATCTCAGCAACCTAGGATCATTGAACCGGAGGGAGAGCTGAGGCATCGCCTGTGTTGATGCATTGCGGATGGCCAAACCCACCGGCGGAAGCCCCGTCCGCAATGTCATAGACGATATTGTCGGGACGGTCAGAATCGCCACTGACCCCTCCGGCCCCTGCGGATGACAGGTGATCCAGTCCCAGATTGTGGCGCACGCGCCAGGCGATCATGTGGTCCGCGCAGGATGTATCCCCGCTGAGCCCAACGCCGCCAATCACGCCGGTCGCATCATAAAGGCCCAGCCCGCCACCAAAGACATTCACGCCACCGACGGCCTCTCCGACCAGCGGGTCGTTGTGTTGGCCGAAGTTTTGCGATGGGCCCTTGAAGGCGACGGCCGGGTTAACCGGGTTGCTGAATTGAAGCCCGTAAAGGCTGCCACCCGGTTGAACTGCGGAAAACAGATTGGCCGTGGACAGGGCCAGACCATCGAGGCTGAAGGCATTGGCGGTGTTGGCCTTTTGCGCCGAAATCACCCGGCTTCCCGGCCATTGTGCCCCGCGATCCGCGCCCGATGAGGCCACCGCGCAGACCCGACCGTCACGATCGATGATTGTGGCCCACATATGCAGATCTAGCCCGCTGGCTTCATCCGCCACGGCGCTGTCCAGCGCGGTTTTCAGGGCGGCGTGATCTGGCAGGTCGTCGCAGCCAAAACTGCCGCCAGCAAAGGCGCTTGTGCCCAAAGTTACGGCCAGTGTGATTGTTGCAGTAAGAATATGATGTTTCATTATTTTCCCTCCGAGGAACGGCATTTGCCGTATGATCTGTTGTGTTAAAGCGTGTGCCTAGCGATGCGGTTCAACCATTCGCCGGCATCAACATCTACGGGCTAAGGTGTGGCCCAAAAGATGTCTTTGCGGGTTACCCCCAAATCGCGCAGGGCTGGATCATCGAAATCCAACGGCTTGGCGGTCTCGCGTCTTTGACGTTTTTCGGCCCAGCGGGCGGCCAGCCTGATGCGCAGACTGTTCAAAAACGATATGGGCGCTGGATGGCTCCCGTCCGCTGTGGCGGAGTAATCAAATACCGTCGTCATGTTATGTCTCCTTGGTTGTGGTTCGGAGACATCCGGATGTCGCATTGGACAATCGCGCATATTTATGGTTCAATCAAACGAATAGTATTTAGATGAACTATCAAAAATATTGAAAGATAAGCCATGACGATCCACACCAACGCCCGTATTCCGCTGCTTGATCTTGATTTGCTGAAAACACTTGTGGCCATTGCCGAGAGTGGGAATTTCTCTGCTGCGGCAGAGGCCGTAGGGCGCACGCCCTCCGCCATATCCATGCAGGTCAAAAAGATGGAGGAATTGGTGGGTCGGCCCTTATTCGTGCGCGATAGCCGCTCTGTTCGTCTAACACGTTCAGGGGAGATGTTGTTGGAACATGGGCGTCGTTTGCTGGCGCTAAACAGCGAAATGTTAGCCCGATTTGTGGCGCCCGAGCTGACCGGAGAAGTGCGCATGGGCACGCCCGACGACGTAGCAGAGCGGTTTTTGCCGGAAATGTTGCGTCGTTTCAGTGCCGAATATCCCGGAATTACTCTCAAAGTAGTGATCGACCATTCAGAGCGCATGATCGACATGGTTGATCGCGGCGAATTGGACATGACAGTAGTAACAACAGAAGCTGGTGTGCCCAATTCACAAGTGGCAGAGGTGATTTACCGCGAACCTCTGATCTGGGCCGGTCTGTCCGGGGGCGTGGCGATCGAACAGGATCCGCTGCCTGTGGCGATGTGGGAACCGATGTGCGTTTGGCGTAAAGTGGGGCTGGCGGCCTTGGATGAGCAAGGACGCGACTATCGTATCGTTTTTGAATGTTCCGAAGTCAGCGGGCAACGTGCGGCAATTTTGGCGGATATGGCGATTGCGCAGGTTCCTGTTTCCATCCTTGGCGGGCGTATAGTTGAAATTCCGACCCATCATGGATTGCCGGAACTGCCGCCCTATTCGCTGGGTCTATATACCGCTGACAACCCTACAGAACCGGTGATCGCTGCGATGAAGCATATTAAGCGATCCTTTTCCCACCGGCAGGCGTTGTCTTAGACGCGTATCTGTTTCAATCTGTTGTCTGGAACCCTTCAGCAGTGTTGGGAAATGAGGGGCAAGCGGATGCAGCAACAAACACAAACCACCCATGACGCCGAAGCGGATGCGCGCAATGATGCGATCAAGATATATGTCGATGGCAAGATCGTGTCGAAGGATCAGGCGGTGGTGTCTGTTTACGACTCGGGCTTTATGCTGGGGGACGGCATGTGGGAGGGAATGCGGCTCTATGACGGCGAGTGGGCGTTTTTCGATGACCATATGGATCGGCTGTTCAATTCGCTGAAATCTGTCTCTATCGATCTGGGAATGGGGGCTGAGGATATTCGCGACATTCTGGACCAGACAGCAGCGGCTAACAGCATGACAGGTGATGCCCATTGTCGGTTGATGATCACCCGTGGACGCAAAGCAAAACCGTTTCAACATCCGGCCTTGTCCAAATGGGGCCCGACCATTGTTGCGATTGTTGAACATTCGAAACCCGCGGAGAAAGTGCAAAGTCGGGGGATCAGGCTCGCCTCTGTCCCGCAGGTGCGGGGCCTGCCCACCAGCCAGGATGCCAAGTTTAACAGCCATTCGAAACTGAACTGTGTGATTGCCTGCCTGCAGGCCGAACAGGCAGGCGCGGATGAGGCGCTGATGCTGGATCCGCATGGGTTTGTGAACACCACCAATGCCTGCAATTTCTTTATTGTGCGGCGGGGTGAGGTTTGGACATCAACCGGGGATTACTGCATGAATGGCGTGACCCGGCAGAAGGTCATAGATCTGTGTCAGGCCAATGGCATCCCGGTGCGCGAAAAGAACTATTCGCTGTATGAGGCCTATGGCGCGGATGAGGCGTTTTTAACCGGCACCTTTGGGGCGCAAACGCCGGTGGCAGAGATTGACGGCAAACCGATTGGCGATGGTGACGGTGCCGGGCCGATGACGCTGCGGATCAGGGCGCTGTACAAAGAACTGATCGCGCAAAACATTGCGGAACAGAAATCAACGCGCGCGCGAAAGTGAAACAAATATTTGGTTTCGCGGATTTTGTATCCAAACCGTGAACGCTCGCCTCATTTTCATTCACGATACGTTAAAATTGCCTGCAAATTGAATGGGTAATGCCCGTATCCTGCCCCGATTTCGCCATCTTCGACAATCAACATCAACGTGGGATGGAAATGAGGAGACGGTCCAATGGATGCGATATTTCAGCTAAGCTTCGATGGTATATGTGTCAGTTTTCTGGCCTGTTGCGCCATACGTGAGCTGCTGATCCTTAGCCTGCCAGATCGCATCGCAGGACCCGGAGGAACATTGATAGATACCCGCACCGATATCTAATCACTGTCTACGCTGCCACCCGTATTCGGAAAAGCGCACCTTTGGGTGCGCTTTTCTTTGTCAGCGCTCAGATTTTGCCAGTGTTCCGTATTCCCCCCGGGCAAAGACCAGAGCAGGTTTTTCACGGGTTGCCACCTGTTCGACACGCCCGACGATAATCAGGTGATCGCCACCGTCATGCTGTGCGGCCAGCGAACATTCCAGCCGGGTCGCAAATTCGCCCAGCAGCGGCACGCCATGATGGTTCAGGCTGTAATCCAGATCGCCAAAGTCGTGACCCTGTCTGGAGAATTGATCACAAACATGTTTTTGATTCTCCCCCAGAATGTGAATGGCGAAATGTTGTGCCTTGGCAAAGGCGTCAAAACGCAAAGACGCGCGTGCGGGTGACCACAAGACCAGCGGCGGATCTAGCGAGACCGAGGAAAAGCTGTTTGCGGTAATACCCAGTGGGCCGATCGCGCTGTCGGTGGTGATGACGGTCACTCCGGTCGGGTAATTGCCAAGCGCACGACGCAAAGCAAGGGTATTGCCTGCCTCCGGTACAAAACTCGTCATGCGCGCTTCCTTCTGCTCTTGATGCGATGTATCGCTGATTGGGCAAAATGAAAACCGGTTTTGGCGAAAAATTCAGTCTGGTTTTGCTTGAATGCAGGGACAAAAGAGCAATGAAGCGGCCGAGGACAAAGGACGGGAACCTGTGGGAGGCGACAGCCGTCGCGGCGCCAGAAACGCAGCCGCTGCTGGCAGATGTCGATTGCGATCTGGTGATTATCGGGGCCGGGTTTACGGGCTGCTCTGCTGCGCTTTACGCGGCAGAAAGCGGGTTGTCGGTGCGGGTTCTGGAGGCCGAAACCATTGGTTATGGCGGATCGGGCCGCAATGTCGGTTTGGTCAATGCGGGCCTGTGGCTGACACCCGATCAGGTTGATGATCGATTGGGGTCAGAGGCGGGCGCGCGGTTGTACCAAGCACTGGCAGCGGCGCCCGATAAAGTGTTCGAACTGATTGAACGCCATCAGATGCCCTGTGATGCGATCCGCAACGGAACGTTGCATTGCGCGGCGTCGCCCAAACACCTTCGTGATTTGCAGGATCGGTGTGGGCAAAACATCAAACGTGGCGCGCCGTTGCAAATGCTGGACCGGGCGCAGGCCCAGGTTCGAACCGGCAGCGATACGTTTCACGGGGCACTGTTTGATCCGCGCGCGGGCACGATTCAACCCTTGTCCTATTGCCGGGGTCTGGCGCGCGCCGCTATTCAGGCGGGCGCGGTCATTCATGAACACTGCCCGGCAACCGGTGTTGCGGCGGGATCGCATGGCTGGCGTGTTAAGGCAGGTGGGCAGGAATTGCGATCCCGGTATTTGCTGATTGCGACCAATGCCTATCATCAGGCCGCGCGCGGCGTTGAGGCCCCCAAATGGGCACCTGTTCACTATTTCCAGATGGCCACCGAACCGCTGCCAGCAGAGCTATTGAAGGACATTCTGCCAGGGCAGGAGGGGGCCTGGGACACGGCGCTGGTCATGTCGTCGATCCGACGTGATGCACATGGGCGTGTAATTGTGGGCGGGATCGGGGATCCTTCGCATCATGCGGGCGGCGTTCACCGGGATTGGGCGCGGCGCAAATTGCGGCGGATTTATCCACAACTGGGCGGTGTTCGGTTAGACCATTGCTGGCACGGGCGGATTTCAATGACCGGGGACCATATTCCGAAACTCCTGCGGATCGGGGCGGGAGGTTACGCAGTTTTTGGCTATTCCGGGCGCGGGATCGGGCCCGGAACGGTTTTTGGCCGGGCCATGGCGCAGGTATTTGTCAGCGGATCAGAGGATGATGTGCCACTGAGCCCAATTCAACACTACAGGGAGAGGGCGCTGGGGCTGAAACGCGCCTATTACGAGGCCGGGGCGCTGGCCACGCATCTGATTGCGGCACGGAGATGACGAATTTGCACATGCAGGGATTGCAAGCAGTCAAGGCTTCGCCGTATCAGGACAGCGAAAGTTCTATGGATGGAAGCGCGACGTGAACCCGGACACGCAAACTCCGTTTGACGAAGAAACGCTGCGGGATGCAGCGCGCCTGTCCGTTGCCCCCATGATGGATTGGACCGATCGGCATTGCCGGTACTTGCACCGGCTGATGACGGGTCGGGCGCTGCTTTATACTGAAATGGTCACGGCCCCGGCATTGGTACGGGGTGGGGCGTTACATTTGCTGGCGCATGACCCGGCAGAGCATCCGGTGGCGGTGCAATTGGGTGGGTCTGACCCCGCAGAACTGGCCGAGGCCACGGTGATGTGCCAGAAGGTGGGATATGACGAGGTGAACCTGAATGTGGGGTGCCCGTCGGACCGGGTGCAATCGGGCTGTTTCGGGGCAGTGTTGATGGAAAACCCGGCGCTGGTGGCAGAGTGCGTGACCGCGATGATCCGGGTGTCCGATGTGCCGGTCACAGTCAAGTGCCGGATCGGGGTGGATGATCAGGTGCCAGAGCAGGTTCTGCCGGATTTTATTGTGCGGATGCAGGATGCTGGGATCACCCGGATGCAAATTCATGCGCGCAAGGCGTGGTTGCAAGGGCTGAGCCCCAAGGAAAACCGCGATATCCCGCCCTTGGATTACGATCTGGTTTTGCGGATGAAGGAACAGTTCCCCAAAATGCACCTGTCGGTGAATGGGGGCATTACATCATTGGATCAGGCAAAGGCGTTTTTGGCGCGGGGTCTGGATGGGGTAATGATTGGTCGGGCGGCCTATCACAACCCGTCTGAAGTATTGCTGGAGGCAGATCAGCGGATCTTTGGCGCAGGGGTGCCGGTCAAATCCCCCGTGCAGGTCGTACAGGAGATGCGGCCCTATATCGCCAAGCATCTAGAGGATGGCGGCAAACTGCATCAGATCACCCGACATATGCTGGGCCTGTTTTCCGGGCGCCCCGGAGCACGACAGTGGCGGCGCACCTTGTCAGAGCGTGGTCACGGACCAGAGGCCGGAGTGCATGTGGTGGATGAGGCATTGAGCCATGTTTTGAGGGAGGCCGCCTGATGGTGGATATCGCAGTTTTCTTGCCGATGGCGGCTTTGCTGCTTGTCATCGGGGCCTTTGCCGGCGTGGTGGCCGGGCTGTTGGGTGTGGGCGGCGGCATTGTTCTGGTGCCTGCATTTTTCTATACGTTCTCATCCTTGGGCTATGGGGGGACGGATTTGATGCAGATCTGTCTGGCGACATCGCTGGCGACGATCATTGTCACCTCTGCCCGGTCGGTCCTGTCCCATCACCGCAAGGGGGCGGTGGATTGGGGCGTGCTGAAAACCTGGGCGCCGGGGATCATTATTGGCGCGATCATCGGGGTGTTCGTCGCAGCGGCGCTGCGGTCGGTTGTTCTGCAAGGCATATTCGGTGGGCTGGGGATTGTGATTTCCGCCTATTTCTGGATGGGACGGGTGGATTGGCGACTGGCGGAGGAGATGCCCGCCGGTTTTGTGCGGGCAGGTCTGTCTGGTGTGGTTGGCTTCCTATCGGTCCTAATGGGTATTGGCGGTGGGTCGTTTGGTGTACCAACCATGACATTGTACGGGCGGCCCATTCACCGCGCGGTCGCAACGGCGGCGGGGTTTGGCGTGATCATTGCGCTGCCGTCAGCCATTGTGTTTCTTCTGACGGCAGCTGACAACGCGCCGCCCTATACGGTGGGGTCTGTCAATATTCCGGCCTTTGCACTGGTCATCTCGATGACCATGCTGACAGCGCCCTTTGGGGCAAAGCTGGCCCATGCCACGGATGCGGGGCGACTGCGCCGGATCTTTGCGGTGTTTCTGGCACTGGTGGCGCTGAACATGCTGCGAAAGGCGGTGGGATGGTAGCGGAGTTTGCAGAGCGCGGTTGGGCCATCTTTCCCTCAGAACCAGCGGTTCTGGATTGGTTGCGCTATGCCGGGCCTGCTGCGATGGCCGCGATGGATACGGATGCGCCATCGCCACAGGGATATGATTGTCAGGGCACTTGGTTTGTGGGTGTCGATGCGTTGCCCAATGATGCGTTGGGCGCTGTCGCAGGGTCTGGACCTTTGACCGGTGCGGCGGTTGAATTCCTGACGGCGCTTCATGGCGGACCATTGCCTGCCCTGCATCTGGGACAGGTGTCAGGCATATTTCCTGGCTATCCAAAACCACGCACACATGAGGGCGAGGCAGCGTTGACCTATCGTCTGAAACGCGATGCGGCCCATGTGGATGGCTTGTTGCCGGTGGGGCAGGATCGCGCACGGATGATCCGGGAACCTCATGCCTTTGTTCTGGGGCTGCCGGTGACGGATTGTGATGACCGCGCCAGCCCGATGGTGGTGTGGGAGGGCAGCCATTTGATCATGCAGCGCGCGTTTCGCGAGGTACTGGAGCCGCACCCCCGGCAGACCTGGGAGGATGTGGATGTCACCGCGGCCTATCAGGCAGCGCGGCGCGAGGTGTTCGAAACCTGCAATCGGGTTAAAATTTTGGCCAAACCGGGGGAGGCCTATGTCCTGCACCGCCACTGTCTGCATGGGGTTGCGCCATGGGAAGAGGACGCCAGTGCCCCGGCAGAGGGGCGGGTGATCATTTACTTTCGGCCCGAATATCCCGGCGGTGTCTCCGACTGGGTGAACCTGCCCTGAGCGCTATCTACAACAGCTGTCGCCAGCCTGAATTGGCGGGCAAGGAACGGTGGCATAGGAACAATACACACAGCAATCGCCCGGTTTGGGTGTCAGGACCGCTTTGCAGGATTTGCATTCATAAAACCACTGGCAAGCGTCCGTGGGCATGGTCTCTGTTTCCACATGGCCGCAGGTTGGGCAGGTGATGGTGCTTTCAAGGATCGGGGTCGTGTCGGCCATATGGTTACATCCATGTCATCAGGTGATCGTTGATCTGGGCCTCAAACATATAAATAACCCAGGAGATTGCGATCAGAGCGGTACAAAACGACAGCCAGCGTCGCAGCCGTCTTTCTGACCCCCTGTCCAGCGCCACCCACCAGGCCAACACCGCCAAAAGCGTGGACGCGGTCAGCACATAGGGGCTGAGCGCGGCCAGTTTGCCAAAGATCGCCAGCCAACTGCCGCCGAGGCCCAGCAGGATCATCACCATTGGCAGCACACAACAACTGGCCACGCCAAACGAGGTAAAGGCGCCAAGCAAGTTGAGGCTGTTGATGGGTTTCATCTGACTGGGATGCCTTGTGGGTTCACGGTTACTGGATGTCTTCGGTTGGGCCGCCGGCCTCTTTCCATTCGGCCACGCCACCTACATTGGTGACATTGGTAAACCCCATTTCTATCAGGGTTTTGCCAGCCATCGCAGCCATCAGACCCCCGCCACACACAAGATAAATAGGGGCGTCCTTTTGCAACACCGGGCGGTGATAGGGGCTGTCGGGGTCGGCGGATAGCTCGACCATGCCACGTGGCACATGATGGGCCCCTGCGATGGTACCCGTTTGGCGCAGGCTGTTGCTGTCGCGAACGTCGACAAAGACGCCCTCGCCACCTGCATGGATTTTGATTGCCTCTTCGGCAGAGATACGGGGGACGACGGCGTTGGCCTCGTCCAGGTAATCCTGGGCTTTCTTCATGGCGCGTTCCTTTGAATTGATGCTCAGCCGGGATCACAACAGATGTTGAGCGGGATGCCAAGCATTTCAGGGTCACGAATGTGAGAGACGACCCTTGGCAAACCGAAGGAATTGACGCAGAAGGCGGGGCTGAACGACAAAGGCATCAAGATGACACAGCGATTTTCATTTGATCTGCAGGCCACAGAAGGCAAGGCGCGAACCGGGGTGATTTCGACCCCACGGGGTGAGATACGCACGCCTGCCTTTATGCCGGTTGGGACTGCGGCAACGGTCAAGGCGATGATGCCCGAAAGTGTGGCCGCCACGGGGGCGGATATCTTGTTGGGCAACACATATCATTTGATGTTGCGTCCGACGGCAGAACGGATTGATCGCCTGGGCGGGCTGCACAAGTTCATGAACTGGGACAAGCCGATCCTGACCGACAGTGGCGGGTTTCAGGTGATGTCATTGGCGGGCTTGCGCAAGTTGACGGAAAAGGGCGTGACGTTCAAATCCCATGTCGACGGATCGCGGCACGAATTGACACCGGAGCGGTCGATGGAAATCCAGCGCCTGCTGGGATCGGACATCGTGATGTGTTTCGACGAATGTCCGGCGCTGCCCGCGGACGAGAAACGCGTGGCCGAAAGCATGCGCACGTCAATGCGCTGGGCCGAACGATCCAAGGATGCCTTTGGCGACCGGCCCGGATATGCGCTGTTCGGAATCCAACAGGGCGGAGTTACCCAGCCTCTGCGCGAAGAAAGCGCCGAGGCGCTAAAGGCGATAGGTTTTGATGGCTATGCGGTCGGTGGGCTCGCCGTGGGTGAAGGGCAAGAAGCCATGTTTGGTGTTCTGGATTATGCACCGGATATGCTGCCCACGGATCGGCCGCGGTATCTGATGGGGGTGGGTAAACCCGACGATCTGGTTGGTGCAGTGGCACGTGGGATCGATATGTTTGACTGTGTGCTTCCCAGCCGATCAGGGCGGACCGGGCAGGCCTTTACCCGCCACGGCGTTGTAAATATCAAAAACGCCCGGCATCAGGATGATCCGCGCCCATTGGATGAAAACTGCGGATGTCCGGCCTGCAGAAACTATTCACGCGCCTATCTGCACCATGTCTTCCGCGCCAAAGAGATGATTTCAGGAATGCTGCTGACTTGGCACAATCTGCATTACTATCAGGACCTGATGGCGGGTATTCGGGCAGCGATTGCCGAGGGTCGCTATGCAGCGTTTCAGGCAGAGTTTCACGACCAGCGGGCTGCTGACGATATCGAACCGCTATAAGATAAATGTGTAATCAGGCTGTTTGCACGGGTGTAGGGCGCAATTCAGGCAAGTAGGGCTTTGCCAACCGGGCCAGCCGTTGCAGCACAATCGCGCCGCCAACAATGATACCTGCCGTCAACAGGGGGGAATCCAGCACCATTTCCGCAAATTCCGGAAATGAAACCACGCCTATGGCGTATCCCATTCTGGTCAGCGCCACAGGTTCGATCAGAGTGGACACCGCTGGCAGAAACAGGCAGGTCAGAAAAGCCGCCGGTCCGACCACAACCGCGTAAACAATGCCGGTAAACAGATGCAGGGGCATGCCGTTTGGTAGTACGATGCCAGCCTGTGAATACATGACCACGCCTGCGGAAAATGCCATCAGCGTCGCAAAGGCGATCCGGCTTTTGTTTTCCCGAAAGGCGGATTTGGCGCGGGCAGGCAGGCTGCGGATGTATTGTACTGTTCTCATAAGACAATTGCTATGGGTCGAAATGGGCAAGAATTGGGCATCGCTGGGGCACGGGATTGGCAATTCATAAATCATGAGGAAAACCGCATCTGAGCTCTGTATCGCCTTGCTCCTGCCCAACAAGCAGTGCAGATTAAGCAGAAGTGAAGAATTGCGGGTTGAAAGAGGGCGCAAAACGCCCCAATTGAATAACCCAAGATCGGAGGAAACCAGTAGCTGCCGCCCAGCGGGGCCGGGTTTTCTTGCTAAATAAGGAAAGAGCATGCACGAGCAACTCAATCAAACATATCCCGTCCTGCCGCTGCGCGACATCGTGGTGTTTCCACACATGATTGTCCCGTTGTTCGTCGGGCGTGATAAATCCGTCCGCGCGTTGGAAGAGGTGATGGGAGAGGACAAGCAGATCCTGCTGTCCAGCCAGATCGACCCGTCTGTTGACGACCCGGATGCAGAGGGCATCTATCAGGTTGGCGTTCTGGCCAATGTCCTGCAGTTGTTGAAACTGCCCGATGGCACCGTGAAGGTGCTTGTCGAGGGGCGTTCGCGGGTAAAAATCCTGGAATACATTGAAAACGATAGCTATTTTGAGGCTCACGCCGAATTTCTGGGCGAACTGCCGGGTGATTTCGACACGGTCAATGCGCTGATCCGGTCTGTCGGTGAAGAGTTTGAACGCTATGCCAAGATCAAGAAAAACATCCCCGAAGAGGCTCTGTCGGCTGTGGCTGAAAGCCGTGAGCCTGAAAAGCTCGCCGATCTGGTTGCCGGGCATCTGGGGGTTGAGGTTGATCAAAAGCAGGAGCTTTTGGAAACATTGGATGTGGGCGAGCGGCTGGAGCGGGTTTATGGCCTGATGCAGGGCGAAATGAGCGTTCTGAAGGTCGAGAAAAAGATCAAGACCCGCGTCAAATCACAGATGGAACGCACCCAGCGTGAATACTACCTGAATGAGCAGATGAAAGCCATTCAGAAGGAGCTGTCTGACGGTGATGAGGGTGACAATGAGGTCGCCGAGCTGGAAGAAAAGATCGCAGAGACCAAACTGTCCAAGGAGGCCAAAGAAAAGGCTGAGGGTGAGATCAAAAAGCTCAAGAATATGAGCCCGATGTCAGCCGAAGCTACAGTTGTGCGCAACTATCTGGACTGGATGCTGTCAATACCGTGGGGGACCAAATCCCGCGTGAAGAAAGACCTGACTCGCGCGCAGAAGATTCTGGATGATGATCATTATAGCCTAGAGAAGGTCAAAGAGCGGATTGTCGAATATCTGGCTGTTCAGCAGCGTTCGAAAAAGCTGAAAGGTCCGATTCTGTGTCTGGTCGGCCCTCCGGGCGTTGGTAAGACTTCTTTGGGGAAATCTGTGGCCAAGGCGACAGGCCGCGAATTTATTCGCATCTCGCTGGGCGGGGTTCGTGACGAATCTGAAATTCGCGGTCACCGCCGGACTTATATCGGTTCGATGCCGGGTAAGATCATTCAAGCGCTGAAAAAAGCCAAAACCACCAATCCACTGATCCTTTTGGATGAGATTGACAAAATGGGGCAGGACTTCCGCGGGGACCCGGCATCAGCGATGCTAGAAGTGTTGGATCCGGAACAAAACTCAACCTTTGTCGATCACTATCTTGAGGTCGAATATGACCTGTCGAACGTGATGTTCCTGACCACGGCCAACAGCTATAACATGCCGAGCCCGCTGTTGGACCGGATGGAAACCATACCGCTGGCTGGCTACACCGAGGATGAGAAAACCGAGATTGCCAAACGGCACCTGATTGAAAAACAGACCAAAAATCACGGGTTGAAAGCGTCTGAGTTTGAGATCACCGATGAGGCATTGCAGGAAATCATTCGGGTCTACACCCGAGAGGCCGGCGTTCGGAACCTGGAACGCGAAATCGCCAAGCTGGCGCGGAAGGCTGTCACCAAGATTGTGCGCAAAGAGCATGAAAAAGTGGTGATCACGCCGGATAATCTGGATGATTACCTGGGTGTGAAGAAATTCCGCTATGGTCTGGCTGAAAAGGACGATCAGGTCGGTGTTGTCACCGGTCTGGCCTGGACATCGGTTGGCGGGGATCTTCTGTCGATCGAGGCATTGCGTCTGCCTGGCAAGGGCCGGATGAAGACCACCGGCAAGTTGGGTGATGTGATGAAAGAATCCATCGACGCGGCCAGCTCCTTCGTTAGGTCAATCAGTCCGCAAATCGGGGTGAAGCCACCGATGTTCGAAAAGCTGGATATCCACGTCCACGTGCCGGATGGGGCGACGCCAAAGGATGGGCCATCTGCTGGTTTGGCCATGGTGACGGCCATTGTGTCGGTTTTGACCGGTATTCCGGTGCGCAAGGATATCGCCATGACAGGCGAGGTGACATTGCGCGGCAATGCCTCTGCCATTGGCGGGCTTAAGGAAAAGCTGTTGGCTGCCCTGCGTGGCGGGGTGAAAACGGTGCTGATTCCTGAAGAAAACGCCAAGGACCTGCGGGAAATTCCGGACAACGTCAAAGAAGGCCTGGAAATCATTCCGGTATCCCATGTGTCAGAAGTGTTGAAACACGCCCTGATCCGTGATCCTGAACCTGTGGAATGGGACGAGAAGGCCGAAGAGGCTGCGGCTGCTGAGGCATTGAAAAAGAAACCCGACGCGCCCGGTGCGACCACACACTAAGACATTGAAAGGCGCATCTGGAAGATGCGCCTTATTTCTTTTGACGACGGGAGGGGCGCTGCCCCTCTGCGCGTTGCGCATTCCCCCCGAGGTATTTGAAGCGAAAGGAAGATCTGCAGGATCACCTGGGTCTGAGCATTTGGGTGAATGCACTTGCGCACCCGCAATCAAGATCAAAATCACGCTGCAGTTGGCGCGCGAGTTGCAAGCGGGTGATCTGTTCGTGACGACATAGAGATAGGATTTCATCCCGAACGGCGCGCGGCGGCGTTTTTTGTCTGGTTTTGCGTGTGAAAAACATAGCTCATATCCTTGTGTGGTCTGGTATGAGAGAAGTCATAATTTCTCAAGTATACTTTAGATCAAGCAATAAATTTATAATCGGCGCTTAAATATTTTCTTGTCGGGGCGACGATGCTTTTGTAGGCCGGGTGCGAAACAAAGGAAGTGTGCAGTGAATTTTCCAAAAATCTATTTTTTGCGCCATGGTGAAACCCAGTGGAACGTTGAAAAACGCATTCAGGGGCAGTTGGATTCACCCCTTACAGATCAGGGTATCAAGGACGCGCAGAAACAGGCACGTTTGTTGGCGCCGGTTCTGTCACGACCAATCCCGTGTTATGTCTCCCCGCTGGGGCGTACGCGCCAAACAGCGGATATTGCTTTGTCAGGCCAAGACTATATCGTTGATGAACGATTGGCAGAGGCCCACGCAGGCGATTGGCAAGGGTTGTTGCGTGATCAAGCGCGGCGCAACCATCCAGAACTGGTCTCGCCGGAGATCTCTGCGCTGGAGCTGTTTTTGGTCGCACCGGGCGGCGAAGGCTACGGTGCGTTCGAGGCGCGCATACTGGCGTTTGCCCGCAGTCTGACGGAGCCCAGTGTTGTGGTTTCTCATGGATTGCTGGGCCAAGTACTGCGGGGATTGATCCTGGGAAAAAGCCGGGAAGAGATGTCTGGCCTGTCCAATTTACAGGGTTGTGTTTATGTCCTTGAAGATGGGCGAGAGACCGTTTTGAAAGAAACTGCGCCTGCGTAAAAATTTTCGCCCAACCCCTCTTGCGCCCGGGCGCGGGAATGGGTAAATCGCGCCCATCGGGTCGTTAGCTCAGTTGGTAGAGCGCTTCGTTTACACCGAAGATGTCGGGAGTTCGAGCCTCTCACGACCCACCATTCCTCTTTGATGAAGATGTTTTGCCCGGTTGCTATGGCGTGTTGGACGCTGTGAAGAAATTCAGGCGCGCTGGGATATTGATGCCGGTGGCGTCAGCGTATGTTTCAATCTCTTGTGAAATGGATTGGCGGATGACTTTCCGATCTTGATCGGCGCCTTGAAAATGGTTCATCACCCGTGCCACGGGGCCGAGATTTGAGGCCAGGTTGACCACGGTTTCCAACGGGCCGGGGTGGTGGAGTTTCAGGTCGACCTCTGCCCCTTTTGCATTCGGAAATCCGGCCTTGGTCAAAATATCAACGACGTGATTGATGTTTTGAAAGGCCAATGGACCTGGAGCGGTTGGGTCTGATGCTGGCATCGGACCAAAATGTTTAATCGCGGCTGTTGCGGGGATCGAAAACCACGGATTGAACTCCAGCGCCGCCCAGGCCGACAGGATCATGCGCCCACCCGGTTTCATGTGCCGCCGGATGTTCGCAAAAGCGGCGACCGGATCAGAAAAGAACATGACGCCAAAGCGCGAGATTACCAGATCAAATGGGGCACCGGGGATGTCAGCGGTTTGGGCGTCCAGCAGATGATGCTGAATGTCGACACTCGGTGGTGAATTGTTTGATTTGGCGTGGTTCAATAGCGGTTCTGAAATGTCGATCGCGGTGATGGCGCCGCCAGGGGCAAGATGTTTGGAAAATTCGCGGCTGGTGGCACCGGTGCCACAACCAATGTCCAGAACACGTTCACCGGGTTGAGGATTGGAATGCTGGATGAGTTCCAGATTTACATTGCGCAGGCAGATGTCAATCTCAGACTCGTATGTGATCCACTTAAGCCCAGACGCTGATGCCCAATAGTCGGCCTGTTCCTGATTGGCCCATACGGTCATGATCAAATCCTTTGCGTCGCTTGAAGGCCTCATGCTGACAACAAAGCCAATTTTGTCAACTTCTCCACGCAAATTCTGGACAATTCCCTGATGCTGTGAAAAACGGACGGACAAAGGAGACCCCGATGATCGTAACCCGTTTTGCACCGTCGCCGACCGGCTATATCCATGTTGGCAACCTGCGTACCGCGCTGATGAATTTTCTGATTGCTCGCCAGTCGGGTGGTCAGTTTATCTTGCGGCTGGATGACACCGATCCAAAGCGGTCCAAGCAGGAATATGCAGATGGGATCATGGAGGACCTTGAATGGCTGGGCCTGACATGGGACCGGCTGGAGCGGCAATCTAATCGGTTGGAACGCTATGAAGCCGCGGCAGATGAGTTGCGATCGATCGGGCGGTTTTATGAGTGTTTTGAAACCCCGACAGAGCTGGACCTAAAGCGTAAGAAGCAGCTGAATATGGGCAAGCCGCCCGTATATGACCGCGCTGCGCTGGAGCTGTCAGATGCGGATAAGGAAAAGCTGCGGGCAGAGCGGGGCAATGGCCATTGGCGGTTCAAGCTCGATCAGGAACGGATTGAATGGGCTGATGGCATCTTGGGTGACTTGTCGATCGACGCGGCGTCTGTGTCGGACCCGGTGCTAATTAAAGCCAGCGGGCAGTTTTTGTATACTTTGGCCTCTGTCTGTGATGACGTGGATTTCGGCGTGACACATGTGGTGCGCGGGTCTGACCACGTGACCAATACCGCCACGCAAATTCAGATCATTCAGGCACTAGGGGGGGCTGTCCCGTCTTTTGCGCACCATTCTCTGCTGACCGGGCCGCAGGGCGAGGCGCTGTCAAAACGTCTGGGCACGCTGGCGCTGCGCGATTTGCGTGAACGTGGCGTGCAGCCGATGGCTCTGCTCAGCCTGATGGCGCGACTGGGGTCGTCGAAACCGGTAGAGATTGCTGGAAACATTGACGAACTGGCTGATGGGTTTGATCTGTCTTCCTTTGGGTCGGCGCCAACGAAGTTTGACGTGGAGGATCTGTTCCCGTTAACCGCAAAGATCAATCAAGGTTTGGGTTTTGACACAGTTGCCGGGCGGATTGCGGATCTGGGTGTGCCGGCGGGGCTGGCAGAACAGTTCTGGGCCGTGACCCGTGAAAACATCACCGTGCTGGATGATCTGGGCGGCTGGTGGAGCTTGTTCCGCGATGGGGCCGATCCGGTGATCGAGGACGAAGATGCGGAATTTGTTGCCACTGCGATGTCAATGCTGCCCGAAGGGCCATTGACAGGGGAAACCTGGGGGGCGTGGACTGCGGCAGTGAAGGCAGAGACAGGGCGCAAGGGACGGGGGCTGTTCATGCCGCTGCGCAAGGCGCTGACAGGGCAAAGCCACGGGCCGGATATGTCGCAGGTGTTGCCGCTGTTGCAGGTGATCAAGGCGCGGGGTTAAGCCGCGCCAGCCGTTTTCCCGGCCAGAAGGTCATCATTCATTAGATCGTCGATGAAGAGGCTTAGCAGCTGCGTGCGCCCGGTGACCCCGGCCTTGCGGTAAATCGCGGCATTTTGGGCCTTGATCGTGCCTTCCTTGGTTTTACGCAGCTCCGCGATCTCGGCAACGGAATAGCCCTTGATCGCCATAAGCGCGACATCGCGTTCGGCATTGGTCAGGCCCCAACTGTCGAACTGTGCCTCTAATATTTCGGCAAAAGCACCAGAGGCCAGCCCGATTTGCTGGCTTAACCGCTGATCCCGCCGCACCATGTTGCGCAGCTCAAAGATTGTAAATCCCAAACCGATCACAAGCGTGGCCGAAACAATATATTCCATCCAGTCGAAGCTTTCGGCCTGTGGGGTCCCACGCTCAAACAGAAAATCATGCATGGCGTCACCGGCAAAAAATATCGCACAGAAGCCTTGAAGGGCGATCAGCCCGGTTAAGTAGACATATTTTTTCTGGGCCATTCCTGTTCCTCGTGTGGTGGGCATCCGGTGCACCTTCGGATGCCCCACCGGATTCGGGTTCAGTCGTCGTCTTCTTCGATTTCCAGAATTTCGCCGGTTTGCGGGGAAATTTCAATCTCATAGAGGATGCCGTTCAGGCTTGCCTCTACTTCCAGTTCATCATCTTCGATCTCAAACTCCTGGATAACGTAGCCCTGTGCCTCTAACGCGGCACGGATGTCGGCTTCTGCCACGCCCAGCGTGTCGCCGGTGTTCGCGGCAGCAAGGCCCAGAACAGGGGCGCTGATCATTGCGGTGGTGAGCAGGGTTGCTTTGACGGTGTCTTTCATTGGGTGATCCTTTCAGTTCGCTTTGCATGTCCGCCGGTGTGGCGGTGAGAGTGATTTCGGAATGAAAGCGCCTGATCGCCATATAACCCGGGCTTAATCAGGGGGCCATTGGGCCAAGGATTATGCAGTTTGTGCGCCAATTCACCCTTTTGCACAGATATGCACCGGAATTGTGCGCGTATCCCTATGGTGATCAGGGGGATAAAGCGTCATTCTGGGGCAAAGAGGGGCGCGCAATGGCACAACAACAGGCGGTGTTTCTAGAGGGAAACCTGTTTCGACACATCACCACGATGGCGCTGACGGCCTCTATCGGTCTGATGGCTATATTTGTCGTTGATCTGGTTGATATGATTTTTATCTCGATGCTGGGTCAGGCAGAGCTGGCCGCGGCTGTGGGTTATGCAGGCGCGATCCTGTTTTTCACCTCTTCGTTCGGGATCGGCATGGCAATTGCTGCCGGTTCACTGGTGGCGCGCGCCTTGGGTGAGGGGGATGAACAGAAGGCGCGCCGACGGGCGGCGACATCACTGTTATACGGTGTGATTTTCGGTGCGATATTTTCTGCGGTGGTCTGGTGGAACATTCGCCCGCTGGCGGCACTGATGGGGGCCAGTGGGATGACGCTTGATCTGGCAGAGGGGTATCTGCAGATCATCATTCCCAGTCTTCCTCTCTTGCTGATCGGTATGGTCGGTGGTGCGATCCTGCGCGCCCATGGTGATGCGCGTCGGTCGATGACTGCGACTGTGGCTGGCGGTATCGTGAATGCCGTGCTTGATCCGATCCTGATCTTTGGTCTGGGGTTGGATCTGACCGGGGCTGCATTGGCCAGTGTGGCGGCGCGGTTTGCGATTGCCTTTTTCGCGTTGGCACCGATTTATCGCCATCACGGCGGGCTGGATAAACCCACGTCAGAGGAATTCAGCTCCGATTTTCCAGCGATATTTGCCATTGCATTGCCTGCAATCCTGACCCAGTTGGCGACACCAATTGGCCAGGCCTTTGTCACCCGCACCATGGCCCAGTTTGGCGAGGGCGCCGTCGCGGGGATGGCGATCACGGCGCGGCTGACGCCGGTGGCCTTTGGCGTTTTGTTTGCGCTGTCTGGCGCGATTGGCCCGGTGATCGGGCAGAATTTCGGGGCGCGCGATCACGACCGGGTGCGACGGGCCTATATCGATGGATTGATATTCTGCGGGGTGTTTGTTTCTGGAATGGCGTTATTGCTGTTTGTTTTGCGAAGCCCAATTGCAAATCTGTTTGACGCACAGGGGATCAGCCGGGAACTGGTGTTTCTGTTCTGTGGGCCGCTGGCGTTGATGTTCTTTTTTAACGGCGTGATTTTCGTTTCCAACGCTGCGTTTAACAATCTGGGACGGCCGTTTTATTCGACTCTGGTCAATTGGGGGCGACACACGTTGGGCACCATTCCGTTCATATTGGTTGGCGCGGCTGGTTTTGGGGCCAAGGGCGTGTTGATCGGGCAGGCCATTGGCGGCGTGATTTTTGCCGCGGTCAGTGTCTGGTTGGCCTTTCGGGTGTTTCGCCTTGCGCGGTCAGGTGTTGTGCCTGAAGGCAAGCCATTTCAGCGGCAAATCCGGTTTTTACAACTGTTCAATGTGCGCAGATAATCGGGCGAGGTGTTTATCGGTGAGCTCACGTTCCGATGCCGTTATCTGTTGGTGCCGACGATAGACCGGGGCCGATCTGTCATCGATAAAGGTGGCTTGCCAGTTTTGCGTTGTCTCAAAAAATTCTGACACCCCTTGCGGACCTGCCAGCGCCAAATAGCCCTGAACGACCGTGTCTAGATAGCTCAGCAAAACCTGACTGTTGCGATCCGGGGTTTGGCCTTGATCAGATGAAATCACAAAGGTCGATAACTGTGCGGAGGGTATCTGATCGGCGGTTACCATTTCTTGAGCATCGATCAGATCATAGGCCGCTTCGCGTTCATTCAGCTCTGGCCAATGATGATCACACACCTCTGACAAGGCGCCGCGAATTTGTGCGCCGTCTGATTTTACAATGCTAAGGTAGCAAATTTTTCGCAAAGGAGACCTGATCCAAGCCCGTTGCCAGCCATGCAGGATTGCGGGTTGTGTATTGTCAAAATCATGCGTGGCCGCGTTGACCAGTGATCCGTAACCAAAGACAAAATGCCGTTTCATATTATGTGCTTGCGCTGTTTTTTTGGCGACTTTTCAGTGCCTAACGTGACACAACAGTGAAGAAGAAAGCGGACAACGTTGCCGATGTTCCGATCCAGCCAAAATACCAAAACCGCCCGGCGATCTTGTCTTCGGCGAAGGACGCGGCGAATTGATCGCCAGAGGATTTGGTGACGAAATAGACGCCGATGACTGCGATCAGGGTTGCGATGACCCGGAACTTGTAAGACGGGTAAGAATAGCGAAAGAGCGCGCCGATGAGCAACCCAATCGGAGTGCCGATCAGGATGACCTTGGGCACGAACCACGGATGCGCCCCCAGCATTTGCGGGATGGAAAGCAGGTGAAACAGGGCCATCAGGGCCAGTGTCAAACCTATCGAGGCGGGCAAAGTCAATTTGGGCATGGGATGTCTCTGGCTATGAATTTCCAGAAACCTGCCCAGAAATCACTGTAATTTCAACTGTTATTCTTCAGATCGACGCCCAATCCGTATAGCGGTACCGGCGCGATGTGGGCGGCGCGGGGCGTGTATCGACCGGCGGCTGGTAGAGCGGGGCAGCCGGATCTTGCGGCGGGCGAAAGCGGCGATCATGGGTTTGCATGGGCGTATCTCCTTCAGTCTGTAAAAGACATGGGAAGGCCCGCGCGCCATTTCCGTTAATATTTCAAATTTTGGCAAACACGTGAGGCGGCGTTACGTCGGTGTAACGTCGGTATTGTGACGGTAGCGCCGAACGCCCTGATCCGACGCCGTTAACAATTTTGCGCAATCGTAACCCCATGTCAGATCACACACGCAAACGCCCGACCAAAACCCAACGCATCGCCCGCGAAAAGCTGATGCAGAACCTATTGATCATCCGTTACGACAATGCCGTCGATGATGCCTTGAGAGAGGAGGTGCCAGACGCCTGGCACACGCTGGAGCTGGACCTGGATGTGGAGGAGCCCAAAGAAAAGGTGACGCTGTACCTCGACCGATCCGTCGCGCGGTTCTACCGGGGCATGGGCCGGGGCTATCACGCCCGGATCAACAGGCTACTGGCCACCTGGGCGCAGATGAAGATTGGGGAGTTTCTGCGGATCGAAGAGATATTGGAAAAGCAGTTGTTGGAGGGCGCGGGCAGGGGGGATTAAAATGGTTCGTTAACCATGAATGCGTAGGGTTGGGTATGTCGAATTACCACCGCCCACGTGTACACGGGGCCAGAATTTTCTTTACCGTCGCATTGGCCCATCGTGGCAGCGATTTGTTGGTGCAAAAGATTGATCGATTGCGGGACGCCGTGCACCGGGTGCGGATGGATCGGCCATTTGTGATCGACACGTGGGTGGTGTTGCCGGATCATTTACATGCGGTGTGGACATTGCCGAGCGGAGATGCCGATTATTCCACCCGATGGGGCGCGATCAAGGCGCGGTTTACGAGGAGTTTGAATGACGCAAATCGTAGGCCGGGCTTCAGCCCGGCACCGATGCCAAAAGAATTGCCCGTTGTTCAAAATGGTAGATATGCCGGGCTGAAGCCCAGCCTACGTGTCGACAAGCGCGAAAGCGCCATCTGGCAACGCCGGTTTTGGGAACACCACATCCGTGATGAGGCCGATTATGAAAACCACATCCGATATTGTTGGATGAACCCGGTCAAACACGGGTTTGTCGAACGGCCAGAGGATTGGCCGTATTCATCGGTGCATCGAGAGATAAGGTTGGGACGTTTCCCGTAGGCCGGGGTTTCACCCCGGCATTTGGGGAGTTGGTGTTGTCGGAGGTGCCGGGGTGAAACCCCGGCCTACAGATAATCGAAACGAAGAAGGGCGGTCCGAAGACCGCCCAAATTAGAGCATAAGCCCTATGATTGTTAGAACTAACGAGATGGTTCCAATTATGTCGCCATACCGTATTCGCCCTTCAATTTTGAATGAAATCCTCATCGGAGCATTCCTTTGAGAAGCTCATCCGGATGAGCAAACTAAAGTCCACTCAGTACATTTAGACTGCCCTTACGAGGCAGTATGTTGGCTTCTCCTATGATCACTCGGAGTCACCCTTCGGTAGCCGCCCTTCGCGCATCACGCGGTCAGGACTACCTTCGCCTAATCCCTTCTCAGGTTTCGACTTAGCACCGATAAGCACTTCCCAATTCGAGTGCAGGCTTGTCCGTGTTCCATTGGAGTGGAGAGCCCGCCCAACGACCGACATCCATCAATCTCCAAGGGCAGGAACAACATAAGAACATTTCGTGATTATTGCAAGCCCCTCACCGCACAAACTTCTTATGCTTCAATCGTTTCGGTTCTAACGCATAGGCACCCAGACGGCGTTTTTTATCTTCCTCATAGTCTTCAAAGTTGCCTTCGAACCATTCGACATGGGCGTCGCCCTCAAACGCCAGCATGTGGGTGCAGATCCGGTCGAGGAAGAAGCGGTCGTGGGAAATCACCACGGCGCAGCCGGCGAAATCGACCAGGGCGTCCTCGAGCGCGCGGAGGGTTTCGACGTCGAGATCGTTGGTCGGTTCGTCAAGCAGCAGTACGTTGCCGCCCGCACGCAGCAGGCGCGCCATGTGGACGCGGTTGCGTTCACCGCCCGACAGCAGCGAGACCTTTTTCTGCTGATCGCCGCCCTTGAAGTTGAAGGAGGAGCAATAGGCGCGGGCGTTGACGTCGGCGTCGCCCAGTTTGATCACATCCAGCCCGTCGGCGATTGCCTCCCACACATTGTCATTGGCGTTCAGGTCATCGCGGGACTGGTCAACATAGGACAGATCTACCGTGTCGCCATATTCCACCGTGCCCTCATCGGGCTGTTCCTGGCCGGTCAGCATTTTGAAAAGCGTGGTCTTACCGGCGCCGTTCGGGCCGATGACGCCGACAATGCCACCGGGGGGGAGGGAGAAGCTGAGATCCTCGATCAACAGCTTGTCGCCCATGTGTTTTTTCAGGCCGTTGACTTCGATCACTTTGGAGCCCAGACGCGGGCCGTTGGGGATGATGATCTGGGCGCGGGCGAGTTTTTCACGCTCTGATTGGTTGGCGAGTTCGTTATAGGCATTGATCCGGGCCTTTTGTTTGGCCTGACGGGCCTTTTGCCCCTGCCGCATCCATTCCAATTCGCGTTCCAGCGTTTTCTGGCGGGATTTATCCTCGCGCGCCTCTTGGGACAGGCGTTTGGCCTTTTGTTCCAGCCAGGCGGAATAGTTGCCCTCATACGGGATGCCGCGGCCGCGGTCGAGTTCCAGAATCCAGCCGGTGATGTCATCCAGAAAATAGCGGTCGTGGGTGACGATCAGGATGGTGCCTTTGTAGTCAATCAGGTGTTGTTGCAGCCAGGCGATGGTTTCCGCGTCCAGGTGGTTGGTCGGTTCGTCCAGCAGCAACATATCGGGCGCTTCGAGCAGCAGCTTGCACAGGGCCACGCGGCGTTTTTCACCGCCGGAGAGGGATTTGACATCGGCCTCATCCGGGGGGCAACGCAGGGCCTCCATCGCGACGTCGATCTGGCTGTCCAGATCCCACAGATTTTCGGCGTCGATCTCATCCTGCAGCTCCGCCATTTCATCGGCAGTTTCATCAGAATAGTTCATCGCCAGATCGTTATAGCGTTCCAGCTTGGCCTTTTTCGCCGCAACACCCAGCATGACATTGTCGCGCACGTTCAGCGCCTCATCCAGTTTGGGTTCCTGTGGCAGATAGCCGACATTGGCCCCCTTGGCGGCCCAGGCCTCGCCGGTGAAATCCTTGTCGAGGCCCGCCATGATTTTCATCAGCGTGGATTTACCCGCACCGTTGACGCCCACGACACCGATCTTCACGCCCGGCAAGAAGGACAGCCGGATGTTTTCAAAGCATTTCTTGCCGCCGGGGTAGGTCTTGGACACACCGTCCATGTGATAGACGTATTGATAGGATGCCATTGCGGGAATTCCTTCGTGGATTCTGATGTTGCCGGGTGTGATAGCGGGGATGGGGGCCGGGGGCAATTGGATTGCAGCAGGCACTTACGTTCAGACCCTGTCTCATTGGTTGTTTAAGAAGAATAAGTTTCAACAAATTGTGTAAGGTCCGATAGTAAGCTTGCAAGCACTGTTATAGTAGTACTATCGGGAGCCACTTCCGAAGATGTTGTATATGATCAATTAATCGGGGGCTTCTGGTTGGTGATGAATCTATACCTGTTGCCCGATACAATCCAATTTTACCGATAAACGGTATCGTTGTTTATGGTCCCGAAATTTCCGATCTAGGAGCAAATAATCAAACCATATTATCCCTCGTAGTCCTAAGCGCCGGAATGGCCCCGAATCCAAGATATTGGATTACGTTTGAGTCGCGGTCGGAAGGATCCCAGCTTTGGCCAGACGCAAGTTACATGGAAATACAAAGACAATGGTGGGTTCAAGTAGCAAAAACGTCGATGGATATCGATTTTCTGTGGCGGGTTATCACGATTGTGATGATTCTGGCTTCGATCGAAAGAAAGGTTTTAGTCCGCACTTAATCACAATATCTTGTAAACTTGAGCCTAAATAGCTGAATGGCAAATATATCAAGCTGTTCATTTTGGGTGCTGTCTGAGTTTAAAATTTTGCACTGATTGTGGAGTATCTTGATTGCTTCAGAAATGTGCTACAAGTCTCTAGCTCGCATGTTGCGTAAGGCATTGATCTATATGGATTTTATTGAAGTGGCTGGGATGGTAGGAACGCCACCCTTGGCATTTTAAGCAATTGTATCCTATGAAACCTTTTAGAATCAGGGTGTTGTAAATCAAGACTGCTACAGGTCAGTGCTACAGTTACCGAGAAACGAGTTGGAGAAAATTCTGTGAAATACATTACAAAGAGAAAGGGCTCCAGCAACTACCAAGTAAGGTATCCTGTTCCACTCGATCTGCAGGAAAAGGGCGGTCCAAAAGAGATTTGGCGATCATTAAAAACAGCTGATCTAAAGCTCGCAGAGCGAAAGTCTCATAAGGTCATCGCTGATATTCAAAAGGAATTGGCAAGCAAGATTGTAGCAAAGTCTGCTGAACCCTGTCTGGTTCATCCGACTAGGCAACATTTGGAAACAGCAGCGCTCGAATATTATCAAATTCAAATCGAAGATGACTTGGCTGAGCGAGCTCATGATCCAGCCTTTGTTCGGTCTGTTTATGAGAAGAAGCGATACAAGAAGGCTGCAAAAGAACTGCGAAAACAGTTCGCCATTGGCAATTTTGCGGCAGTGGATGATAAATATTGGGCAGACCAGTTTGGATTCAGATTCGAAACGGGATCGCCTCTAAAGCGAGAGTTTGCTCAGTTGCTGATGCGAGCTGAAATAGAAGCCACAGAGCGCTTCGCTGAGCACGATCTTGGCGTAATGAGCGGCCAACCCTCAGATAACTTATTTCGAGCGCTCAACGGTGCTTATTTGCGCCCTGAGAGCGCTTCGGAGACAACGGTAATCCCGGATGAGACAGAGCTTACGCTGATTGAGCTATTGCCGCTTCATCGCCGGCATCAAGAAGCAAGTGTAAAGGCCGACACGCTAGACCAACGTGAGAAAATTATTCTGCGTTTTGTTGAATTTGTGGGTAATGAAGCAACACCTTCTTCCATAACCAAAGCACAGGCGCGTGAGTGGCGAAATAAACTCAGAAACTGGCCTGTAAAAGCTGATCAGAGAAAGGAATTCAGAGGTCTTACGTTTGCTCAGATTCTGGAAAAGAACACTGATATTGGTGTCAATTCAATATGCGAGAGAACAATTGCCAAATACGTCTCCCAGCTCTCAACAATGTTCGATTGGCTGGTTGATGACGGATATGTTGAGGGCAATGTTTTCACGGGATTGATGCCCAAGGTTTCAAAGCATGTGCAAAAGGTGTTCCCGCTGACAGACGAACAGATGAAGTGTCTATTTTCATCACCTCTATTTGTCGGCTGTAAGAGCGATACGAATATGGATTTAGCGGAATGTGGTGACTTTCTGGTCCGAGATTGGCGATTTTGGATTCCTGTTCTGGCTGCGTTGTCAGGCTCACGACAAGGAGAGTTGGCCCAGCTGGAAGTTTCGGACATCCGTTGTGAAGACGATATATATTTTATGAATATCACCAACGAAGGAACAGATACTTCGAAGTCAGTTAAGAATGCGTATTCTCGCCGTCGCATTCCAATACACTCGATAGCGTTGAACCTTGGTTTTCTTGAATACGTGGCGGTGCAAAAAGAGAAACGTGAAGAGCGTGTTTTTTCAGAAGCGAAAAGAGATTCTCGCGGAGCTTTCGCGAACGTTTCGAAATTCTTTCAAAAGTACTTTAGGTTGATCGGTCTGAAAGATGATCCGAGCAGAAATGTTGTATTCCATTCGCTACGACACAGCTTCATTGATCAGCTGCGATTGAACCACACCGAAGATCAGATAAAACCAATATTGGGGCATTCTGGAAAATCAACCACCGGAGGATATGGAGAGCGGGAAGCTCTTTCCCTGCCAATACGTCAAGCAATGATCGAGACGGTCACGCTCGACTGTGTGGATTGGTCGAAAATTCCTGTTTTGAAAGGGCGCACATAGTGAAGTCCTAGGAAGGTAAAGTATGCTCTAGGGTGTATACTATACATGATTTCCCGCCGCCCAAGCTGATCCTTGGAGAGGTGAATTGCTTGATGTGAGGTCGTTTCTGGTAGCTGAGTCCTCGGTTTTGATTTGGTGTTCATTGCAGCCCTAGCTGCACCTTGGCCACAAGACTACGACGTCGAAATTGCCCGACACTACAAACTTTTGTGTCCAGTCGACCACTCCGGCCCATGGTAGGCGTTCCGATTGGTGTGGCGCCTCGTAAACTTTGGCTAGAACACACCAAAATGCAGCTTTTAGCAGTTGACTGGCAACGATTGATCGCCAAGTTGACAGATGGATAGTTTGATCGAGCGACTGCCTCGCAGAAGTGTTATGAGCCGCACTATTCTGGCGCCTATCAACACTCTATGCAATCGCCGCCCCCGATGCATTTTTGGAGAACCATTTTGAAGCTCATTTCGCCAAGACGCTTTGATGCGCTCTGTTACGTTAGAGCGCCCTACATGAGCCTGATGGCAGCAGAAGTTAGGCACTATGAAACAGTAGACAGGTCAAACTTGGGGATCGTAGTCTACGACCGAAGTGATAAAGATTTTGGGTACATAATTTTGGGGCGGGATTGTCGTAAGATTTTTAGATGCCTCGAGGTTGGCGGTGCTTGGTTCAGCACTGCAGACGAAGCCGAAGCGGCTCTGCGCGACGCGATCCAATCCTACGAGAACGATGGTCGCTCTGAATACCCACAAGGAGATGAAACAAGACCGCCGCATGATATCTTTGCGCCAGTCGTGGCAGAAGACAAGCAACACGCATACTTCAAGTTCTTAATATCTAATGACAATCGAACGGCAGCACGAAACCTCATTCAGGAGATTGCCTACTCGTTCGTTGATGTGGACGGTAACTATATCGAACAGTTTCAATCGACCGGGTTTGATCAGAGGCTGTGGGAACTGTTCTTGTATGCCCTGTTTCATAAATCTGGGTTTGAGATCGACAACTCGAACTCCGTTCCGGATTTTTCGTTATCAAAATTTGGATTTCCAATATTCGTGGAAGCAGTCACTGTTGGGCAAAATCCCGACTTCGATATTCCAGCTAACTACGCCGCAGAGATCGCCGAGCTATCCAAAGACTATATGCCTATCAAGTTTGGCAGCCCGTTGTTTAAGAAGCTTAGCCGCAAGAATAAGTACTGGGATTTGCCACACGTAACTGGACATCCATTTCTATTGGCAATCCATGACTATCACGGCCTTGCAACTAGCGACACACCTGGATCGATGACCTGGTCGAGGGCAGGGTTGGTGAATTATCTTTATGGGGTGAGAGATGACGTTGTGATCGAAGGTGAAACTGTTAGACCTCGAATGATAGTCGGTCGAAACGGCCTTGAGCCGTCAATCAAAGTAGTGACCAAGCATTCTCACGGAAACAAGACCATACCGAGTCGCTTCTTTGCACAGCCCGGAGCCGAAAACGTTAGCGCGGTGCTTTTTTCCAATGGTGCAACAACCACCACCTTCAGTCGTATGGGTAAGATTGCCGGGCTGGGAGATGATGACATTAAGATGTTGCGGATGGGAATATGGATCGGAGACGACTTGGTCACTTCAGAGCCTTTTGCGACTGATGTCGATGCCGACGATTACGATGAAGCGTGGGGCGACACAGTGACGATGTTTCACAACCCTTGGGCTAAGTTTCCTGTTCCAGAAGGGCTTTTCCCAAACATCAGCCATGCGATATTCGATCCAATCTCAAGCCGAGTTCACTACAGATTCACGCCTAAGCATGTAATGACATCCGTCACGAATGTTTTTGTTCCCAAGTAGCAACAATGATCGCGCCATCGTTGGCGCGGGGCTTTCCCAAGCGGGGACATCGTTTTCACGGCTTGCAGAAATACGAAAACAGAAACCGATTTAGGTGGAGATTGCCGCAAAAAACTATTCTCTGTCCATTTAACTATTTACACCAATAAATAGAGCGGCATATTTTGCGAGCAATTATAGAGAGCGGCCCGTCGTCGCTTTGTAACAAACTTAGCACTCAGCTTAGGGGATAGTTTATGAAAGTGGCCATCATTTTCGGCTTTCTAGCACTGGTGTCAGGATGCACTTATCAGCCGTTCAATTCCGAAAAAGCAGGACAGGTAACGATAGTAGAGACCGGGGTAGGCGCTTACCATGTTCAAGAAGACGGGACGTCACAAAACCAGTGGGGAGCAGCGTTTAACAATTTTACTACAGCTGTTCCTTCGCCTCCCGTTCTGCGAAGTCATGGTGTTCAAGCTATTGAGAAAGTTTCTAAATGTAGGGTGATAGTGGATAGTGTTGTGATGATTGGCGCCGACACTTTTCGGACGATATACACACAAGCTCCTGTAGTTTACGCACAAGTGAGCTGCTGAAGGCTAATAGAAAGTTCTTTTCTTTTTACGATATTGCGGACTGTTGTGGGATACCATTTCCCGCCGCGGGCTGTTTTGATGTTCTGAGTGTTTAGGACCTTGGCGATTTGCCTCAGCGATTTACCTTGACTTGCAAGCTGTTCAATAAAGGGCAACACATGCACGGCAAACTGGTCAGCCATGAGAGCGTTCTTTGCTGCTCCTTTCTGAGATGCTTGCTTTTGCTCGGCCTGTCGTTCGGGCATCGACCAACCTAATTTTGTCCCTCGTTTTTTGGATGCGGCAAGAGCTGCCTTTGTTCTTTCCGATATTGCTCTTCCCTCTTGTTCCGCGACTGCCGCCATTATGTGGAGGACAAATCTGTTCGCGGTAGGCATATCAGCCGCCGCAACCTCAACTCCTCCTTCAAGAAGGTTTGCTATGAAGGCAACGTTTCGGGCCAAACGATCTAGCTTGGCAATCAGCAGCACCGCGTTCTCAGCTTTTGCTTTCGAAAGTGCATTTATAAGTTGTGGACGATCAGTTCGTTTGCCGCTTTCAACTTCAACGAATTCCTCGACAATTTCATCCTGTATCCCGACGTAGTCAATTACTGCTTTTCGTTGAGCATCCAAACCTAGTCCGCTCTTTCCTTGTTTGTCAGTTGAGACACGAAGATATGTGATGTACCGCATGAAAATCTCCACTGTAATAACACTTAACGTTGGTAGAGAGTTTATACGCAACGGCATTGGCGTCAATTTAAATGTGGAACCTATTAAAGAAATATGTTAATATGGAGTCAGTATCTGTAGTGAGGACTTCCACATTGAAAACGAAACAAAGACGAAAAATTAGCCTTGCCCCCGAGAGGGCTGATCAGCTTGCAGAACTCGCATCTGAGCGGGGTACAACGTCCTCAAAGCTGATCGAGGAATGGATTCATCAAGCGATGGAAAGAAAATTGAGCCATATTGTTTCCACTGATGAACATGAAAGCCCGTGGCAAGCGGCGCTATTCGAGAAAATGTCTGATCCTTCCGAAGTGGACAGGAATGCGCTTGGTCCGATTGAAGCGATTAAAGCAGCTCATGTATTTACGCCGCCCGGTTGGCAGATCAAGACTGCGAAACTTGATGATGAATCTACTTTGGCCTACTTGGCTGCCTATGATGGCAGGTCAGATTTGTATTTCACTCCAGAACGCTTTCATGAACTGGCGGATTTGCTCTCTCGTGTTGTGGTCGAAGGTGGCGCTGGTGAAATTGAGGCCTGCCCGCGACAAATTGACGGTTTGGACTATTGTCAAAGCATCGAAGTGAAACGAGCGGGTCGTGGGGTAAAATTTCTGTTCAAGAGTGAGGGAGTTGTTTCAACCACAGCCACTATGCCGGAGCAAATCGCTGCTGAGTTTAGTAGTGCTCTGCATTGGGGTGCGAGAGCTGCGAGTTGTTAGCTCTGTCATTGTGTCTTGTGAATAAATCCGCTCGAATCACAGCAAGCGGATTTATTCACCGTGATTTCCAAACGTTGAGGTGCTTCAGACACCGGCTTTTGTAAAAGTAATAATTATCAGAAAGATAACTGGCTCAGCTGATCGATCTGTGAATAAATTCGCCGGGATAGAAATTCGCAATCAGTAGGCGGATCACAATTAACCCGATAATGTAGAAATCAAACGTAACGAGTGTGCATATGGCATCACGTGAAAGAGCAGAGATAACGAAGAGAGAGGCAAGAAATGTTGTTGCCACCCTCAAAGACAGAAGGCGCAGAGGGGTCAAATTTGATAAACTGGAACAATATCTCAAGGTTCCATTTACAATCTCAATGATAGTGAATGTTTTCAATAAAAGCTTGTCAAACACAGGAATGAAGGCATGGGCATTTACTATACATCTTGGGGGATCCGAATTGCTCATGGTAGAAACGGATACCGTGAAAGAAGTCTTTAATAAGGCTCGTCAGTCTGTACCGCGCTACCTTAATCGAAGGCTTAAGAGAAATGATCTGGATCTATGGGTGGCAGTCGAGGGTCGTGATAAAAAGGGCAGAAAGGTTACTCCACACATTCATGGGGTGGTAGTGCTGGAGCAAGGCGAATATGAATCTGCAAAGAAAGCGTTCCGAGACATTGCAGGCGGCAGAACTGCTGCGCCAACTGCTTTGAGGATGGAGATGCTTTCGGCGCCCGTAGATGGAATGTGTTGGGCAAATTACGGGGAGAAAAACTTCCCGGTTTCTTACATGTCCCGGAATTTGACGCAGAAAGGCCGGACAATGTGGGGCAGACAAATTGAAAGGCCATTCATGTAATCATGCGGGGTTATCCAACTTTTGTCACCTGTTCTAGAAGTAACGCCGATGAGAGCACTTCCAGATGAAAAGAAGATGCTAAACCCGCCGTATCTACGTGCTAAGCCCGTATCAAAACAATGGTTTACTGGTTCGAATACCCAGTTTCCCTTATTTTTAAGGGAAATCGTAGCTTCCTTGGATGTGGCTACCCCTTATTTATAAGGGTTTGGCGAGAAGTATACGGTGTTAGACCCCGTATTTGGTGAGAACCACCTTCAAGAACTGGGTTCATAAGCAAATTTTGACGGTCGCAGCGATTCAGATTGTCTACGGAAATTATTCCAAACATAGCCTTGCTCAAATCTGCAGCATACGTGGGCGGGAAGCAATCAGTCGCTGCGGGTGCAAATCTACTAACGCCACTGGCGAAATGCAGACTTTCGCTGGATGTTCATAACCGAAACCGATCTGCCAATTTTTGGTGCATTGGGGCCTACCAGCATCTACACGGCGAACCATAAACGCACCATCGGCCATTCAACCCCGCCTAACTCGGCAGAAACCCAAGCTCGAACACCTGCGGGCGCAGCTTCGCGGTTAGATCTGCGTAGGCGGCTTTGAACGGATCGAAGTCGGTCAACTCCGTATCGCTATAGGCTTCGAGCGCGCGGCGGACCTGATACCAACCTGCATCTGCGCGGCCCAGTTTGAATTGCTGTCTGATCTTGTTGGGAAAGCTGATGGCGTGGAAGCGCTGGAACAGCCTGCGGCCTTGGTCGAGTACGGCCTGTGCTTCGGGCGAGAGCGTCATGCCGTCCATGTAACGCACCATGAAATCACTCTCGAAGCGCGCATTCACGCCGACCTCGGTTTCAGTGAAAGGAATGAAATGGTTGATGAGCGACCAATCGCGGTCATTCCAGTGCAGCCCATCGGCTCCGGCGGTCAGGTTCTTACCGGCGAGCAGCATCCAGACCAGGCAATCTGATTTGAATTCATCCGTGAGCGGCTGCGAGGGTTGTAGAAACTGGTCGTTGTGGTTCACCCATGTATGCACTGCGAGCATTCTGACTGAAAAAACAATCGCGGCCTGCCAGAGGTTTGCATCAGTTAGCCAAATCCCACCGCCATTGCCACCAGTGAAGATCGACGATGCGATCAAGGTCTCTTGCCCCGCGTGCTGCATGTCATTGTTGCTTGCGTAAAGATATCCTACTGCGCCATCGTATTGCCTTTTCGGTCTTGGATTGTTTGAGACGGTCAGCGCGTTCGACAATGGTAAGGCGGGCCCACCTTTAGCACTCGTTTTGGCCATCCAGACATTAAGTAGCGCCTTGTTCGGTCTCACAACGTAGGATTTCTCGCCAATGAGTGAGCCATTGCGATCAATTACCGTCGTTTGAATATCTGCAAGCGGAAGCCTTGATTTCTGACTCCAGATCAAAAAACCAATCGGAAAACTACCTTTGAGACCATCGAACACCTTGTTTTGGACAACAAATCCGCCGAGATATTTTGCTTTCCACAAATTTCGGAATGCCTCAAAATTCGGCGCATTCACGTATTTCAAAGTGCTGAACATGGCAAGTGTTGCAGTTGGCAACTCGTATTGAATGCGAACTAGAAACTGTGTGAAAAGTTCCTTGCTTGCATAGCCAAGGTTCATATCGCGCATCAAGCCGTTGATACGTGTTTTTTCGACACCAATTTTGTTTTTGTCACCCTTGGCGATCCCTGATCCGCTTTCCGCATAGGGCGGATTGATCAGCACGAGGATCGGCTTCGCTCCCTTCTTGCCCTCACGCGCATCGGCAATCGCTTGTTGTAACGCGGGTGGTAGCTTGCCCGACAAGTCGTAATCGATCTGCCCGAAATCATCCACATCGTCGTTTAGGTAATCATATTGAAAAATCTCGGCACCCGCGAAAGCGGGATTGCTTCGCATGATTGTCACGTCCTCGGGGTCCAACGTGGACATGTAGACATTGCGCAGGTTGGAGTGCTTGGCCTCCAGATTGCCGACGCCAGCGCACATGTCCCAGACGATATATTTTTTCTGCCAGTTCTTTCCCAGCGTGGCCGTAAGCTGATCGTAGGCTTTGTCGACGATGTGGAGCGGCGTGTAGAACGCGCCCTTGAATTTCTGATCGTCCATCGGCAGCAGGCTGTCGCGCCGCTCAAGCAGGTAGTGTCGATGTTCCTTTTCAGGCGGGCGGTGATAGATGTTCCAAAAATTGCGATAGCCTCGTTCGCTGGCGAGTTCGTATTGTTCGGCCCCGATGATGAACACGGGCTTATTGCCGCTGAACAAAAGGCGAGCGGGCAGGTTGCGCATCGCTTCATCACGCCCGTCGTGCATGATGTCAGCAAAGAACAAGACGGCATAATCCGCCTCGTCCACTACACCTAGTTCTACGCCAACCATCGCAACCCATTTGTCGAACACCTGCCGCAGGTTGTCGGGCGTTATGGGCGTGCGGATGATCCGGCCTTCGCTGACCGCGTCCTTGGTCGCATTGATGAATTCGGCCTCGTATTCGGCAATCTCGTAGAGGACAAAATGGGTTTCAATGACTGGGGCGATCTGGGCGGCGAGCACCTTGTCAGCCGCAGAGCCAGATTTTGGCCAGTCGATGGTCTTATCGTCGAGCAGCGGCATAGCGTGCTCGGTTGCCATCAAGGCCGCCTTCTCGCGATCAATAACGCATAGGAAGCCGGGGATGGGTTCGCCACGTTTTCGTGCAGCGCGGACGTACACTAGCAATTGCGCAAACATCAGTAGAGGCGGTGTGGCGGCTTCCTTGGCCTCGAACCAGATTTCACTGGTTTGGATATCGACAAGGCCCTTGTTTACACCTTTGAGGCCAAGCACCTCGATATATGCGTCCTTAACATCTTCTTCAGTTTTGGCGCTGGTAAGTGCAGCCTTTAGGGTCATAGAATTTGTTCCCCTTATAGGAAGGTGTAATTGGCGACATTGCGTGATGCACTAGAATTGATCAGATTAGCTTCACGTTCCACGGGTTGACCTTTTTGACTGCGTCCACTCTTGCACCAAGTTTGCATTGTCATCCAATGACTGCAATGCGAAAGCTGCATTGCAGTGTCGTTCGACTCGCTGAAGGTCCGAATTGGGGCCGTTTACTTCCGTTGTTGCTGCTCGGACGAAAGATTGGTTCGTCTCGAACTCGGTCGCTGCCATAAATATTTATCCGCCCTTTATCAGAAGAATCTGCCATTGAAGTTTGAAATTGTTTATAGATCCTGACCCTAGATATCATTCGTCAAGCAGGGTTAAGGGTTTTACGCGCGGCGCTGTTTATATCGTTTCCCTCACGGGTATGCGACCAATATAAATGTATTCGCGTTGCAAATGCATGTTGCTGCTTACCACTGCTACAAGCCGAACACATATAGTGGTGCTAACTAATTGATTTTAAAGGAAGAAGTGTTTGTGGCTGGGATGGTAGGATTCGAACCTACGGTACACTGTACCAAAAACAGTTGCCTTACCACTTGGCTACATCCCAACTGTGAGCGGCTAAATACGACTCTGCGCTTCGCTGTGCAAGCCCTCAAATGCGAAAAAATCTGACTTCGTCAGAGAAATATTTCCGCTTAGATTGTTTGGTCATATTCGCCGACATTATCCTCAGTCCTGATCACTGCGTCAAGATCATGGAAGATTGCACGGAGTTCATCTTCGCTCGTCGGGCTTTCGCAGACGACGACCAGATTTGGCGTATTTGAGCTGGCACGCACCAACCCCCAGGCACCGTTGTCCAGCATGACGCGTGCGCCGTTGACGGTGATAACTTCGGTGATCATGCGCCCGCCAAGTTGGCCGTCATCGGCGTGACGTTTCACTAGTTTGGAAACCAATCGTTCCAATGTTTGATACTTTTCAGTATCTGCACAATAGGGCGACATGGTTGGCGTGGACCAAGTGCGGGGCAGGGCGAGGCGTAGATCGGACATGGATTTGTCTGGGTTGCGATCCAACAGTTTGCAAATTTCCACCGCGACACGCAGGCCGCAATCGTAGCCCCGGCCGATCGGTTCAGCCAGAAAGTAATGCCCGGATTTTTCAAATCCGGCGAGGGCGCCAATTTCCTTGACCCTACGCTTCATATGGCTGTGACCGGTTTTCCAATAATCCGCCTTGGCACCATTTGCGATGAGCTCGGGATCAGAGGCAAATAGGCCTGTGGATTTCACGTCGGCCACAAAGGTCGCATTGGGGTATAGCCGGGACAAATCACGCGCCATGATGACGCCAACCTTGTCGGCAAAAATCTCTTCGCCCTCATCGTCGACAACACCGCAGCGATCTCCATCACCATCAAAGCCCAATGCCAGGTCTGCGCCAGAGGCTTTGACCGATGCGGACATGTCATGCAGCATTTCCATGGCTTCGGGGTTCGGATTGTAGTTTGGAAAAGTGTAGTCGAGCCGGTTGTGGCTGGGGACGACCTCGACGCCAAGGCGTTCAAAAAGTTCCGGTGCGAAGGCCGAGGCCGTGCCGTTGCCGGTGGCGCAGACGACCTTCAGCTTGCGGGTCATGCGAAAATCGCCAACCAGATCGTCCAGATACGCCTCTTTCACCCCGGGAACTGTTTCATATCCACCACCGGGATGGGCCTGCCCGTGGCCACCCAGGACGATTTCCCTTAGCTCGGCCATTTCATCAGGGCCGTGCGTCAGCGGGCGTTCAAAGCCCATTTTTACCCCGGTCCATCCGTTGGGATTATGGCTGGCAGTGACCATCGCGACAGCAGGTGCATCCAGATAAAACTGTGAAAAATACGCCATAGGCGACAGGGCGGGGCCGATATCCTTGACATGTATCCCTGCCTGCATCAGCCCCACGACCAGTGCGTTTTTGATGGCGACGGAATAGTCGCGGTAATCATTGCCCACGGCAATGACGGGTTCCAAGCCCCGTTTACGGATTTGAGTGCCCAGACCCAAGCCCAAGGCGGTCATGCCAGGTAGATTGATTTCTTCCGGATATTTCCAACGCGCGTCATATTCGCGAAACCCGGTGGGCGTGATCATCGGGTCGCGCAAAAACTCCCAAGAGTTTTGGGTGACGGACTGGATGGGGGAATTGGCCATGGGGAACTCTTAAATGCTAATCGGGTTGGCTTTGGCCAGTCGATCAAATGCAGCTAAATTTTCTATTAAATCCGGCATATCGGACAGATAAATTGAATTTGGCCCGTCAGATGGTGCGTTATCGGGGTCTTCATGGGTTTCCAGAAAGACAGCTCCGATCCCGATCGCTACAGCCGCACGGGCCAACAGTGGGGCAAATTCGCGTTGCCCATCTGATGATGAGCCCTTGCCCCCGGGGCTGGCCACGGCATGGGTCGCGTCCATGACAACGGGATAACCCGTCTGCCCCATGATCGCGAGACCGCGCATGTCTGTGACTAGTGTGTTATAGCCAAAGCTGGTCCCGCGCTCGGTCAAAAGGATGCGTTCGTTGCCGGTACTTTCGATTTTTGACACCACATTGGCCATATCCCACGGGGCCAGAAATTGCCCTTTTTTGACATTCACGACGGCGCCGGTTTCACCAGCCGCCAAAAGCAGATCAGTCTGACGGCACAGAAAGGCGGGAATTTGTAGGACATCGACTGCTTGGGCGACCTCTGCGCAATCGGGGGCAGTGTGTACATCGGTCAACACCGGCACGCCTAGTCTGTTGCGGATTTCGGCGAGCATCGCCAGACCTTCGGCTTTGCCGGGGCCACGTTTGCCGGAGAGCGACGTGCGGTTGGCCTTGTCATAAGAGGCCTTGAAAATGTAGTTCAGGCCGGCCTTGTCACAAGCGGCCTTCACCGTTTCGCCGATCATCAGGGCGTGATCCACGCTTTCCAATTGGCAGGGGCCGGAAATTACGGTCAGCGGCAGGTCAGTGCCGATGCGAAAATTGTGGAGATCAATATGTTTCATATCAAGAAGAAACCTGTTCACGCAGGATGGAAACCGTCAGGGAAATCATCAGATAAATCCCGCAAAAGATTAAAAATGCGACCAATGTATTTTCAAAGGCCCGTGGGTAGGTCGGTTCGTCCGGGGCCAGCGGTGTGACGCCAGTTGATAGATATCGGGTTTGGCGGTTTGCCTCTATCCGAGCTGTTTCCAACTGACTGAGCGCTTCTTGCATCAGCAGACGCCGGGTTTCAAGTTCTACCTGGGCAACTTGCAACTCACTGCCGATGCGAGCAAGTGAAAGATCTTCCTGACTACCAATTGTCAGTTCCGATCGCAAATCTGCGATGGTTGATTCCAATGCCGCGATACGGCGTTGTAGGGGTTCAACGCGTGCCATGTTTGGGCGCGTGTTTGAAAGCATTTCGTCCAGCGTCAATTGATCCTGTGTCAATTGCTGTTCCAGCCCTGCAATGCGGGAGGTCAGAAGGCTGACCTCTACATCGGCACTGATGACATTGAACTGTTCTTGCAGGGCAATGACCTGACGCTGGGCCGCGCGCATGTTTTCCTCGGCGGCCTCAAAACTTGATCGCGCACCTTTCATCTGATCCTCGCGCAGACGCAGGGATTGTTTGTCGACCTTGTCCTCGGCCAAAGCGATGAGTTCCCTCGAAAACGCCTCGCTGGTTGTTGGGTCGGTGGCGATCACCTCCATTCGTAATACGCCTTCGGTCTGATCAAATGAAATCTTCACATTGTCGGAATAGGATTTGTAAGCCTGAGCATTCGATGCATCCGGTGGAAGACGGTTCAGAAAATCGATATCTTCCTGTGAAAAGTGCCGTTTATATCCGAGCTTTTCATCCAGTGCGATCATCGCCTCGAGCGATTGCAGATATCCCTGCGTGTCAATCGAATCTGTCGCCGTCGCAAGCACTGTGCCTGCCAGCAATCCGCCTGCCACACCCTGAGGAGAGGCTTGTTTAATGCTGAACTGCGATTTTGTCGCGTACATCGGGGTGGCGATCGTAAAAAAGTAATACCCGACAAGGATGGTCGGCAGCAAAACAAAGACGGCCAAACGCGCCAGTAGCGCGATCAACTTGCCGCGACGCCGGCGGGCGATGTCTTGTTGAATTTTGAGGATATGGCGGCTGCGAGCCTCGTCTGCGATTACCTCGGTTGCTGGCAAATAATCATTGGCAGGTCCAAATGCCTGGGCGACGTTGGCCGGAGTGGGGGTGGTTTTGGCCGGTTCAGAGACGATCATTTCCAGCATATTACTGCGTTGGAACGGATCAATGCCCCTGGCGCGCAGCAGGCGGACGGCATCATAATCTGAACTGGCATCAATGCCGTGGCGTTGTGCGATGCGCCGCGCCATGCGAAGCTGCCGACCTGTCAACCCTTCTGCCCGGATTTCTGCAATTTGATCTTCATAACTCTTTTGATCTGGTGCCGTTTTATTGTCGGCCGATGTTATCGGTTCTTCCCGTTCGGTGGATGTGTCCGCCTGATCAGGATACTGGCGGCGGCGCGTATGGAACCGCGGGGCTTTAGGCGTCGTAGTCATAAAGTCGCCTCGCCTCTTCCAGAGTATCGAACATGTAAAACTGCCCGTCACGCAACACCGCTGCCGAACGACAGAGTTTCTTTAGAACCTCAGGTTGGTGTGAAACGATTACAATTGTGGTACTTTCCAAACGTTCACGCAGTATTTGCCCGGCCTTGCGGTTAAACTCCACATCGGTGGAGGCAGGCATACCTTCGTCGATCAGGTAAATGTCGAAATCCAACGCGAGCATAAGGGCGAATGAAAACCGCGCGCTCATTCCAGAACTGTAGGTGGCAACAGGCATTTCGAAATACTCTTCGAGATTGCACAACCAACGGCAGAACGCTTCGACATAGTCGGGATCAAGCCGATACATACGCGCAATAAACCGACAATTTTCACGCGCTGTGTGTGTGCCGGATACGCCTCCCATGAAACCCAACGGGAAAGAGATTTTAGAGTGGCGCCGAATCTCGCCCTCATCCGGTTTTTCAAGCCCCGCCATCATATTGATCAGCGTGGATTTGCCCGTGCCATTGGGGGCAAGAATGCCGAGCGAATTCCCAAGCTCCACCCGAAAGGAAACCTGATCAAGGATCACCTTGCGCTGTGTCCCAGTCCAGAAGGACTTGCTGACATTCAAAAACTCGATCATCTGCCCGCCTTTGGCCTATTCCGGCCCGTTCCTTTTACCGGTGGTGTGTTAACGACCGATATAGAAACCTGTTTTGCGGCATTATGGGCGAATTTCTGTGGAAATCAAACATCTTCGACGGTTTTCCCGCAACCGTATCATTTGCATCTCATTGGGTGTCGAGGCTGGGAGGATGTTTCTTTTCTATTTGGAAATGGCGCCTCGCAATCAGAGAGAGAATTACAGTTAAAAACTGAACAGCGCACCATTCTTACTGGCGCACTGAACTGACGATCCTAGACATAACAAATTGGGGCCATGGACCGCGCTGAGAGATACGGCGATATGGTGGCTCCAATGCTCAGGCGGCAACATTCCAGGCAAGTCCAGCCAGAACCGAACCGATAAATGCGATGGTCAGATAGGCGACAAACACCCGTGGTTTGACCAGTGCCCAGACAGCGATTGCAGCAGGAACACAGCTTACACTGCCAGCCAGGACGAACGACATTGCGGCCCCGTTCGACATGCCTTGTTCGAGCATTCCCGCGACCAGAGGCACGGCGGCGTAGCCATTCAAATAAGCCGGTCCGCCCACCAATGCGCCCAATATAATCGGTCCGATACCCTCGCCACCCAGTATGCCAGAAATCAGTTCGGCAGGAACGTAGCGGATCATTAACGCCTCAATCAGATAGGCCAAGGTCAACCATTTCAACAAAAATAGACCATTGCTGAGGACTGCGTCGCGGAAGGTGGAGCGCCGTTCTGACGATCTCCAAAAAGCCCATTCAGCCCGCGATTCAAATGGTGAAGTGCCTGAGCAGCTGCCGCAGGACGGTGCAGTCGTGGCGCGCAACGGATCTGCAAACAGGGCGGATCGGGCAAAGATTATGACGACAAACCCGCCCAGCAGCCCCATTCCCATGGCGGACACTGTTTTGGCGATGGCAAAGTCAAACCCCAACGTGCCTGATGTGATCAAAAACATCGCCGGATCCATGATGGGAGAGGATAGCCAGAATGCCATGACTGCGGATAATGGCACCCCCATGGCAAGCAAGGCTGCAATAAATGGAATAACCTCGCACGAACAAAATGGGGCAAGGCTGCCGAGGGCGGCGGCAAATACGATCATTTTAAGTTCTTTGCCTTGGAACGCTTTGGCGACAATGGCCTCGGCGCCTGTGGCTTTGAGGTATCCGATGCTGAGGATCGCAAACATAATAAAAGGTGCCGTGTGAAGCAGCGCACCGCCGGTGAAGGAGATGCTGGGCCAGAGTTGCCTGTAGTCAAGAATGGCCAGCCCGACCAAAATTGCGATCGACATCAGCCAGGCTTTGTCGACTTTGCGCCATAGGGTCACGGTTCCGGTGCTGTGAGAATGTGTGAGATCAGTCATGATCGTGTCCTTCACATTGATGCGGCGCGTCTGCGCAACATTCGGAGGTGATAAATTGCAGCAATGCTTCCAAATCTTCATAGGCGGCGGCGATGCATATGATCGAACGCCCGTGCTTCCACTGCGTGACCAATCCCGCCTGAGACAGGATTTTCATGTGATGGGTTAGGGTGGAACCGGTGACGCCGCTGCGGTCGCCCAGCTCTCCGATTGTAATCCCCTCTGGCCCTGCTCGAACAAGGGTGCGCAGGACGATCAGGCGTTGTTCAGACCCCAATGCAGCAAATGTTGAGGCAGCTTGTTCGACGGAGAGTGAGGGATCGCGTATTATTTTCATGATTCTAAAATTATAGAAATATCGAAATAATGCAAGTGTGAATGATTCCGACATTATATTCTGCTATCTCGGGCTTATGAGCTCTGAATTTGAACAACTGTCTAAACAGCTATTCCGTTGCGATATTTGTCGCGATCGGTTCTTAAAGACACATACGGCGCACATCCCGCGACCCGTGGTCTGGTTTCGTCCTTCGGCAAGTATCCTGATTACAGGGCAGGCACCGGGGATAAAGGTTCACCAATCTGGTCGACCTTTCACAGATCCGTCGGGGGATCGGCTTCGGGACTGGATGGGTGTGTCTGAGGTAGATTTTTATGACAGAGACAAAGTTGCCATTGTCCCAATGGCGTTTTGTTTTCCAGGGTACAATGCCAAGGGATCAGATCTTCCCCCACCGCCAATTTGTGCCAGAACCTGGCATGACCGCGTCATGACGCATTTGCCTGATGTGAAACTAACGCTGTTAGTTGGAGGGTATGCGCAAAAGCGGTACTTGGCCGGTTTGGCCCGTCATGGCGTTACCCAAACTGTTCTGGCGTGGCGAAACCATGCGCCATCGGTTTATCCGCTTCCGCATCCATCGTGGCGAAACAATGCCTGGATCAAGCGAAACCCGTGGTTTGATCGGGAACTGCTCCCCGATTTAAGGCATAGAGTATCAGAGGTGTTGGGTTAAGCAGGCTTGCGGTTTTCGTGAATGCCCCATAGCAACACATGTGGTGAACAACCAATTTGGGATGGACATGTCAAACATCACAACACCGTTGGATCATGCCCAAGCAGCTGTTGATGCTGCCAAGGGTGCTGAGACGGCCCAGCTGGCATATTATGCGCGGCTATTGGATTGCGAACTTGTGGTGCTGTTGCAATCAGAGCCTGATGGGGATCAGATTGAACCGCGGATTTTTGATCTGCAAAGTGGCCCGGTCATCTTAGCATTTGATCTGGCGGAACGGCTTGCGGACTTTGTGGGGACAGCGTCTGCCTCGGCAGTTCTACCGGGGCGCCAATTGATCGAAATGCTGGCCGGGCAGGGCATCGGTTTGGGGATCAATCTGGAGGTCGCACCGTCGTCAACATTGCTCGATGCGTCATCCATTGACTGGTTGGCCGGGATGATCGAGCAATCCCCCGACGAAGTGCAGCAAAACATTACGGAATTCGCGCCCCCGGTAGGTGTTCCAGAAGAATTGTTGCGGGCTTTGGATGCAAAGCTCGCGCGTTTAGAGGGGCTGGCGGAGTCGGCTTATCTGGTTAGCGCGGTGTTTCAGAACGGCACACGTGGGCATCTACTGGCGTTGATTGATCCTATGCCCGGTGCCGAGAACGTGCTGGCGCGCGCCGTGTCCGAAGCCCTGATGTTTTCAGGTATCGAGGCAGGCGCTATCGACACGGCGTTTTTCCGTGCGTCTGATGTGGTCAGCGCACGTTTGGCAAAGGTTGGCTTGCGGTTTGATCTGCCCCAACTATGGGTCACAGAAGCAAGTACCCCAGTGGCGCCGGGACTTGATCCAAAGAAACCACCAATCCTGCGCTAATATCCGCTGGTTTGATCCACCAGATACAATAGCGGCTCCCTGTTTTGGGCGCGGCGCAGATTTTCCACGATGACCTCTGATGCACTGCGGGTGCGGGTTTCGGCGGCAATATGTGGCGTGACCGTAACATTGGGATGGGCCCAGTAAGGATGGTCAGACGGCAAGGGTTCGATCCGAAACACATCCAGTGTCGCATGCGCAATGTGACCCGAATTCAAGGCCTCCAGCAGCGCCTGATCGTCGATAAGGGGACCACGGCCCGGGTTTAGAATGCGTGCGCCCTTGGGCATCATCGACAAACGTTCGGAGCTCAGCAAATCTGTGGTCGCCGGTGTATCTGGTAACAACAGCACCAATATTTCCGACCGTTGCAAGATTTCCGCCAAACCTTCATCACCGGAAAGACAATGAACGCCCTCTATGGATTTGGGCGTCCTGCTCCAACCCAATAGGTCAAACCCCAACCCGGACAATGCTGCGGCACAGGACTTGCCCAGGGCCCCCAACCCCAATATCCCAACGGTTCTTTCCGATGCCAGTGGTGGGACATGAACGTCCCAAGTCGCATCTGTCCGGCAGATGTCGATGTCTATATCCAAATGGTACCGCAACACGTGGCCTGTGACCCATTCGCGCATACCATGGGACAGGCCCGTATCAACCATCCGGGTCAACGGGACGTTTAGTGTAGGGTTGGATACGATCTGCTCAACCCCTGCCCAAAGGCTTAGCACTGCCTTGAGATTGGTGAAGGTAGAAAAGTCGGAGACTGGCCCGTTCGGGGCAAAGATAATGTAATCAACGTCTTCGGGAACATGATCTGGGGAGATGTTTGCCTCTACGCCGATTGCCGCACAGGCTCGGTTGAGTTCGCTCTGGTAATCCGCCCACCGATCTGCGCGACCGGCAAAAAGTACGTTCATTGTCATCATCTACCTCGGTCGGTGAACATGGGCGCTTTGGACCAATCCAAAGGCAGCCAACAAAACCAACATTGCAGAACCGCCGTAAGACACCAGCGGCAGGGGAACACCGACCACAGGCGCCATACCCATTACCATGGACATGTTGACCGCAAAGAACAGAAACAGCGTTGCCCCGATACCAATGGTCAGAAGCGACGCGTATCGATCACGATTGCGCACAGCAGAAGCAACACAAAAGACGAGGATCAAGACGTACAGGCCAAGCAGGGAAAATCCACCGAGAAAGCCAAATTCCTCTGCCAAAGTGGTAAAAATAAAATCTGTGTGCTTTTCGGGCAGAAAATTTAGCCGAGATTGGGTGCCTTGCATGAAACCGCGGCCTGACCAACCCCCGGACCCCAAGGCAATTTTCGACTGTGTGATGTGATACCCGGCCCCTAAGGGATCAGAGGCCGGATCAAGGAATGTATCAATGCGGCGATACTGATAGTCTTTTAAAAACTGAAATTCTGTTCCGCGCGTTTTGAATACGGCCGTGACCAGACCCACGACCATGGCAGCAACGACTCCGAAGTAGTACCAGCTGACGCCCGCGACGAACATTACGATCCCGCCACCTGCAACCAATAGAATTGCCGTGCCAAGATCAGGTTGCTTCAGGACCATAGCGGTGGGGATCAATATAAGGATCAACGGGATCAACACCCAAAGGGGTCGGCTGACTTTTCGAATATCCAGCCAATCGTAATAGGCAGCAAGAACCATCACCAAAGTGATTTTTGTCACTTCTGACGGTTGCAGACGCATGAAGCCCAGATCGATCCAGCGTTGTGCCCCCATGCCGACGACTCCGAACAATTCAACGGCAAGCAGCAAGGCAAGAGAACCCAGATAGGCCAAAACAGACATATTGCGCCAAAACCAGATTGGCACCATCGCCACAAGGATCATGGCCACCATTCCCAGCGCGAAACGTTTCATCTGGGGTTCAGCCCAGCGGCTTAAGTCGCCACCAGCCACGGAATAAAGCATCAAAAATCCGATGGCGGCGACGGTGGACAGCAGAATGATGATCGGCCAGTTTAAATACAGAAGTTTGCGAAAACCACTGGGGGCATACTTGATCTGAGTGTCGAGATAACTCATGCCCGTCCGCTCCTACGTCTTAGGGTCGCGGGATCGCGCAGCGGTAACGTTTCCTGCATCAGCTTTACGCGTTCGCGATCTTTCGCGGGATAGGCATCAAGCGGGGGATAGCCATTGTAAAGTGTTTGAAGCATCACATCACGTGCAATGGGGGCCGCGGCCTTTGAGCCGCCGCCGCCATGTTCAACGACGACCGAAACGGCGTATTTCGGCTCTTCATAGGGCGCAAAGCAAACAAAAAGAGCATGGTCGCGTTGTTCCCAAGGAACCTCTTTATTGTCGACTCGTGCGCTGCGAACCTGGCTTGTTCCCGTCTTGCCCGCCATTCGGAATGCATCTTCGATGATGCGCGATCCATAGGCCGTGCCGCGACGGCTGTTTGAAACGTCATACATGGCCTGACGAACCCGGTTTAGCATGTGAGGATTTAACTCAAGATCTTCGCCACCTTTGATATCTTGTTCGATGCCATTGATGGATTTGATCAGTCGCGGAACAATAGCACGCCCAGTTGCCAGACGGGCCGATAAAACAGCCAGTTGCAATGGGGATGTCAGAACATCGCCTTGGCCGATAGAAGCGTTGAGCGTGTCGCCAACACGCCATCCTTCGCCACGGGTTTCCTGTTTCCATGCCTGGGTCGGTGCCAGCCCCGCATTGACCGCAGACATTGGCAGATCATATTTTTGCCCAAGACCCAAACGCACCGCCATCGCACTGATCCGGTCGATACCAACACGCTGAGCAAGCTCGTAGTAATAAACATCGCAGGATTGTTGCAGGCTCTTGTTCAGATCAACATGCCCGTGGCCGCCCCGCTTCCAACAGTGAAAACGGCGACGCCCAAGTTGCATGTGGCCTGGGCACCACACGGTTTCGTCATAGCCAACAACGCCTGCATCCAGCGCGGCAAGCGCGGTAACCATTTTGAAGGTAGAACCCGGCGGATACGCCCCCTGAACCGCTTTACCGGCCAATGGTCGATATTTGTTTTGGGTTAGATCCCGGTAATCAGATACGGATATGCCCCGTACAAATTTGTTGGGGTCAAACGACGGTGCCGATGCGGCGGTCAATACATCCCCGGTTTGGGCGTCCAAAACGACAGCGGCGGCACTTTCACCCTCCAGCCGTGCGAGTGTGAAATTTTGCAGGGCGGTATCGACACTCAACTGTAGCTCTGCGCCAGGGTCGCCCTCAACACGGCTGAGCTCTCGCATCACTCTGCCCCCGGCGTTGATTTCTATGCGACTGGAGCCTGCCTTGCCTCGGAGCACATGTTCCATTTTCACTTCGACGCCGCTTTTGCCGATTTGAAATCTTGGAATTTGCAAAAGGGGATCGGGGTCATTTAGCCGACCGAGATCATAATCGCTGACCGGCCCGACATAACCCACCACATGCGCCATGTCGGGGCCGATCGGGTATTCGCGTGATAGGCCAACCTCGGTCGTTATGCCGGGCAGAGCGGGTGTGTTGACGGCGACGCGCGACAATTCTTCCCAAGTCAACCGGTCCTTTACCGTCACCGGAACATAGGCGCGACGGTCGAAAATCTCACCTTTGATGTTTTCGATCTCTTCATCACTAAGAGGGATTAACTTGGCCAGATTGCTTAGGACCTTGTCCACGTCACCTGCATCTTCCCGTCGGATTACCACCTTGTAATTTTGTGAGTTGGTTGCCAGTTGCAGGCCGTTGCGATCAAAGATCAAGCCGCGCGCCGGTGGTACGAGGCGGATATTGATCCGGTTTTCTTCTGCCAATAAACGGAACTCGTCGGCCTGATCGACCTGCAAGTGGCGCATGCGCAAAGCAAGCATTCCCGCGAACGCAAGTTGAATGCCACCCAAAACAAGAGCACGTCGAGAGATGCGAACCTGGCTATCGACCGTATCTTTGGGTGAACGTTTCATGAAGAAACCTTTCGCCCGTCGGAAAAAGCCCGACCTAGATTTTGTGCCCATCGAAACAGCACCACGATGATTGGAAAGCTGATCACGGTCACGAGTGTATGTAGTAATTCGGTCGACAGCGCAGGTTTTGGCACCATGACCAATGTCAAAATCAATCGATTAGCGGCGAAAGAAATTGTTATGACAACCCCCACGACAAACCATTCTACGATAAAGGGCGCCTCGCGTAGAAATGGCGCGCGACTGCGCAAAAATTCGCATCCGACCACGACAATTGCCGCCATAAGCCCCGGTGGCCGTTGCAACAACAGATCGAACATGAAAACAACAACTGCGATCAGGATGATGGGCAGGTCATGTGGTCGGCGCAGCGTCCAGACATATGTCAGCCCCAAGATCAGATCGGGTGCAGTCCAATGTGGGCCGGTGAAATTCAGCGGTAGCAGGAATAAAAACCCGACGAATGCCGACAGCCCACAATAAATGGCCCAAAACAGAAGGCGACGATATGTATTGGTTTCAACCATCGACCTCTTCATCCTTGGGTTCAATTACTTGATCCAGCGTCACTGGGGCGAGAGGCGTCAACAGGTCACCGGTTTCACCGATTTGTTCACCATCGCGGCTGCGTAAAACCCTGAGAAATTCGAGCCGTTGATAATCAGCAGACAAAATAACGCGTAGTCTTTGATCGCGCCCTTGGGTGACCTGACCAATCAACAGGTTGGCAGGAAACACGCCACCATCGCCAGAGGATATCACCCGATCCCCGGGCCTGACATCTTCTGGCCGTTCAAGCAGATCAAGTAATGGCATTGCGCTGTTATCACCGGCCAAAAGTGCTGTTTGACCGGTGGGCTGAATGCGAACAGGAATGCGGCTGTTGGAATCGGTTAACAAGATGACACGCGAACTGCGATTTCCGACCCCTGAAATGCGCCCGACAACGCCGATACCGTCCATCGTGGCCCAGCCATCACGGATGCCATCACGAGACCCGACATTCAGCAGAACAGAGCGGCGAAACGGCGACCCACTGTCCGCCATAACGACCCCGGTGACGTAGGTTAGTCGTGGGTCGAGTTGAACGTTGTTGAGTTCAAGCAGACGTGCGTTTTTTTGTTCAAGCTGCAGGGCGGCCTCTTTCCAGGCCTTCATTTGCTGCAATTCGCGTCGCAGGTCCTGATTTTGCTGGTATACGCGCTGATAGCTTTGAAAGTCCCCGATCATATTTGCAACGGCAGTGATCGGCGTCATCGCCCATTCCAGATTGGGCACAACCCGATCCACCACATGCGCGCGAAACCGTTCCATACGTGGATTGTCGATGCGCCACAGTAAAAACACCGCCAGCAGCGCAAAGATCAGCAAACTGATCAGGATTCGCCGGATCGGTCGGGTGTAGAAATCGCCTTTTATCTGGTCTCGTGCCATGACGACCTGTTTTCTGCCTTTGGCATCAGCTGTCGTAGTCTATCACATGCTGCAGGTTTTTTTCATATTCGAGAGCTTTGCCGGTGCCGAGGGCCACACAATTAAGAGATTCATCTGCAATTGAAATGGCAAGCCCTGTTTGTTCGCGCAGGGCTAGATCCAGATCACCCAACAGCGCACCGCCACCGGTCAGCATCACACCACGATCAACGATGTCGGCGGCTAGATCGGGAGGGGTGGCTTCCAACGCCGTCATGACCGCCTCGCAAATCTGTTGAACCGGTTCGGCCAGCGCTTCGGCGACCTGGGCCTGATTGATTTCGGTTTCCTTGGGCACACCGTTCAGCAAATCACGTCCGCGAATCTGTGTAGAAGCACCACGACCATCATCGGGCATCCGGGCCGTTCCGATTGCTGTTTTGATCCGCTCTGCTGTGGTTTCCCCAATCAGCAAATTTTGCTGGCGACGTAAATAGCTGATGATCGCTTCGTCCATACGGTCACCGCCGACACGCACCGATTGAGCATAGACAATGTCACTGAGTGAAAGAACCGCAACCTCTGTTGTGCCGCCACCGATATCGACAACCATAGAGCCGGTCGGATCTGCAATTGGCATTCCGGAACCAATCGCTGCGGCAATCGGTTCGGGGATCAGACCCGCACGGCGGGCCCCGGCGGACATGACGGATTGACGAATTGCGCGCTTTTCAACTGGGGTGGCCCCGTGGGGGACGCAAACAATGATCTTTGGTTTTGAGAAGGTAGAGCGTTTGTGAACCTTGCGAATGAAATGTTTGATCATCTCTTCGGCGGTATCAAAATCTGCAATCACGCCCTCTCGCATAGGACGGATTGCTTCGATGGAACCGGGTGTTCGACCCAGCATCAGCTTGGCGTCTTCACCGACGGCGAGTACTTTTTTAACGCCATCTTTCACGTGGTAAGCCACCACGGAGGGTTCGTTCAGAACGATCCCTTTACCCTTGACATAAACCAGGGTGTTAGCTGTCCCCAGATCAATCGCCATGTCTGCTGAAAACATGCCGCCAAATAAGCTAAACATTGCCTGTACTGCCTCTTAAATCATCTGCCCGCTACCCCGTACGGGCCTGAAGCGCCGCAAGGGTTAAATTGTTATCGTATTATGTCGAACAACAGTAAAGAGGTGTCGGACATAAAGAACCAAAACATCCGATCTATAAGCGGCTTTATGCCCTTTTCTGATACATAACGAACAATATGGGCTAATCCTCACAATGATCGGCCCATATTGGGATTACATCATATTTGGAGCTGATTTTTTGCTTCTGACCGCCAAACGGTTCAGGGCATTAACATAAGCCCGGGCAGAGGCAACGACTGTATCTGTATCAGCTGACTGTCCGGTGGCGATGAAACCTTCATCTTCCATCCGCACGCTGACCGTTGCTTGTGCATCGGTGCCTTCGGTCACAGCATGAACCTGGTAAAGCGCTAAGCGCGCTTTGTGAGGGTGCAATTTCTTGATTGCGTTAAATGTCGCATCAACCGGGCCGTCACCTTGTGCCGTTACCTGGTGATCAACACCGTCGATGGTCAGGGTCAAGTCGGCGGATTGCGGGGCTTCGGTCCCGCAAATCACACGCAGGAACTTGACCTGCATCCGCTCATGCTCGCCATCCGCAGACGTGTTCCGCATCAGTGCGAGCAGGTCGTCGTCATACACTTCTTTCTTTCTGTCAGCCAAAGCTTTGAAGCGGAAAAAGACATCCTTCAATTCGTTGTCGGACAGCTCATATCCAAGATCAGACAGTTTGGATTTCAGCGCGGCGCGGCCGGAATGTTTGCCCATGACAATGCTGGTTTCCGACAGGCCCACATCCTCGGGACGCATGATCTCAAATGTCTCTGCGTTCTTCAGCATCCCATCCTGATGGATGCCGGATTCGTGGGCAAAAGCGTTCTTGCCGACGATGGCTTTGTTATGTTGAACGGCAAAGCCTGATACCGCGGCCACCCGACGGCTGATATTCATGATCTTGGTCGTGTCGATACCGGTATGATAGGGCATGATGTCGTTACGAACCTTCATGGCCATCACGACTTCTTCCAACGCGGTATTGCCTGCGCGTTCCCCAAGGCCGTTGATCGTGCATTCAATCTGGCGAACACCTGCGTCCACCGCTGCCAGAGCATTGGCCGTCGCCATTCCCAGATCGTTATGACAGTGGGTTGCGAAGTAAACGTCATCCGCGCCGGGGACGGTTTCAATCAGGCGCCGGATCAAATCGGCGCTTTCACGGGGGGCTGTGTAGCCGACCGTATCCGGGATGTTGATGGTGGTAGCGCCAGCCTTGATCGCGATCTCGATCACCCGGCACAGATAATCAAACTCTGTGCGTGTCGCGTCCATCGGGGACCATTGAACATTGTCACAGTGGTTGCGGGCGCGGGTGACGGTTTCATGGATGCGATCGGCCATTTCGTCCTTTGTCAGGTTCGGAATGGCGCGGTGAAGGGGGGATGTGCCGATAAAAGTGTGGATGCGCGGTTGGGCGGCATGTTTCACAGCCTCCCAACACCGATCAATATCCCCAAACTGTGCGCGGGCAAGGCCGCAGATCACAGAGTTTTGGGAACGCTTGGCAATTTCCGATACAGCGTTGAAGTCGCCCTCTGACGCGATGGGAAAGCCGGCCTCGATGATATCAACACCCATCTGATCCAACAGCTCTGCAATTTCGAGCTTTTCTTCATGAGTCATGGTGGCGCCGGGGCTTTGTTCGCCATCGCGCAATGTGGTGTCAAAAATCCGAACGCGGTCCTGCGTGGAAGTATTAGTCATGGTCTTGGTCTTTCTGAATTGTCCTATACCCGTGGTTCTGGCGCGAAGGCATATCCTCTGAGCGGTCGCGCCGAGACGGCACGCTCAGAGGCGGGTTAGGAGTAGAACAGCACCAAGGCACGACACATCGGTGATGCGGCGGCTATCAGCAGGGATATGAGTGCGGTTCGTCATGCGCGCGATAATATGACTTTTAACAAAGAAGAAAAGAGGCCAATTTCATTTTTTGCGGTTCATGGGGAAGGTTATTGGTCGCCACCGTCAACCAATGCGCCATCCTGCCATTCGCCTTCGGCTGTTTCGCCAGATGCATAGCGCATAATACCCATCCCTTGACGGGTGTTGTTGGCAAAGCTGCCCTCGTAAACGTCGCCATTGGCATAGGTTACGACGCCTTGGCCATGGATCTCGCCTTCTTGCCACTGACCGGAATAGGTAAATCCATCAGGCATTGCGATTTCGCCCTGCCCGTGAGGTTTGCCATCACGGTGCTGGCCGGTATAGATGCTGTTGTCTGAATAAGTTGTTGTGCCGTTGCCCTCTCGGCGGCCTTCGACCCAATCGCCATCATAGCTGAACCCGCTGGGATAGGTGATTTTGCCGCGTCCGTGGTTCAGCGCATTGCGAAATTCACCGTCATACACAATGCCGTTGGAATATTGTGTAAGTCCGGTTCCTTCGATCACACCGGCCAACCAGTCCCCTTCATAAGTGGACCCGTCAGGATAGGTGATCTTGCCTTTGCCTTCGACCAGATCATCGACAAACTCGCCAGCATAGACAGATCCGTCCGGGTAGGTTCTAACGCCGAATCCTTCCAGTCGGCCATTGACCCAATCCCCGGTGTAGCTGTCACCTTCTGCATATGTGATGGTGCCGTTGCCATCGCGACGGTCGTTGTTGAAGTTTCCTTCGTACACGTCACCATTTGCGTATGTCATGACGCCTTGGCCCTGACGTTTGCCATTGGCCAGCGTGCCTTCGAATCTGTCGCCATTGGGCAGAATAAGGGTGCCTATGCCATTCATCGCCCCGCCAGCCCAGTCGCCGTCATAACGCAGACCGTCAGGGGTGGTCAGAGTTCCGGTGCCTTCGTTGATACCGTTGACATGTTCACCGTCATAGATAGACCCATCTGGATAGGTGATTATACCCAAGCCATGGCGGAGACCTTTTTCCCATTCGCCTTGGTAGACAAAGCCGTTTGGGTTGCGCAGCGTTCCGATACCGTGATGTTGGGCGTCCAGAAATCCGCCCTCGTAAACCACGCCATTAACGTAGTTTACGATACCATTTCCTGTGATGGACCCATCAAACCAGTCGCCCTCGTATGTTCCGCCATCGGCAAACACGATTTTGCCAAAACCGTGCGGTTCACCGTCGACAAATTCACCTTCATAAACTGTGCCATTGGCATATTGCGCGATGCCGCGGCCCTGTATGGTGCCGTCTACCCACTCTCCTTCGTAACGGAAACCTGAGGGCAGGGTATAGATGCCACGCCCATGCTGCTTGCCATTTTCAAAGGTGCCCTCATAGATGCCACCAACTTCATCCTTGACACGAGAAACATCATCGTTGGATTGCGCGGTCACATCGTTGGCCATCAACAGAAAAGACGCAGCCATCGCCGCAGCAAATCGACCATAGTTTTTGGATTTACCTGAAAGGCTCACCTGGCTTTCCTCTGCTCTTCGCGGGCTGTTTGTCAGCGCAAACCTAACCGTACCACGCGCCGGAAACAACGGCTTTTGCCGATCATCATCGAATTCAGGCAAGGTTCGCTCTTTCGTCTGAGCTTGGGTCTGGTAATAGAGGTGTTAATCATACAAAGGACGCGGAAATGCCCGACAGATTTCGTATAACACTGGCGCAGTTAAACCCAGTTTTAGGGGATTTGGCAGGCAATGCGGCCAAGGCAAAATCTGCGTGGGAGCAGGGCAGGGATGCCGGTGCAAATCTGGTCGCCCTGACTGAAATGTTCATCACGGGCTACAACACACAGGATTTGATCCGAAAACGTGCCTTTGCCGAGGACGCGATGCACCATGTTGAGGAACTGGCAGCACAATGCGCAGATGGTCCAGTATTGGCAATTGGCGGGCCGTATCTTGAAGGTGAGTCGCTCTACAACGCCTACTACATTGTAAAAGACGGCAAAGTGATGAGTCGGGTTTTGAAACATCATCTGCCCAACGAGACAGTGTTTGACGAGGTCAGGCTTTATGATGCCGGGCCTTTGGGCGGCCCGTATTCCGTTGGAAACGTGCGGATCGGGAGCCCGATTTGCGAGGATGCCTGGCACGAAGATGTTGCAGAAACACTGGAAGAGACCGGCGCAGAGTTTCTATTGGTTCCCAACGGATCGCCCTATTACCGAAATAAGATGGAGACCCGCCAAAATCTGATGGTCGCCCGAGTGATCGAAACCGGTATGCCCCTGATCTATCTGAACATGGTTGGCGGGCAGGATGATCAGGTCTTTGACGGTGGAACTTTCATTCTAAACCCCGGTGGTGAATTGGCTTTGCAAATGCCCGTGTTTGATGAGGCGATCGCTCATGTCGATTTGGTACGTGAGGACGAGGGCTGGCGCGTAGAAACGGGTGCTTTCGCAACCCTGCCTGACGAATGGGAACAGGACTATCGCTGCATGGTCGAAAGCTTGCGTGATTATGTAGGCAAGACCGGTTTTGAGAAAGTGTTGTTAGGCCTGTCAGGCGGTATCGACAGTGCCATTGTCGCGACCATCGCGGTGGATGCGCTGGGGGCGGAAAATGTGCGCTGTGTGATGTTGCCATCGGAATATACATCCCAGTCTTCGCTGGATGATGCAAAGGCCGTCGCAGAAAATCTGGGCTGTCGGTATGATTTCGTACCAATTTCACAAAGCCGCGCGGCTGTGACCGAAACGCTGGCCCCGTTGTTTGAGGGGCTGGAGCCCGGATTGACAGAGGAAAATATTCAGTCCCGCCTGCGTGGTGTGTTGTTGATGGCGCTGTCGAACAAGTTTGGTGAAATGCTGTTGACCACCGGGAACAAATCCGAGGTCGCCGTGGGATATGCCACGATTTATGGTGATATGAATGGCGGCTACAACCCGATCAAAGACCTCTACAAAACCCGCGTGTTTGAGCAGTGTCGTTGGCGAAACCGGGTACATCGTGATTGGATGAAAGGTCCAGAAGGCGTTGTTATTCCAGAGAATATTATCGACAAGCCACCTTCGGCAGAATTGCGGCCAGACCAGAAGGACGAAGACAGCCTACCGCCATATGATATCCTTGATGGTATTCTGGAAGGCTTGGTGGACAAGGAGCTGAGTGTTCAGCAAGTTATCGATCAGGGATATGATCCGGATGTGGTGAAACGGGTCGAACACTTGCTTTACATCTCTGAATACAAACGCTTTCAGTCCGCCCCGGGTACGCGCCTGACGCCGCGCGCCTTCTGGTTGGATCGGCGGTATCCGATTGTAAATCGTTGGCGGGACAGTGGTTAAACCGCTCGTAAGGCATCGCTCAACTATGCAGATACGGTTGATTGTTTATGGTTAATCAGCCAATTCACGAACGAATGTCGCGGGTGGACGGTAGCTTGCAAAGGGAAATATTTTTCTGATCCAACGCAGTTTTCCGTGTTCCTCTATCCAGAGTGCGTATTCCACATATACCGGGTCTTCTGATAGATGTTGTTCCTCTGTTTTGGCCCTTAAGAAATAAATAATATTGATAAAGATCAGCAATACTGAATGCCGGATCGCATTCTCTGTGCTTTCAATTGAAAAGAATGGAACGGAGATTAGCCACCATGACACGTTTTTTGATATGTAAGATGGATGGCGGAACCAACGATAAGTCCCGTTGGTGATGATGCCTCTATTTGTTAGGTTTGAAAACCGCAACCCGAAGCTGACTGTAGACCATGCCCAGAAAATCTTTGTTACGGCGATGGCAATGCCCCATGCCGCTATCAAAAATGTCCCGGATGAACTCAGCATGTCGACCCAATTGCTGTCATCCCAATAGTCAAGGTAACTGCTGCTAATAAGTGAAAAGAATGGCGTGTAAACAATCAATGTTACGGTCCACCCCCAAAACATCGGGTTCGGGGAGCGAATGTGCGAATTCGTAAGTCGCAAGGTGAGCACGTATCCAATGCTGACAAAAGCCAAATCTATGCCTAGCGTGGCGCTGCCCACGTAGCGTACCATTCCCGGCACTGATTCAAATACGACCATTGGCGATGTGCTGGATAGATATTCGACACTGCTAATGAAAAAAACAAACATTAAAGGCAAGAAATAGCCCTTGATAATCCAGCCTAACGCGTATGATTTGAGTTCAGTCCAATCGATCGACTCAAAGTCCGCGGTGAACAACTTTCCAGCATGCCAGTAGCCGTCGTTTGGATCATTCATATGGCGGTCAAGATATATAAAGTATGGGATCGCGCAGATCAGGTATGCTGGTAGATACTTCAGACATGTATCATGGAATGGCTGATAGAAGTCCTTCTGATACTCTGGAAATAACCAATAAAGTATGCCGATTGACAGAAGTGTTCCCCATAAGCCGATCAGCTTAACAAAAACTCTTGGCCAATTTATTTCTTTGATTGTTGGCATATGGCCAATTGAAAGACCAGAAGAGGATTCCTTGTAGGATTTTACAACGAACAGTTCATACACAATCATCGGTAATGCTGTTGCGATCATAGCGAATAAAGTTTCGCTGGTTCTGCTGTAATCTACTCTACCGAGTACGACCAAGGACATGATGAAACCAATGAACCCAAGAGTAGCCGTAAATTGCCGAGTAACTGACTTTGGGGGACGACTGACGTTTGTATGCGTCATTGTTTTCACCTAACGGACTAATTCGAACGTTCCAAAGACTAACCCAGCAGAATAAAAATGCGTGAGTCATTTAATTTTTCTTTCATCGAGATTTTCGATCTGTTGCTAGTAGGAGTCGGGAATACAAACTGGTTCGGCCCGATCTGTCTCGAATGAAAAAAAAGGCAGAACCAGAGGATCTGCCTTTTGGCTTACTTTATGCCGGCGTTAGCTGCCAGCGTCGAAATCGACCTCTTCGGTCAGGCGCAGGGCATTGGCGCGTTCGGCGGCCAGTGTCATCAGGTTGACATCGTCGGGAGTAAACTCACCCCAACCCTGTACCAGTTCTGTAGGCTCTGTGCCCGGGGCGATTGGGTATTCGTAGTTCGCCTCGGCATAGATTTCCTGTGCTGTGGGGGAGGTCAGAAATTCCATCAGCTTCAGGGCGTTTTCCTTGTTTGGGGCTGCAGCGGTCATGGCCACGCCAGAAATGTTCACGTGGGTGCCGCCGTTTTCAAAGGTGGGGAATACGATGCGAACACTATCGGCCCAGGCTTTTTGTTCCTCATCAGACAGCATCTTGCCCATGTAATAGGTGTTGCCCAGAGAGATATCGCATTCGCCGGCCCAGATGGCCTTTACCTGTGCACGGTCATTGCCTTCGGGGGAACGGGCGAGGTTGGATTTCAGGCCTTCAAGCCAGACGCGCGCGCCCTCTTCGCCATGGTGGTGCATAACTGCAGATGTAAGCGCAACATTGTAGGCGTTCAGGCCTGAGCGGGTACAGATGCGGCCTGCCCATTTCGGGTCTGCCAGATCCTCGTAAGTGGTGACTTCGCCCTCTGCTACCCGGTCTTTGGACGCATAGACAATCCGGGCCCGTGTTGTCAGGCCGTACCAGCGATTTTCCGGGTCACGATAGAGGGCAGGGACGTTGGCATTCAATGTGTCTGATTCAACGGCTTGGGTCAGGCCTGCCTCGACTATTGCATACAGGCGGGAGATGTCGACGGTCAGGACCAGATCAGCAGGCGAACGGCTGCCTTCGGCCTTTAGGCGTTCAACCATACCTTTGTTCAGATGAACCACATTCACAGTGATGCCTGTTTCGGCGGTGAAGGCATCGGTCAGCGGTGCAATCAATTCTGGCTGACGATAAGAATAAATATTGACCTCTTCTGCCAGGGTCGGGGCGGCTGATGCCAACAAAGCGGCAGTGGCGAACAGGGAATTTAGACGATTGAACATAGTGATTCCGTTCATGATAATTTGTGCCGCCTATAAACCCGACTAAAAAAGTCGGGTCAATACCTGATCAAATCACTTGGTCAAATTTCGCTGATCCAGTTTCACCTGATCCCACAAGGCATCCATTTCTGACAAATCAGACTGTTCGGGGCGCTTGCCACGCTCTGCGAGCTTTGCCTCGACGCCCTCAAACCGTCTGACAAATTTGGCATTTGCGGCGCGAAGCGCAGATTCTGGTTCGATGCCAAAGTGGCGGGCAAGATTAGCCATCACAAAAAGCAGATCGCCAAATTCTTCGGTAAGTTCATCGTGGGAAAGATTGTCGCGCGCGTCGACGAGTTCGGCAGCCTCCTCTTGGATTTTGTCCAGAACTTCATCAGTGGAAGGCCAATCAAACCCCACTCTGGCCGCACGTTTTTGCAATTTCACCGCGCGCAGCAATGCGGGCAGACCGATGGCGACGCCATCTAGCGTGCCCTGTTCGGCGCGACCGGCGCGCTCTGCAGCTTTGATCGTTTCCCAGTCTTTGGTTTGTTGCTCGGCAGATTTATCGCGGGACTCGCTGCCAAAGACATGCGGATGCCGGGCGACCATCTTATCAGACATGGTGTCGGCAACATCGTTGAAATCAAATAAGCCAGCCTCTTCGGCCATTTGTGCGTGAAAAACAGATTGAAACAGCAGATCGCCCAATTCACCCTTCAGTTCATTCCAGGCTTCGCGTTCGATGGAATCAGCGACTTCATAGGCCTCTTCGATCGTGTAGGGGGCGATGGTGGCGAAGGATTGTTCGATGTCCCACGGGCAGCCAGTTTCGGGGTCGCGCAGGCGTCGCATGATTTCTAACAATCGCGGCATTCCGCCGTTGGGATCATGAATCAGGGCTGAGTTGTCTTTGGGCATGGCGCAAACCGTGTCGTGATTTTGCGTCACTAAGCCATCAGTTCATCCAGATGTCCACCGTCGGTCCTGTCGCACGCCCAGGGATTTCTATCCGTTGATTGGGGCAGGATTGTACGGGGTGGATTGCAGCGGCGGGCGATGTTGAGAAGACAGGCAATCGCGGCCAGTGTCACGCCATGTGGGGTTGTTCAGCGACATATCACAGAGCGCCATAAAGGAGCGCCCGTCAACGAACAAACAAATCTCCTGACCCAGTTCCACCCGGCCACCGGTGCTGTCGGTGCAGAAACATTCAATGATCTTGCCAGATGGCGAATTCACATCAGCCACCGCAGGGGCGGCCAGAACAAGGCTTATCAGAACCAACAATCGCATGGCGTAATTATATCATACGGATGAGGCTTGACCAACTCTGCCCGATAGGGGACATCAGGCACATGGTTCCTTTAGACAGACTAACCCAGATTTCCGAACGGTTTGAGTTCCTTGAGGCGAAGATGGCCGAGGGGGCCTCGGGCGATGAAATTGCTGAACTGGCGCGGGAATATGCCAGCCTGAAGCCGGTGGTAGATCAGATACAATCCTATCGGCAGCTTTTGGCGGATCAGGACGCCGCGCAGGCGATGCTGGATGATCCAGAGATGAAGGAACTGGCCGAAGAAGAACTGCGGGAGATTGCCGAGCGCCTGCCTGCTGAGGAAAACGCCCTGCAACTGGCGCTGCTGCCCAAGGATGCCGCGGATGCTAAACCTGCGCTGCTGGAAATTCGGCCGGGCACAGGCGGAGAAGAGGCAGCGTTGTTCGCGGGTGATCTGCTGCGCATGTATCAGCGCTATGCCGAAGGGCGTGGGTGGCAATTTGAAATTCTAGAAGAAAACGCCACGGAACTGGGCGGAATCAAAGAGGTCGTGGCCCATATCAAGGGACAGAACGTCTTTGCCAGATTGAAATACGAATCCGGTGTGCATCGGGTGCAGCGTGTGCCGGAAACCGAAAGCGGGGGGCGTATTCATACCTCTGCCGCGACGGTGGCGGTACTGCCAGAGGCAGAGGATGTCGATATCGAGGTTGATCCGGGCGATATTCGGATCGACACGATGCGGGCCTCTGGCGCGGGTGGGCAGCACGTAAACACCACGGATTCGGCGGTCAGGATCACGCATATTCCGTCGGGGATTGTTGTGACCAGTTCCGAAAAATCCCAACACCGGAACCGCGAGATTGCCATGCAGGTTCTGAAAACGCGGCTCTATGATATGGAGCGGCAACGCGTGGATGCGGAACGTTCAGCCGATCGGAAATCACAAGTTGGGTCGGGGGACCGGTCTGAACGGATCAGGACCTATAATTTCCCACAAGGCCGGATGACGGATCATCGTATCAACCTGACGCTTTACAAACTGGATCAGGTGGTTGGCGGTGATCTGGATGAAATCATCGATGCCCTGACAGCCGATGATCAGGCGGCGAAACTGGCCGAGATGAACGGATGACGGCAACCGTTCAGGATGCTCTGACGTCATTGACCAGATATCTGCGAGAGCATGGGAATGAAGACGCAGCGCGCGAGGCAAGATTGCTCTTGGCGCATGTGATTGGGGTGGAAGCTGGACGGATCACAATCATTGCGCGGGACCCGTTGGGTGCTCCTGCCCATGAAGCGGCAATGAAACTGGCGATGCGGCGGGCTACGGGGGAACCGATTTCCCATTTACGTGGGTATCGCGAGTTTTACGGGCGGCGGTTTGACGTCGATAGTCGCGTGTTGGATCCGCGACCAGAGACTGAATGCCTGATCCGCGAGGCGTTAAAAGAGCCGTTTGGCTCGGTTCTGGATCTTGGAACCGGATCGGGCTGCATCTTACTAACGCTGCTTGCCGAACGCCTAGGGACCACGGGAACTGCGACGGATGTTTCTGCATTGGCACTTGAGGTTGCCCGTACAAACGCCGAAAAGCATGGAATAATTGATCGGTGCGATTTCTTCGAATCTGATTGGTATTCAGGTATTTCAGGTCGCTTTGATCTAATTGTGTCCAACCCGCCCTATATCACCGCTGATGAAATGCCGGGACTATCCGTTGAACTGGGATATGAGCCACGGATGGCCCTGACGGATGAGGGTGACGGGCTGGCGGCCTATCGCAAAATCGTGGCCCGGGCTGCGGATCATTTGAAACCGAAGGGAAGACTGATCGTCGAGATCGGCGCGACACAAGGCGATGCCGTTGCAGCGTTCATGCGCGAATCCGGGATGGATCAAGTGATGGTTTCAAAGGATCTCGACAACCGGGACCGCGTTGTGTTTGGCCGGATTCGCTAAATAAACGATTAAATTTAGCGATATTCCGGCCCCATCCGGCACAAACTTCGGTGAAAGTAGCAGAATGCCCTTGTATTGCCCCGATTGTCATGTTTACTCAGAGATAGACAGCGATCGACGCAATTTGCAGTCACGCTGACGGTTAAGCCAATATTTTATCTGACCCGGTTACCAACCATAGGGATCAAGATACAGGCTAGGGCGTCGGCACTATCAAGGCAAAACGAAGATATCATGAGATCACCAAAATCAAGATCACGCGGCAAGAACAATCGCAATCGCTCCCAAGGGAATAACGTTAACCGTGTCTTTGACAGCTCGGGCCCCGAGGGCAAAGTGCGGGGAACACCGCAGCAGATCATTGACAAATATCAGCAGCTGACGCGCGATGCCCAACTGTCAAATGACCGCGTTGCGGCGGAAAACTTTCTGCAACATGCTGAACATTATACGCGCATGTTGGGCGATGCCACGCGCGAGGCCGAGGCCCGCAAAGCCGAGCATGAAGCACAGCAACGTGAACGTCAGGCGCAACGTGACGCGGAGCGTTCGACGCAAGATAACGAGCAGAACAATCCCGTCGAAAATGTGACAAGTGGTGAGGGCGAGCAACCCGATATCCTGCAGGTATCTGAACCTGTACAAGGCGAAAGTGGTTTGGTTGAAACGCCGGAGAGTGCGCCAAAGCCAAAGCGCCCCAGAAAACCACGGGCACCAAAGGCACAGGCCCAACAGTCTGCTCCTCAAGAAGACAGCTTACCAGACGCGCCGGAAGCGGCTGAATAATTTCAGGTCTTTAGACAGAGGGGCGTTGCCCCTCTGATCCCCAATCAGATTAATTATTGTAATGTGAAGCGGTGTGGAGTTAGCGCCTGCTGATCAGGCTATTTGATGCCGCAATGATATGTATGGCGGTGACGCCTTCCAGTTCTTCGTGGGATAGTCTCGTTGCTGCCAGAACTTCGCGGGAGCGTTGATTGACCACGCGTTCGAATCCAACGGGTTCGTTGGCATCAAAGCGATATGTCAAAACGCCATCGACCGGGATTCCGTCATTCATCGGCAAAAGCTCTGCGTCCCAATATCCTTGGGTCGGCGGCAGGCCAACGGCGTGGATGATGGCACCGTCAAGAGTTTGGTCAATATGCATCTCAAGCACCCGGTCGATCAGGCCCTCGGGGTCAAAATATTCTGCCTGGGCGATAGCGGGTTCATCTACGGATTTCTTGAACCAGTTGAACGGGTTAAGACGCGACTCACCACAGGCCGATAACACGATGGCGGAGATGGCCAGTGCAAGTATTGGGGTTTTCATTTAGGTGTCCCTCTTGTCATCTCTCATGGGTTAGCCCAAAGACGGGCAGTTGAAAACCCGTGATTGTAGGCGTGGACCTTTCTATTCGGGTGTCATAGATACGGGTGAGAGCAAACCGGAGAGTAAGATGGCCGCGGAAGCCTTTGAAGATATTGCAGAAAATTTCGATTTCCTGGAAGATTGGGAGGATCGATATCGCTATGTGATCGAATTGGGTGGCGCAATGGATCGATTGGATGAGGCATTTATGGTGCCGGCAACCAAAGTTGACGGTTGTGCCAGTCAGGTTTGGATTCTGCCTCAGATCGAGGGCACGGGCCCAGAGGCGATGTTCAAGTTTTCCGGCGATAGCGATGCCATGATCGTGCGCGGGTTGATTGCGGTTCTCGCCTCTCTTTTCAACGGCTTAACGGTGTCGGATGTGCTGAGAGTTGATGCTCATTCTGAACTGGCCCGCCTAGGTTTGGATGAACATTTGTCATCGCAACGGTCCAATGGCGTGCGCGCGATGGTCGAGCGGATCAGGCTGCTGGCGGGGCAGAAAATCGGCGAAAGTTAAACCGATGCACGGCTTTCGTTCGGGTTGTTTGTGAATTAATGCGTGCCAACTGAAGCCAAAAAAGCGGCATGCTGCGACGCGTCGGTATTATGTCGGTATTACGACTGTGCCTTCAGCGCCGTTTCCAGATCGCCGTAACCCGTAAACCGACGCTCGTAATCCAGACCCATGCGTGCGGCACATTCGGCGGCTTTGGTATCCAGTTTCGGATCATTGGTCTGCGCCTGATAGACCAGTTTGGTGTAATTGCCGAAATACATATCGCGTAGTTCCGGATGACGATCCAGCCCCATCGGTTTCCAGAAAAAGGAATCAAACTGGCGAACCAGAAAATCCGTCAGGTAGAATGTGGTGAATTCCTCTTCTGCAATTTCGGCGAAAGTGTCGTTGCCCTCAAAAAAGGAATAGCAATGCGGCCCGGCGATCATTTCGACGCCCAGTTCTTCGCATTTCGCCTCTAACAGGCCACCGGTACCGCAATCGGCGTAAACGATGAAGATGGAGTGATAGTTGTCACGATGTTTTTTGACAGACTCTTCGACCGCCTCGACAATCTTATCCGGGAAGAGGTGATATTTGGCGGGCAGGCAGGTCAGATCCATGTGGGACCAGCCATGCATATCTTTCAGTGCCAGAATTTCACGGGCCAATGCCCCGCAGGCGATCAGCAATATCCGACCCTGGGGTGAATTTGCCTGAAGGCCTTGTTCGGACAGGATATCATCGTTCAGTTTCATCGTTTCACCCTCTGACCCGGCCAAAGAAAAGCCCCGGACACGTATATCGCGCCGGGGCTTGAATTCGCATGATCCGCGAAGAGCTTAAGCGTTCAGCGCGTTGTGCTTGCGCGACATGTACTCTTTGGCGGTTTCAACGGCGACAGCAGCGTCCCGGCAGTAAGCGTCTGCGCCAATGGCTTTACCGAACTCTTCGTTCAGCGGGGCGCCACCAACCAACACGACATAGTCGTCACGCAGGCCTTTTTCGACCATCGTGTCGATGACGACCTTCATGTATGGCATGGTGGTGGTCAGAAGGGCAGACATACCCAGGATGTCTGGCTCTTCGCTTTCCAGAGCTTCCAGGTAGTTTTCGACCGGGTTGTTGATGCCCAGATCGACGACTTCAAAACCGGCGCCTTCCATCATCATGGAAACCAGGTTTTTGCCGATGTCGTGAATGTCACCTTTCACGGTGCCGATGACCATTTTACCCATGCGCGGTGCGCCGGTTTCGGCCAGCAGAGGCTTCAGGATATACATGCCAGCTTTCATGGCGTTTGCAGCCAAGAGTACCTCTGGCACAAAGAGGATACCATCGCGGAAATCCTTGCCGACGATGGTCATACCAGCGACCAACGCCTCGGTCAGAACCTGATAGGGCTGCCATCCGCGTTCCAGCAGGATGTTGACGCCTTCTTCGATTTCTTCTTTCAGACCATCATACAAGTCGTCATGCATTTGCAGGACAAGTTCGTCGTCCGGCAGTTCTGACAGGATGATATCGTCGTCTTCTTCGGCCATTGATAATTCCTTTAACTCAGGCGCGATGCGCAGGGTTTCTTTCCCCTAATGGTCGTTCTGTCGCATTTCGACTTGGCCGATTGCGACATCAATCCCCCTTCTACCGACGAAATGTTACCTCCCAAAGATAAAATTCGGCAATGAAGGTTGATTTTACGCCATTCTTGCACGGCGCGGGAGAAATGTTCTATAAATGTTCATGTGTCTAAAGATGTTAAAATGACCGTGGATGGGTCGCGATTCAAAACCCGTGGGCGTGCAGCGATCAGCAATCGCTCAGGACGGTTCGAACGCTATGCAACCACGTTGGAAGTAGAAGCCTCTGACCATGGCCAAGTGGTTCAGACGGAGGTTCGGCTGGAACGTCCAAAATCGGCGCTAAGCTGGAACAGCTCGCCTGATCTGCCCTTTGATCGATCGGTGAACCCGTATCGAGGGTGCGAACATGGGTGCATCTACTGTTTTGCGCGGCCCGGTCATGCCTGGCTGGGTCTGTCACCGGGGTTGGATTTTGAAACCCGTCTGATCGCCCGGCCGGGGATCCACGAGGTTTTGGAAAAGGAATTGCGCGCCCGGCGTTATGCGCCACAACCCATCGCGATTGGAACCTATACTGACCCGTATCAACCGATTGAAAAAGAACATGAAATCATGCGCAATTTGTTGTTGGTTCTGGAACGGTTCAGACATCCAGTTGCGATTGTGACGAAAGGCACTTTGATCGAGCGTGACATCGATATCCTGTCGCGTATGGCGAAACTGGGTCTCGTCCGGGTGGGTGTGTCGGTAACCTCATTAGACCGGGGGTTGGCGCGTCAGATGGAGCCGCGCGTGCCTGCACCGGAGAGACGGCTGGCTGTGATCACAGCGCTGGCGCGGGCGGGAATACCGGCCCGGGTCATGGCGTCGCCGATGATTCCGGGGCTGACCGATCATGAGATGGAGCGGATTTTAGAGGCAGCGGCCAAGGCCGGGGCCACAAGCGCCAGCTGGATCATGTTGCGCCTGCCTTTGGAGGTATCAGAGCTGTTTCAGGAATGGTTGTCGCGGGAATTTCCGGATCGGGTGTCAAAGGTGATGGGGAAAATCCGAGAGATGCATGATGGGCAGGATTATCTGGCCGATTGGGGGCATCGGATGCGGGGGCAGGGGCAGTATTCAGAGCTGTTGCAGCGCCGGTTTCAACTGGCCCTCCGGCGTCTTGGTCTGGCGGAAAAACAACCGGCGCTTCGAACGGATCTGTTCCGGGTACCAGCGCGCGTTGGGGATCAGTTGTCGTTGTTCTAAGGGCGCTTGCGGCCCAACGCCCATCCGATCAGGAATAGCGTGGCAGTGATGCCGCCCGGAATCAGGGCCATGATAATCAGATCTTCGCCACGCAGCGACCAGGGGGCAGGGATTGTGCAATTCTGGCTTTGCGCGAAGGCGCAAGCCAGGCCCGATATCCAGATATAACCGGCAGCCCAGACGATTAGGGCAAGGCTGCCGAGGATGTAGAAGAGGCGCCTCAACAGATCAGCGTCGGCCCCGGCGGCTGCGGCGCGGTGCAGGTGCATCGTCATCCGTGCCGTCGGAGGCGGAAGAAAACGCCCCAAGGGCAGAGGTGATCGCCTCCAGCGAGGGACGCTCGCCGGCGGGGCGCTCTTCTAACGCGGTGCGCATATGGCGTAGGTGTTTGGCGGTTGTGCCGCAACAACCGCCAATGATCCGGGCCCCGCAATCACGGGCCAGCACGGCATAGTCGGCCATCAGTTCGGGGGTGCCGTCATAGTGGATGTGGCCATCCACATATTTTGGAATGCCGGCATTGCCCTTGGAAATGATCGGCGTCTCTGTGCCTTGGGCGGCGAAACCCAGAACCGTGCGCAAAAGATCAGATGCCCCGACACCGCAATTTGCGCCAAAACCCATCGGTTTATTTGGCAGGCTGTCCACCAATCCCACGAGGTCGGTAGAGGTCACACCCATCATGGTGCGCCCTGCGGTGTCAAAGCTCATCGTGCCACACCAGGGCATATCGGCCAGGGCGAAAGCCTCTGCCGCGGCTTTGAATTCTTCTGGTGCAGAAATCGTTTCGACCCACAGGACATCGGCACCGCCCTCTTTCAGGGCATCGGCCTGTTCGTGGAACATTTCGACGGCTTCTGAATGAGACAACGCACCGATAGGTTCCATGATCTCGCCCGTCGGGCCAACGGATCCGGCAACAACGATCGGGCGATTGGCCTTTTCGGCAACATCGCGGCCCAGTTCGGCGGCGACACGGTTCAATTCCCGCACCCGTTTTTGCGCATCATGCAGTTTCAGCCGCGACGCGTTGCCACCAAATGTATTGGTCAGGAACAGATCGCTACCGGCATCCACAGCCCCCTGATACAGCGCCGTGATTTTTTCCGGTTCGTCGGTATTCCACAGTTCCGGCGCGTCACCGGATTGAAGACCCATATTGAACAACGTGGTGCCGGTGGCACCGTCGGCCAGCAGCCAATCGTTCGTCGAGAGCAATTTAGAGAGTGCATTTGTCATGATTTAGGTCTTCTGGGTTCGAATTGTGTGATGCTTGCAAGCAAGCCCCCGCTTTGCATGATGCAGGCGAGGGATCAAATTCTTTCTTCTCATAATGATTATGAGGTCGAGATGTGCTTGTCTGTGCTCAGCCTTCTTCCATGACCTGAGATTTGGCGACGGTCATCATTTCATCCATTTTTGCACGAATCTCATCCTCGCTGGCGAGGCTGCCCAGATCTGCGGCCACTTTGCGAATGACATCATCATGTCCGGCCTCTTCGAAATCGGCTTTTATCACTTCGACGGCGTAGGCTGCGGCGTCATCACCACTTTTGCCCAACAGTTCAGCGGCCCACAGGCCAACGAGCTTGTTTCGGCGGGCATTTGCCTTGAATTGCAATTCCTCATCATGGACAAACTTGTTTTCAAAGGCGCTTTCGCGATCGTCGAATGTGGTCATTTTTATCCTCGTTGGTCACGTTGGTTGTCTTTATTCTGTTATGGGGCCTGCGCCCTGCCGCCGCAAGGGGTGACCTGTCCTTGCGACATCTGCGTCCATGGCGTATAGGGCGCGTAAAGTCAGGGGGAGTCGCCCCCCTGCGTGCATAGAGGTCCCCATGGCACGTCGCAAAAAACTGTACGAAGGCAAAGCTAAAATTCTGTATGAAGGCCCGGAACCGGGCACTTTGGTACAGTATTTCAAGGATGACGCGACGGCGTTTAACGCGGAAAAGAAAGACGTGATTGACGGCAAAGGTGTGCTGAACAATCGCTTGTCCGAATTTTTCATGACTGGCCTGCAGCATATCGGGGTTCCGACGCATTTCCTGAAACGTCTGAACATGCGAGAGCAACTGATCCGGTCGGTCGAGATTGTGCCGTTGGAAGTGATCGTGCGCAACTATGCGGCCGGATCCATGTCTAAACGTCTGGGTCTGGAAGAGGGCACGCAATTGCCGCGCCCGATCATCGAGTTCAGCTATAAAGACGATGCATTGGGTGACCCGCTGGTGCCAGAAGAATACATCATCGCCTTTGGCTGGGCGACGCAGCAGGATCTGGACGACATTATCGCGCTGGCCTTGCGCGTGAACGATTACATGTCTGGTGTCATGTATGGTGTCGGGATCAAGCTGATCGATTTCAAGATTGAGGTCGGCCGGGTTTATGAGGGCGATTTCATGCGCCTGATCGTGGCCGATGAGATCAGCCCGGACAGCTGCCGCCTGTGGGATATCGAAACCGGACAAAAGCTTGACAAGGACGTGTTCCGCCGTGATTTGGGCAGCCTGTCCGATGCCTATTCCGAAGTTGCCCGCCGTTTGGGGGTTCTGCCCACCAACATCACTCATGCCGCTGCAAAACCAACGATTGTTAACTGAAAGGTCTGCCCAAAATGAAAGCCCGCGTTCATGTCATGCTGAAAGATGGCGTTTTGGACCCGCAAGGGGAGGCCGTGCGCCATGCGCTGGGGTCTTTGGGATTTGATGGCGTCGAGGGCGTGCGTCAGGGCAAGGTGATCGAGCTGGATCTGGCCGAGACCGACAAAGCCACTGCCGAGGCTACCGTGACCAAAATGTGTGAAAAGCTGTTGGCTAACACCGTGATCGAAAGCTATTCGGTGGAGCTGTCGTAATGAAGGCGGCTGTCATTGTCTTCCCCGGTTCCAACTGTGACCGCGATTTGGCTGTCGCGCTGAAGGCCGCTGGTGCCGATGTGCAGATGGTCTGGCACAAGGAAACATCCTTGCCGGATGGGCTGGATTTCGTTGGTGTGCCGGGCGGGTTTTCATTTGGGGATTACCTGCGCTGCGGCGCGATCGCGGCGAAGTCGCCCATTTGTCGGTCTGTCGTAGATTTTGCGGATCGTGGCGGCCATGTTTTTGGGGTTTGTAATGGCTTTCAGATATTGACCGAAACCGGGGTCTTGCCCGGCGCGTTGCTGCGCAATGCCGGTTTGAAATACATCTGCAAAACCATTGGCCTGCGGGTCGAAACCTCTGACAGTCTGTTCACCCGTGGCTACAATGCCGGTCAGGTGATCGACATCCCGATCGCGCATCATGACGGCAATTACAATGCCGATACAGATACTGTGGCGCGGCTGGAAGGCGAAGATCGGGTTGCGTTCCGCTATACCGACAATCCCAATGGCTCTGTCGCCGATATTGCGGGTGTTCTGTCTGAAAACCGTCGCGTGTTAGGGATGATGCCGCATCCAGAGCGGGCGTCAGATGCTGGCCACGGTGGGACAGATGGGGCCCCGATGTTCAGGGCGTTGATCGAAGGTTTGGTCGAGGCCTGACGGCTGAACGCCGCCGATGGATGATCCACATATTGTCAGCAGGGTTGAGACCGGTTCGAACCGGTCTTACACTTTGGCTATGACATTGGTTCCAGATAAGATCCGATCTGCGTCAGAACGCCTGCCGTGGCGCAACCGCATCGTTATCATCATGATGATGGCGTTGGCGGTGGGCATCGTGTGGATGACCAATGTCTACCTGACCGAACGGTTTACCGAATCCACCCGTAACCGGGCGCAGGTGCGATTGGCGCTGTATTCCGGGAACTTGTTGAGTGAACTTCGCCGGGCCTCTGTCATTCCGCAATTGTTGGCGCGCGACGATTCGCTGATCAACGCGCTGGAAACCAACGAATATCAGCGAACGACATTGCGCCTGTATTCCTATCTGGATGAAATTGGAGCCGAAAGCCTGATGCTGCTGGATCGGGATGGGCGCGCGGTGGCGTCGACCATTCGCGAACAAATTGGGTCTGCACATAGATCTGAGCCCTATTTTATCGATGCAATCCGGTCGGCAGAGTCGCAGTTCACGGTTTGGCGTGGCGCTAGCGGTGCCGTGGATTTCTATTACTCGCGCCGATTGACCAGTTTGGGGCGCAGTGTTGGGGTGATCGTTGCCAAGGTGGACCTGAAGCAGTTTGAACGTTCCTGGGCGGGGATTTCGGATGCGGTGATTGTGTCAGACAGTTCTGGCAAAATCGTTTTGTCGACTGAGCCGCGCTGGCGTGGCCTGACCGAAGAAGAAGCGTTAGAGGTTCGATCGGCGCCGTCGGCCATTTTGCGGGCCATTCAGGCGACGGCCGATTGGCGGGCACTGCCACCTGATGCTTATCTGAGGGGCGAAGCCGTGATGCGGCAAGAGGCGCGCATCCCGTTTCGGGGCTGGCAGATGGCCTCCTACACCACATTTTCGCCGGTTCGCAGCCGGGTGAACGGGGTTATCGCGCTAGAGATTATGGGCTTTGCAATCCTGCTGTCGCTCGCGTTTTATCTATTGTCCAGAAAGGCCTTGGTCAGATCACGGGTGTTTCAACGGGAATCGGTTGAACTGAGGGCGTTGAACGAACGTTTGACCCGGGAAATCGCGGAACGGGAAAAAGCCGAAAAGAACCTGCAGGTCGCTGAACAAACGATTGAACAATCGTCAAAATTGGCGGCCTTGGGGGAAATGTCAGCCGCGGTCAGCCATGAGCTGAACCAGCCATTGGCGGCGATGAAAACCTATCTGGCGGGGGCAAAGCTGCTGCTGCGTCGCCGCAGACCCGAAGAGGCGCTATCATCGTTTCAACGGATTGACGATCTGATTGAACGGATGGGGGCAATCACGCGGCAGCTGAAAAGCTATGCCCGAAAAGGGGGCGAGGCGTTCGAGCCCGTTGATATGCGCCATGCCATGTCATCGGCCCTGTCGATGATGGAGCCCCAGTTGAAGCGGCGCGAGGTGAACATCAAAACCTCTGTCCCGCGCGAGGCTGTCTTGGTCATGGCCGACCGGCTGCGGTTGGAACAGGTGATCATCAACCTGTTGCGCAATGCGCTTGACGCAACAAAGGAAAAAGACGCCCCAACAGTTGAACTGCAGCTTTTCGGACAGGACACCGCCCGATTGACTGTGCAGGATAATGGCAATGGGATCGAGGACCTGGAAAGCTTGTTTGAGCCGTTCTACACCACCAAGCAACCCGGAGATGGTGTGGGGCTGGGATTGGCGATTTCGTCGGGTATCGTCAATGATCTGGGTGGGCGGTTAATCGCCCGAAATGCCCCTGATGGTGGGGCAGTGTTTGAAATCCAGCTTCCGATACTGAACGAAGGTATCGAAGCAGCAGAGTGAGTACCAAATGGCACAGGCAATCAAAGTCGTCATTGTCGATGATGAACAGGACATGCGCCAATCGATCAGTCAGTGGCTGTCGCTGTCCGGGTTCGAGACAGAGACATTCGCCAGCGCCGAGGACGCGCTAAAAGTTGTCGGTCAAGATTATCCCGGCGTTGTGGTCAGCGACATTCGTATGCCCGGCATGGACGGGATGCAGTTTCTGAAACGCCTGATGGGGGCCGATAGTGGCTTGCCGGTGATTATGATCACCGGGCATGGCGATGTGCCCATGGCCGTCGAGGCAATGCAGGTTGGCGCCTATGATTTTTTGGAGAAGCCGTTCAACCCTGACAAAATGACGGCACTGGTGCGCAAGGCGTCACAACGGCGGCGCCTGACCCTGGACAACCGGACCTTACGCAAGGAGCTGTCCGGCGGAACCTCAATCATGGAAAAACTGATCGGCAAATCGGCAGAGATGAACCGACTGCGCGAGGATATTCTGGATTTGGGGCAGGCCGATGGCCATGTGTTGATCGAAGGCGAAACCGGAACTGGCAAGTCATTGGTGGCCCACGCCCTGCACGCTGTCGGGTCCCGGGCCAGCAAACCATTTTCGCTGGTCTCCTGCGCGGCGTATGACGAGGAGACGCTTCTGAAAAAACTGTTCGGCACAGATGATGGTTCGGACAAGATCCCCTTGGTCGAGGAAGCGCGCTGTGGGACATTGGTTTTGGAAGATATCGATGCACTAAGCACGGCTGCGCAAGTCAGACTGCTGACCTATATCAATGATCAGGGCAACCCGCCTGAAACCCGGATTGTAGCGATTTCCAACCTACAGGAACCGGGCAAGACGTTAGAAGATGTGTTGCGATCGGATCTGTTTTTCAGGTTGTCGGCCATGCGGATAACATTGCCGCCGTTGCGCATCCGGGGCGAAGATATCCTGACGCTATTCATGCGTTTGTCAGAGCAATTTGCAGAGGAATATGGTTGTGAAACCCCGGCAGTCACTGCGCAGGAGGCCGCGCAATTAATGCAGGCCCCGTGGCCCGGTAATGTGCGGCAGCTGGAAAACGTGGCCGAGCGGGCGGTTTTGCAAAACCGGCGCGGATCGGGCAGTATCGCCAGCCTGCTGATGACGGATGGTGACGAAATACAGCCTGTGGTCACCACCGAAGGCAAACCCCTAAAAGAATATGTCGAGGCGTTCGAACGGATGCTGATCGACAACACAATGCGCAGGCATAAAGGATCGATCGTCAAGGTGATGGAGGAACTGTCATTACCGCGCCGGACCTTGAACGAAAAAATGGCCAAATACGGTTTGCAGCGGGCGGATTATTTGTAGGCCCGAGAATGGGATGGTCGGAATGCGTGATCAATTCTCGTGCATTGTAATTTTCCCCATTGTAATTGCCGAACAATCGAACGTATGTTGACCGTGCAGGGTTCCGTCAACATACGGACCGCATAGAAAGTTTCGCTGTTCGTGAGGCGCAGCAGGTAAAAACCGCTGATTTCACAACAGACCGATTGGGTCGAAAGACCGATATTTGCCCGTGGACCCAAGTAGGGCCGGGCGTATGAACAGATGCCAATGGCATCAAGGAAGAAACGCGATGAGACGCGATATAATGTGCAGAATCAAGGCTTTGGGGCGGTTGCCTCAGGTTTGCCTATTCGCCGCGTCTGACATTGCTCGAACATATCACCCCCGTCGCATTCAGGCCCCGCCAGGGGCAGGGATATCCGGGTGGTGCGAAGAGAATTCATGGCTAAGAAAATGCTTATTGATGCCACCCACGCAGAGGAAACTCGCGTGGTCGTGGTCGACGGAAACAAGGTCGAGGAATTTGATTTTGAATCCGAGAACAAACGCCAGCTTGCTGGCAACATCTATCTTGCAAAAGTAACACGGGTTGAGCCGTCCTTGCAGGCGGCCTTTGTTGATTACGGCGGAAACCGTCATGGTTTCCTTGCCTTTTCCGAGATTCATCCAGATTACTATCAGATTCCAGTCGCTGATCGCGAGGCGCTGCTGGAAGAAGAGCGTGCCTTTGCCGAGGCGCAGCGTCAGGAGCAGGAAGAGGAAGAGGACAAGCCCGCGAAAAAGCGCCGCAGCCGATCGCGGGCCAAAGCTGCGAAAACAGTGTCTGATGATGCGGTTGAAACCCGTGAAATATCGGGAATGGACGTTGTTGAGCTGGACGGCGAAGATGAAGGCAGTTCCCCAATGGAGCTGGTCGGAGAAACGCCCGTCGAAACTCCTGCATCTGATGATGCGGAAAGCAGCGAGGCAGTTGACGCGGCCAGCGAAGAGCCTGCCGATGAGGCTGCTGTAAGTGATCAACCTGAGGACACCGCCAGCGCGGATGCCGTTGATGATGGCGATGCGTCCGAAGACGCGACAGCCGAGGCAACAGACAGCGAAACTGATGCAGAGAATAACGGCGATCAGGGTGACGAGGATGGCGATGATGAGCCCAAACAGCTCGACGCTACCGAAAAAGATGATGGCATCGAGGACGTCGCCGATGAGGACGTGTCCGAAGAAATCCGTCGCCCGCGCAAACCACGCCTGAAACGCTATAAAATCCAAGAAGTGATCAAGGTTCGCCAGATTCTTTTGGTACAGGTTGTGAAAGAGGAGCGCGGCAACAAGGGTGCTGCCCTGACAACTTATCTGTCACTTGCCGGGCGCTATTGCGTCCTGATGCCAAATACGGCGCGCGGTGGCGGGATATCCCGCAAGATCACCAATGCGGCCGACCGTAAAAAACTGCGCGCCACAGCGGCTGAGATTGACGTGCCACAAGGCGCGGGTTTGATCATTCGCACCGCAGGGGCCAACCGGACCAAGGCCGAAATCAAGCGCGACTATGAATACCTGCAGCGCCTGTGGGAACAGATCCGCGCCTTGACGTTGCAATCCATTGCACCCGTCAAAATCTATGAAGAGGGCGACCTGATCAAACGGTCGATCCGCGATCTGTATAGCCGCGAGATTGATGAAGTGTTTGTCGAGGGCGAGGCCGGGTATCGCACCGCCAAGGACTTCATGAAAATGATCATGCCGTCCCACGCCAAAAACGTGAAACACTATGCAGAGGCGATGCCTCTCTTTGCCCGGTATCAGGTCGAAAGCTATCTGGGTGCGATGTTCAATCCGACGGTTCAGCTGAGATCTGGTGGTTACATCGTGATCGGTGTGACAGAGGCGTTGGTGGCGATCGATGTGAACTCTGGCCGGGCGACGAAAGAGGGATCGATCGAGGAAACCGCGCTAAAAACCAACCTGGAGGCTGCCGAAGAGGTGGCGCGCCAGTTGCGTCTGCGTGATCTGGCCGGTCTGATCGTGATCGATTTCATCGACATGGATGAGCGCAAAAACAACGCCGCCGTAGAAAAGCGCATGAAAGACCGGTTGAAAACCGACCGTGCCCGCATTCAGGTGGGGCGAATTTCGGGTTTTGGCCTGATGGAAATGAGCCGCCAGCGTTTGCGCCCCGGCATGATCGAGGCAACGACGCAACCCTGTACCGCCTGTCATGGCACAGGTTTGATCCGATCGGATGACAGCCTCGCCCTGACCATTTTGCGCCAGTTGGAAGAAGAGGGCGTGCGCCGCCGGTCACGTGAAGTTCTGCTGAAGGCCCCGGTCGGGATCGTGAACTTTCTGATCAACACCAAGCGCGAGCATTTGCTGCAGATAGAAGCGCGTTATGGCCTATCGGTCCGAATTGAGGCTGATACCCATATGATCAGCCCGGATTTCACCATCGAACGCTTCAAAACTGCGACGCGCCAGGTGGCCGAGGTCGCCCCGGTTGTGTCTGTTGATGCACTGGCCATTGATCTGCCCGAAGTGGTTGAAGAACCCGAAGAGCAGGCGGTGGAGAGCGAAGAAACGCCCCCGAAAAAGAAACGCCGCCGTCGCAGCCGTCGCCGCAAGAACAAGAATGGTGGAGAGGCAACCGAGGCCAATCAGTCAGAGGCAAATGCTGATGATACCGGTGAAGAGGCGGAAACACAGGCCGATGCGCCAAGTGAAGCCCCGGCTGAGTCGGTCGAACCCGAAGTGACGGCAGAAGCGGTCGCGAACGATGCGGAGAAACCTGAAGAAGAGGCGCCGAAGAAAAAGACCCGGACGCGTCGCAAGCCAGCCAAAGCCAAAGAGGCGGAGCCGGCTGAAGAGGTTCAGGAATCGGTCGAACAGGTTGTAGCTGATGAGGGCGAGGCAGAAGCCGAACCCAAGAAAAAGACAGCCCCGAAAAAGCGAGCGACGCGGTCTAGAAAGAAAAAGGACGATCCGGCGCCCGAAGCCGTTGAAGCCACCACTGAGGCCCCGGTAAAGACCCCAGCAGAGGCGCCCGGCACCACAGCAGAGGTTGCGCCGGTTGCAGCAGAGGTGGAGGCGGCCCCTGAAGCCGCACCCGCACCCGAGCCGGACGTGGCGGCCAGCGCCCCAGCAGAAGTTGCCGTTAAAGCGGCTGAACCGGCGGCAGAGGTCGAGGCAGATGTGGTTGTCGCCGAAGCCCCAAGCGCCCCGCCAAAGCCCAAGCGCCGAGGCTGGTGGTCAACAGGTCGATAGCGGGATCAAAGATTGTGTAGCAGGCCGTGAGGGAAACTTTGCGGCCTGTACTATTTGGGTCAAAGCCCATCCCGAACAACAGAAAACAACGGATTTTCAGGGGGTAAAGTGGCGGAGAGACAGGGATTCGAACCCTGGGTCCCCGTGAAGGGACAACGGTTTTCGAGACCGCCCCGTTCGACCACTCCGGCACCTCTCCGCGAAGGGTCCCGCGCGATGTACTTTGATGTCGGGGTAGGTGCAACCGTTTTTCGTGACAAACTGGACAAACACGTTCACGATTGCAAAAGGTTGGTGAGAGCAAGCGAGAATACAAGTTGACCGGATTTTTTCAAAGACTGTTTTTGACGCTGATCAGCGCATTTTTCGTGCCGTTGATAGGCCATGCGCAAGTTCAGGATCCGGTTAAGATCTTGTATGAGCTTTTGCGAATTGACGAAGCATTGGAAATTATGAACGAAGAGGGGATTGCCGCATCCTCTGACATAGCCTTTGAGTTTTTCGGGGACGTGACGCCCGAAGGTTGGGAAGGCGACATTCATGAAATTTATTCAGATGCGCCAACCCAGGATAGCTTTCGCACCGGTTTTGAGGATTTTTTGAAAGATGCTGATGTTGAAGAGGTAATATTATTTTTAGAATCTGATACGGGTGCCCGGATTATAGAACTAGAGCTTAGCGCGCGTCGGGCCCTGATGGACGACGATGTCGAAGGGCTAAGCGAAAGCAACATGGAAAGCGCCCGGGCAATGGGCACGGATCGTTTTGATCAGATCAGCGCGTTTATTCAGGCCAATGATTTGGTTGAGTTCAACGTCCAAGGAGCGTTGAACGCCAATCTCGCCTTCATGCTGGGTCTGCAGGACGGACAGCCCATTCGGGACAGATTTGCCGAGGATGAGCTGTTGTCACTGGTGTGGTCACAAGAAAATGAAATCAGACTGGAAACAGAAGACTGGCTGCTGAGCTATCTTCTGTTGGCCTATGATCCGCTGCAGGATACAGATCTGGACGCTTATATCGCCCTGTCGGAAACACCGTCAGGGCGGCGTGTGAACGCCGCAATTTTCCACGCTTTTGATATCGTCTTTATTCAACAATCCCGAATGCTGGGGCAAACCATTGGTTATTACATGACGGGCAGTGATATCTGATTATCGCTTGTGATCGGCCAAATCTCCAAGGCTGTCAAACAGCGGTTTGAGTTCCTTTTCATAACGCTGCCAGGCCTTCACCGAGGATTTGTAAATCGGTTGACGTACTTGATAAACGGACAAGGTGTTCACCTTGCGCTTGTTTTCATGGAAGTTCAGACAAGCATCTTCCCATTCCAACCCGGCGGCGGCGATAAGTTTGCGCGTCTCTTCCTCAGGATTTGAAATCAGGTCTTCGTACCAGATTTCATGGAAACCATTTGGATTAATCTCTCGCCAAAAGTCGATCATTTCGACGAATTTGCGGTAGTACTGGCCGAGGTCTTCCAGATTGTTACTGTAGCGGTGTGATCCTTCACCGAAGTGGTTTTTGAAAATTGAAAGCAAGTTATCTTTCGGATTACGCCTGATAACGATGATTTTAGCATTCGGAAATGCCAGCCAGATAAATCCGAGACACCAATGTGTATTTACGGTTTTATCCACAAGGTTACGGCCGCTTTTCTGAAGCGCTCTTGCCCTTTCAAGGTAACCATCATGCATATCCTTAATATCTATGGGCGACAAATCGCGCCAATTTTTATTGATATATAAATTCAGCAAATGGTCAGTGGCTCGGGGCAACAAGCCTGCTTCACCGACTGTCTCTACCGCGCTGTGACTTGTCAGAATTTGTTCAACAAGAGTTGTACCAGAGCGTGGCAGGCCAACAATAAATATGGAGTTTGTATTTGACACTTCTTTGTTGAAAGTGGCGTCTGCAGTTAATTCAGCGAACAAAGACTTGGTTTGGTGAAGCTGCTTCGTGGTAGTATCTTCGTCGTAAGGAAACATTTTTTTGAGTTCGTGATTAGCCATCGACAAATATTGAAACGAAGTTGGATATTCACCTATCTCCTCAAGTGACTTACTGAGGGCAAACCCGATCGAAATTTTATCTGATATGGATGCGTCTTCAGATTCGAAAGCAGACTTCATGCGAACGATCAATGGATCGTTTTCCTTGAATTTGTGAATCCTACTATACTGAAGATACAAGGACCCTCGCGTCGGATTTGCGTCTATCGCAGACAATATTGTGTTTTTTGCTTCGTCAAATTTTCCCAGAGATTGTAAGGTGCTGGTTTTAGTATTTAAAACCTCGAGATTGTCGGGCGCCAATGACTCTGCTTTCGCAACGCTTTTCAATGCGGTTTCGTGATCGTCTAATCCGAGATATGCTTTCGCCTTCAACAGATACATTTCATAGTTATTCAAACCAAGAGTTTCACACTTGATTACATCTTTCAGCAACTGGGGGTAGTCTTTATTTGCCCAGGAGAGTACTGCCCTTCCAAAATGAGCGTCAACATTATTTGGGTCGAGCTCTATAGCGCGATTAAATGTATTCTGAGACTTCTTGTACTGGTTGTTGTCGCAGTATACGCGCCCTAAGATTGTTAAGATCTCAACATTGTTCGGTAAAAGTTTATCAGCAATTTGAAGCTCTTCGATCGCTTCATCGAGCTTCCTCGATTTAAAAAGCGCAATGCCATAATGCATATGCCCTTTTGCATAACTTCCATCAATCTCAAGGGCTCGGACAATCATTTTGATTGCTTCATCATACTGGCCTTGTTCTCTTAACGCAGCCGACAGCATCGTTAGAATTGTTGGGTTTTCGGGTTCCATATGGGACAACGAAGCCAGAAGATCTGCAGCTTGTTTGAACTGACCTGTTTGTAAAAGATGCAGGGCATTTTGAATTTGAGGTTGCATGGTTAACTCATTTTGTTGGTTCGAGCAGCTCTCCGAGACTGTCAAAGAGCGGTTGCAGTTCTTTCTCATAACGCTTCCATGCTTTGACCGATGATTTATAGATTGGTTGCCGAACCTGATAGACGGACAAGGTGTTCACCTTGCGCTTGTTTTCGTGGAAGTTCAGACAGGCATCCTCCCATTCCAACCCGGCGGCTGCGATAAGTTTGCGCGTCTCATCTTCAGGATTTGAAATCAGGTCTTCATACCAGATTTCGTGGAAACCATTTGGATTGATCTCACGCCAAAAGTCGATCATTTCGACAAACATACGATAGTACTGGCCGAGGTCTTCCATGTCGTAGCTGTAGAGGTGGCCTCCACCAGCGAAAACATTCTTGTAAACAGACAGCAGGTTGTCGCGTGGATCTCTTCGGACAACGACAACTTTTGCCTTCGGTAGGGCGCACCAGACAAGACCCATGACCAGATAAGTCTGAATAGATTTGTCGGATATGCGGATGCTTCCCGGGTGGAGTGTTTTCACATATGTTTCATAGCTGCTCGCAATTGCATCAAGCTCGTTTTGTGTAATTGACTCAATTTTGTTGTCACCTTTTGGAGACATAATCAAGCGCATCGATTCTCGATTGAACCGGCCCATTTCACCCGCACCAGTAACTGTAGAATGGCTAGAAAGAATCTGTTCGACAAGTGTGGTACCGGATCTTGGCATCCCAGTGACAAAGACAGGAGCGTATTCGCTTTTACCCACCCCAACTTTTCCGCTGGACAAAATATTCTTGAATATACGTTTGACCCTATTTATCTGAACTCGCCGTCCCGAAATCTCGTAAGGGTATTCTTCTCTCATCTGCTGGTTGGATGCATTGAGATAGGGGAAAACCTGATCGTATTGTTTGGTATCTTCCATTGCTTTGGAAAGAGCAAATCCCAACTGCATTTTATTGGCGGGTGTGATGGATGGATCTTGATATATTTTCTCCATCTCGTCGATGAGTGGATCGTCTGGTTTAAACTTATGCGAAGCAGAGTACACTCTGTAGTTTGCCCCCAAGTGAGGATCCATTGCGAAGGCTTTCTGAAATGCTTCTTCAGTTGCTTCAAAGTCACCACTCGTTTGCAACAAGGTTGCCAAATGTCCCATCATGGTCGCATTTTCAGGATCTTTTGAGAGCGCAAACTTAATACTTTCCAGTGCATCCTTTTCATTGCCAGATGCGGACAAAATATTTGACTTTAAACTATAGATTTCAGCGGAATCGTTTCCAAGTTGAATACATTTTTCTACCAATTCATGAGCAAGAACATAGTTGTTTTGTGTATTTGCCAGGCGCGCGCGTGCTAATAATGCTGGCGCAAATTTTGGATCCGTCACGATTGCACGGTCAAGCGCATTCTCCTGATTGGGTTCCATGCCAGTTTTACCATATGATTCTGCTAAAAATAGCAGGACGGGCAATGACTTTGGGTTCAATGTCCGCGCCATTTCTAGGTGAGTAATCGCGCCTTTCGTATCTCCATCGCGCAAAAGTAAGTGTCCAAGGTTGAGTTGAGCGTCAAAAATTCCCGCATCCAACCTTGTTGAGTGCCTAAGCGATTGAATGGCTTTCGCTTTCTGCCCCACATCACGAAATGCTGTCCCTAGGACACCATGAAGAACTGCGACTTTTGGATGTGCTTTGATAAGTTTCTGCAAGAGTGGGATCGCTTGTTTGGCATGGCCTTTTTGGACCAATTGCAGAGCTTTTTGCAGTTGCGATTTTGGCAGAGTACCCAGCTTGGGTTGCGCAGCTACAACATTGCCGTTGATCCTATTTCTGATTTCTTTTTTAGCCTGGGTGGGTAAGTCAGCGGACTTCAGCAATTCCAAAGACGTTGAGATATCTTCCTCTGATCCAGCCCGCAACAGCGCCTCTGAATAGCCCCGCCAAATCTGCTGATTTGATGAGATTAGTCTGATAGCCTTGTGAAACGCATCAATTGCTGGATCAAACCGTAGGGCTTTCATCAAAAGCTGACCGATTTGAAAGTGAACCTCAGGCACGTCGGGGGTGGTTTCCAGAATCTGTTCATAGAGCTTTAAGGCTTCATCACCTTTGCCTTGCTGCATAAGCAGATTGGCTTCTTTATAAGTCTTTTGAAGCTGATTGGTGTTCAAAGGCAGCATGACCGATCCTCAATGTGTTTGGGCCTTGCTAAAACACTTCACGGTTATGCGAAAGACCTGATGCGAAAATACAGATTTCTATTGACTTTGCGCCACTGGAATCCGATAAGCCCGCGTCGCGTGGGGCCATCCTGCGCGTTTAATTGTAATCACGCCCAGACAAGGGCGCGCTGTTCGAGGCGCCGGTAAACGGCAAAACACCCGAAATCGGGGGCCATAGGATGCGGGAAACGAAGGAAAAGCAAATGTTTGCGGTCCTCAAGACCGGCGGCAAGCAGTACCGGGTTCAATCGGGCGATGTGCTCCGTGTTGAAAAACTGGCAGCTGACGCTGGCGAAAAAGTTCAATTCAATGAGATTCTGATGGTTGGTTCCACCGTGGGTGCGCCGACTGTCGATGGGGCAGCTGTTCAGGCCGAAGTGATCGACCAGATCAAAGGCGAAAAGCTGATCCATTTTGTAAAGCGTCGTCGTAAGCACGGCTCTAAGCGTACCAAAGGTCATCGTCAGCAACTGACTCTGCTGCGCATCACCGACATCCTGGAAAAGGGTGCCGATAAATCTGGTGTTAAAGTGGCTGTTGGTGCGGGTTCTGTTTCCGCTGTTGCTGTTGCTGCTGCAAAACCGGCTGCGAAGGCTGCGCCAAAGAAAGCTGAAGCCAAGGTCGAAGCCCCAGCGGCTGCTGACGACCTGAGTGCCATCACTGGCGTTGGTCCGGCAGCGGTCAAAAAGCTGAACGCAGCTGGTCTGACCACATTCGCGCAAATCGCAGCATTGAGCGAAGATGACATTGCTGGTATTGAAGGCATCAAAGTGAAACCTGAATGGGTTGAGCAAGCCAAAGAGCTGGCTAAAGGCTAAGGAGAGACGAGATGGCACATAAGAAAGCAGGCGGTTCATCCAGAAACGGTCGCGACTCAGCCGGTCGTCGTCTGGGCGTCAAAAAATTCGGTGGTCAGGACGTGATCCCGGGCAACATCATTGCACGCCAACGTGGCAACAAATGGTGGCCGGGCGAAGGTGTTGGCCAGGGCAAAGATCACACGCTGTTTGCAACTGCAGAGGGCAAAGTGACCTTCCGTAAGGGTTTCAAGGGCCGCACCTTTGTATCTGTACTGCCAGTGGCGGAGGCTGCTGAGTAAGGCATACCCGATAACGCATTGAAATAGATGGGGGATCGGTCAGCCGGTCCCCCTTTTCAGTTTATGTAACTGAATTCACAGCCTTGTCACAGTTTGGTTTGTAAAAGGATTTGTGGTTGAGTTTTGCATCTGATGATCCCATCTGGATTTGAGGGAAACCTGATGGGTCGCGGGCAGCTTCTGGGGAGAATGCTGAAGGTGCAGTGTAGGTAAGGCAGGGGATGTAACCCTGCTAAAACGTATAATTTTGGGGAGGAACCCAATGAAATATGAGGCGATTAACACGCAGGCCGTGATGGAGTCCGAACGGCTGGTTCTGCGTCCGGTGCGCTATTCCGATGCTGGCCTGATGGCGCTTTATGTCTCTGACAAGCGGGTGGCAGAGGCCACGAGCCGTATTCCACACCCATTGCCGCCTGGTGCGATTGATGCGTTTATCGCACGTGCAATGGCCGAAGGCCGGGTTGAAGATGTCTGGGTTCTGGATGGATCCAAGTCCCAAAATGCAGAGGTCGTGGGCATTGTCAGCCTGACCCGTCTGGATCGGAAGCAATCCGAGATCGGATATTGGATCGCGCCTGCATTTTGGAATACCGGATTGGCGTCAGAGGCGGTTGACGTTTTGTTGTCAAGCAATCCGCAGGATTGCGATACGATCTTTGCGCAGGTCTTTCAGGATAATCCAGCCTCTGCACGGGTGTTGACTAAGGCCGGATTTGAATATCTGGGTGATGCCGAAGGATATAGCGTTGCCCGCGAGGCGAATGTGGCCACATGGACCTATCTGAACAAACTGAAATAGGCGCAGACCAAATGGCACAGAGTATCTTTCGCACGGCCCGTTTGGTCGCGCGAAATTTTGCGCCGGAAGACTGGCGGGAATTACAGCGTCTCTGTGGCACACCTGATGTGGCGCGCATGACGTCCTCCATTTCGGCGCCGTGGCCGGATGCGGATGTAAAAGCTTGGATGGCCCGTGGTCCTTTTACAGGGCAGTTGCCGTATTCCGCGGGTTTGTTTCATCACCAACAAGGGTTGATCGGGTTGGTTGGTTTCGGGGCCGATCCGATAAGCCTGATGTATGCCATTGGGCAGGATCATTGGGGGCAGGGTTATGCCACGGAGGCCGCCAGAGGCGCGCTGGAGCATGGATTTCGTGATCTGGGGCTGACAGAGGTCGAAGCGACGCATTTTGACGACAATCCAGCCTCTGCCCGGATTTTAACGAAGCTGGGCTTTGAAAAAATCGGTATCGGGGTCGGGGAAAGCCTTGCAAGACTTGAGCCTGCGCCAATAATCACATATCGCCTGACACAACAGCAATTTAAGGCCGCGACCCATGAAATTCCTTGATCTTGCAAAGGTCTATATTCGATCCGGCGGTGGTGGCGGCGGTTGCGTCAGCTTTCGCCGTGAAAAGTTCATCGAATTTGGTGGACCGGACGGTGGCGATGGCGGTCGCGGCGGTGATGTGATTGCCGAAGTCGTTGACGGGCTGAACACACTGATTGATTTCCGCTATCAGCAGCATTTCTTCGCCAAGAGCGGTCAACCCGGAATGGGCAAGCAACGAACGGGCCATGACGGCGCGGATATTGTGTTGCGCGTGCCTGTGGGTACCGAAGTTCTGGATGAAGATGAGGAAACGGTTATCGCCGATATGACCGATATTGGTCAGCGCGTGGTGCTGGCCAAGGGCGGCAATGGCGGGTTTGGAAACCTGCATTTCAAAACCTCGACCAATCAGGCGCCGCGTCGGGCCAATCCGGGCCAGGCGGGTGTGGAACGTACGATCTGGCTGCGGTTGAAGCTGATTGCAGATGCGGGCCTGTTGGGTCTGCCCAATGCGGGCAAGTCAACCTTTCTGGCGGCCACGTCAAACGCGCGACCAAAGATTGCAGATTATCCCTTTACCACGTTGCATCCAAATCTAGGGGTTGTCGGTGTGGATAATGCAGAATTTGTCGTTGCTGACATCCCCGGCCTGATCGAGGGCGCCCATGAAGGGCGCGGTATTGGGGATCGGTTCCTTGGCCATGTGGAACGCTGTTCGGTACTGCTGCACCTTGTGGATGGGACATCTGACACGGTGGTCGAAGATTACCAAACCATAATTGGCGAGTTGGAGGCCTATGGTGGTGAATTGGCGGAAAAGCCGCGCATCACTGTTTTGAACAAGATCGACGCGTTGGATGACGAGGAAAGATATGACCTGCGTCAGGCCCTGATGGCCGAAACGGGCGGGTCGGTTATGATGATGTCCGGCGTCAGCGGCGAGGGTGTGACCGATGTTCTGCGTGCCCTGCGAGCAGAGATCAGCGAAGATCGCTTGCGCCAGCGCACAGAACAGGAAGAACCTGAAGAATGGCATCCCTGAGTAGCGCCAAAACGATTGTCATAAAAATCGGTTCTGCCCTGTTGGTGGATACCGGAACAGGCCGTTTGAAATCGGCTTGGCTGCACTGTCTGGCCGAGGATGTGGCAATGCTGCGGGCGCGGGGGACGAAGGTGGTGTTGGTGTCATCGGGTTCCATTGCGCTGGGTCGAAACGTGTTGAATCTGCCGGGCGGATCTTTGTCATTGGAGCAATCACAAGCCGCGGCAGCGGTTGGACAAATCCGGCTGGCGCGTGCCTATGAAGAGGCGTTGGAAACCCATGGCATTACGACAGCGCAGATCTTGGTGACGCTGGAAGACAGCTCTAACCGTCGGCGCTATCTGAATTCGCGTGCAACGCTGGATCAGCTCTTGAATATGGATTGCGTGCCGATCGTGAATGAAAACGATACAGTTGCGACCGACGAAATCCGTTTTGGCGATAATGACAGGTTGGCGGCACAGGTGGCTGTGACGGTGGGCGCCGATGCGTTGGTGTTGTTGTCAGACGTCGACGGGTTTTACACCGCCAATCCCAAAGATGATCCTGATGCAACACGCTATGACCAAATCGACGACATCACACCAGAGATCGAAGCCATGGCAGGCGATGCCGGGACTGGCCTGTCCAAAGGTGGGATGAAGACCAAAATTCAGGCCGCCAAGATGGCTGTGGGGCAGGGCTGTGCCATGGTCATTGCCGAAGGAGCGACGCTGCGACCGATCCAGGCGATAGAAAAGGGCGCGCCTGCGACCTGGTTTGCTGCCCAGACCACGCCCCAGGTTGCGCGAAAGCGTTGGATTGCCGGAATGAAACCGCAAGGGATCGTGACCGTCGATGCCGGGGCCGCACGGGCATTGGGGCAGGGAAAATCGCTCTTGCCTGCCGGTGTGACCGGGGCGTCAGGAGAATTTGGCCGCGGTGATCCAGTGACCATTCTGGGCCCGGATGGACGCACATTGGGGCAGGGTTTGATCCGCTATCCATTGGATGAGGCGCGAAAAATCCTCGGCTGCCAATCCGGTGATATTGAGGCACGTCTGGGCTATCCGGGACGCGCTGCATTAATCCACCGTGATGATATGGCACTGTAAGCGCCGGTTTGATACCTTATTGACTAATCCATTTTGCGAAAGCTGAACCGATGAAAGACAACGCCTCGATCCATGATATTATGCAAGACCTTGGCCTGCGCGCACGCGCGGCGGCGGCCGTCTTGGGGTTTGCGGCGCCAGAGGCAAAATCAGCGGCCCTGACCCATGCGGCAGATTTGTTGTGGGAACGGCGTGAGGGTTTGATTGAGGCCAATGAGCGTGACATGATCTTTGGCCGTGACAAGGGCCTGTCAGACGCCATGCTGGATCGTCTGATGCTGGATGACGCCCGTATCGCGTCGATCTGTGATGGGTTGCGTGCCGTGGCAGGCCAAGATGATCCAGTTGGGGCCGTTATGGCCGAGTGGGATCGCCCCAATGGGCTGCACATCAAACGGGTGCGTACGCCCTTGGGCGTAATTGGCGTGATCTATGAAAGCCGCCCCAACGTGACCGCGGATGCCGGGGCCCTGTGCCTGAAGGCCGGAAATGCGGTGATTTTGCGCGGCGGATCAGAGAGTTTCCATTCCTCGGGCTTCATTCACGCGTGTCTGCAGGAAGGATTGCGTATGGCCGGATTGCCCGAAGATGCGATCCAGCGGGTGCCGACGCGCGACCGGGAGGCCGTATCTGAAATGCTGACCATGGTGGATCATATCGACGTGATTGTGCCCCGTGGCGGCAAGGGGTTGGTGGGCTTGGTGCAAAGAGAGGCGCGCGTGCCTGTTTTTGCCCATTTGGAAGGTATCGTTCATATCTTTATCGACAAAACCGCTGACCCGGAAAAGGCCCGCAAAATCGTCGTGAACGCCAAAACCCGGCGCACCGGGATTTGCGGGGCGGCGGAGTGCCTGTTGATCCATCAGGAGATTGCCAACGATTTGGGCGCCGACATTTTACGGGATCTGGTGGCGGCAGGGGTAGAAGTCCGTGCGGATGACACCCTGCAATCTGTTGATGGTACTGTCCCTGCTAGCGATGCCGATTGGGGCCGTGAATATCTGGACAGCATTATTGCCGCCCGGGTTGTTGCCGATGTTGATGGGGCGATTGACCATATTCGCCAATACAGCTCCTCCCATACCGATTGCGTGATTGCAGAGGATCAAGCGGTCGCTGATCAGTTCATGACACGGCTGGACAGTGCAATCCTGATGCATAATTCCTCCACCCAATTTGCCGATGGCGGGGAATTTGGGATGGGCGCAGAAATCGGAATTGCGACGGGTAAGATGCACGCCCGCGGCCCGGTCGGGGCAGAGCAGCTGACCAGCTTTAAATACCTCGTTTCCGGCAATGGCGCGATCCGGCCGTGAGGATTAGAACCTGATCTCGATCTGATCCTCATCCAATTTAATCTGAAGCGGCGTATCACCAGCATCTGCCGCAGATCGTGCAAGCGGGAACTGGATTTCGGATGGTTCGACAGTGTCTTGGAAGGCGTCATCACCCAGCGGTGACCATAGTCGTTTTTCCAACCTCATTTTGGGACCCTTGCCGATAACTTTCCAGGTTCCGTCATGTTGGGAAATGGTGATCAGGCTCTCTGACGGAAAGGCGTGTTCCAGGCACTGAATCAACAGAAACAACAGCCGCGCGACCGGGCGAGCTGGGTTTCCGATATCTTGCCACTCTATCTCGATCCGCGATGTTGCGGTGTAATCTTTAATAATTGCTGCGATGTCCTGATTGGATATCTGCTGACCATCTGGTGCCTTGCCAAAGGCAATTCGGAAAAACCGGATGCGGGCATTGGCGGCAGCCACACTATCGCGGATTAACGCCATTTCAGGGGTGTCTTTAGTCCCGGACAACAGCAAAAGTTCCAGCCCATTGCCAATTGCCCCGATAGGGCTGATAAGATCATGACAGATACGAGAACCCAGAAGTGGGACAATTTCGGTTTGTTGCATATATTCTGTCCGGAGCCGTTTCATGTCTGACTTGAATGCCCTTTTTGAACCAGGAATGCTGGTCAGGCATCCGCAAGAGCCCGATTGGGGGCTGGGACAGGTACAATCCAACATAGATGGTAAATTAACGGTTAATTTTGAACATGCTGGGAAGGTCGTTGTTCATTTGAACAGGGTTGAACTGGAATTGGTGTTTGACTGATGGCTGGATACGTTCAAACCTTGCAAATAAGGACGGCTGCGCCTAGAAGCGGGCAAACCGTATCCGTTGCAAAGCAGGATCATCGCCGCACATGACCGGCAAAGACCCAAAATTTGAAATCAAACTGGCCCGAAATGAGGCCGATACGCTGTCCGCACAGCGCTTGAGATATAAGGTTTTTGTCGAAGAACTGGGTGGTGATGGCAATCTGGTCGATCATGAAAATCGCCTGGAACGGGATGAGTTTGATCCCTATTTCGACCACCTGATCCTGATTGACAGGCGGCGGCAGGTTTCTGATCTGAACCACGTGGTAGGCGTATATCGTCTGATGCGTTCCGATCAGGCAGAGGCCATGGGCCGGTTTTATTCTGATGGCGAGTATGATCTGACTCCCTTGCGAACATCAGGCCGTAAGTTGTTGGAATTAGGTCGTTCTTGCCTGCACTCCGATTATCGTGGTGGGACGGCCATGTTCCATTTGTGGAATGCGCTGGCGGAATATGTGTTGTCGCATGGGGTTGAGGTTTTGTTTGGCGTCGCCAGCTTTCATGGAACTGACACGGAGAAGTACGCGGAATCTTTGTCCTATCTGCATCACACGCATCTGGCGCCACCGGAATTGCGTGTTCGTGCAGCGGCGGATCATTTTCAACCGATGGATTTGATGCCCATTGATCAGATTGATCGAAAACAGGCCATGGTCGCGATGCCCACCCTGATCAAGGCCTATCTGCGCTTGGGCGGCATGGTGGGTGAAGGGGCATTTATAGATCGCGATTTCCAGACCATCGATGTGTGCCTGTTGATGGATACCGAACGGTTAAACACCCGCCAGCGTGATTTATATGTGAAAGGGCGCAAAAGTTGAGTGCGACTTGGAATGCGCCAGAGCCCAGTGCGGAAAAAATAGGTACGGTGGGCTGGGTTCGCGTGGTTTTGCGCGGCATTCCCCTATTCATTGTCACATTTGGGTGTCTTGGATTGCTGGTGCTGGTGCGTTTGATCGAGCGTCCAATATTCGGGGTCCATCGTCCGATTACTCCATACATCACGCAGTTCGTATGCCGGTCGGCTTTCGTCATTCTTGGCATCAAATACAGGCAGCGCGGTGAGGTCATGCAAGGGCAGGGGGCGGTGGTGTCAAATCACGCGTCATGGTTGGATATCTTTTCCCTGAATGCGCTCAAACGGATCTATTTTGTCTCTAAGGCCGAGGTCGCCAATTGGCCCGGTATTGGTTGGCTCGCCCGCGCCACGGGGACGGTTTTTATCCGCCGTGACAGTCGCGATGCCACCGGTCAGGTCAAGGTGTTTGAAAATCGTTTGGCGGCAGGTCATAAACTGCTGTTTTTTCCAGAGGGTACATCAACCGATGGCCTGCGCGTACTGCCATTTAAAACCACACTGTTTGCTGCGTTTTTTTCGGATGAGCTGCGCGAAGACCTGACAATCCAACCCGTTACCCTGGTTTACCGGGCCGCAGAGGGAATGCCGTCGCATTTCTATGGTTGGTGGGGAGAGATGGATTTTGCCAGCCATTTGTTGAAAACGCTGTCAGCACAGCGCCAGGGCAGTGTAGAACTGGTCTGCCATGATCCGGTGCGTGTATCGGATTTCAAGGACCGAAAGGCGCTGGCCAAACATTGTGAACTGGCGGTTCGAAGCGGAATGGCCCCGGAATTTTACGCCATTACAGGCGACGCACTTTCAATTCCGTGATCCGGTTGTTGTCGCGTTGCGTAACCTCAAACCTGAAGCCATGGAAGCTGAACACCTGGCCCGAGGTCGGGATCATCTGAGCCTCGTGAATGACAAGGCCGGCGACGGTGTTGGCCTCATCATCAGGGAGCGACCAGTCAGCGGCGCGGTTGAGGTCACGAATAGTCATTGACCCATCAACCAGGAAGTTGCCATCCGGGGAGCGGCGCAGTTCTGGCTCCTCGCTCGTGTCAAACTCGTCGGTGATCTCGCCAACAATTTCTTCCAGGATATCTTCGAGTGTGATCAGGCCACGTAAGGCGCCATACTCGTCGACGACCAATGCAAAATGCGTATGCCTGCGCAAAAACTGGCGCATCTGATCATCCAGAGTCGTCGTTTCAGGGACGAAATAGGGGGTCATTGCTACATCAATGACATTGAAGTTTTTCATCTCATCCACGGTCGCCTGGCCCCCACGACGCAAACGATCCATTTCGCGTAGCAGGTTTTTGGCGTGGATGATCCCGACGACGTTTTCCGGTTCGCCGTCATAGATTGGCAAACGGGTGTGCGGGGATGCAAGGCATTGGGATAAGATGATTTCGGGTTCCAATGACACATCGATCATTTCGATCTGGGAACGGTGCAGCATAATTTCATCCACCGTGCGGTCGGCCAGATCAAGAGCGCCTAGAATCCGGTCTCGGTCTTCTTTTTCAACGGTTCCTTCGGAATGGCCCAGGGAAATTGCCCCGGCAATTTCTTCGCGGACGGCCAGAATATGACTGTCCGGGTCCGTCTTGACGCCGAATATTGCCAGAAACATGCGCACCAGCAGGCGAACGAACGACACCACAGGAGAAAAAAGAAAGATCACCACCGCAATCACCGGGGACACGCGCGAGGCCGCGGTTTCGGGGTTGGTGATGGCATAGGTTTTGGGAAGAACCTCGGCAAAAACCAAAACCATCGCCGTCATGACCAAGGTGGCCAATGCGACGCCGCTTTCACCGAACATGCGGGTGAACAGCGCGGTGGCCAGCGATGTGGCGAGAATGTTGACCAGGTTGTTCCCCAACAAAACCGCCCCGATCAGGCGTTCGTTGTCTTCGGTCACCTGCAAGGCGCGTTCGGCGCCACGTTCGCCCTTGTCAGCGCGGGTTCGCAGTTTACCTCTGGAGGCAGCAGTCAAAGCGGTTTCGGAACCGGAAAAGAAGGCGGACAACAACAACAGGGCTGCGATAGCCCCGCATGTGATCCAGAATGCAGCGTCCATTTCGATTTTCTCCGCTCAAACTCGCGCTTGGGTGATGCTGTGCATTTTCTGCCTATAGCATGAAGTGCGTTGATCAGCCTTGTTTTTTTACCAAAGGGTGATGGGTTTCAACCAGCTCTTTCAGGTGTTCATCCAGAACATGGGTATAGATTTCTGTTGTTGATAGGCTGGCATGACCCAAAAGCGTTTGAATGCTACGCAAATCGGCCCCATTTTCCAAAAGATGCGTGGCAAAGGCGTGACGCAGAACATGGGGCGTGACATGTTTGGAGTCGAGCCCGGCCGCGGCGGAAAGTTTTCTTAACAGAATAAAGAAACTTTGCCGCGTCATATGGCCAATTTTGCTGTGCGAGGGAAACAGGAACTTTGACACAAGTTTGCCCTGTGCCTGCTTTTTCTCCTCTACGGCGTCTCTGACCGCAACCCACGCAGCCAAAGCATCGCGCGCGGGCTGGGACAGGGGGACCATGCGTTCCTTGTTGCCTTTACCCATGACCATGATCATTCGCGGATCGCCCCGGACGGCGGCGATAGGCAAGCCGACCAGTTCACTGACACGCATCCCTGTGGCGTAAAGTAGCTCTAACAAACAGGTGCAACGCAGCCGTTCAGTTTCGTTTTTGCCAAAGGATCGGCTGGCAACCAGCAAAGCGTCCACGTCTTCCTGCGACAGGGTGGTGGGCAGGCTTTTCGTTTTGCTTGGCCCGCGAATTTGCAAGGCGGGATTGTCCGTTCGCCAACCTTCTTCATAAGCAAAGCGAAACAGTTGCCGGACGGCTGACAGGCGTCTGGCACAGGTGGCGCTGGACAAACCTTGTTCATTGCTGTGGATCAGAAAGCTTTCAATGTTCGGGCGGGCTACAGTTTCAAATTCAAGGTGATTTGTGCCGCACCATTCCGAAAAGCTTAGCAAATCGCGACCATAGGCCAGCAACGTGTTTTGTGCAGCGTTTAACTCAGCCGCTTGTGCGTCCAGAAAGGTTGATATCCACTGTTCTGGTTTCATTAAATCGACTGGTCCATAATCAAATATTGCAAAGCAAACTTCTGCGCGGCTTCGTCTTGTCCGATGTGACGCATTAATCGCAGAGCACGCGAAATCAGCTCCAGATCACCATCACGACCGGCATCAAATTCGTTAACTGCCAGAAACAGCGCCTCTCCGACCCGGTCATCATTCAGCAATAGACGATAGGACATCGACGGCGCGGTGCCGTCAAAGCCGTCTCTGATAGCCTGAATGTGGGGATTGTTAATGGGGGCGACGCGATCGGGTTGCCCCTCTGCCAAGGCAAATAGAAATATCTCTGCATCTGTCGGGGTGACCGGCAGGCTGGGATCGCTCTGCTCTGAAGGATCCGCAAGCAAAGCAATTCGAAACGCGATCCTGTCGGCGGATTCTTCCAGTTCCATCTGGGTAACGGGGATGGCGTAAAGGTCGCTTAGGATGTGGGTCAGGCCCTCCCTCGTCAACTGTGAATATATTTCCGGAAGAATGCGGGATACGGCCTCTGCATTGTCAGAACTGATCGCATTGTCGAAAGATTGAAACAGGCGTACACGGTCCCAGTGATCGCCAGAGGCTGCTGGCATGCGTTCCCAGTAAATGTCTCGAAGCTCCTGCGAAGAGAGCGCATGCGCGCTTGCAAGGCGCTCTGCGGCCTCTATGCGCGCTTTCCAGCCCGAAACGGGGCGCAGATCAGAATGTGCAAAAGCACGTGGTAGGGTTTTGGTGGGAATGGATTCGCCAATCGCCTCGTAAATCCTGAATGTCAGGGGCGACGGAATGGCATGCGGGATCGGAATAGGCTCCCCCTCATAGAGGTCCGGATCCAGAAATCTGGCGATCAGGTCGTAATCATCTGTGGAAATGACCTGTAAAGTTTCGGCGGAATTCAGGGTAAGGGCGGCGGCATCCCAATCCCCGTTTCGGGCAAGGCAGAATATACGCGCCTGATAGGTCGGGGCGAAATCCCCACTTTTGCGAAGTACATTGCAGGCATGTGATTCTTGGCCTGTCAGCAAAGAGATGTCGAACCAACGGCGAAACAGTTCCGGCGTGTTCAGTTGCGTGGCCAGAAGCAGGTCATTGGCCTCTTCCAACGCCCCCAACGACAGCAAAGCATCTGCCCGTGTCAGAAAAATAGATCCGTCGCTGTTTTCCGGCGCGTTGACCTGCATCAAGATGATTTGACGCTGAAAATGCGAGATTGCGGGCAAGGTGTTGGAAAGCTCTGCCCCCGAAAGCGCGGCGATGATCGCGCTGGGTTCGGCGTTTCCCCATAGGTTTTTGGGCAGGCCAAGTTCTGCCGCGCTTAGAACCCCGATGGAATCAAGCGTGACCTCGTCCAGCGAACGAACGGTGATACCCTCGACCGCTGCGTTGTCGGTTACATCCAGGTTGTGGGTAGGGGCGGTCCGGTCTTCGGTAACTGTTTCAGACAGCCAGTCAATAGCAGACAGCGGCGCCTGCGCGGCGACCGATGTTCCGATGCCGATCAGCGCGACACTGCTGATCCGCAGAAGTCTATTCCGCATCGAGCGTTACCGGAATCTGTACCTCGTTGGTTTCAGGAGAAAGATTTCCGAGATAGGCAAACCCGATCAGGCCGACAAATCCGAACAGGATCAGAAAGATCAGAAACTTGAATAGACGCTTCATGATATGTGCCTTTGTTAATTCTGCCTCAACGCGGTCGTGCTCTCGACGACCTTACTGTTCCCATATATAGCCTTTTCGGCAAGATCATGCCATTCGGCAGATAAATAAATTTTTTAGCGGGACATTGCCGTTATGGGGCTGAAACTGAACAAGACGGTCGTTCTGGTTGGGATGATGGGTGCCGGCAAATCTGCGGTTGGCAAAGCCGTCGCAGCAATGTTGGATGTTCCCTTTCTGGATTCCGATGCAGAGATCGTGCGCGCGGCAAATATGTCCATTGCCGAAATATTCGAGCGAGACGGTGAAACCTTTTTCAGGGACCGTGAAACAGAAGTCATCGCCAGATTGCTGAACGAAGAAAGAGGCATTCTGTCCACTGGGGGCGGGGCGTTTTTAAGTGATCGCAACAAGCAGCTGATCCATGATGAGGGGCTGTCAGTTTGGTTGCGCGCTGATCTGGATTTGCTGTGGACCCGCGTAAAGCACAAGGATACGCGCCCGTTGCTGCGCACAGCCAATCCTTATCAGACGCTCAGCGAGATTTATGATCAGCGCGTGCCCCACTACGCGAAGGCCGATGTTGCCGTGGATGCGAACGCGAAATACAGCATCGATGACATGGCGCGATCAGTTATCAACACGCTGAAAACAGTTCCCGGTATTCTAGAGGAAGTTCAATGACACAGACCGTTCATGTCAATCTGGGCGATCGATCCTATGACATCCTGATTGGATCGGGGTTGTTGGCGGAATGTGGTCAGCATGTTTCTGCTTTGTTTCAAGGGCAAAGCCATGTTGCCGTTGTCACGGATGAAACGGTTGCATCATTGCATTTGTCGTCCTTGCAAGGCGGTTTGCAGAAGGCAGGAATTACATCAGACGCTTTGGTTTTACCGGCTGGGGAGGCAACAAAGGGCTGGCCTGAGTTTTCGCGCACTGTGGATTGGTTGCTGGCGCAAAAGATTGAACGTAACGGGTTGGTGATCGCACTTGGTGGGGGTGTTATTGGTGATCTTGTCGGCTTTGCAGCGGCTGTTTTGCGTCGGGGGGTACGGTTTGTGCAGGTGCCAACGACGTTGCTGGCGCAGGTTGACAGCTCTGTTGGTGGAAAGACGGGGATCAACTCCTCTCATGGTAAAAACCTGATCGGTGCATTTCATCAACCGTCTTTGGTGCTGGCTGACATTGACGTTCTGAACACGCTGTCGGAACGCGATTTTCTGGCGGGATATGGTGAAGTTGTGAAATATGGGCTGCTGGGAAATGCGCAATTTTTCAATTGGTTGGAGGAAAATGCCCCGAAAATGGCGGTGGGCAATCAAGCGCTTCGGGCAGAGGCGGTGCGTCAGTCTTGTCAGATGAAGGCGGATATTGTGGCGCGGGATGAGACCGAACAGGGCGACCGGGCGCTTTTGAACCTGGGGCATACGTTTTGTCACGCGCTGGAGGCCGCCACGGGGTATGGGGACCGGCTACTGCATGGTGAGGGAGTTGCCATCGGATGTGCGATGGCCTTTGAAGTGTCGGCCAAGTTGGGGTTATGTTCGCAAGAGGCGCCCAGCCGGGTTCGCGCCCATCTACGTGACATGAAGATGAAGGTTGATCTGTCTGATATTGTAGGGGAATTACCTGATGCAGATGCGCTGATCGCGCTGATGGGGCAGGACAAAAAGGTATTGAACGGCAAAATCCGTTTCATCATGGCGCGAGACATTGGGGAGGCCTTTGTGACCTCTGAAGTCGATCTGGGCGTGGTGAAAACCGTGCTGCAAGAGGCACTGGACGCGCGGTGATCCAACAACATCAGAAATAAAATACCCCGGCATGGACCAGGGTTTGACAGGTTGTTTTGTTATGCTGCACTACGACTGCGCAACGTCGGTATGACGTCGGTGTGAGTTGCGTATAACGTGCATACCAAAAATGGAAGACAAGGACGACCTGATTCATACTTCATTCGATCAAATGGCTGGTTGGAGCCCAAAGCGGACCAGACTTAAATTGACTTCCTCGGGCTTCGCAAAAATTGTGATAACATAAACAAAACGGGCAAAGTGACTGTTCTTGGGGACATGGCCGGATATTTTGAAGGTGGTGCAAATGACTGAATCTGTATCCAAGCATTACGGTGGAAGTATCAGCCTCATCGAAAGAATTTCCGATGATTTACTCAACAGTGGATACGAACCGTCAGAGCTGAGCGCATCTGATTTTGAACCAATTGATGAGTTTCATTTTGGCGGAAGAGACGCAACTTTACAGCTCATAGAAAAAATGAAAATTAAAACAGACGCAATGATACTCGACATCGGAAGTGGATTAGGTGGCGTATCCCGAACCGTTGCCGAAGTATCAGGTGCCCGGGTTGTCGGAGTTGATTTAACACAAGAATTCTGTGACGCCGCCAATACCATATCGGATTGGGTGAACTTAGGCGAGCACACAACTTTTATACAAGGCGACGCAACTAGCCTTCCATTCCCAGATTGCCATTTTGATGGGGCAGTCACTGTCCACGTTGCTATGAACATTCCCAACAAATTGGCGATGTACCGAGAGGCACACCGCGTTCTGAAACCAGGCGTCAGATTTGGAATTTACGATATTGTTCAAGGTGAAGGTGGCGAGGTCCTCTATCCAGCGCCGTGGGCAACGGACCCGTCGATCAGTCATCTTGCGACACCAAAGGAAATGGCCGAGCAACTGTCGAAGGCAGGATTTAGAATCTTAAGCGAAGAGGATTCAACATCTGAAAGTTACAATTGGCTATCGAAGAGGGTTTCTCAACCAAACCCCAAAAAGTCGCTTCCCGTTACTACACAAATTCTGTTCGGTGACGTTTCCAAAGAGATGGTGAAAAACCAACTTTTGGGCCTGAAAGAGCGTAGAATGCTGACATACAGCTTTATTTGCGCAGCCTAATTTAATGACGATTTTTGTGTTATAGTTTGCATTGCTCTTTATCCTTCACACGGAGATCAACATGAACCATCGATTGATCTTATCACTCATGTTCGCCACTAGTGTCTTAGCAGAGCCAGCCATTTCTGAGGGTGACATTGAAAATGGAAAGAATCTAGTGCGAACAAATTGCGCTCACTGTCACGGCGAGGATGGCAACGCGCGTTCAACATCTTTCCAACCTGTCCCTATGCTCGCGGGGCAACCCGAAGTCTACTTGCTTCAAGAAATGCGGAATTATTTGACCGGTACGCGCGTGGATAGCAGCAAAAACGAAGCAATGACGAGAAAACTAGGGCAACTCAGTGATCAAGACCTGGAAGACGTCGCCGCATACTATTCCGCCCAATCACGATATTAGGCTAGAATTTATAAGTGGCAGCTTTGTCCGCAAACCCGCCTTTGACAAGCGCGATCAATCTGTATCCCCGACCACATAAAAAGGGGCTGGCTTTGGCCGGCCCCTTTTGTGGAGTTGATTGAGAGCGAAACCCTGGTCGCGTGGGTTTTAGAACGGAATTTCATCGTCCAGATCACTTGCGGCCGGGGCCGGGTTGGAACTGCCGCCGCCGCTATAGCCTTGATCATAGCCGCCACCAGAGGAGTCACCACCGCGGCTGTAGCCGCCGCCTTCGCCGCGGCCATCTAGCATGGTCAGCGTGCCGTTGAAACCTTGCAGAACAACCTCTGTCGAATAGCGGTCATTGCCGGATTGATCTTGCCATTTGCGGGTGCGCAGCTGGCCCTCGATATAAACTTTGGCACCTTTGCGCAAATATTGCTCGCACACTTTTACCAGACCTTCGGAAAAGACAGCGACGGTGTGCCATTCGGTGCGTTCCTGACGTTCGCCGGTATTGCGGTCGCGCCATGTTTCCGACGTGGCGATGCGCAGGTTGCAGACTTTTCCACCATTTTGGAAGGTTCTGACCTCTGGATCTGCGCCCAGATTTCCCACCAGAATTACCTTGTTTACCGACCCTGCCATTAATCTTCCCTTCGAATCTCTAAAGTGGTTTGGACAACGTTACACCACCCCGACGTGGTAAAGAAAACATGAATTCAGCCCAAATACTGGCGAAGTCGTTCAAAATCGCTATATTGCGATTGTTGTTGTTGCTGGGGGGCACGTGAGACACGTTCTGTTAGTATCGATTATTGCTGTGTTTTCTCTGCCTGTTCAGGCGGAGGGCGTATTGCTGTGGGGGTCTGGCGATGATTTCGACCGCAAAGCGCGTGTGCTGGATCGTATGACATCGCGAAAAGAGGGTCATCGGGTTTCTATCGAACCGCAACGCATCATCGTGCCGGGGGTGGATGGTGTCATCGATTATGATGGCGCCTATAGCGGGCCGTATCTGCAGTTGGCCCGGGATGCTGCCCGGCGTCACGGCGTGCCCGAAAATCTGTTCTTGCGGTTGGTTCAGCAGGAATCCGGTTGGAATGCGGGTGCCGTATCACACAAAGGGGCGATCGGGTTGGCGCAATTGATGCCCGGTACGGCGCAGGTGTTGGGTGTAAATCCTCGTGATCCGGTCGACAATCTGGATGGTGGTGCGCGTTATCTGAAACAGCAATATGATCGGTTCAGAACCTGGCGATTGGCGCTAGCGGCCTATAATGCCGGACCAGAGGCGGTTGAGCGTTACGGTGGCATCCCGCCGTATCGCGAAACCCGAAATTACGTGACTGCGATTTTGGGCAGCTAGATGCGATTATTCGCGTCGTGCCTTGCGAAAGGCAGAAGGCGACATGCCTGTTTGGTTCTGGAATACTCTGGAAAAATAGGACGCGGAGCCGAAGCCCAGATCATCAGAGATCTTCTGGACCGGTATGCGCGTGTCGCGCAGTTGGCGGCGGGCCTCAAACATCAAACGGTCTGACAGCAGGGCAGAGGCCGATTTTCCGCAGGATTGTTTGCAGAGCCGCGTCAGGTGGGTAGGTGTGATGCCCAGCGCGGCCGCATAATCAGTGACGCTGCGCCCGGATCGGTAATCTTGTTCAATCAGCGCCGTGTAGCGGGCGACTAGCGGCTCTTTTAACCGAGGTTTGGCAGCTTTGGCATATTTCTGTCGTGCCCGGGCCAACCAAACGCCAAGCAGTCCGGCGTGGTGAAAGATTGCGCGGCCCGATTCAAGTTCACCCTTCTCAATCTCTCGTTTCAGGTTTTCAAGCAGGCCTGTGAGTTCGGCCTGATGATAGGTTTCCTGAATGCGAAATTGCAGGTGCTGATCCGGAAAACCAAGGTTCAGATCCGGATGAATAAAGGCCGCTGTGCCAAAGGCTGATGCGTTCATTGAAAACCCATGCATGGTGCCCGCTGGGATATAAACCGCATTGAAGGCCCCGTAACCGCGGGTTTCGCCTGCCACGGTGATCCGGCCCTGACCGCGGGTGAACCACAACAACAGATCTGAGGAATAGCTGCGCATCGCCTCTATCCGCCAACTGCCGCCCTGTGCGAGAATTGGTATAGGCGTGATCCGAATGCCTTCGGTCTGTGAAGCGTTGACCAAAACTGCCCCCTGTCCCTGAACAGAAACTTAATAACGACTGAACGGGTGTTTCGTAAAGGAATTTGGTAAATCGCGTGCGATTTGCAGCTTATGACGCGGTGTGGATATGCCAATCCTGCATCCGCTTGCGCATCCATGTGCGCTGACGTTTGGCATATTGGTGGGTGGTTATTTTGGCCCTATCTATGGCTGTGCCGAGATCAAGTTCGCCTTTCAGATGGGCAATCAACTCTGGCGCGCCGATTGCGCGGGATGACAGGCGGTTTGGGTCCCAGTCCGGCAGCATCTGGCGCGCCTCTTCCAATGCGCCCAAATCAATCATCATGTCAAAGCGGCGGTTGATGCGGTTGATCAGCCAATCCTTGTCGGCCTCTACCACGATGGGAAAGGTTTGCTCCAAGGGGAGCAAGGGCGGCAGGGTTTCATCCTGCCATTGGGCCAGGCCTTTGCCCGTGGCCCGCAAAACTTCCCATGCCCGTTGAACCCGCATCGGGTTTTGTTGGTCGATCCGGGCCATGGTATCTGCATCCAGATCGGCCAACAGGGCGGTGATGCCGTGTGTGGCCAGTATTTCATCGGCCTCGGCACGAGTATCTGCAGACGGGACCGGGATTTCTGCCAGACCTTCGGTCAGAGCGCGGAAATAAAGCCCTGTGCCACCGATAATGATCGGGGCGGGTTTGCTGTTCAGGAAGGGCTCGACATCGCGCAGCCACGCCCCGACTGAATAGTCATCCGCATAGGGAACATGCCCGTAAAGATGATGAGGGGCTAAAGCCTCATCCTCTGGCCCGGGGCGGGCGGTCAGGATGCGCCAGCCGTCAAAAACCTGCAGCGCATCGGCGTTCACGATCGGTCGGTTCTGGGCTTGCGCGATGTCCAGTGCCAGCCCGGATTTGCCAGAGGCCGTGGGCCCGGCGATCAGCACCGGTTGATCCGGGGAAATGTCAAAGGGCAGGGCGGGCACGGCGATACTTTCTGTTCTGATCAGGGGCTGAAATAGGGCCCATGGCGTTTTAGGTCAAATTCATTACCGCTTCCCCGTTGAACCCGGCCCCGTTTTAAGACATTTTGCGCCGAACACTTGTTAGCCCTAGGAGCCCGCAATGAATGATGGACCGCAATCCGAGCCGGAAACCACTTTTAAACGGGTATTGTTGAAAATATCGGGTGAGGCGCTGATGGGGGATCAGGGATATGGCCTGCATCCGCCGACGGTTGAAAGAATCGCCCAAGAGGTCAAATCGGTCCATGATCTGGGGGTCGAGATTTGCATGGTCATCGGGGGCGGTAATATTTTCCGCGGTCTTCAGGGATCTGCCCAAGGGATGGAACGGACCACAGCCGATTACATGGGGATGCTTGCCACGGTCATGAATGCGCTTGCCATGCAGTCCTCATTGGAAAGCCTGGGCGTGTTTACGCGTGTGATCAGCGCCATCCCTATGGATCAGGTCTGTGAGCCCTATATCCGTCGCCGTGCCGTTCGACATCTGGAAAAGAAACGCGTTTGTATCTTTGCCGCCGGAACCGGAAACCCCTATTTCACCACCGACACGGCAGCCACGCTTCGGGCCAATGAAATGAGATGTGAGGCCATTTTCAAAGGCACCAAAGTGGACGGGGTTTACGACAAAGACCCCGTAAAACACGACGATGCCAAGCGGTTTGATCGTGTCAGCTATGACGAGGTCTTGGCCAAACATCTGGGGGTTATGGATGCATCTGCGATTGCGCTGGCACGCGATAACAATGTCCCGATCATCGTCTTTTCCCTGGATGAACCGGGCGGGTTCCGTGGTATTCTGGCCGGTAAAGGTACCTATACAACCGTACATGGATAAAGTTATAGACAACCAAGTGCATTTGCGTCGGAAATAACAAAAAAGAGTAAAGCAATGTCAGATATCGAAATCGACCTTGATGACCTTGATCGCCGCATGGATGGGGCTATGGCCTCCCTTAGAACGGAATTTGCATCGCTGAGAACCGGGCGGGCCTCTGCCTCGATGCTGGAGCCGATCATGGTTGATGCTTATGGTACCAAGACCCCGATTAACCAGGTGGGAACGGTTAATGTGCCAGAACCACGTATGGTAACGGTAAACATCTGGGATAAATCCCTGGTTGGCGTCGCGGAAAAAGCTATTCGTGAAAGTGGTTTGGGGATCAATCCTCAACTTAATGGCACGATAATCATGTTGCCGATTCCCGAATTGAACGAGGAGCGTCGGCGCGAACTGACCAAGGTTGCGGCCCAATATGCCGAAAGCGCTCGTGTGGCGGTGCGCAATGTGCGGCGTGATGGCATGGATCAGATCAAAAAAGCCAAGTCTGACGGCATGTCAGAGGATGACCAGAAATTCTGGGAATCCGAGGTTCAGGATCTGACCGACAAACATATCGCATCGATTGATGACGCCTTGAGCAATAAGCAAGAAGAGATCATGCAGGTGTGACTTCGTTCCCGGAAAGGGGGGCTTTGTGTCCATGACGAAACCGGAAACGAACGGACCACGCCATGTGGCCATCATTATGGATGGCAATGGGCGGTGGGCGACCCAACGGAAGCGGCCGCGACTGTTTGGGCACCAGGCCGGGGCCAAACGCGTGCGCGAAATCGTAGAGGCCTGCCCGCATTTGGGGGTGAAGTACCTGACCGTTTTTGCGTTTTCGACGGAAAACTGGAAACGAACGCAGGCAGAGGTGAGCGGATTGATGTCGCTGTTTCGCCGCTACATCACCCGCGAGGCGCAGGCGTTAAAAGACAACAACATCAAAGTACGTTTCATCGGAGATCGTATCCGACTGGACCCAAAATTGGTGTCATTGATGGATGAATTGGAACTGCTGACGGCAGACAATGACGCCGTTCACCTGACCGTCGCCATCAACTATGGTGGTCGGGATGAGGTCGCCCGGGCCACGAAACGCCTGGCGCAGGACGTTTTGGCAGGCCGGTTGCATCCAGATGATATGAATGAAGAAACGCTGCCAAAGTATTTGGATACATATGTTTTACCTGATCCTGATCTAGTTATTCGTACCAGCGGGGAAGCACGGATTTCAAACTTTCTTCTCTGGCAATCTGCCTATGCTGAATATGAGTTTATCGATACACTGTGGCCCGATTTTACCGCAGACATCTTTGCCAATATCCTGAGCAGTTATGGACAAAGAGAACGTCGATATGGCGGTGTCAAAGCATGAGTTCCAATTGGGCTGATCTGAAGGTTCGTATCCTGTCCGCGGTGGTTATGTTGCTGGTTGGGGGCGCTGCGATCTGGGCCGGCGGGATTTGGTTTGCGGTGCTGATCGCAATCTGTGCTGGTGCGATGATCTGGGAACTGTCCACAATGTTGGGTGGCGGCCAATCCAACAGTCTGATCCTTGCCGGGGTCGGTGCGGGTGCGTCGGTCGCTATTTTAGCGGTAATCCAGGGGCCATCGGACGGCTGGCTGTTTTCACTCTTGCCATTTATCATGGTGGCACCAGCGATACTGGGCGCAATCCTTCTGTCTGATCACCGTAGGATATTTGCACTATATTCTGGTGTAATTACAATGGCCTGCGCGGTGTTGTTGATCATCCGTCATGTCGGATTGCAAGAGGTGATCATGTTAATCGCCATCGTTGTGGTCACGGATGTGGCTGGGTATTTCGCTGGTAAAGCGTTTGGCGGACCTAAATTCTGGCCAAAGGTCAGCCCAAAGAAGACATGGTCAGGGACAAGTGCAGGCTGGATCGCCGCCGGGGTGCTGGCCGGAGTTGTCTATGCAAGTTTTGCTGCGGTGATGTTTGGGATGGTTCTGTCATTTGCGTCGCAGATGGGTGACATTACAGAAAGCGCATTAAAGCGGAAGATGGGGGTGAAGGACGCCTCAAACCTTATTCCCGGGCATGGTGGTGTGTTTGACCGGTTTGACGGGCTGATCGGGGCGTCGCTGGCTGTTGTTCTGCTGATGGTTCTTGGGCTTTATCCGTAGGGGCACGCAATGCGGAAAGTGACGATATTTGGATCAACAGGGTCAATCGGTCAAAGCACACTTGATCTGATCCGCCGCCGACCGGATGAGTTTGAGATCATTGCGCTGACGGGTGGCCAAAATGTTGAACAGCTGGCCCATGATGCAATAGAATTTCGCGCAAAATTTGCAGTAACTTCCGACATTAATTTGTTCCAGAAATTGAAGGATTTGTTGTCTGGGACAGATGTAAAGGTGGCTGCGGGCCCTGACGCCTTGATCGAAGCTGCAGATCGACCTGCGGATTGGTTCATGTCAGCCATTGTCGGATCGGCTGGGCTGGAACCGGGGTTAAGAGCGCTGCGGCATGGGACAACTCTGGCCCTTGCCAATAAGGAAAGCCTGGTTGCCGCAGGTCCGTTGCTGATGAAAACGGCCCAGGAACACAGGGCCAATATCTTGCCGGTCGATAGTGAACATTCGGCCATTTTTCAGGCTTTGGTTGGCGAAGACATAAACACTGTCGAACGGATTATCATCACCGCATCCGGCGGGGCGTTTCGCGATTGGCCGCTTGACCGATTGGCCGCTGCCAGCGTGGCTGATGCCTCTAACCATCCGAATTGGGATATGGGGCAGCGCATTACGATTGACAGCGCTTCTATGTTTAACAAGGCATTGGAAGTTATAGAATGTAAAGAGTATTTTGGCATTAGACCTGATCAGATAGAGGTTGTCGTACACCCCCAATCTCTGGTTCACGCAATTATCGGATATCAGGATGGTGGCATGATGGCGCATCTGGGTGCACCTGATATGCGCCATGCGATCGGCTATGCCCTGAATTGGCCGGATCGTCTGTATTTGCCGGTGCAGCGTCTGAATTTACACGATATCGGCACATTGGAATTCAGCGCCCCCGACCACAACCGTTACCCTGCCTTGGATCTGGCCTGGCGTGTGATGGAGGAGGGCGGTTTGAGCGGCGCAATCTTTAACGCAGCCAAAGAACGCGCATTGGATCATTTTATATCAGGTGCGATTGGATTCACCGACATGGCGCGTGTTGTCCGGCGCGTTTTGGATGTCACGATTTCAGGATCAAATCCGGCCTCAGCAGACACAACACTTGAAAACATTCGCTATTTAGACCATCTGGCACGTCAGAAGGCAGATGAGATAATCATGGGATCGAAATCCCAGAAAGCAGGGTAGAGTATTGGATCTTTTAAATTTTATCCCCTCATTTGGTGGCGTGTTGTTTACGCTGGCCGCGTTTATCGTCGCATTGCTGATAATCATCGCAGTTCATGAATACGGCCATTACATTGTTGGACGGCTTAGCGGGATCAAGGCGGATGTATTTTCGTTGGGGTTTGGACCGGTTCTGTGGGCGAAGTCTGATCGGCACGGGACAAAGTGGCAAATTGCTGCGCTGCCATTTGGAGGGTTCGTAAAGTTTAGGGGCGATTCCGATGCGGCATCCGGCAAGGATGTTCTTGCTGCGACGGGTTTAACCGAAGAAGAGATACGCCAAACCATGCATGGGGCGCCTTTGTGGGCGCGAACGGCGACCGTTGCAGCGGGTCCTATTTTCAACCTAGTTCTGTCATTAGTCGTTTTTGCCTCTATCGCGATGACCACAGGGATCGCGTCAGATCCCTTGACCATTCGCGATATCTATCCGCTTCCAGAGACAAATTATGAAATTCAGGAAGGCGACGCGCTGATCTCTGTCGAGGGGATACCGTTTGCCGACGCAGATTTTTCAGCACGGGTTTCTGAATTGGAGCGGAGAGATCAGTTCGACTATGAAATCATCCGTAATGGGCAGACATTGACCGTAAGCGGCCCCTTGTTGAACCCGGCAAGGGTTGGATTTGTGGACCCAACGGGCGCGGCCCATGAGGCGGGCGTAGAAGTTGGCGACGTTATATTGGCCGTCAATGATGAACCCATGCGCCACTTCAATGATTTGATCCCGCCCATCAGCAAATCAGACGGCGCGCCAGTATCGCTATTGGTATGGCGCGATGGTCAGGAGCTTTCCCTGACCATGTCACCTATCCGTCGCGATTTGCCGAGTTCTGATGGTGGATTTGAAACGCGCTGGCTGATCGGGATAAGCGCTGATCTGTTTTTTGATCCTGTTGTCGAAACGCCAAGTTTGACACGTGCAGTGGAAATTGGCGCTGATCGCGTTGTTGGCCTTGTCACGCTAACATTTTCGGGCGTCTATCACATGGTCACAGGAGCGATCAGTTCTTGCGGTGTGTCGGGCCCGATCGGAATTGCCCAAATGTCTGGGTCTGCCGCCAGTCAGGGCGCCATGTCGTTTTTCATGTTTGTTGGGCTGTTGTCGACGGCCGTGGGATTGATGAACCTGTTCCCGGTTCCCATTCTGGATGGTGGCCATCTGGTGTTTTTCGCCTATGAGGCCGTGACGGGCAGACCACCGAATGAAAAGGTGCTGAAGGTTTTGATGACGATCGGATTGGGGTTATTGTTGGCGCTGATGGCCTTTGCCGTATCAAACGATCTGTTTTGCCCTTGATGATTTCCTGATCCAGTCAGAATTCTGCCCAATTCATGTCACAATCTACACGTAACTTATGAAGTGCGAGTAAATAGGTGATGACATGCGAACAATTCAGACAAGTGGACGCGGCTTATGGTATCTGATCAGCCTGAATGGTGACAGGCTGATGTATATCGGAGCAATCTCTGGCGCATTGATGCTGAGCGCGTTTCTGACAGCAAACTGACCCTATCGAGGTTTTTCAAACACAATAACGCCCGGAAGACGATCTTCCGGGCGTTTTATTGTTTTTTGACAACCGCTTTGTGAGTATTTACTCAGGTCATAATTATAAAGGGAACCCTTGGTTCTCTGCGGCTAAATGGCGGGGCATATCATGGAACTATTCGGGTTAGGTCAATCAGTACGAAAACTGATTATACCGTTGATATTATTTGCAGTTCTTGCATTTACACAGGCGGCCGAAGCGCAAAGTTATCGGTTCAGCAATATCGTTGTATCGGGCAACCAACGAGTAGAGACCGCAACAATCCTGACTTATGCGGGAATCGCTCCGGGGGAAACGGTGTCGGCAGGCGAGCTGAATAGCGCTTATCAAAATATCTTGGAAAGCGGTCTGTTCGAAACGGTTGAGGTTGTCCCGAACGGAGGCCAATTGCAGATTGTTGTTCAGGAATACCCGACAATCAATCAGATCAGCATTGAGGGCAATCAGCGCCTGAAGGATGAGGATCTATTGCCGGTTCTTCAGTCCCAGCCGCGGAAAGTGTACAATCCTTCCTTAGCTGAAGTTGACGCCGAAATTATTGCGCTTGCTTATCAGCAAGGAGGGCGTTTGGCAGCTGCGGTCAGCCCAAAAATCATTCGACGTTCAGACAACCGCGTTGATTTGGTGTTTGAGGTTTCAGAGGGACGGGTCACAGAGATCGAACGCATCAGCTTTGTCGGCAATCGGAATTATTCCGAACGACGGCTGCGTCGTGTTTTGGAAACCAAGCAGGCCGGTTTGCTGCGCAACTTGATCCAGAGAGACACATTCATTTCCGATCGTGTGGAATTTGACAAACAAGTTTTGTCTGATTTCTACCAATCCAGAGGATATGTTGATTTTCAGATATTATCGGTAAATTCAGAGCTGAGCCGTGACCGGGATGCGGTGTTTATCACCTTTAACATTCGCGAAGGTCAGCAGTTCTCCCTGGGGGAAATCACCGCCAGTTCTGATTTGCCAGAGGTGGATGCAGATATCTATCAGGATGCCATCCGTATCAAATCGGGGCAAACGTATTCCCCAACTGCGATTGAAACAACAATTGCCCGTCTGGAGCGGCTCGCGGTCAGGCAAAACCATGATTTCGTACGTGTTGATCCAAGGGTCACACGCAATGACCGTGACTTGACCCTGGATGTCGATTTTTCGATCGTTCGGGGTCCGAGAATATTCGTTGAACGGATTGATATTGCCGGGAATGCCACCACCTTGGATCGTGTCATTCGGCGGCAATTCCGTGTTGTCGAAGGTGATCCATTTAATCCACGCGACATTCGCGAAACGGCAGAACGCATCAGGGCGCTTGGATATTTCGCCTCTGCCGAGGTTGAAGCGCGCGAAGGCAGTTCGCCAGAGGAAATAATTGTTGATGTAGACGTGGAAGAACAACCCACGGGATCACTGACATTTGGTGCCAGTTATTCTGGGACAGATGGTGTTGGGTTCAACATTTCGTTTTCGGAGAGAAATTTCCTTGGTCGTGGACAGCAAATTAGTGCGGCGATCAGTACAACCAGTGACAGCCAGGTCAGCCGGTTCAGTTTTGTAGAGCCATATGCGTTTGGACGTGACTTGTCTTTGGGGTTGGCATTGGAATACGCAACCACTGACGATGAAAACGGGGCGTTTTATCAAACGGAGTCTTTGTCCTTCACACCTTCGATGGGTTTTCCAGTCAGCGAAAATGGTCGATTGACTTTAAGGTATCGCATCGCAGATGAGGAGGTAACGTTTGTTGACGCAGATTCTTCGCAAGTTCTGCGCGATGAATTGGCTCAAGGTTCCCTGATCAACAGTTCACTGGGCTACAGCTATAGTTACGATACACGTCGTGCAGGCCTGAACCCGGATGCGGGGATCGTATTGCGGTTCAGTCAAGATCTTTCTGGATTTGGTGGCGATGTTGAGCTCTTGAAAACGACTGCATTTCTGGGTGGCGAAACCAAGGCATTCCGTGGCGATGTTACGCTGCGCGCGATTTTTGAAGCGGGACATGTGCATTCCTTGTCCGGAAACACCCGAATAACGGATCGGTTTTTGCTTGGTACAAGCAAGATGCGGGGTTTTGACAGCAATGGGATTGGTCCGCGTGATTTGAACGTTCCAAACGAGGATGCATTGGGCGGGAACCTTTTTGCCGTGGTTCGGTTGGAATCTGAGTTTCCGCTTGGCTTGCCAGAGGAGTACGGAATCAGCGGCGGTCTTTTCTTTGATGCGGGATCTGTGTGGAGTCTGGACAATGTAAATGGTGGCCCGGCAGGAGGTGATCCTGTGGACGATGATTTTTCATTGCGGGCCGTGATCGGGTTTTCTATCTTCTGGGATACACCGCTTGGACCCTTGCGGTTCAACCTTTCCAATCCGATCAAAAGCGAAAGCTATGACAAAGAGCAATCGTTTGACCTGACCATCTCGACCTCTTTCTGATATGCGAGCGCTTCGGTACTTTCTGTTATTGTTGTCTGTTGTGGCCACGGGGCCAGCATCGGGGCAAACAGTACAGAAAGGCGATGTGCTGACCATCGATTCTGATAGGCTGTTTCTGGAAAGCGCTTTGGGGCAGTCTATTCAGGCGCAACTTGATGCGGATGGTGATGCATTGCTGGCCGAAAATCAGAGGTTGGATCAGGAGTTGACAGCGGAAGAGGCTGAGCTCGCCCAGAAAAGACCAATGATGTCGGCGGACGATTTTCGGCTTCTGGCGGACGCGTTCAATGACAAGGTGGAAAACATCCGAACCATTCAAGACGCCAAACAGCAGGAAATCGGACAACGCTTTGACGCAGACAGGCAGAGGTTTTTCAATTTGATTCTGCCCGTGCTAAGCCAGATTGTAGAGGAACGAAATGGTCTGGTTGTGTTGGAGAGGCGACAGGTCTTTTTGTCCGCAGAAGGGGTCGATATCACAGATGATGTGATCGACCGCGTGGACAGGTTGTTCACTGAATTCAACGCTGACGAACCTCAGGATGAGCAGTAGCCAACATCGGGAACGGTATAGAAAATCCGCGTTCTGAGGTCTGTTTGCTTGTTTGGGTACGCGCGAATTGATAGTGGTCAATAATAATGACAGCGAATAGGGGGATATATGTCTGAAAAGATTACAGAAGCCGATATTGATATTATACAGCGAATTATTCCGCATCGATATCCATTTCTCTTGATCGACAAAGTCGAGAACATCGTTTCCGGCGAAAGCGCGATGGGGATCAAGAATGTAACCTACAATGAGCCACATTTTCAGGGCCATTTCCCAGGCGCCCCGATCATGCCGGGCGTTACGATCATCGAAGCCATGGCGCAGACTGCGGCAGTTATGGTTGGGGTCACGCTGGATCTGATCGATAAGGAACTGCTGGTGTACTTCATGTCGGTCGATAACTGCAAATTCCGTCGCAAGGTTGTTCCAGGTGATGTGCTGGAACTGTATGTGACGGTGAAACGTGGTGGCTCCAAAATTTGGAAATTCCAGGGCGTGGCCAAAGTTGATGGCGAGGTTGCCACAACGGCAGATTTCGCGGCCATGATCCACTTGTTGGAAGAGTAATCATATGGCTGTTCATCCCGACGCACAGATTCATCCAAGCTCTGTCATCGACGATGGCGCTGAAATCGCGGCTGGCTGCATTGTTGGCCCGTTCTGTACGGTCGGGCCGAACGTGTCTTTGTCGTCGGGTGTCCATTTAAAAAGCCACGCCGTCGTCACTGGCAAAACGCGGATTGGGGAGGACTGTGTTGTTTTCCCCTTTGCGAGCATTGGGGAGATCCCGCAAGACCTGAAGTTCAAGGGCGAAGAAACCCAGCTGATTATCGGGGCCCGCAACAGATTTCGCGAAGGCGTGACTGTCAATACCGGCACAGAGGGTGGCGGTGGCGTTACCCGCATTGGTGATGATTGCCTGTTCATGGCCAATGCCCATATCGCGCATGATGTTCAGATGGGAAATCGTGTGGTCGTGGTCAATTGTTCTGCGGTGGCTGGGCATTGCATTATCGAGGATGATGTTATTATCGGCGGCCTGTCTGGCATCCATCAGTTTGTACGGATTGGAAGTGGGGCGATCATCGGGGCGTTGAGCATGGTGACCAATGACGTCATCCCGCATGGGTTGGTTCAAGGACCGCGCGGGCAGTTGGATGGGTTGAACCTGATTGGATTGAAACGGCGCGGGATTGCAAGGTCGGACATCACCGCGTTGCGTGCAGCTTATCAAATGCTGGCACAGGGCGAAGGTGCATTTCAGGACCGCGCGCGACGTTTGGGCGAGGAAACGGAAAGCGACTACGTTCGCCAGATCGTCAATTTTGTAACTGGCGGCAGCGATCGCAGTTTTCTGACACCGAGGTAAAACATGCTGGCCATAATTGCCGGGCGCGGGCAGCTTCCTGCTGCGATTTCCAGCTCAGATCCGGACGCCTTGATTTGCGCCATGCACGGCTTTGCGCCGGATGTGCCAAACAGACAGATCGATATTGAATTCAGGATTGAACGGCTGGTGCCATTTCTGATGGAGCTAGGCAACCGAGGTGTGACCGAGGTGTGTTTTGCCGGCGCCGTTAATCGACCAGCGCTGGATCCGTCGATCTTTGACCCCCAAACAGCGGCGTTGGCGCCCCGGTTCTTGCAAGCCATGCAAGGCGGGGATGATGCGACGCTACGCTTTGTTCTGGATCTGTTTGAAGAATTTGAATTCACCATCAAAGCGGCCCATGAGGTTGCGCCGGAGCTGCTGCCGAACTCGGGTGTTTTGGGGACAGTGGAGCCTGACGAGGTAGCTCAGGCTGACGCGAAAAGGGGCTTGGCTGTTCTGCAACTGATTGGTCCCGCCGATATCGGGCAGGGATGCGTGGTACAACAGGGTCAGGTGCTGGCTGTTGAGGCATTACCCGGTACGGATTGGATGCTGGATCAGTTGGCAATAGCCCCGTTTGCGGCCCGCCCTGATCCAGATCGGGGTAAGGGTGTTTACTACAAGGCCCCCAAGGCCGGGCAGGACCGGCGTGTTGATCTGCCGACCATTGGGCCGGATACGGTGCGGGCTGTTGCCGCTGCTGGATTGGGTGGTTTGGTAATCGAGGCCGGGGGCGTAATGGTCCTGTCCTTGCCAGAGGTTGTATCGGCCTGTGATGCGGCCGGATTGTTCCTGTGGGTACGGGACGCGGATTGATGCGCGCCTTTGTCATAGCTGGGGAGCCGTCGGGCGATAATCTGGGACAGGCCCTGATGTCGGGCCTCAGGCAGTTGGTCCCGGATATCCAATTTACAGGTATTGGCGGGCCAGGAATGCAGGGTGAAGGGCTGACCAGCCTGTTTCCAATGGACGAGCTGTCCGTCATGGGCATAGCAGAAATCGCGCCGAAATATTTTCACCTGAAACGCAGGATTGCCGAAACTGCGCAGGCGGTGATTGACCAGAATCCAGATGTGCTGATCACAATCGACAGCCCGGATTTCAGCCTGCGCGTGGCCAAACTGGTCAAAGCAGGGAGTGATATTCGAACGGTGCATTACGTGGCACCCACGGTTTGGGCCTGGCGGGCTGGGCGCGCTGCAAAGATGGCGACAGTGATAGATCAGGTTTTGGCGCTGTTTCCCTTTGAACCCCCATTGATGGAGGCAGCAGGGATGCGGTGCGATTTCGTCGGGCATCCGGTTGTGGCCCATGACCAAGCAACGGACACAGAGGTGCAAGTGTTTCGCGACGTGCATGGTATCGGTGCGGACGCACCATTGGTGTTGGTCTTGCCGGGGTCGCGTCGGGGGGAGGTGTTGCGCCTATCAGACACGTTTGGCAACGCCTTGCACGCGTTTGCAACCCAACACCCAGATGCCCGTTTCGTCGTTCCAGCGGCGGCCCCGGTGGCGGATTTGGTTATATCGCAATTGTCCCAATGGCCCACAGGCACGATTGTGATTGATCCGCGAGACGGGGACCAGGCTGGTGTGCAAAAACGGGCGGCCTTTCGATCGGCAGATGTGGCCTTGGCGGCCTCTGGCACGGTGTCGCTGGAACTGGCAGCGGCGGGCACGCCTATGGTGATCGCCTATGACATGAACTGGATCAGCCGTCAGATCATCAGCCGAATGTTGCTGACAGATACGGTGACGCTGGTCAATCTGGTGGCGGAAAGCCGCAGCATCCCAGAGTTTCTGGGCCCAAATTGCCAACCTGGACCGATCGCAGAGGCTTTGTCACGCATTCTGAAAGACCCGGGCGAACAGATCGCCGCGATGAAGATCACGATGGATCGGTTGGGGCAGGGACAAGAGGCGCCGGGTGTGCGTGCAGCGCGGGCCGTTCTGGACGGGCTGGGGCTCGAGCCTTAATTCCCGCGCCAGATCCAGCCACCGCCAAAGATACGCGAACTGTCGGTGTCATAAAATACACAGGCCTGCCCAGGGCTGACGCCTTGTTCCGGGGTCAATAGTTCGACGTTCGCCTCTGTCGCGGATATCGGACGAATGATCGCCTCTCTCGGGGGGCGGGTCGAACGCACCTTGACCGCAACATGCCATTCAGAGCGACTGTCCATCGGTTCATCCCCCAGCCAGTTGATTTCACGGACGGGAACGATACGTGTGGCCAACAACTCTTTGGGGCCAACGATGACATGGCGTTTGTCGACATCGAGTTTTACCACATACAGCGGATCAGAAAGCCCACCGATGCCCAAGCCACGCCGTTGGCCGATCGTGTAGTGGATCACGCCCGTGTGTTGGCCCAGCACGTTGCCGTCGGTATCGACGATGTCGCCGGGTTCTGCTGCGCCGGGGCGCAGTTTTTCAATCACGCTGGCATAGTTGCCATCTGGGACAAAGCAAATGTCTTGGCTATCGGGCTTATCGGCCACGGGCAGGCCGTATTTGGCCGCCAATTTGCGGGTTTCAGCCTTGGATTTCAAATGGCCCAGCGGGAAACGCAGAAAATCCAACTGTTCCGGTGTCGTTGAGAACAGGAAATAGGATTGGTCACGGTTCGCATCCGCCGCGCTGTGCAGTTCCGGCCCGTGCTGACCATCAAAGCGTTGGATGTAATGCCCGGTCGCCATGCAATCAGCATCCAGATCTTTGGCGGTTTCCAGAAGATCCTTGAATTTCACCCGTTCATTGCAGCGGATGCACGGCACTGGGGTTGCGCCGGCCAGATAACTGTCGGCAAATTCGTCAATCACGGCGTCCTTGAAGATGTTTTCATAATCCAGAACGTAGTGGGGAAACCCCATCTCTTCGGCAACGCGGCGGGCATCGTGGATATCGACACCGGCGCAGCAGGCGCCTTTCTTAGCCAAAGCCGCCCCGTGATCATAGAGTTGCAGGGTGACGCCAACCACATCATAGCCCTCTTCCGCCAATTGGGCGGCCACGACAGAACTGTCCACGCCGCCGGACATTGCGACAACAACGCGTGTGTCATGTTCGGGTTTGGCAAAGCCGAGGGAGTTCACCGGATGGGTGGTTTGCGCCAATGTCATTCAAATTCTCCTGAGACCCGTCAGAATATAGGAAAATGCAACAGACTAACAAGAGGCTGTTTCACCCATCCTTAAGGCAATTTGGAAATTGTTTTGCTAATCAAGCAAGGAACCAGCCATGTATCTGAAAAAAGTAGACGGACCAAGAGCGATCAAGCTCCCTGATGGGTCAATGTTGTCACGTGCCGATTTACCACCTGTGGAAACCAAACGATGGGTCGCCAGCCGTAAAGCCGTTGTTGTGCAGGCCGTAGCCTTTGGGTTGCTGTCACTAGGGGAGGCGAAACAGCTTTATGGGTTAAGCAGTGAGGAATACGAGGCATGGGAAAACGCAGTTCGTAAACATGGGGCGGAGGCACTGAAGACAACTTCTCTACAACGCTATAGACAATCATAGGTTGCACTGCTACGTAGGAATCGCTGATAACGGGCGATTAACCATTCACAGTCATTGTTAATACATGTGAAGGGATAAAGCGGAGCAAGAAATGCGTGTACTTTTAATAGAAGACGATCCAACGACATCAAAAAGCATTGAACTGATGCTGACCCATGCAAACCTGAACGTGTATTGCACGGAGCTGGGGGAGGAAGGGATCGATCTGGCGAAATTGTATGATTACGATTTGATTCTGCTTGATCTGAATTTGCCGGATATGAGCGGGTATGAAGTGCTAAAACAGCTGCGCCTATCCAAGGTGGAAACGCCGATCCTGATCCTGTCCGGGACCGATGATACCGAAAACAAGATCAAGGGATTTGGATTTGGCGCGGATGACTATCTGACCAAACCCTTCCACCGAGAGGAACTGATCGCCAGAATTCACGCGATTATTCGCCGCTCCAAAGGACATTCGCAATCAATCATCACCACGGGGCAGATATCGGTCAATCTGGATGCCAAAACGGTGGAGGCGAACGGACAGTCGGTAAATCTGACCGGCAAGGAATATCAGATGTTTGAGTTGTTGAGCCTGCGCAAGGGCACAACGCTGACCAAGGAAATGTTTCTGAACCATCTTTACGGCGGGATGGATGAGCCGGAGTTAAAGATTATTGATGTCTTTATCTGCAAGTTGCGCAAAAAACTGAACGCCGCAACACATGGCGAAAACTATATCGAAACTGTTTGGGGGCGTGGGTATGTTCTGCGTGATCCCCAGGTTGACGTGTCGCGCGGCCCAATTGCCATCAGCGCCTGACGACATTTCCCGGCATATGTCAGCAGGATAAGTTCTTTCTCTGGACCTCTTGGGATGGTGATCCTATCACTTAGATAAAGACACCTCCAAGAGGGCCGAATGGAACAGGGCAAGCCGGTTGAAAACCTAACACGTGACGAAGCACAGGCAGAGTTGGACGCGCTGTCCAAGGTGCTGTCGCAGGCAAATATCGAATATCACGGTGATGATGCGCCGCAGCTAACCGATGCAGAATATGACCGGTTAAAGCAACGCAATAGCGCGATAGAGGCACGATTTCCCGATCTGAAACGAGAGGACAGCCCCTCTGAGCAAGTAGGGGCGCCGGTATCAGACGGATTTGCCAAGGTGAAACATGCGGTTCGCATGATGTCACTGGGAAATGCGTTCGACGACGCCGATGTGCATGATTTTGATGAGCGTATTCGTCGTTACCTAGGCCTGTCCGCCGCGACCCCGTTGTTTTATACTGCAGAGCCAAAGATTGACGGGCTGTCACTGTCATTGCGCTATGAATCCGGACAGTTGGTGCAGGCCGCAACGCGTGGGGATGGCGAAGTCGGCGAGGATGTCACCGCAAATGCCCGTACCATTGCCGATATTCCACAGATGATTGACGGGGCGCCCGAGATTCTTGAGGTGCGCGGCGAGGTTTACATGAGCCACGCTGATTTTGATGATCTGAATTCAAGGCAGGCCGCGAAGGGGGACAAAACTTTTGCCAACCCACGCAACGCGGCGGCGGGGTCGCTGCGCCAATTGGATGCAAGCATTACCAAAACACGCCCATTACGATTTTTTGCCTATGCCTGGGGGGAGGTGTCCCAACCGCTAGGGCAAAGCCAGACGGACGCTGTTTTCTTGTTTGCGTCCTATGGGTTTCAGACCAATCCGCTGATGAAACGCTGCGAAACCGTGGCCGAATTGTTGGGGCATTATTCAGGGATAGAGCTGCAGAGATCGACATTGGGCTATGACATTGACGGCTTGGTTTACAAGGTCGATGATCTGTCGTTGCAATCCCGGTTGGGTTTTAGGTCCACGACGCCGCGATGGGCGATTGCGCATAAGTTTCCGGCTGAAACCGCCTGGACCCGGCTGGAAGTGATCGACATTCAGGTCGGACGTACAGGGGCATTGTCGCCTGTCGCGCGTTTGTCGCCAGTGACCGTCGGTGGCGTTGTTGTCTCTAATGCGACGCTGCATAACGAAGACTATATCAGGGGGCTGGATTCCAAAGGTGCGGTCATCCGGGATGGCAAGGACATTCGCGTTGGCGACTGGGTCAAGGTTTATCGGGCAGGCGATGTCATCCCCAAAATTTCTGACGTTGATCTGAGCAAACGCCCCGCAGACAGCCCTGAATATAAGTTTCCCAAACAATGTCCGGAGTGTGGATCGCCCGCGGTTCGGGAAGAGGGTGACGCTGTCAGACGCTGCGTTGGTGGGTTGATTTGTCCGGCCCAAGCGATTGAAAAGCTGAAACACTTTGTCGGTCGAGCGGCGTTTGACATTGACGGTTTGGGTGCCAAACAGGTTGAGGCCTTTTACGTGGATGAGCTGCTGCCAATTAAAGAGCCAGCAGACATCTTTACGCTGGCAGAGCGCAACCGTGCCAGTTTAGGTAAACTGGAAAACCGGGATGGTTGGGGCAAACGGTCGGTTGAAAAGCTGTTTCAAGCCATCAACGAACGGCGCAAGATCGAGCTGAACCGCGTGATCTTTGCGCTTGGTATCCGCCATGTCGGGGAAGCGGCGGCAAAGGTTTTGGCAACCAATTACGTCAGTTGGGACGCCTTTTTTACGGCTGTGCGGGCCGCCCAAATTGGGGAAGGGGATGCCTGGGACGCCCTGATCGCAATTGACGGGGTTGGGGTGGTGATGGCGACATCCCTGATCCAAAGCCTTCAGCAAGAGGCGGAGCAAGCATCGATCCTTCGCCTGGTGGCGCAACTGGACATTCAAGACATGCCCCAAGTGGATGTGACTGATAATCCGATCGCTGGGAAAGTCATGGTGTTCACCGGAACGTTGGTAAAAATGACCCGGGCAGAGGCGAAAGCGCGGGCAGAGGCGATGGGGGCAAAAGTCTCTGGATCAGTATCCGCCAAAACCGATATTTTGGTGGCTGGCCCTGAGGCCGGATCCAAAGCAAAGAAGGCCGCCGATCTGGGCGTTGAAACGATTGATGAAGATGCCTGGTTGCGATTGATCGGTGCCGAATGAGTGGCCGCCCGGAAATACTGTTTCCCTTATTCGCCGGGCTGGAAACACTGACCGGGGTAGGGGCGAAAACCGCTCAACATCTGGGCCAGACCGACATCGAGAAGCCGCGTGATCTGTTGATGACGCTGCCCTATTCCGGGGTGGATCGAAAGCTGGTTCCGACGGTTCGGGGGATCGAACTGCCCCGAGTCGTGACGGTAGAGGTCGAGGTCGGGCCACATTATCCGCCCAAGGTTCGTGGCAGGCCGTACCGTGTGCATGTTACGGATAGTAAAGACAGCTTTCAGCTGGTGTTTTTTCATGCCCGTGGGGACTATGTGCAAAAACTGCTGCCCACAGGTCAGCGACGCGTTGTTTCCGGGCGGGCAGAGATGTTCGATGGCATCGTTCAGATGCCACATCCAGACTATGTGCTGCGCCCGGAAGAGGCCGGATCGCTGCCCGCGTTTGAACCCATCTATCCGCTGACATCCGGTGTGACGCAAAAGACGATGGTCAAGGCAAGCACCGCCGTTCTAGACCGGTTGCCAGACGTTGCGGAGTGGATTGATCCAGCCCTGAAGGTTAAAGAGAAGTGGCCTGATTGGCGGGATGCTTTGCAATTGGCACATCGCCCCGCTTCCGCAGTCGATCTCAGCCCGGATACGCCAGTAAGACAGCGATTGGCCTATGATGAATTGTTTGCGCATCAACTAACGTTGGCTTTGGCGCGTGGGCATTCGCGTCGGCGAAAAGGCGTGATCAATCAGGGCAACGGCGTTTTAACGCAAAAGGTTCTCGATGCCCTGCCGCACACGCCAACAGGGGCACAGAACCGGGTGATGGCAGAGATTGCCGGGGATATGGCAGGGCCCCATCGGATGAACCGGTTGCTGCAGGGCGATGTGGGATCGGGAAAAACACTGGTCGCCATGAACACCTTGTTGATCGGGGTCGAGGCAGGGGGTCAAAGTGTCATGATGGCCCCGACAGAGATTTTGGCGCGTCAGCATTATGATGGGCTGGGTCCGTTGGCTCAACAGGCCGGTGTCACTCTGGATATCCTGACCGGGCGGGATACCGGGGCAGAACGCAAACGCAAACTGGCAGCGTTGAAGGATGGTCGCATTCATATTATGGTGGGCACCCACGCTGTCTTTCAACAGGATGTGTTTTTCAACGATTTGCGCGTCATTGTTATTGATGAACAGCACAGGTTCGGGGTGCGTCAGCGCCTGGAACTGGGGGCAAAGGGGTTGGCTCCCGATGTTCTGGTTATGACGGCTACGCCAATTCCGCGTTCGCTGGCGCTTGCACAATATGGCGATATGGATGTGTCGGTGCTGGACGAAAAACCACCGGGTCGCGCGCCTGTCACCACCGCGCTGGTGTCGGATGGGCGGTTGGATGAGGTTGTGGATCACCTGCGACAGGCAATTGCGGAGGGTCGGCAAGCCTATTGGGTGTGCCCGTTGGTTGAGGAAAGCGAACGCGTTGATCTGACGGCAGCGGAGACTCGGTTCAAAGCCTTGCGTGCAGCTTTGGGCGAGGGGCAAGTAGGATTGGTTCACGGCCAGATGCCCCACACAGAAAAAGATGCGGCCATGGCAAGGTTTGTGGCTGGGGACTGTAAAGTTCTGGTCGCGACAACAGCAATCGAGGTGGGGGTCAATGTGCCCAATGCCTCTATCATGGTGATTGAACGCGCCGAATCCTTCGGGTTGTCTCAATTACACCAATTACGGGGCCGTGTGGGCCGTGGATCGGAAAAATCCACCTGCCTGATGATGTTCAAGCCTCCCCTGACTGAAAGCGCCAGACGAAGGTTGGAAATTCTGCGTGAAACAGAGGACGGATTTCGAATATCAGAAGAGGATCTGAAACTTCGCGGTGCGGGGGATGCGATCGGTACGGCGCAATCGGGGATCCCCAAGTTTTGGGTTGCCGATCTGGAACGTCAATCGGGGTTGATGGCGATCGCCCAAACGGACGCCCGTAAATTGCTGCAAGATGATCCAGATTTGACATCGGACAGAGGGCGCGCGGCACGTATTTTGCTGTGGTTGATGGAACAGGACAAGGCAATCAAACTTATCACTGTTGGTTAAGTGTTGAGCATATGTTCACAAATGTTCTTAATTAGTTCTTTACATGGAAGAGAGTTTGTGAGAACAATAAGGGAACAAATAGAACGGTTGCAGGGTGTAGAGATGATCAAAGAGGTGAAAAAAGTCATAGTTAGAAGCCACGGCGCACTTATTGGCGACATTCTGGGTGCCGCGTCTTTGTGTGTGATGCTGGCCGTCGCTCTGCATCTGCCCGCTATTGTTTAAGAATTCTGCCTGCGTTCTGAATCTGATGGATGTGCAACTGTCCCCAACTTATCGCACTTGATCCCCACATCTGCCTGTCTGTGACGGGATCGCCATCACCTCTTCCTCGAACGCGACTTAGCCGCTCTGATTTTCAGAGCGGCTTTTTTTATGCCGCGTCGGTGATCTGGTTAATGGCCTCTAGCGACGCCTCCAATGATAACAGGATAGAAGCATGCCGGTTTTTATATTCGCGTGCGGGTAACAGGACCTCTAACCCGTCAAAGGGGGCGTCCGGGGCCGGGCCGTCGGATTTCAACATCGCCAATAATTGATCCCGCGCTGTCTGAATCTGTTCTTTGCTGCACCCGACGATGTTAGCACCCACGACGGATGCGGCGGCCTGACCCAAGGCGCAGGCTTTTACGTCTTGGGAATACTCACTGACAACGCCATCAGAAACGACAAGCTCGACCGTAATTGTCGAACCGCAAAGCGGCGCACGACGTTTCACCTGTGCCTGGGGTGCCGACAGCGGATCTGTGTTCGGAATATCGGCCGCAAGCGCCAGAATGCGCGTGGAATAGAGGCTAATCAGATCAGAATCCAGGCTCATGGCTTTTCCTTCGGGTGTGTTTGACCTAGATAGTTCACGACCGACGTGCAGGAAAGGGGTCGATGATGCGTTTTGAGACATCAACGCTAAAATACAACGATCAAGGTCTGATCCCGGCCATTGCGCAGGATGAGCGTTCTGGTGAGGTTTTGATGATGGCCTGGATGAATGAAGAGGCGGTTCAAAAGACATTGGAAGCCCGTCGTGTCACCTATTGGTCGCGGTCCAGGCAGAGTTTTTGGGTTAAGGGCGAAACCTCGGGACATGTGCAGGAACTGGTCGATTTGCGTGTTGATTGTGATCGGGATTGTCTTTTGTTGGTGATCCGGCAGACCGGCCCGGCTTGCCACACCAACAGGCATAGTTGTTTTTACACATCCGTGACTGATGGCAGCGAAGTTGAACTGATGAAACCGATGGTGGCGGACTAAAGACCGACCATTTTCCGAATGTCCTGCGGCGTATATCCGTCCTGTCGATATTTTCTGATCGCGCGCGCGTCATCACGTTTGGCAAGTCGTTTTCCCGCGTCGTCCCGGATCAGCCGATGGTGATAATAATTTGGTGTGGGTAGACCAAGTAATTTCTGGAGCACGACATGAATCTGTGTGGCATCAAACAGATCATGGCCACGTACGACATCAGTGATATTCTGATCCGCATCATCGACAACCACAGCCAAATGATAGGAAATCTGCCCGGTCTCTTTTCGGCCTAGAACCACATCGCCGACATTGTTGATCAACGCACCTGACGACACGACGATTTTATCGGGTTCCAATTCACCTGTTTCATAAAAATAAACTTCGTTACCAATGAGTTCTGCGGACTTTTTTATATCTAGTCGCATTGCATCTGTGGAGTTTTGATCGATCACTTGCCGATCGCGACAGGTGCCGGGATAGACCAATCCATCTGGTCCTTGAACGGGTGAGACGCCTTCTTGTGGGGCACATAGTGCCTCTTTGATGGCGCGCCGATTGCAACAGCATGGAAACAGCAGGTTCATGGATGCGAGTGTCGAAAGGGCGCCTTCATAAACATCCAGACGATCAGACTGTTTGATAACAGGCCTGTCCCAATTAATGCCCAGCCATTCCAGATCTTCAAGGATCGCCTGGGTAAATTCATCACGGCATCGGGCCTGATCCAGATCTTCAAGGCGCAGCAGAAACTGGCCTGATCGCGCCCGCGCCATATCATGTGCGAGCAGAGCTGAATAAGCGTGGCCAATATGCAGATAGCCAGTTGGGGAAGGGGCAAATCGGGTGCGAAAGATCACTTCTTTTCTACTACATAAACCATCGACTTCATGTTTCGTCCGGGCAAATGCGGGCCGTAATCGCGAAACAGCAACGTCGCAGTTGCACAGTCCAAATATTCGTTAACCTTCGCCTCGTAAACCGGATCTGCTAGGGCATGGTCATTGTAGGAAAATGCAAACAATCCGCGTGGCGCTAACGCCGTCATTAAGTCATCAAAGACCGATACCGGGGCCGCGCCCGCACCGATCACACCGCAGGCGACAATAACATCATAGTTGCCGGGATTAATTGGCTGTGATGCGTCAGGATTAATGACAGACAAAGTGCCATATATCCCCTTTTCCTGTGCCACATTGGCCATTTCTGGCGAAACATCCATTCCATCAATGTTTTGAAAACCAAGGCTTTGCAGGGCGAGACCGCTAAGCCCCGTGCCACAGCCATAATCCAGAATGGAGACGTCGGGGTTACAGAATTTTTTTAAGGCTATGGCGATGCGGCCGGGCGTGGCATATCCATTTTCGGCAACTTCGTCCTCGTAACTGTCGGACCAGGCATCATAGAAGTCTTTGCCACTTTGATCCGAGTTCAGGCCGTAAGCTTTATCCAGGAATTTTTCCGTCATACCGACAGAATAGGTGAATTTGTTAAAGGGCGTCCAGCCACGTTTTCCAATCGGCTTTGGCCCGGTCGGTGTAAGCTTTGTAACGTGTTTTGCGATTGCGCCGGCCACCTTTGGCCTCTGCTGGGGGAAATAGGCCGAAATTCACATTCATCGGCTGGAAGGTTTTTGCCTCTGCACCACCGGTGATGTGATGGACCAGCGCCCCCATTGCCGTTGTTTGTGGCGGGCTGGAGATGGGGTGATCTGTTAGTTCAGCCGCTGCTAGACGCCCGGACAATAATCCCATGGCGGCGGATTCCACATATCCCTCAACCCCGGTGATCTGGCCCGCAAACCGGATATTGGCACGAGAGCGCAGGCGCATTTGATCATCCAAAAGGGTTGGGGAATTAATGAACGTGTTACGATGGATGCCGCCCAAACGGGCAAAAGAGGCATCTTGCAAACCAGGTATCATTTTAAATACAGAGGTTTGCGCGCCATATTTCATCTTTGTCTGGAAGCCGACGATGTTAAACAGCGTCCCCAAGGCATTATCCCTGCGCAACTGAACAACGGCGTGGGGTTTGACATCCGGCTGATGTGGGTTGGTCAGACCGACGGGCTTCATCGGGCCAAAGCGCAAAGTCTCACGACCGCGTTCGGCCATCACCTCAATCGGCAGACAGCCATCAAAATAGCCGGCGGTCTCGCCCTCGTGAAACTCAGTTTTATCCGCGGTGAGCAGGGCGTCGATGAATGCCTCGTATTCATCCGCTGTCATGGGACAGTTCAGATAGGCTTTGCGCTCTTCTTCTGTCTCGCCCTTGTCATATCGCGATTGCATCCAAGCCTTGGACATGTCGATGGAATCGGCATGAACGATGGGGGCGATGGCGTCAAAGAAGGCGAGGCTTTCCGCGCCTGTATGGGCCCGAATGGAATCGCCCAATGCGCCGCTGGTCAACGGACCGGTGGCGATGATCCAGTTGCCGTCTGTGGGAAGTTCGCTGATCTCCTCGGCCACGACCGTAACATTTGGATGGCTTCGAAGGCGTTTTGTGACATCTTCGGCAAACGGATCGCGATCAACCGCCAATGCAGATCCTGCAGGGAGTGAATGGCGATCTGCCATTTCCATGATCAGGCTGCCGGCCTGGCGCATTTCCCAATGTAGTAGCCCGACGGCGTTGCCCTCATGATCATCAGACCGGAAGGAATTGGAACAGACCATCTCTGCCAAATTGCCTGTCTGATGCGCAAAGGTACCGACCTTTGGCCGCATCTCGTGAATGATCACCTGAATGCCGCGCTCAGCCGCTTGCCAGGCAGCCTCTGACCCAGCCATGCCGCCGCCAACGATATGTAATGTTTTGTCCATGGGGGCGATCTAGTTCGTTTTTGTGTAAAGGAAAAGGGGCGACGTGAGCCGTCCCTTTGCAGAAACGTTATTTCTTAGCCGTTAGACGGTAACGAGCGTACGATTGGATCTGGCATCCACGGAAATGGACCCGGCACCATGAACGATCAACAAAAGGAAGCCACCAGCCAAGCCAAGGTTTTTCATGAACATGATCATTTGCATCTGATCACCCGGCACAAAATGATAGAGCAGGGCGGCTGACGCGCTGAACCCGGCCAGGGCGAGCGCTGCAAAACGTGTTTGGTATCCGACCAACACAGCAAAGCCGCCAATAATTTCCAGCAAGATCACGGGCCAAGCCAGAAAGCCGGGCACACCACCAGAGGCCATGTAACCCGCAAACCCCTGAACGTCGCCAAGTTTGCCAATCCCGGCGTTGATGAAAATGAGGGCCAATAAAATGCGTGCGGCCAATTCTGCGTAGGGTTTGAGTTGTGTCATGGATCTGTCCTCTGTCACGATATGTTTGGTCATCGACCACCGACATAATTCGTGCGTCAGAGCGAAGATAGGCCCATTTCTACACAAGTTCTGATCGCAATTGCACAGTGGGAATTCGGGGCAGTTAAGCCCCGATCGCTATTATTCCTCGTCTGCCTCGTCTTCTTCTTCGGCGATCCAGGCGACAGAGACGACCTCCTCCCCCTTAGAGGTATTGAAGACTTTCACGCCACCGGCGCTGCGGGATCGGAATGAAATGCCATCAACCGGGCACCGGATGGATTGGCCAGTGGAGGTAGCTAACATGATCTGATCGTCCATGCTGACCGGGAAAGAGGCCACCAAATCGCCGCCGCGCATGGCCTTATCCATTGCCGCGACGCCCATGCCGCCCCGACCACGGACCGGATAGTCGTGAGAGGACGACAGCTTTCCAGCACCGTTTGCAGTGATGGTCAGGATCAGGTCCTCTGCCGCAGACATTTCGGCGTAGCGTTCGGGTGTTATGTTACCCTCGACGGTGTCCTCGTCATCAGCTTCTGCGTCATCTGTGAGCCCAGCGACAGCCCGGCGCATTTTCAGATAAGCGACGCGCTCTTCGGCAGTGGCGTCAAAATGGCGAATAACGGACATCGAAACGACATTGTCCTTACCAGACAGCTTGATCCCGCGAACGCCGGTTGATTTGCGACCTTTAAAGACGCGAACAGCGGTGGATTGAAAACGGATGGCCCGCCCGGAATTGGTGATCAGCATCACGTCGTCATCTTCGGCACAGATGCGTGCGTTGACGAGGCTGACGCCTTCCGGCAGATCCATCGCGATTTTGCCGTTGGAGCGTACATTGGTGAAATCCGACAAGGCATTGCGGCGGACATCGCCTGCGCTGGTCGCAAAAACGATCTGCAAATCGGCCCATTCGTCATCCGGGCGATCCACAGGCATGATGGCCGCGATGGATACACCAACAGGCATTGGCAGTATATTGACGATCGCCTTGCCCTTGGCGTTACGTCCACCTTGGGGCAGACGCCAGGTTTTCAGCTTGTAAACCATGCCGTCGGTGGTGAAGAACAGCAATTGTGTGTGCGTATTGGCGACGAAGAGGTTGGTCACCACATCGTCATCCTTGGTCGACATGCCAGACAGACCTTTGCCCCCACGTTTCTGGGCCCGAAAATCTGCCAGAGGGGTGCGTTTGATGTAACCGGTCTGGGTGATCGTTACGACCATGTCTTCGCGTTCGATCAGATCCTCATCTTCCATGTCGCCAGACCAGTCGACGATTTCGGTACGACGCGGAACGGCGAACTTCTCTTGCACCTCTTTCAGTTCGTCAGAGATGATGGCCATGATCCGTTCACGGGACCTAAGGATATCCAGATATTCGCGAATAGCTGCGGCGAGCTCTTGCAGCTCATCAGTGACCTCTTTCACCCCAATCTGGGTGAGGCGCTGAAGGCGCAGATCAAGAATGGCGCGGGCCTGAACCTCAGAAAGGTTATAGGTGCCATCATCGTTGATCGTATGGGTCGGATCGTCGATTAGTTTAATGTACTCTGCGATATCTGTGGCTGGCCAGCGTCTCGACATCAGCTTTTCGCGTGCATCTGCAGCATCGGCAGATGCGCGGATTGTTGCGACGACTTCGTCCACATTGCTGACAGCAACCGCCAGACCACACAGGATGTGACTGCGCTCACGGGCCCTGCGCAGATTATAGGCTGTACGGCGCGCAACCACCTCTTCCCGGAATTCAATGAAGGAGGTCAAAAACCTGCGCAATGTCAGTGTTTCCGGGCGTCCGCCATTTAGCGCCAACATGTTGCAGCCAAAAGATGTCTGCATGGGCGTGAACCGGAACAGTTGGTTCAAGACGACCTCTGCCGTGGCATCGCGTTTCAATTCAACGACAACACGCACGCCGTTGCGGTCAGATTCATCCTGAACATGGGAAATGCCCTCGATCTTTTTCTCGCGCACTTGTTCGGCGATCTTTTCGATCATCGAGGCCTTGTTGACCTGATAGGGGATTTCGTCCAGCACAATGGCGTAGCGGTCTTTGCGGATCTCCTCGACCCGGGTTTTGGCGCGCATGATGACCGATCCGCGTCCTTCCAAATAGGCTTTGCGGGCACCGGAACGGCCCAGCATGATGCCACCAGTGGGGAAATCTGGGCCGGGGACGTATTGAATCAGATCTTCGGAGGACAAGTCAGGATCGTCGATTAGGGCCAGCGTGGCATCGATCACTTCGCCCAGATTGTGTGGCGGGATATTCGTGGCCATGCCAACCGCAATACCGCCAGCGCCGTTGACCAACATATTTGGAAAACGTGCGGGCAGAACCGTGGGTTCGCGGTCTTTGCCATCATAGTTGTCCTGAAAATCAACGGTCTCTTTTTCGATGTCGGCCAGCAGGGATGCGGCCGGTTTGTCCATCCGCACTTCGGTATAACGCATCGCAGCCGCGTTATCGCCATCCATGGAGCCAAAGTTGCCCTGACCATCCAAAAGCGGCAGAGACATCGAAAAATCCTGTGCCATCCGCACAAGGGCGTCATAGATCGCGCTATCCCCATGTGGGTGATACTTACCCATGACATCCCCAACCGGGCGTGCCGATTTTCGATAGGATTTGTCATGCGTGTTGCCGGACTCGTGCATCGCGTAAAGGATACGCCGATGAACTGGTTTCAACCCGTCGCGCAGATCGGGGATTGCCCGGCTGACGATCACGCTCATCGCGTAGTCGAGATAAGAGTTTTTCATCTCATCCGTGATGGACACGACAGGGCCGTCATATGCCACGGGTTGGATTTTATTTTCTTGATCGTTTTCAGGAGTTTCTGGCGTGTCGTTCACGTTGATTACCGCTCTCGTACCATATTCTATATTTTGTTGTTGAGACTATACAGGAGGGCAGATGGTGTGTGCAATGGGTGAGGCCCCAGGAACACGTATGAAATGCTCACGACATGGTAACTGATTGTTTTCATTGAAAACTAATTCAGATGTGCGACACTGTTTGTAGATAATAAAACAATGAGGTTAGGCATGAACAAATCCGAGACTGAGATGATGTTGCAAGGCTATGGTTTGACAACCGCGGAAATGTTCTACCACCTGCCTGATTATCCGCATGTTTTAAACAGCTATATCTGGCAGGAATACGATTTGGCGCCCGATATGCCCCAACTGTTAAAGTTCGTGGAATTTTGGCAGGAAGAGATTGAGGGGCCGTTGCATTCCATCCGCTACACACACCGCAAACTGATAGCCCCTGGAGAGTGGAGAAATGTTGTGGGGGAATTCAATCTTCATTAGGAGCCGATACATTTTTGGTGCCGCGGGCAGCGTGTTGATTTGGTTTGGGTTGGTGGCTCACGCCACAGCTGGCGCTTTATGCGATGACTTATCGGGCCATTCTGCCGATAGCGTAGAGTTTGAAAATCTGAGCCCCGATCATCTGGAAAATTTTACCGGCTGCACCTTGCAATCTGGTGCAACGTCGTCTGTCATTTGCGGTTGGGAGTTTTCATTTCGGGATGAGGCGGCGAATGTGTTGTTAACAACACTGAGATCAGAGATCGAAGCGTGTTTAACAAACCCAGACAATGTGAGTATTGATGACAGCGTCAATCACCCGGACAGTTTTGACAACAAGATATACGATCTGGATGGCACGCTGTTTCGGATATCAAAAAAGGATAAGGGTGAAATACAAAAAACGTTTATTTTTGTGATATTTCACACCAATAATTAATGTACTGATCTCTGCAACATCCCAAACAGATCGCGGGGATCATCCGGATCTGCGATCATGTCCAGATCCTGATACAGGTCTGTGTCCTTGATCTTTGTCAGGACGTAACGCAGGGCAGAGAAATCCTCCACAGCAAAACCGACCCCATCAAACAAAGTGATTTGGCGGTTATCTGTGCGGCCTAGTTTGGTGTCATTGATTACCTCCCACATCTCGGTAACGGAGAAGTCGTCGGGCATTTGCTGAATCTCACCCTCGATCCGGGTTTGCGGTGTGTATTCGACAAACACATCTGATCGTTTCAGGATATCTTGATGAAGCTCTGTCTTGCCCGGGCAATCACCGCCGATGGCGTTAATATGCACGCCGGCCCCAACCATATTATCAGTCAGGATCGTGGCATTTTGTTTGTCTGCGGTGCAGGTGGTGATAATTTGTGCCCCTTCGATCGCCTCTTCGGGGGTATTACATGGTTCAAGCGTAAATCCGAACCCTTTGAGGTTGCTGACAAGTTTATCAGTGGCGGCCTTGTCGATGTCGAATAGCCTCAGCCGCTGCACCCCGCAAATCACGCGCATAGCGAGCGCTTGAAATTCCGATTGGGCACCATTGCCGATCATGGCCATACAAGTCGCCCCTTTAGGGGCCAGATGGTGCGCAACCATTGCAGAGGTTGCAGCCGTGCGCAACGCGGTCAGAACCGTCATTTCTGACAGCAATACCGGGTAGCCGGTATCGACAGTCGCCAGGAGGCCAAAGGCGGTCACGGTTTGCAGACCTTCCTTTGTGTTTTTCGGGTGGCCGTTTACATATTTGAAGCCGTATACCTCGCCGTCCGAGGTGGGCATCAGTTCGATCACACCATCGCGGGAATGGCTAGCGACGCGGGGGGTTTTGTCAAACAATTCCCAACGGCGAAAATCATCCTCGATGTAATCAGCAAGATCGCGCAGCACGGTTTCAATACCGATGTGATGCACGAGTTTCATCATGTTCTCGACGCTTACAAAGGGCACATAGGCAAGTTTTGATGGGGTAGGTGCGGTCATAGCGGATCTCATGCAAATCGGGGGGTTGGGCGGTCAAACACGCGGCGACCGAGGAGTGAGGCCGTCAAATCGACCATGACATGTGCAGTTTTTCCCCGTTCGTCCAGAAATGGGTTCAATTCCACAAGGTCCAGAGATGTCACAAGACCGCTGTCATGCAAAAGCTCCATGACCAGATGCGCCTCTCGCAAGGTAGCACCGCCTGGAACGGTTGTTCCAACCGCCGGCGCAAAGGACGGATCGAGAAAATCAACATCAAGCGATACATGCAAAAGGCCGTTCGCAGCAGCAACTTGGTTCAAAAATTGACGCAAGGGCGACGCAATGCCATTTTCATCGATAGCCCGCATGTCAACGGCCAACATGCCGGTTCTTTGCAGCGCTTCCCTTTCCGGCGTATCCACGGATCGCAAGCCGATTAAACAGACATTTTCCGTGGGGATTGGGGCGTCAAGTTTTGGGAAATCTTCAAAACCCTCACGTCCGGTTACATAACCCAATGGTGTGCCGTGCAGGTTGCCGGAACCCGATGTCGTCGGAGTGTGATAATCAGTATGCGCATCCAACCACAATACGAACAAGGGGCGATCGATGCTTTTGGCATAGGATGCCATGCCTGCAACCGAGCCAAGTGAAAGCGCATGGTCACCGCCCAGAAAGATAGGAAATCCGCGTGCGGCGGCATCCTGCCCAAAATTTTTCAAAGTCTGAGTCCAGGCGATGTTCTGCGTGAGCTCAAAGACGGTTTCCTTGGCCGCATCGACATGGTCGATCTTGGCAGGCGCCAGATTGCCCAAATCTTCGACGGTGTGACCAAGTTCTCGCAACACAGAGGAGATCCCCGCGGTTCGATATGAATCAGGGCCCATCAGGCAACCCTGGCGCCGTTTACCGCAGTCGACGGGCGCACCAACTAATATGCAATTTTGAGGAGTCATTTCTTCACCTAAGTCTTTCGCTTTAACCTATTTATTATTCGTATTGATGCATATGGACAGGTAAAATATGTTCAAAACAACCAATCGATGTTCAAAGTGAAAGTATATAGTGGCCAAAATGGACAATAATGATGAACGCTTGATTGCCGCGCTCCGGCGTGATTCCCGAAAGACCTTGTCGGAATTATCTGCTGAGTTGAAGCTAAGCCGCACAACTGTCAGGGCGCGCATCGACAGGCTGATCACCTCTGGTACAATTCTGGGCTTTACCGTAGTGCTGAAAGACGAGGCCAGATCTGCACCCGTAAGGTCGTTGATGTTATTGGGGATCGAGGGGCGAGGGACGGACCGTATCGTCCACCGTTTAAACGGTTTTCCGAGTGTCGAGAAAATTCATTCTACCAACGGTAAATGGGATTTGATTGTGGAAATCGGTACCGAAACGTTAGAAGCACTCGATACCGTAATCTCTGAAATCCGAAAGATTGAGGGTGTTCAGACGAGCGAAACAAATCTGTTGCTGTCGACCCGGAAATCCTAAGGCTGATTAACTGCCGACCGGGCGACGCGCCGCTGCAAGCCAGATAAGCGCGAGGCCAAACGCGATAATCGCGTTCCAGCTGGCCATGGATAGCGTCAGAAACTCCCATGCGACCTCATCACACATCACCGGCAACGCGACATTTTCTGTCGAAAGAAGATCGCTGCCACTAATGTTGGAAAGGGAACCGCCACTGCATCCGGATGGTCCTTCCCACCAGCCACGTTCAACACCGGTGTGGTAAATCCCGATCCCACCCGTTGTTACGGCCGCGATCGCCCCTAGATAGGGCCAGATGCGTCCAGGCACCAGAATGGCAATAACGCCAATAATGACTGCTGCCAAATGTGGCCATCGCTGCCAGATGCACATTTTGCATGGTGCTAATCCGCCCAGATACTGAAAACCAAGTGCCCCAATCAACAGGGTGGCGGAACCAGAAAAGGCAATAATGATCAATTGCTTGCGTGTCATATGTATTTCACCAAGAAAAAGCCGCCGATAAGCAAAACCATGAAGGTGGTAAATACCAGCCCCAACCGTTTTTCAATGAAGTTTCTGATGGGTTCACCAAACTTCCACAAAAGGCCGGCCACAATAAAAAACCGAAGTCCGCGCGCAATGATTGAGGCAAAAATGAATATCGGCAAGGACAATCCAGTGGTACCCGACAGGATCGTGATAACCTTGAATGGAAAGGGTGTAATCCCTGCGATCAAAACGGCCCAAGCCCCCCATTCATTGTAGCGTGTGCTGAATTCAGCAAAATGGGCATCCTTGCCATAAAATTCCAGTACCGGGCGCCCGATAGTTTCGAAAAATCCGGCGCCAATCGCATAACCTGCCAAACCACCCAAAACCGATGCTGCCAATGCAACGGAGGCGATGCGCCACGCCCTGTGTGGCGCGGCAATGATCATCGGGATCATCAGGATATCTGGGGGGATGGGAAAGAATGATGCCTCTACAAAAGAAATGATTGCCAATGCCCAGAGTGCGCGCGGTGAGGCGGCGAGCGACAAGGTCCAATCATAGAGCGGCTTGATCATTCAAAATTCCTTTTGCCCCATGCAACATGCTGCTGGACAATCGTCAAGTCAGATCATCATTTGGTTCATTTTGCAGTGGACGGCGGTAAAAAGGGACGCTAAATGACAACCCGGTGGCCCGAGTGGCGGAATGGTAGACGCAGGGGATTCAAAATCGTGCGTGTGTCATCAAAAATAATTCTTATTATAATCAACAGCTTACGAAGGCGGATTTTGGCTTAAAGACTGTGTGCCAAAACAAAAAGTCTGTTCGCTATCGTAATGGTCGAAATATCAATATAATTTCATAGACTTACAATCGTTTCGAGTGAATTCTTTTTAGGTTGAAAATTTAGTAATCCCCCGGACTAAATTGAGCCTTTAGGCATCCAATCGTAAATTGCTGCACTTTAAGTGCCGGTGTTTTTCGGGCGGGGTTGAGATACAAAGAAAAAAGTATCTCAAGTCTACAACAATGGGCTTTTCATCATTTTCAATTTATGACAATGAGTGCTCGTAATGGCGGGTGTGGCGGAACCGGTAGACGCGCTGGATTCAAAATCCAGTTTCCGCAAGGAAGTGTGGGTTCGAGTCCCACCACCCGCACCATAAACTCAAATGAAATCCTTGCGCCAACGTGCCATTGTACCATTGTACCATTGTACCATTGTGCCAAGAGCATACGTATAGAGATAAAGCTTTTTGTAATATCAAGGTCTTTAATATCTCATGCTTGCATATGCGACCCAGTTCGAGTCCGGGAAAGGGCACAAAGAAACATTAATAAAATATGATGAAAGATACTTTGCGAAAGTGCGTTGAAGTTGTTGTTCTTACACACTCAACGATAACTTGCTTGTTGGTTAATTCCATTTAGCAATGCAATAGATTTCACCTGATGACTACGCAGGTAGCATCTTCAAACCCCATAACAGATTTAATAACTCGATCACCACGTTGTAGATATTCATAACTTACGATCGCCATGCGATATGCGGAAGAAGACGGGCTTTGAAAGATCACCATCTCTGTCGGACCGGAAATACTGTCTTCATAAAGTATTGATAGTTTGAAAGACGTGTCAAACGGACGTAAGCCAACAACTTCTCCAGCGAATTTTTGACCTCGTGCGAACACTGTGGCACTAGTGCCTGTCCATTGGACGGATGTGCTAATCTCTAGCTCTGATAACTTTAGAATATGTTCGCAGGAACCTGTCGCAGGTAAACTTTGTTGGGCGTGCGACGTTGAAACGAAAATTGCCAGGAAAATACCACTTATTGCACTTAGTCTCATGCCTATCATACACCTAAAAATTGTTAGAACTCGACGAGCCTTACTAATACAAATGTCAGTTTGTGTTCAATTAAATACCGCCGAAAGTTCAAATAATTTTTAGCATTGAACGAGGGAGATTCAAGTAATCTGAGATTCAGTATTTGTCGTCTGCAAAGGTACAAAAATTGCTTGTGCCATACTCGTGCCAAATCTCGTGCCATTGTGCCATTGTGCCATTTTGACAACCATACACCGTACTAAATAAAGGGTTTTCTATCATCCGACAGGTTTCAAAATCCCCCGATGGTAACATCGTGAGAGTTCGAGTCTCTCCTCGGGCACCACTATTCAATATAATACAATAATAACAATTACTTACGGAATTATGGTAGTATTTGCCATTGTGAACCGGAAGTCAAATTCTATGAATAATAACAAATATTTACAAAGATATAACTTAATAGGCTAAAATAAAACTACTGACCGATTACGAATAAATTACGATCGCTCGCTTAACTTGTTTAACGAGTATTGCGCATTGCCCACAACTCAATAGAGTGTATTGCGAAATATGAGATTAGCGCTCCTCAATTGAGGGTAAGTGCTAAAAAAAGAGAAACATTTCAGGGCAGGACTACACATTGGTAACCGATGAAATTCTAGAAACTGAAAAAGACTCGGACATTGCTGATCCAGACGCAACATTTCCTCCAAATCGGGACGTGGTTACGCAGAATTACGATTTGGTAGTTGGGTCGTTGATGGAACAAATCAAAAGTAACGATATTGTGCTTAGGCCGTCGTTTCAGCGAGGGTATGTTTGGTCTAACGCCACCGCGTCACGCCTAATTGAGTCGATAATACTTAATGTCCCGATACCACCATGCTACCTATCTCAGAATGAAGAGTTTGAGCTTGATGTTATTGATGGTCAACAACGGTTAGAATCTATCCATCGCTATATGGACAATCAGTTCTCTTTGTCTTCGCTATCCATAGCAAAAGAATTGAATGGTTTACGTTTTCATAAATTGCCTACGAAGATTCAAAGGCAAATCAAGACGCACACAATCAGATGTGTAATGATCACAAATAAATCTCACCCCGATGTTAAATTTGACATTTTTGAACGCCTAAACTCAAACACTTCAACATTGAATGCACAAGAACTTCGCAACTGCCTTTATCGAGGATCTCTAAATGATTTACTTAGGGAGATTGCTGAACGCCCTAATTGGTTGAAGATATTAGGTAGAAAATCTCCTGACAAACGTATGCGAGGCGAAGAGACAATCTTGAGGTACTTTGCCTTTAATCGTTTAGGATTAGATACTTATCGAACTCCTTTAAAAAATTGGTTGAATGAAGCTGCTGAGAAAGGGCGGAAGCTCACGTACGACGAATTGGCGGAATTCGACAGAGATTGGGAACATATGATTGCGATCTCAGGCATATTATTCCCCCCAAACGAATGCTTTCGCCGCCCAGAGAGTAAGCCTATTAATAAATCCCTGTTTGATCTCGTTTCTAATATCTCTTCTAAGCTAACGCCTGAGATGGCAGTCGAGCATCGCGATCAGTTTCGCTCAACGTACTACAAACTTCTCAAAGATGAAGAGTTTGAGGACTTAATTTCGCGAGCAGTCGATCACAAAAAAAGAACGGAACGGCGCTTTAAGCTCTGGGAACAACATTTTTCTTGGGTGAACGAATAACTTGCCTAGATATACAGTAGCTTATTCGGCGCTGGTTGATCGCCTTGGTGAAGTTGAAGTGCTCCTTCACATGGCAAGAAAACTAGAACGCCAGAATGCCACGAAGCATTCAAAGGAAATCAACGCGCTTTGTCGAGGTGCGGTCGTATTGTTGTCTAGTCATATCGAAGGATTCACAAAAGAGATTGGAGAATTAACATTAACCAGAATATTTGAAAACAATGTATGCAGGTCGAAAATTTCGAACCTTATTTCTTTTCATGCTTCACATGATATAATTTCAGAAATCAAGAACACCTCAGATGCAGAAAAGCTGGCGGCAAAAATTGTAAAGTTTATTGATCGGGATCTGCCACTTTGGGAACAAACTGGCGCTCACCCCGAACCGATTTCTGAAGACAGGTTCAACAAGAGCTTTTCATCACCCTCGTTTCAAAAAATTGCGTCTTACGTTAATCGATTTGGATACTTGGAATTCAAAAAAGATTTGTGTGCAAAACTGAAGGGTGACTATCTGCCTGCGAAAAACCTTATTGATCACATTGTTGATGTAAGAAATAAGATTGCGCACGGTGATCCGTTGGTTTCGAAAACTCCCAACGATTTGCTCGAAACTATTCCATTGGTTAAGCTGTTTTGCCGTACAACAGATGATCTCTTTTCGTCTTGGTGCAAGATAAACATCTGTAGTATTCGCTAAAATTTAATGGGGGGCGAAATGTGTTTTATAGCGATCGTACATCACGATGTAGACTCTTCGTTCGGATTGTCGTTTCCAGACGTGCCTGATTGTTTTGCCGCAGCGGATCAGGAAGCGGATTTGATTAAAAACGCTAGCGCGGCCCTCAAGGACTTCTTTGTAGATGGCCATCCAATACCGAATCCGAAAGCTCAGGAAGTAATTGAGGCAGAGTTTCGCAGCGAGTTGGAAAATGGCGCTTATTTAGTTTGGGTGCCGCTTCCTGCTTAGTCATCAATTTGGCTAAGTATTTATCGTAGATATATTGTTATATTTTGGCCAAAATAAACAAAAATAATTACGAATAAATTACGATTGTACCCATTATCTATTTGAAACTAAACAATATATGTGACGCTCCTCGGGCACCAAATAATTTTCAATTATATTATGAATTTACGCAACGTGTTTCGCGTTATCTCCGGCACATGAATACCGATCACTGTGACAATTTATTTGATAGTTTACCCAGAAAATCCAAGCCCTGATTCAATTCGTCGATTTCTATATATTCGTCGGCCTTGTGGGCGCGGCTGATACTGCCGGGGCCAAAGACCACCGTCGAAATTTCTGCATCACTGAAATATCCGGCGTCTGTGCCAAATGAAACGACTCCGGTGTCGTTGATTCCAGTCACGGAGCTGACCAACTCAGTCGCCAAAGCGGCATTGCGGTTGTTTAGGGGCGGGACCGCGGTTTCAGTGAGGATGCGAATTTCCGCCTCTTCGGACACCGCCTTCATCTGCGGCAAGATTTCATTTGCTGCGAAGGCTTCGATTTCCGCGATGACATCTGCGCCATTTTCGCCCGGCATAGTGCGGTATTCCCAATTGAAATTGCACCAGCCAGCTGTCGCGTTGCGGGCTGCGCCGCCTTCGATCGTGCCGACATTAAATGTCGGATAGGGTGGATCAAAAGGTGAATTAATTTGGGGATTTGCCGCTCGCTCTTCATTCATGCTTTCAATCTTCGTGATCAGCTTCATCGCGGCAGAGATCGCATTGACGCCTTGGCGTGGATCACAAGAATGCACGGCAAGCCCTGTGATCTCTGTTCGCATTTCATAGCCGCCCTTGTGCCCAGTGATGATCTTCATATCTGTCGGTTCCCCGACGATTGTGATACTCGGTCGAAACGGCACCCCCGCGAGGCTGTTCAAAAGCACGGGTACACCAAATCCGCCGGTTTCCTCGTCATAGGTGAAGGCGATGTGAATTGGCCTTTTCAATTCGGCTGACTGAAAACGCGGCACAGAGGCCAGAACGCAGGCAAGGAACCCTTTCATATCCACGGCGCCACGGCCATATAGACGGCTGCCGCGTTGGGTCAGGGCAAACGGATCGCTTGCCCATGTTTGTCCGTCAACCGGAACCACATCGGTATGGCCGTTAAGAATGACCCCGCCGTCAATTTCTGGCCCGATCGTGGCAAAAACATTGGCCCGTTCGCCTGCCTCGTCATAACTGAGGGAACATTCTACCCCGCATTCGTTCAGATAATTCTGAATATAGCCCACTATCCCATGCGTCGGGCGGCCTGACAGGCTGTCGAATCCAACCAACTGGGATAGAATTTCGATAGTGCGTTCAGTTGTGTCAGACATGCCAAGCTCCCTCAAACGATATGCTATCGCCGCGTGTCAGACAGGCAAGAACAATGTTCATTTTGTTACACGCCACGCATACGTGCGCCATCGGCATCAAACAGGGGAGATGACAGCAGGCGCGCATTGCACATGTCGCCCAGAATTTCGATCTGAACGGTCAGTTCAGATTTGGCAAGCTCGGTTGGGATCAATGCCAGTGCAATGGATTTTTCGGCATAATGCGAATAGCCGCCGGAAGTACAGAATCCTTTGACCTCTCCATCAATCCAGACGGGTTCATAGGCAATCACGTCGGCGTCGTCGGCGTCCACCTCAAAGGCGACAAGTGTTCGGGATGATCCTGAATTTCGTTCAACCTCTGCTGCTGTTCTCCCAATGAAATCAACACCTTTTTTGAAAGAGATGAAGCGATCAAGCCCGGTTTCAGCGGCTGTGTAATCGGGAGAAAACTCAGATAGCCAGGATCCGAAAAACTTATCCAACCGCAGGCTCATCATGGCGCGCATGCCAAAGGGCCGCATGCCGTGTTTTTGTCCCTCTGCCCATAAAACGTGCCACAGGGATCGTTGACTCATGGCATCGGTGTAGATCTCATATCCCAGATCACCGGTATAGCTAACCCGTTGAACAATGCAGTCGCACATGCCGATGGTCATCCGGCGCACGTCAAGAAAGCGCATTTCAGAGACTTCCGCACGGGTGACTGCCGACAAGACCTCACGAGCCTTGGGACCGGCGATCTGAAACCCGGTTCGGCGGTCAGAGATGTTTTCCAACAATACCTCTTCGTCCAGATTTTGCCGGAACCAACGTTCATGATAGGCCTGTGATCCGTAGGAGGCCGTTAGCTGAAACTCGGTATCAGACAGGCAAGAGATGGTGAAATCCCCGATCAACCGGCCTTTGGGCGACAACATCGGTGTCAGGCTTAACCGCCCCGGTTTAGGGATGCGACCGGCCATGATCCGGTCGAGCCAGGCGCGAGCATTCTTGCCAGTGACGGAAAACTTGCCAAAGTTCTGAACCTCATTGATTCCAACGGCTTCGCGGACGGCTTTCACCTCTCTTCTCGTCGCCTCCCATGCGTTGGAACGGCGAAAAGTGGGGGTTTCGTAGCGGGGTTCGTCACCTTGGGCGAAGTAATTGGGAACCTCTAGCCCGAACTGCTGGCCAAAGACTGCGCCCATTTGATCCCAGATGTCGTACATTGGGGTGGTCTGGAAGGGCCGGGCCGCGGGTAGTTCTTCGTTCGGGTAGACGACGGAAAACCGATTTTGGTAGTTTTCAATGACCTTTGGAACTGTGTATCCCGGCGTGATCCATTTCCCGTAACGTGCTATATCCATTGCGAAAACATCGCGTTCGGGTTCGCCCTCTATCATCCATTGGGCAAGGGTCAGGCCGACACCGCCGCCTTGGCTGAAACCGGCCATGACGCCGCAGGCAGACCAATAGTTGCGTAGTCCGGGAACCGGTCCGACCAAGGGGTTGCCGTCGGGGGCAAAAGTGAAGGGGCCGTGAATGACGGATTTCACGCCGGCCTCTGCCAATACCGGGAAACGCCGATAAGCGAATTCTATAGAATCTGTAATTTTATCAAGGTCATCTGGCAATAATTCATGGCCGAAATCCCAGGGGGTGCCATCGACGGACCAGGGTTTACAGGTCTTTTCGTAAAAGCCAATGCACAGGCCTTGACCCTCTTGCCGCAGATAACTTTCGCCACCAGGATCCATGACATGGGGGTGTTCTGTATCGCGGCTGTATATCATCGGTATTGCGTCGGTGACCAAATACTGATGTTCCATCGGCAACAGCGGCATATAGGCCCCCGCCATTGCGCCAACCTCTCGCGCCCAAAGGCCACCGGCATTAACCACATGTTCTGTGGTGATCGTGCCTTTGTCGGTCACGACCTTCCAACTGCCATCCGGTTGTGGGTTGGTTTCCAGAACCTTGGTGTGGAGGTAAATTTCCGCCCCCTGCATCCGGGCACCCTTGGCATAGGCATGGGTGGTGCCGGAGGGATCGAGATGCCCATCAAGCGGATCATAAAGCCCACCCAAAACACCGTCGACATTGGTGACTGGTGCGATTTTTGCGATCTCTTCTGGTCCCAGAATTTCGGTATGCAGGCCCATATAGCGGTGCTTGGCGCGTTCTGCTTTCAACATATCCATGCGTTCGGGCGTATCAGCCAATGTAACGCCGCCCACATGGTGCAGGCCGCAGGACATGCCGGTTAACTCTTCCAGTTCCTTGTATAGTCGGATGGTATAGCCTTGCAGGGCCGCCATGTTCGTATCGCCATTCAGCGTATGAAATCCGCCTGCGGCGTGCCAGGTGGAGCCGGACGTCAATTCAGAACGCTCCAAAAGGACAACATCCGACCACCCGAGTTTCGTCAGGTGATACAGAACTGAACATCCGACAACACCACCGCCAATGACACAAACTCTGGTATGGGATTTCATCATGGTCTCCTTCTGTCTTGGGGATAGAGTGTATGAGTGTAAATTTCTGGCATGTGTGAATGCGTCAAAGTTTGTCGCAAATGTATCTCGACACTTATGTCGAGAAATTAAAGCATCTGACGCTGTGATGCGATCTGATGTCGTGAAATGGCATTTATTTGAGTGTGGCAAGGCGCAGTTATTATGGAAAGCAACCAAATCGAGTAACTCTCATGCGCTCTCACGCTCAAGTCGTTGTCATCGGAGGTGGCCTTGTCGGCTGCTCTATTCTCTACCATCTTGCAAAACTGGGGTGGACGGATTGCGTCCTTTTGGAACGGGATGAGTTGACATCCGGGTCGACCTGGCACGCGGCAGCCAACATTCATGGCCTGCACGACAACAACAATATTACCCGCATCCAGAACTATACGATGAACCTGTATAAAGAGCTGGAAGCCGAAACCGGGCAGGGCTGTGGTGTATTTCAACCCGGTAGTCTGTATCTGGCGCAAACCGAAAACCGTGAACATCAGCTGCGCCTGCAGGCGGCGAAGGCGAAACTCTATGGGTTAAACTTTCACGAGATTAATCGGGATGAGGCCGAACGCCTGCATCCACTGGTCAATTTCGATGGCATCCGCTGCATCATGTATGAACCGGATGGCGGCAACGTTGATCCATCTGGCGTAACCATGGCCTATGCGGCTGGCGCCCGGGCGATGGGGGCAGAGATTTTGCGCTTTACCCCGGTGATTGGCGCTGAACAACAACCTGATGGTGGCTGGGTTGTACGGACAGACAAGGGTGACATCACCTGTGAATGGGTGGTGAATGCCGGGGGGCTGTGGGCGCGTGAAGTGGCTGCCATGGCAGGGGTCGAGCTGCCATTGATGCCAACAGAGCATCAGTATTTTGTCACCGAAACGATTGCAGAGATCGATGCTATGGATCGTCGCCTGCCATCCGTCGCCGACAGGGATGGGGAATATTATTTGCGCCAAGAGGGCAATGGTCTGCTGGTCGGGGCCTATGAACGGGATATGCGTTTTTGGGCAGAGGATGGCACGCCCCCCGGTTTTGGCCACGAACTGTTTCCCGACGATCTGGAACGGATCGAGGAAAACATGATGCGCGCGATTGAACGGGTGCCTGCAGTGGGCATGTCCGGCATCAAGCGCACGATCAACGGGCCGATGATTTGGTCGCCCGATTCAAATGCATTGTTTGGACCGGTGCCGGAATTGTCGAATTATTTCTGCTGTAACGGCATCATTCCGGGATTTTCGCAATCCGGCGGGCTGGGCAAACTGTCTGCGGAATGGATTGTTGAAGGGGAATCCAGCCTGGATATGTTCCCTTGGGATCTGGCGCGGTTCGGGGCGTGGGCAGATAAGAAATTTACCAAGGCACGGGTGCAGGATCAGTATGCCAAACGGTTTGCCATCCACTATCCGAACGAGGAACGCGAAGCCGGGCGCCCGTGCCGTGTGCGCCCCATTTATGAGCTGCAAAAGGAAATGGGCGCGGTTTTTGGGCTGAACTATGGATGGGAACATCCGCAATGGTTCGCGGGATCGGCTGAGGAAGCGCATGAAACGCTGGGCTTTACCCGCCAGAACTGGTTCGAACCGGTCGGGGCAGAGTGCCGCAAGCTGCGGGAAACCGCCGGCATCATCGATATTTCCAACTTTGCGAAGTATTTCGTAACCGGGCCGGGGGCCGAGGATTGGTTGAACCAGGTCATGGCCAACACGATGCCCAAGGTGGTGGGTCGGTCTTGTCTGACGCCCCTGATTGGGGTTCGGGGCGGTGTTGCGGGGGATTTCACCGTCACGCGTCTGGCCGAAGAAGAGTTCATGATCATCGGTGGCGGGATGTCGGAACGCTATCACAGCCGGTTCTTCCGGTCAGTCCCCTTGCCAGAGGGCACAGTATTTGAAAGCCGCACTGATCGCATGTGTGGGTTCAATGTGGCCGGGCCACAATCACGGGCTTTGTTGCAGCGGTTGACCAATGACAGTTTGGACACGGCTGATTTCCCTTTCATGCGGTCCAAACGCATTCAGGTGGCAGGGGTCGAGGTTGTTGCCCTGCGCGTGTCCTTCACCGGTGATCTGGGGTGGGAGCTTCATTGTGATCAGGAAGATCAAGTGCGGCTTTATCAGGCATTGCTTGACGCCGGTAAAGAGGTGGACGCCGTGCCAGTTGGCGCGCGGGCGCTGATGTCGCTGCGGGTTGAAAAGGGTTATGGCAGTTGGTCGCGCGAATACAGCCCGGAATACTGGCCGCAAGAGGTGGGGCTGGAGCGGCTGTGCAAGATGGACAAGGCGTTCCTGAACAAAACGGCGGTGGCAGAGACCATGGCCAAACCGGCACGCGAAAAATTATCGATCATCGAGGTGTTGGAAACACCGTACAATGCCGATGCGACGGGGGGGGAGCCGATCTTTCTGCCCGATGGCACGCCGGTGGGTCGGGTCACGTCCGGCACTTATGGCTATACGGTCGAAAAATCCCTGGCCCTGTGTTTTCTGAAAGGTGTTGAGCCCGGGCAGGAGGTAGAAGTGTCCATCCTAGGCCTGCCGCACAAGGCGCTGGTTCTGGCAGAGCCGCCCTTTGACCCGAAAGGGGAACGCCTGCGTGCCTGATCAGTCGTCCATCAGCATCGTGTCGATGATATCGCTAGAAATGGAATGAGAGAGGGGCGAGAAATCGCCCTGATCAAACATCGCCTGCGCCGCATCGTGGATTACCCTGTGGATGGTCCCCGCCAAAGCAGAACCCAGAGAGATACGCGCCACGCCTATGCGGGCGAAATTCACCCGGTTGTAGTTGGTATAAGGCCCTGCGGCCAGGGCATTCACAGGCAAGGTTGTTGCGGAGCAGATACGCGCAAGATCTTCAAAACTGTCGGGGATCGGGGCGTAGAGACAATCTGCGCCTGCGGCCTCGAACCCTTTCAGTCGGCGCAGTGCCTCTGCCAGATCATATTGCCCGTTCATGATGCCGTCGGCGCGGGCGACCAGAACGAAGTCTTGCGGCAGGGCACGTGCAGCGGCACTGGCGGCGCGGATGCGTTCGATCGCCAAGTCAGCCTCGTAAGGCGTGGCGGAGGGCAGGGCAGTGTCCTCTATCGATATGCCCGCAAGACCGACCTCTGCCGCCAGCCGAACCGTTTCGGCGCAGGTGTCGGGATCATCCCCAAATCCGTTTTCAAAATCACCTGATACGGGCACATCAACGGCGGCCACCAGATCTTGTGCATGGGCCAATGCCTCGTCCCGGGTCACATGCCCCATATCAGGGCGGCCCAGTGTAAAGGCATGCGCAGCGGATGACGTGGCTATGGCCTGCGCGCCCATCGCGGCCAGCATCTTGGCGCTGCCGATGTCCCAGGCATTGGCCAGAATAAAGGGATTTCCCGGTTGGTGAAGCGCGCGGAACGCGGCGCCGATATCTTTGGTCATGATCTAATCCCTGCTCAGTTTGTGCAAAGCGAACACAGGTCAGGTGATCTGTCAAATGGGCAATTGTCATGACGCACATCACGATCTATGGTCGCGCCCATGAGAACACTACGCATCATTATCTGCTGCATTACCTGCTGACATACGTCACGCGGGCCGTTCTTTCTGTTTCCTAACCAATCTGAACTTGATATGCCCGCGGCAACCGCCTGCGAGAGGGACCCATGGTCGAGATAAAACTGCACAACACCAAGACCCGGAAAAAAGAGGTCTTTACCCCGATCGATCCAAAGGATGTTCGGATGTATGTCTGTGGGCCAACGGTTTATGACCGGGCGCATCTGGGCAATGCCCGGCCTGTGGTGGTGTTCGATGTGCTTTATCGCCTGTTGCGCCATGTCTATGGCGCGGACCATGTGAAATATGTGCGCAATTTCACCGATGTAGACGACAAGATTAATGCCACGGCGCAATCGCGCAAAGAGGCGGGTGATCCGCGTTCGCTGGAAGAATTGGTTCATGAGCGGACCGAGGAAACCATTCAGTGGTATTTGGATGATATGGGCGCGCTTGGCGCGATGGAGCCCGACGAGATGCCGCGTGCCACGGAATTCATTGGCCCCATGATCACGATGATTGAGGCGTTGATCGAGAAGGGACATGCCTATCCCGATGGTGCGGGGCATGTTTTGTTTTCGGTAAAGAGCTACGAGGATTATGGCCAGCTCTCTGGTCGGTCGGTTGATGATATGATCGCTGGCGCGCGGGTCGAAGTTGCCGATAACAAGCGTGATCCAATGGATTTCGTGTTGTGGAAACCATCGACCGACGATCTGCCGGGCTGGAACAGCCCCTGGGGGCGTGGTCGTCCGGGTTGGCATATTGAATGTTCTGCTATGAGCTATGAGTTGTTGGGTGACACGTTCGACATTCATGGCGGTGGGAATGATTTGCAGTTCCCGCATCATGAAAATGAAATCGCGCAATCAAAATGCGCCCACCCGCATGGCGAATTTGCCCGTTACTGGCTGCACAATGAGATGTTGCAGGTCGAGGGCAAGAAGATGTCCAAAAGCTTGGGCAACTTCTTTACCGTGCGCGATTTGCTGGAACAGGGTTATCCAGGCGAGGTGATCCGGTTTGTGTTGCTGAGCACCGACTATCGGAAGCCGATGAACTGGACGGAGAAACGACGGCAAGAAGCGGAACGGACTTTGCGTAAATGGCGCGCATTATGCGAAGGGGTAGAACCGCAAGAGGAAATGCCCCCTGCATTTCTGAATAGTCTTTGTGACGATCTTAATTTTAGCAGTGCGATGTACTTTTTGCGCCAATACGCGAAGGAAGAAAAGGCAGGGGCGCTTTTACGAGGTGCACAACTCTTGGGCTTATTGACACCCGAACTGGGTGGTTGGGACCCATTCCCAGAAGTTGACTTGTCTGACTGGGAAAAGGAACTGGCCGTTCTTCGTGAAGAAGCCTTTGCAACCAAAGATTTCTCAGCTGTGGACTCTTTAAAGAACTCCCTGATTGAAGCAGGTATTGAAGTTCGCATGAGCAAAGCGGGGGTCGGGTTAATACCGTCAACTGGGTTCGACCCTGCCAAACTAGAGGCGCTCAAATGACCAAAGAACGCCTCTATCTTTACGACACCACGTTGCGTGATGGGCAGCAGACGCAGGGCGTGCAGTTCTCCACAGCCGAAAAAATCCGCATTGCCGAAACGCTGGATGCGTTGGGGCTCGATTATATAGAGGGCGGCTGGCCCGGGGCGAACCCGACGGACAGCGCCTTTTTCGATGTCGCCCCCAAAACCCGCGCGACGTTCACCGCCTTTGGCATGACCAAGCGGGCAGGGCGGTCGGCAGAGAATGACGAGGTTTTGGCGGCGGTTCTGAATGCCGGGACGCCAGCCGTATGTCTGGTTGGTAAGACCCATGATTACCATGTGACTAAGGCGCTGGGGATCACGCTGGAAGAGAATGTCGAGAACATCGTCAAATCTGTGGCCCATCTGGTGGCGCAGGGGCGAGAGGCCTTGTTTGACGCAGAACATTTCTTTGACGGCTACAAGGACAATCCGAGATATGCGATTGACTGTCTGAAAGCCGCATTGGATGCGGGCGCGCGCTGGATTGTGCTATGCGACACCAACGGTGGTACCATGCCCGGTGAAGTTCATGACATCACCCGCGCGGTGATCGCTGCAGGCATTCCCGGTGACCGGCTGGGCATTCACACCCATGACGATACCGAATGTGCGGTGGCCTGTAGCCTTGCGGCGGTGGAGGCCGGTGCACGCCAGATTCATGGTACATTGAACGGGCTGGGGGAACGGTGCGGCAATGCCAATCTGACCGCGTTGATCCCGACCTTATTACTGAAACCCCGCTATGCGGATCGGTTCGACACCGGGATCAGTACCGATGCGCTGTCGACCCTGACCCGGGCCAGCCGAATGCTGGATGATATTCTGAACCGTGTGCCATTGCGGCAGGCGGCCTATGTGGGGGCGTCGGCCTTTGCCCACAAGGCCGGACTGCATGCCAGCGCCATTCTGAAGGACCCATCCACGTATGAACATGTGGATCCGGCATGCGTTGGGAATGCACGTATCGTGCCGATGTCTAATCAGGCGGGGCAGTCGAACCTGCGCAAGCGTCTGGCGGATGCCGGGCTAGAGGTTGCGCCCGATCACCCGGCGTTGACGCGCATTCTGGATCAGATCAAGGAGCGGGAGGATCAGGGCTATTCCTACGACACGGCGCAGGCGTCATTCGAGCTGCTGGCGCGGCGTGAACTGGGCCTGATGCCCGAATACTTTGAGGTCAAGCGCTATAAGGTCACCGTCGAGCGGCGGAAGAACAAGTACAACAAGGTCGTCAGCCTGTCAGAGGCGGTCGTGGTCGTGAAAATCGGCAACGAAAAGATGTTGTCGGTGTCTGAAAGCCTGGATGAGCTTGGCAATGATCGTGGTCCGGTGAACGCTTTGTCAAATGCACTGGCCAAGGATCTGGGCAAATACCAAAGCTACATTCAGGATATGCGTCTGGTCGATTTCAAGGTTCGGATCACCGATGGCGGTACCGAGGCCGTGACGCGCGTTGTTATTGACAGCGAGGACGGGCAGGGGCGCCGTTGGTCCACCGTTGGCGTGTCACCCAACATCGTGGATGCCAGTTTTGAGGCACTGCTAGAGGCTATCCATTGGAAATTGCTGGCAGACGGGGCGCCCTCGTGACCATCGCGCTCTGCGCAGAAAAGGTTCGCACGGGCGATCCTGACCGGTTTCTATCGGCCATGACGGCGCCCCCTGAACAGCGCGGCAATCTGTTCGTTCTTTACGCCTTTAACCTAGAGGTCGCTCGCGCGCCCTGGGTCAGTGCGGAACCGATGATCGCCGAAATGCGACTACAGTTTTGGCGCGATGTTCTGGACGAGATCGCCGAGGGCAAGCCGCCCCGTGCGCATGAGGTGGCGGAGCCTCTGTCAAAATTGGCGCAGGACCGGGCGCTGCCCCTGGCAATGATGCACAAAATGATAGATGCGCGGCGATGGGATATCGGGCGCGATCCCTTTGACAGCGCAGATGTGTTCAAGTCCCATATCAACGAAACGTCGGGCAATCTGATGAAGCTGTCCGTGCGCTGCCTGGGGCCAGAGGCGGATGATGTGGCGGCGGATTTTGGATACGCTGCGGGTATCGCAAACTGGTTTGTGGCCATTCCGGCGTTGGAGGCGGCAAATCGCGTGCCTTTGGTGGATGGCAGGCAAGATGCCATTCGCGATCTGGCCAAAGAGGCAATAGCTCGATTGAGGGCTGCAAAATCTGTGACACTTCCTAAACATGCCCTATCTGCCCTTCGTTCCGGGTGGTTGGCCGAGGCGACTTTAAAGGCCGCTATCCGTGATCCCGGGCGGGTCGCATCGGGTAGTTTGTACCCAAGCGAATTTCGGCGCCGTATGTCGTTGATACTAAAATCTATGACAGGTCGCGCCTAATTACGCTGCATCTTCTGTGGGTTTTAGCACCAACCAGATCAAGGATCCCCCAGCCAATACCAAGAGTGGTACCATCGCCATGTTGACGGTCGTCCACCCCTGAACAACATCACTCCCGGTGCAATTCATCAAAACGCCTGACGTCACGGAGGCAACGGCAACAACGCTGAAAACAACCATCTCGTTGATGCCCTGAACGAAACCCTGCGCGTCCTTATCCTGGGCGTTGGTCAACATTGTGGTGGCCCCGATCACGCCAAAATTCCAACCGACCCCCAACAAGATCAACGCAGCGTAAAACCGGCTCAGTTCAACGCCACTGATTGCAGATGCCCCCGCTGACGCCAAAATCAATAACCCTATGGCGATAATCTTTTCGCTGCCAAATCGGGCAATCAAAAACCCGGTAAAGAAGGACGGCAGATACATTGCCAAAACATGGGCCAGTATAACGTCGGCTGCTGCGTCTTCGCCGTATCCGCAGCCGACCACGGCCAGCGGAGTTGCCGACATGATCAAGTTCATCAGGCCAAAGGAAACAGACGCGCAGATAATGGCAACGATGATTTGAGGTTTTTTAAGGATGTGCCAACGATTGCCATGCTGGAGGTCGCCCTTCTCAGTTGCAGTTGGCGTCGGAATATCCAGAAACAGGAAAATCGCTGCGCCGACGATATTGATCACCGCAATACAAAGGTAGGTCGCCAGAAACGGGATGGGTAGGGCGAACATGGTCGCTTTGGCCAATTGGGCGCCCATAATGGCGGCAGCCAAACCACCGCTCATCACCATAGATATCGCAATTGGGCGAAACTTTTCAGTGGCGGCGTCCGTGGCGGCGAATTTGAAAAATCCTTGAGAGGACAAATAGATGCCCGACAAAAACGAACCGCAAAGAAGCAAAGCGAATGAACTGGAATAGACCGCATACGCCCCCAGTGCGGCCCCGGCAGTTCCGCCCGCGCATCCGACCATGAAACCCGCAATGCGCCCTTGGCGTTGCATGAACCATGACATCGGCCTGGCACTGAGAGCAGAGCCCAGGATCGTCATCGTTACCGGCAAGGTGGCAAAGCAGATATTGTCGGCAAGGGACTGCCCGGACAGAACAGCAACCAGAAACAGGATCGACATCTGTGCGCCCAAAACCGCCTGTGCAATCGTCAGAACGATCGCGTTTTTAACCGCTCTGTTCGGGGTGGGATCAATGTCGTTTCTTGCAGCGTTCATATCTGATGCCTAGACCGTTGAATGACCGGATGAAAGTGCGAATTCTTGGCGTTGGATTCCGGCAAGGCTTTTCCAACGCGGTTCAGGATGATAGGCGAATGAGATGGAAGAGCGCATCGTTAAATCCGGGGAATGTGTGAGTGAGGGGGCCGATTGGTTGCGCCAGACCTGCCCACGCATGGCCTATGCTTTGGATCAAACCGGGCCATTACCATTGCGCCTGCGCAAAGATGGGTTTGCGGCACTTTTGGATGCGATTGTCAGTCAACAAATCTCTGTGGCTGCGGCAAACGCGATTTGGGGTCGGATGAAGGCCGCTGGTCTGACCGGGCCACGGAAAATCATGTGGGCAACGGACGAAGAGTTACGGGCCTGTGGCCTGTCATCGCAGAAAATTCGATATGCACGGGCATTGGCTGCTGCGCGGATTGACTATAAATCCCTGCGCTCGAAACCCGTTGCAGAGGTGATGTCCACCCTGATCGAGGTGCCGGGCATCGGCCGCTGGACCGCAGAGATTTACGCTATGTTCTGTCTGGGCCGCGCAGATGTGTTTGCCCCGGGTGATTTGGCCCTGCAGGAAGCTGCGCGCATTTTGTACGGCCTGGAAAAACGCCCGACAGAAAAAGAAATTCGTGAAATGGCGCTGTCCTGGTCCCCATGGAGATCCGTTGCGGCCAGAACACTTTGGGCCTACTACCGGGTGGCAAAAGAACGGGAAGGGATCAGATGACTCGTGAATTAAAGAGCGCTCGGAAAGGGCCGGAAACAGGGCAGGGCAAGCATCTGGTTGTATTGCTGCATGGCTATGGTGCGGATGGTAACGATCTGTTGGGATTGGCTGATCCCTTGTCCCCTCATATGCCCGACACTGTGTTTATGGCCCCCGATGCACCAGAAAAAAGCGTGGCCAACCCATTTGGCTATCAATGGTTTCCGATCCCATGGATTGATGGCTCTTCTGAGGAAGTCGCCCGTGCCGGAATGGTTGAGGCTGAAAGCGATCTGAACGCCTGGCTTGAACAAACCATGGCGGCTGAGGGGATCGCCGCAGAAAATACGATCCTGTTCGGGTTTTCGCAGGGCACCATGATGGCGCTGCATGTGGCCCCCAGATGGGAGGAAGAACTGGCAGGCGTTGTCGGGTTTTCAGGCCGCTTAATTGCGCCAGAGCTGTTGGAAGATGAAACAATCAACAAACCACCTGTTTTGCTGATACATGGTGACCAGGATGATGTGGTACCGCCGCAATCCTTGAACCAGGCGGCAGAAACATTGGGCGCGGCGGGTTTTGATGTTTATGCCCATATCATGCAAGGCACCGCACACGGGATTGCGCCGGATGGGCTGAGTGTAGCACTGACCTTTATGCGGCAACGGCTGGGCATGTCTGACTGATCAAGAACGGCGTGTTTTCAATGACAAGGGCAGTTTGTTCAGGGGCGAAACCAACAGAATCACCGGGCTGATTGGGATCGGTTCATGCCGGTTTTCGGCCCCGATGATGATCTTTAAATTGAATTTTACGCCCAAGATCCGCTCTGCAGAATTCTAAACATTTGTTATAATTTCAGCTTCAAGTACCGATGGAATTTCGGGAACGGCGCGTGTTTATTGATCGGTATTTGCCATGAAACATTGCGCAGAAGCCATGTGTGTCGGCAAATTCATCACATTCCTGTCATGAATTCTTTGCACAACAGTGACAAACACACACATATGATGGGGCTTGTCAGATGTTGAACGCCATATATAGTTGTTTACATACTGGGGCGGGTCGTCCCGCCCTGAATGATAAAAGGCAGGCAGGGCGAGCATGGAGTCACAGTAATGGACGGAGATTTCAGAACCCACTTCACTTATGATCCGCAAAACTTGCGGCGAAACCCGGCATTGGTTTTGAATGCGGATTACCGTCCGCTATCCTATTATCCGTTGTCGTTATGGCCCTGGCAGGATGCGATCAAGGCAGCGTTTCTAGAACGTGTGGATATTATCGCGGAGTATGACCAGGTGGTTCACAGCCCAAGCCTGGAGATGAAAATACCCTCTGTCGTGGTGTTGAAAGAATACATCAAACCCAAAAGACGCGTGGCCTTTACCCGGTTCAACCTGTTTTTGCGCGATGCCTTCGAATGCCAATATTGTGGCGCACATGGTGATCTGACTTTTGATCACGTGGTGCCGCGGGCCTCTGGCGGCGTAACAAGCTGGGAAAATGTGGTAGCGGCCTGTTCGAAGTGCAACCTGAGGAAAGGTTCGAAATCATTGCGTCAGGCGCATATGAGCCTTCGCAAACCACCCCGAGCGCCATCGGTTGGGGAGTTGCAGAATATGGGGCGAAAATTCCCACCCAACTTCCAACATGAAAGCTGGGTTGATTTTCTGTATTGGGATGCCGAATTGGAAGCCTGATCAGAATTAAATTTAGACAATCTATTCAGGCATGTCATATTCACAGCATGAAGACTGTGGCTTATTTCTTACTGGACTTTGGCGCTGTTCAACCGTATTTCAACAACTGTTAGCGCTATCATATCCCGAGATGCCGTCCCAAAGGAGCGATGAATGGTTTCCAGAATAATCCCAGTCAGTGACTTTGATCTGGTCATTATTGGCGGAACCGGTGATCTTGCCAGACGCAAAATTTTCCCGGCCTTGTTTCGTCGCTATCTTGCAGCACAAATCCCGGAAGGCACCAGTATCATCGGTGCCGCCCGAAGCGATTGGAGCGTTGAAGAATTTCATGACTTTGTGCGGCAGTCGATTACGGATCATGTGCCGATAAACAAGGTTGATGTGACCACGTTGGATGATTTCATCGATCACATCAGCTATGTGTCATTGGACGCGCTGGGGGATAAGGGCTGGTCTGGGCTGAAGGGTAAACTGCGTGATGATAAGGTCCGGGCATTTTATTTCTCTGTCAGTCCGCGAATGTTTGGCCCGATTGCGGAACGTTTACATAAACATGGTCTGGTCACCGAAGAAACCAGAATCGTGGTTGAAAAGCCCTTTGGCAGGGACCTGAAAACAGCACGAGACCTGAACAAGGTTCTGGCGCATTCTTTTGACGAAACGCAAATTTACCGGATTGATCACTATCTTGGGAAAGAGACGGTTCAAAACCTGATGGCGGTTCGGTTCGGCAATATCCTGTTTGAGCCTTTGTGGAATTCCCAATATGTCGATCACATCCAGATAACCGTATCTGAAACCGTCGGGGTTGATGGGCGCGGTGAATATTATGACCGGTCTGGCGCCATGCGCGATATGGTGCAGAACCACCTGATGCAGCTTTTATGTCTGATCGCGATGGAACCGCCCAGCCATTTTGAACCGGATTCTGTCAGGGACGAAAAGCTCAAGGTGATCCGTGCACTTGATCCGGTTAAGCCGGATGAGATTGTACGCGGTCAATATCTGGCAGGGGAAGGCACCAAATCTTATCGTGACGAGGCCGGAAACGCTGATAGCAAGACCGAGAGCTTTATTGCCATGCGGTGCCATGTTTCCAACTGGCGCTGGAAGGGCACTCCGTTTTACTTACGCACCGGAAAGCGGCTGCGTGTCCGCGAATCCGAGATCGCGGTTGTGTTCAAAGATCCGCCGCATTCGATATTTGGCCTGCAGGATACGCCAACCGGAAATGTCTTGGTTATTCGTCTGCAACCCGATGAGGGGATGAATCTAAGGGTCACAATCAAGGAACCGGGTCCGGGCGGCATGCGCCTGATCGAGGTTCCATTGGATATGAGTTTTGCAGAGGCTTTGGGGCCAAAAGGAGCTGATATTCCAGATGCTTACGAGCGTTTGATCATGGATGTTATTCGTGGCAATCAAACCCTGTTTATGCGCGGTGACGAGGTAGAGGCAGCCTGGGCATGGACCGATCCAATTATCGAGGGTTGGGAAGATCGCGGCGATGAGCCTAAAAAGTACGATCCAGGCAGTTCAGGACCTGACGATGCGCTGATGCTGCTACATCGCGACGGACGCAAATGGCGGGAGATGCGGATATGAACATCGTCGAATATGTCGATCAGGAAATGATGATGATCGATCTGGCCAACGTTTTGGCGGGAGAGCTGAATTCCATTCTGATGCACAAGGATCGCGCGACATTCGCGGTGCCGGGCGGCAGCACGCCAGGGCCGTTGTTTGACGATCTTTGTGCGGCTGATCTGGCCTGGGACCGGGTTGACGTTATGCTGACGGATGAACGATGGGTGCCAGAATCGCATGAACGGTCAAATACCCGCCTGTTGCGCCATCATTTTCTGACAAATCACGCCGCCAGCGCAAATTATGTGCCCTTGTATGCAGAGACCGAACAACCAGAGGAGGCTTTGCCCGCAATCAGAAAAGAGATCGGACCAAAACTGCCAATTGACCTTTTACTGCTGGGGATGGGGGCGGATATGCATACCGCCTCTCTGTTCCCCGGTGCCGATAAGCTTGAGGAAGCGCTGGACGCCCATGCCCCGATTGTTTTGCCGATGCGCGCGCCCGGGGCACCTGAACCGCGGGTCAGCCTGACGATGCCAGTTTTAAAAGGCGCTATAAACGCCCATCTGGTGATTTCTGGTCAGGAAAAACGGGACGCTTTGATGAAAGCGGCAAAGATCAATGATCCGTTGATCGCACCAATATCCGCACTGTTGCGCGGCATGACAATTCATTGGGCACCCTGATGATTGATTGGAATAAACTTCGCGAATTGGGCGAGGCAGGCAAATCCAAACAAATCTCTGATCTGTTTTCGGATCAGAATCGCGCGAAAGAGCTCTCTGTTGCGGCGGATGGTTTGCTGTTTGATTACTCGAAATCTGCGTTAGAAGCACCTGAAATTGATACATTAATCGAGATGGTGCGCGATGGCGATGTGGCTGGTCGTCGTGACGCGATGTTTCAGGGGCAAAAGATAAACGAAACCGAAGGACGCGCGGTTCTGCATATCGCTTTGCGAAATCTGGATGGCGCGCCTGTGTTTGTGGACGGCGAGGACGTCATGCCCGGTGTGCTAGCCACACTGGGCCGCATGGAAGATTTTGCCAAAGCGATCAAATCGGGCACGTTTTCGGGGCAGGGCGGTACAATCACCGATGTAGTGAACATCGGCATTGGTGGTTCTGATTTGGGGCCGGCAATGGGGGTTCTGGCGTTGGCGCCCTATCATGACGGGCCCCGGTGCCATTTCGTCTCTAATGTTGATGGGGCGGATATTCACGACACACTATCAGGCCTTGATCCGACGACGACGCTGATCATCGTGGCGTCAAAAACATTCACCACGATCGAGACTATGACAAATGCCAAAACAGCGCGTGACTGGATGGCAGGGTCCGTTGCTGACCCGGCATCACAATTTGCAGCCTTGTCTACGGCGGAAGATAAAACCGCCGAATTCGGCATCCCCGTTGATCGGGTCTTTGGGTTCGAGGATTGGGTCGGCGGTCGGTATTCCATGTGGGGGCCAATTGGCCTGCCGCTGATGATAGCCATCGGGCCTGAACGGTTCCGCCAGTTTCTGCAGGGCGGGCAGGCGATGGACAGTCATTTCCGATCTGCGCCACTTAATAAAAACATGCCGGTCATGTTGGCGCTGGTCGGCCTGTGGCACCATCAGGGCTGTGGTCATGGCACGCGGGCGGTTTTGCCCTATGAGCAACGCCTGTCACGGTTGCCCGCCTATTTGCAGCAGTTAGAGATGGAATCAAACGGCAAAAGCGTTGCGATGAATGGTGAGGCGCTATCGGTTGCCTCTGGGCCAATGGTCTGGGGGGAGCCTGGAACCAACGGCCAGCATGCGTTCTACCAGCTGATCCATCAGGGAACGGCCATTATCCCGTGTGAATTTCTGGTAGGGGCAGCAGGGCATGAGCCGGAACTGGACCATCAACACCGATTGCTGGTGGCCAATTGCCTTGCCCAATCAGAGGCATTGATGCGGGGCAGAAATTTGGAAGCCGCCCGCCAGCTGATGTTGGAGGCCGGACTGGACGGCGAAGAGCTAGAGCGTCAGGCCCGGCATCGGGTATTTCCGGGGAACCGCCCGTCCACGACCCTGATGTATCCAAAGCTGACACCGTTTGTATTGGGTCAGATCATCGCGCTTTATGAACACCGGGTGTTTGTGGAGGGGGTGATGCTTGGGATCAACTCCTTTGACCAGTGGGGGGTTGAGCTGGGCAAAGTTCTGGCCAGCGAAATGGAACCACTGGTGGCAGGCGCGCAGTCGGCAGAGCACAAAGACGGATCCACACAATTGCTGTTGAGTTATCTGCGGGCAGCGAAGACGTAAGTTTTACGGAACTACAGACGAAACGCGTCGGATGCGGGATCGATATCATCCCTTGCCTTGTTTTTGTCAGGACCCTGTTGATGGCTGCCACCCGATTTCAGGCGTTGCGCAACAGCGGCGGCAGTTTGTGGCAGCAGCACGCGCCCAGACTTTGGCATGTCGCCAAGGTCTCTCCACAAACTCATCAATACAGCCCGTTTTTCCGACAGATTTCTAGAGGTCACCGGAGTTCCCTATCAATTAGCAGCTTAAGATTGGTATGACCTATCAAGCAACTAAGGCAGGAATTTGACCTGCCTTATGACATCTGGACGGTATCGAGAAATTGGAGCGGGTAACGGGAATTGAACCCGTAACTTAAGCTTGGGAAGCTCGCGTGATACCTTTTCACCATACCCGCGCTCTTGCCCCGGTGGAGTAGGTCAATGCCCAAGAAGCGTCAAGACCGATTAGGGCAGGGGCCGTGGATTAGCCCCTGCGACGACGACGGCGGCGGCCGCCTTCTGCGTCATCCCCATCATTTCCGGAATTGAAGTTTACATTCGGCAAACTCACGATGCTTTCAAGGATCGGGAAGGGTTCAAAAGAGTTCGGAATGGCCGAGGCATTGACGAAATGTTCCTGAAAACGTGGTTCTACAGCGGTTTCGATTTTCAAAATGCGTCGAACGGTTTCTTCGATTTCTCCTCGGGTCTTTGAGTTCAAAAGAGCGATGCGGGCACCGGTACCTGCGGCGTTCCCGGCACTGGTGACCTTGCTCAGATCGCAGTCTGGGATCATCCCCAAAACAGTTGCGTGTTTGGCAGAAATATGGGCCCCAAACGCACCGGCCAGAACAATCCGATCGACCGTGTCGACGCCAAACTTATCCATCAGCAAACGTGCACCGGAATAAAGCGCGGCCTTGGCCATCTGGATCGCCCGAATATCCGGGTTTGTGACTGTGATGGTCGGACCCCCTTGGGCGGAACCATCCCACACGAGATAGGCATTGGTTCGACCGTCCTGAATGCAGCGAGGGGTTCCGACCTGTTCGGCGGATCCAATTAGCCCAGAGGCATCAACGATCCCGGCCATGCGCATTTCGGCAATAATCTCGATAATGCCAGATCCGCAGATCCCGGTGATCCCTGTGGCGGCCATCTTCTCGGCAAATCCATCCTCATCAGACCAAAGATCACAACCGATAATGCGGAACCGGGGCTCTTTGGTGATCGGGTCTATTTCGACGTGTTCAATGGCACCGGGGGCGGCCCGTTGCCCAGAGCTGATCTGCGCGCCCTCAAACGCCGGACCGGTGGGGGAGGAACAGGCGAGAACCTTTTCCTTATTGCCCAGCAGAATTTCAGCGTTGGTTCCGACATCGACGACCAGAACCAGGTCCTCTGATTTATCCGGGGCTTCTGACAAGGCGACGGCAGCGGCATCAGCCCCAACATGGCCAGCGATACACGGAAGCAGATAGATGCGAGCGCCCGGGTGGATAATCAGATCAAGCTCTTCAGCGCGCAGCGCCAATGAATTTGATGTTGCCAATGCGAAAGGGGCCTGCCCGAGTTCGAACGGGTCGATGCCCAGAAACAGATGGTGCATGACCGGGTTGCAGACAAATACCGCGTCGACAATCAATTCTTTGTCGATACCTGCATCGGTTGCGATTTGCGTGAAGAGGGCGTTCATCCCTTCACGCACGGCCTTTGTCATTTCCTTGGCGCCGCCTGTGTTCATCATCGAATAGCTGACGCGGCTCATCAAATCCTCACCAAAGCGGATCTGTGGGTTCATGATGCCCGAAGAGGCCACGACCTCTCCTGAGCCCAGATCACACAAGTGGGCGGCAATGGTTGTCGACCCAAGATCAACGGCCAGACCATAGATGCTGCCCTCGTAATATCCAGGCCAGATATGCATGATCTTGGGCTGATGACGTTCGTCACCATGGTGGATTGCAACAGTTACTTTCCAGTCACCTTTGCGCAGCACTGGCTGAAGCACATGCAGGATATGAAGATCCGCTTTGACATTCTTCAACTCCCACTGTTCATCCAAGGCCTGAACCAAACGCTCCAGATCACCGGATGGTTCGTGCATATCGGGCTGTTCAACTTCGACATAATACAGCCGGGTCGAAGGGTTCATCGTGATGTCGCGCGCTTCTGCCCGTTTACGGACAACTTGTCTGTGCACTTGGCTTTCTTCAGGCACATCGATCACGATGTCGCTCTGAACGGTGGCCTGACAACCCAGGCGGCGGCCCTTTTTCAGGCCGCGTTTATCATCATAACGCTGTTCGACCGAGTTCCATTCGGACAATGCATCCTGTTCGACGGTCACGCCGTGTTTTGGAAATTCACCATAGGATGGGGTGATTTGGCACTTTGAACAAATGCCGCGCCCGCCGCAAACTGAATCCAGATCCACGCCCAATTGTCGCGCCGCGGTCAGTACTGGCGTGCCAGAGGGGAACCGGCCACGTTTGCCGGAGGGAGTGAAAATGACGAGCGGATCTTGTTCAGCCATCTATCGTAACCTTTCGCGCTTTCTCCCTTCCTTTTAGGGAAGCGGAGACAAAGCGCAATGGCTACGAACGGCACTGGAATGTCCATCTCCGTCAGAGACAGTCATAAATTGCATTTAATGTCAAAATTTGACGGAATTTCAGGAGTTAGAGGCCCATGCGCAGCGATCAAAATCGGCATATTTCAACAAGGTGTCGCGGCCAGACGCAGGCACCAAACGAGAGCACCCCTCAAACCCCTCAGTCTCCTCAAATACGCTGATAAATCCCTCTGACACGCCCCCAGCGCAAAGCGTTTCACCGGGTTCCAACATACTGGTAACCCGGCCAATATCCTTGGTTTCGGCGGCAAAGAAATGACTGTGAACAGACCCATTGGTGACGCACAGGCCCTGATCCTGGATCCCAACCATGACACCTGTGTCCTCGACCATGTGTGATGCCGTATCGTCATCCGCATCATCAGGTGCAAAGCTTGCAAGATAAGCGATAACGTTTCTTCGGTCATCTTCGTCCCGCAGTCGGAATGTCATTTTTGCTTTGGCCCGCGGATCGTCCAAAAACTCTTTCAGATAGCCCGATGGATCGGCGAGATATTCAAACATATTTGATGCGTCCCACATCAGCCCTTGTTCGCCCGCGGCGAGCAGATATTTCGAGTATCGATAGTCCGCCGCCGTACCTGCAACACGGCCAACAATATCGGTCAGGGCGGGTCCGACCCGATTGCGTGCGTCTTCTCCGACTTCATGACAGGCCGCGCATTTGCGAAACACGCTTTCGCCAGCTTCAGCATCCTGCGCATGGGACATACCCATGATCGACGAAAAACATAGAGAAGATAAGAGTATAGCTGCGACTCGCATTAAAGGCTCCGTTAACTGATTTATCCGGAGTGTAGACATTGAACGCAACAATGCGAGTGTGCTCACCAAATGGTGATGAAAGCGTGAGACCCAGTTACCAATAAATCTCTAAACTCGCACTCATCATGAAAACAGATTTAGATAGGAGAAATCTGATGCGGGTAAATCAACTGTTCAAACTGGCGATAATCGGATCGGTGCTCGGGGCAGGGGGAGTGTTTGCGCAGGATGCTCCTTTTGGAAATCCAGACGATACTTCCGACGCTGCAGAGCTATGGCAATTCATGACATCAAATCACCTTGCAGGCGGAGATGGCGTCATTCATTCCTTCCCCTACGAAGGGCTTGCCCCACACGGGATGATGCTGGAAACATTTTATACGCAGGCCACGATCAACGGACATGTTGGTGACCTGATTATCAAACGAAACTATGGGCCTGAGGGCGTCACGGCAGAACAGGTTCTGTCCGATCCGGAAACACATCTGGGGGCCGTCACCGTCATGTTCAAACGTGAAGAGGGTTATGATCCTGACAATATGGATTGGTTCTGGGCCAAATATCTGCCCGACGGGTCATTAGACAAAAACCCCAAAGGGATGGAGCTTGCCGGTCGGGTCGCCAAGGGGGCTGATCAGGGCTGTATTGCCTGCCATTCCGCAGCACCGGGTGATGACTATGTGTTTACCTCTGATAACGTAAACTGACTGGACATTGGGCGGTAGGTGCACCCGCCCTTAATCCAGGGGAAGGAAAAGCCGCCAGTTTTGGCGGCTTTTCTATTTTCGGCGGACCTTACCGACCAATCCGTTTAAATGTTCGCCGAACATCCGGGCCGGCCGCAAGCCAAGCTGCGACGACTTCGCTGATATGTTGTGTAACGCGGGTCTTTTGATCATTTCCTTGCTCGATTTCCAACGCGGAACGGGCACCGGACCAGGCCTCCAGATCCGCGTGAACCACATCAAGCTCTGTCAGGGGTTCCCCGGAACTTTGATCAAAAATCTGCATGGAAAACATAATGTTATGGACACCTGAATTGGTTAGTTTCGTCCGTGCTCTTTCCGTAATTCCGTGAAATTGCATGACAATAATATCCAGCCGAACTTGCTGACGGCCGTAAAGCCCCGATGATCCTTTGGTCGCGGCCTCTGTAATGATATCGTCGACCTGCTGTCGCCGATCTCCCTCAGGTTCTCCCATCCATAGAATATCAGCGTCGGGAGCATAGCTATTAGCCTCTGTCACAGATAAATACTCTGGCACCTGCACGTCGATCTCGGCAACACGCCAGGTTTCTGCCTGTTCGCGCGTAACGATGACTCGATACGATGTTTCCCATTCCGTTGCGACGCATCCAGCCAGAATTGGGAATAGGCAAATAAAGATTGCCGTTTTTAATGGGGTCATGTGCCTCTTCCTGCTCGTGCGTTTCTGGATTACCCAAGTGACTACTATTTACAGACCCAACCATTAGACGTCACGCGTTAATAAAAAGGCCGCCAAAAGGCGGCCTTTGTGTACGGTGAGGGGGCAGGGATCAAGCGCGACGACGGCGGCGGCCTGTTCCGGTTGCTGCGCGAACCGCTTTCGATGCCTCGGCGAAGGACGCCCCTTCGCTGGTTGCTTCTAATACTTTGGCGAACTTGATCCAGTTGCCACCGTTTGCATCACAGTTCATCAGGAAGTTGGCGGCTTTGATTGCTTCCATTTCCACCTGACGCACAGGGTTCATGATCGCAGAAGTCATGCCGGCCTGAATGGCCATCGGCAAGAAGGCTGCGTTGATACCGTGACGGTTCGGCAGGCCGAAGGAAATGTTAGACGCACCGCAAGTGGTGTTTACGCCTAGTTCCTCACGCAGGCGGCGAACAAGCGCGAAAACCTGCAGACCAGCCGTAGACATCGCACCAACTGGCATAACCAGCGGGTCAACCACAATGTCATGGGCCGGAATGCCAAAATCAGCAGCGCGCTGAACGATTTTCTTGGCAACTTCAAAACGCACATCCGGGTCTTCAGAGATACCAGTGTCGTCGTTGGAAATCGCCACAACGGGAACGTTGTATTTCTTGACCAGTGGCAGAACCAGTTCCAGGCGATCTTCTTCACCAGTGACAGAGTTCAGAAGAGGGCGACCCTCAGCTGCTTTCAGGCCTGCTTCCAACGCGCCGGGAACCGAGCTGTCGATACAAAGTGGAATATCGACAAGACCTTGCACGATGTTGACCACTTTGGTCATCAGTGGCGGCTCTGTTTCGTTCGGGTTGGGGTTGGAGTTGTAAACAACACCAGCGTTGATATCCAACATGGTCGCACCGCAGGCGACTTGTTCCAGCGCGTCTTTCTCGACAGTCGAGAAATCGCCTGCCTCAAGTTCAGCGGCCAGCTTTTTGCGACCTGTCGGGTTGATCCGTTCGCCAATCACGCAGAATGGTTCGTCAAACCCGATGATGGCGGTTTTGGTTTTGCTTTCGACGACTGTGCGGGTCATCTTGATCCCTCTAAATATAGCGCGTTGCGCGTCTAGTTTTTGTTTGCCGGAACGGTGGAGTCACCGCCATTTGCGATTGCCCAGTTGGCATTGGTTTTAATGCCTCCCAGCGGGAAGAAATGAACCTTCTCGATGTTGAAATCCGGGTTTGCAGCCTTATGGGCAGCAAGATCCGAAATGAACTGATCAGGCTCAAAGGGCAGCAGCAGTTTTGTTACGTCCTTGGCTCGTTTCTGCAATACACGAAGCGATGCACCGACACCACAGGCGATCGAAAACTTGATCAGCGTCTGCAGTTTGGCAGGGCCAGCGACACCAATGTGAATTGGCATATCGACGCCTGCGTCTTTCAGGGCGTCAGCCCACGCAATCACTGGCTTTGCCTCGAAACAAAACTGGGTTGCCATGGCCATTTCGGCATCAGTTGTTTCGTTGAACTTTTGCTTCCAACGAATTGCATCCATGACGTTTTTGTCTGACCCATCCGGATCGATATCTTTGTTGCCTTCGGGGTGGCCGGCTACATGCAGACGCTTGAAGCCATGTTTATCAAACAGTCCGGTTTCCATAAGCTGCATAGAAGAGTGGAAATCCCCATGCGGTTTGTCGACGCCACCAGCAAGAAGAAGCGCCTGATCAACGCCAGCTTCGCCTTGATAGCGATTGATCCAATCTTCCAGCGTTGCCGCGTCTTTGATGATACGAGAGGGAAAATGCGGCATGACCGAAAATCCCTCGGCCGCGATGCGTTTCGCAGTGGCGACCATCTCTTCGATCGGCGTGCCCTCGATATGTGCGATATAGACACGGGTTCCGGCGGGCAGAAGATCGCGAAAATCTTCGACTTTTTCGGCGGTGCGCGGCATCACCTCAATCGAATAACCTTTCAGGAAGGCCTCGACCTCGGGTGATACGGTCTTTTCAGCTTCGTCAGCGGTTTTCTTTTTGAAACTCAACAGGGCCATGACAGCGTCCTTTAATCCTGTGGGCTATGCCCAGCCGTCGTTTGCGATTAGTTGTTTGATACGTTCCTGATCATATTCAGTCACGATACGTTCTACTTCTGCTGTGGCGATTTCACTGGGGTCGCCATCAACCGAAAACGGTGCTGCTTTGCGCCATTCAGCAAGATAGGCGTCAGAATCTTTCGCATTCACCTTCATGGCGGCGCGATCGATTGCTTGTTCAAACCGTTCGGGGAGGGGCAATTTCGTTCCCCGACGCCCTTTACCAACGATGACCTGCGCGGGAATGTCCCGCCAGTACACTATAGTTACGTCTGGCATGTTAGAATCCTTATCGTTCCTGCGTTTCTACTGAATTTCAGCGTCTGTCCGTCGCCAATTTTCGACATTCAATACATGATCAACGACGCAAACGAAATGAGTAAGGGCGCAGGTACACAGGTAAACGATATACGCATAATCTATATTATGTTAAAAACAGAGATTATACCTACGCCACACCAAATAAAAGAAAACTCTCGACATGTCGCAACCTTAATAGATACTTAATTATAGCTCCCGAGTAACAATAGTCGTTTTTACATACCAGATGCTGACAGAGTTCCTGCTAAATCTTGTTAAATCTCGCGATCTGGAATGCGCTTGGGCGTTGTTGACAGAAAAAATGACGCAATATGGCTTCGATCGCGTCATCTTTGGATACACACGATTTCGCACCGAAAAGTCGTTTGGTGATTTTGAGGACAATTTGGTTTTGTCCAATCATGATGCAGAGTATCTGGATAAATTTCTCGGAGAAAAGCTGTATTATCATTCTCCCATGATGCGTTGGGCAAATGAAAATTCCGGCGCCATGAGCTGGTCCTGGGTCCGAGGCCGTGCTGAGCAAGGCATCTTGAAGAAGAAAGAGCTGGAAATAATTGAATTAAATGTGAAATTTGATATCTATGCAGGATATACAATTAGTTTTCATTCGACATCTCACCGGACACGGTCAATCCTGTCCCTAACAGGTCGCGGTGGGCTGACGCAGGACCAGGTGGACGACATTTGGGCAGAACATGGCGACGAAATCGAACTGATCTGGCAGGTCGCCAACTTGAAACTGACATCCCTGCCCTATGCCACAGACACGCGTAAACTCACGAAACGGCAAGTTGAGGTGCTTGAGTGGGTGAGCGATGGGAAAACAACTGCGGATGCGGCAAAGATTATGGGGCTAACACCGGCCACCGTCGAAAAACACCTGCGATTGGCCCGCGATATTTTGAACGTTGATACAACCGCACAGGCCATATTGAAGGCATCGCTGCTAAATCAAATATTTACTTTAGATAGTTAAGTTCACGATAACGTGAAGCTTTGTTGCAAAATTCGCTTTCAGGTAAGGATTTCCTTACTTGGCTTACCTTACGTAATTTTGCAAAGATGAAAGTGTTCCGTGAGTGGTGGCTTTATGCCTGGGAACAAGGGGACGGTTCGGATTGCGATTTCAAATCTTGTTCTGCTCCTGTCGTTTAGAGCGACATGTCAGGTGTCTGGGTATTGTGTCGGGCACCTGACGATCACTGTTTAGCCTCTCTCATCCCCATTTCAGAGGCAAAACAAAAACGGTGCGGGTGTTACCACCCGCACCGTATTTTTTTTCTCGCTATAAGAAGATATTAGCCTTGGGCGACCTTAGCGACTTCTGCTGCGAAATCTTCTTCTTTCTTTTCAATGCCTTCTCCCAGTTCCAGACGAACAAAACCGGCAACTTCAACGCCTGCTTCTGCAGCAGCTTCTGCAACAGTCTGATCAGGGTTGATGACAAAGGCTTGGCCCAACAGAGTGACTTCTGCCAGAAACTTTTTCATCCGGCCTTCGATCATCTTCTCGATGACTTGCTCAGGCTTGCCGGATTCACGTGCTTGCTCAGTCAGAACATTTTTCTCACGCTCAACAACGGCTGGATCCAGATCGTCGGCAGACAGCGATTGCGGGTTAGCGGCCGCAACGTGCATCGCGATTTGTTTGCCGATACCATTGTCGGCACCTTTCAGGGCAACCAACACGGCGATCTTGCCCATGTCGGTGGTAACCGGGTTGTGGATATAAGACACAACAGCGTCACCCTCGACCGCAGACATACGACGCAGGCTCATGTTTTCGCCAATGGTCGCGATCTTGTCTGTGATGGTTTCAGATACGGTTTTGCCACCCAGATCAGCGGCAGCCAGAGCGTCCACATCCGCGACACCCAAAGCAGCTTTGGTGATGTTTGAAACCATCCCTTGGAATTCGGCGTTCTTACCAACGAAGTCAGTTTCAGAGTTCACTTCGACGGCCACACCGCGACCACCATCAACAGCAACAGAAACCAGGCCTTCAGCAGCGGTACGGCCAGCCTTTTTGGCAGCCTTTGCCAGACCTTTGGTGCGCAGCCAGTCAACAGCGGCCTCCATGTCACCATCGGTTTCGGTCAGTGCTTTTTTTGCGTCCATCATGCCTGCGCCAGTTGAATCGCGCAGCTGTTTTACCAATGCAGCAGTAATAGCCATTTTGGCCTCCTGATATTTCGTAAATGTTGGGGCAGGTCTGCCCTGCCCCATGTCAAATTCGTGAAACGCGGCTGATTATTCAGCTGCTGCTTCTTCTGCAACGGCTTCTTCAACCGGGGCTTCTTCCATTGCACCCAGATCAACGCCAGCCGCACCCAGTTGTGCGCTCATGCCGTCCAGGGCGGCGCGGGCTGCCAGATCACAATAGAGGCTGATCGCGCGTGCTGCATCGTCGTTGCCCGGGATGATGTAATCGATACCATCGGGGGCACAGTTGGTATCAACCACAGCCACAACTGGAATACCCAGTTTCTTGGCTTCGGCAATTGCCAGGTCTTCTTTGTTCACGTCGATGACGAACAGCAGGTCCGGCACACCACCCATTTCAGCGATCCCGCCCAGGGAAGCTTGCAGTTTGGCGTGTTCACGCTCCATGCCCAAACGCTCTTTCTTGGTCAGGCCTTCGGCGCCGTTTGCCATTTGCTCATCAATCGATTTCAGACGGTTGATAGAGTTGGAAACGGTTTTCCAGTTGGTCAGCGTGCCACCCAACCAGCGGTGGTTCATGTAATATTGCGCGCTTTTTTCAGCGGCTTCAGCAACGGGCTTGGAGGCCTGACGCTTGGTGCCGACGAACAGAATGCGGCCGCCTTTGGCGACGGTTTCGCGGATCACATTCAACGCTGCGTCCAGCATTGGGACGGTTTGTGTCAGATCGATGATGTGAATGCCGTTACGATCACCGTAGATAAACTGACCCATACGCGGGTTCCAGCGTTGGGTTTGGTGACCAAAGTGAACGCCAGCTTCAAGCAGCTGACGCATAGTAAAATCAGGGAGCGCCATGTCCATGTTCCTTTCCGGTTTGCGCCTTGGCGAAGCTATCAAGGGCAGTTGCCCAACCGGCGGACCATCGGGGATGTCTCCCCCTCTGGCCCAAACTTCGCCTGTGAAGTGCGCGCGCTTTAGCGCACTATGTTCGGCTATGCAAGCCAAACACGACGGTGTTTTTAAATGAAAATGCCATGTATGCCGTTAGAACGGACACAAATTTACAGAACGATTGAGGCCATTAATGTCTTTACCTGATTTCATTGCTGCACTTCCGGCGCTTCAGCTCCCCTTTTCCGATGATATTGTCACCACAAACGTGATCCGTTCGGATCAAGGATTGGCCGTGTTTTTCAGCATCCATCAGGATGTTGAACTCCCACCTCATCATCACAAGGGCCAATGGGGCACGGTATTGGTGGGCAGTCTTGAAATGACGATAGAAGGCAAGACAACGACCTATCTGCCAGGGGATAGCTATACAATTCCATCAGGTGCCATACATTCGGCGAAAATACCGGCGGGTTCGGTCGTTTTTGACGTGTTCGAAGAGCCGGATCGCTATCCTTTAAAATCGACGTCATAGGTCAGATTTTAGATAGAGGCTTGCGATCGGACTCGGATTACCTCTAATGGCGCCCATGAAAAATCAAGCTGAAATCCTCTGTATCGGTTCTGTCCTGTGGGATGTGATCGGCCGAACCGCCAGCCATATGCGGGTGGGATCGGATGTTCCGGGTCGGATCACGCGTATTCCTGGTGGAGTGGCGATGAACATTGCGATGACCCTGACCCGGTTTGATTTGCGCCCGATATTGTTGTCTGCGGTTGGGAAAGACGAACAAGGGTATGAACTGCTCTCTTCCGCAGAGCGTATGGGAATGGTCACGGATCATGTTTTTCGATCCGATGACTTACCAACAGACATCTATATGGCTGTTGAAGGGGCCAATGGCCTGATCGCGGCCATTGCAGACGCCCACAGTTTAGAGGCCGCCGGGGCGAAAATCTTGCGACCCCTATCGGATGGCACTTTGGGATCGGAGGGCAACCCATATACAGGAACAATCGCGCTGGACGGCAATCTGACAGAGGCTTTGCTGGATGAGATCGCTAGTTCACACCTGTTTTCAATGGCGCATCTATGCGTGGCACCAGCGTCGCCCGGCAAGGCGGAACGACTGCGCCCCCTCTTCCGGCATCCCAATGTAACGCTGTACGTCAATCTGGAAGAGGCTGGATTGATCTGCAATCACGAGTTCAGCCATGCTGCAAACGCGGCAACCGCGTTGGTCGAAAAAGGCGCGACAGAGGCGTTGGTGACAAATGGCGGTGCAGAGGCCGTAATTGCATCAAAACATACTGTGTTGTCGCTTCGCCCACCTGAGGTTCTGGTGACACGTGTCACCGGGGCGGGTGATACGTTTATGGCTGCCCATATCGCGGCCGTTCTTCACGGTGACGAACCAGAACAAGCCTTATCCGCCGCGCTTCGTGCCGCGGCAAATTACGTATCCGGGGATACACCACAATGACCGATTTACCCTTCGTATATTCCGAAGACGTGGCCAAAGCGCGACAATCGGGCCAGCCGATTGTGGCTTTGGAAAGCACGATCATCACCCATGGGATGCCCTATCCCCAAAACGTCCAAACCGCGCGGATGGTAGAGGCAGCCATTCGCGACAACGGGGCAGTTCCGGCAACGATTGCGATCATGAACGGCGCTGTTCATGTCGGCCTAAGCCTTGACGAGCTGGACGCATTGGGCCAGTCGCAGAATGTTGCAAAGCTGTCTCGCGCAGATCTGGCCGCCTGCATCGCGTCAGGCCGCACCGGCGCCACGACCGTCGCAGCCACAATGATCTGTGCCCACCTTGCCGGTATTCAGGTTTTTGCCACCGGTGGAATTGGCGGTGTTCACAAAGGTGCCGACCAAAGTTTCGACATCTCTGCCGATTTGCATGAATTGTCACAAACCCCGGTCGCCGTCGTCGCTGCCGGGGCCAAGGCAATTTTGGACCTACCAAAAACAATGGAAGTGCTGGAAACACTCGGCGTGCCGGTGATCTGTGTGGAACAGGACGAATTTCCCGCTTTTTGGTCTCGGTCCTCAGGCTTGCCAGCCCCGTTGCGCATCGATGCCCCCGATCAGATTGCCGACGCAATACAGATGCAATACCGACTGGGGTTGAAGGCGGGTCACCTGATCGCCAACCCGATCCCAAAGGCGGATGAAATTTCGGCTGAAACGCTGAAACCTTTCATCGATCAAGCGATATACGAGGCCGAAGAACAGAATATCTCTGCCAAAGAGGTCACACCATTTCTGCTGTCGCGATTGTTCGAACTGACCGAAGGGCGATCTCTGGACGCCAACATAGCGTTGGTTCTGAACAATGCCCGATTGGGTGCCCAGATTGCTTGCGCGCTTAAAAAATAACAACGGTAGACAATTCTGCCGGAATAACCATATTGCCATGCAACAGACCGCTGGCGGTCATGAAATGGTCAATGACTAAATGAAACTCGAAGATCTGGAAAAACTGGACCCTCCGAAGAAGCGCAGCAAGTTTGCGGGGCTTCGTGCGAGTTTCTTGACCGGTCTCGTAGTTATACTGCCGATCTTTCTGACCGGGTGGTTGATCTGGACGCTCACCGGTTGGATTGATAGTTGGGTACTGCCGCTGATCCCGTGGAAATTCCGCCCCGAACATTACATCGGTATCAATCTGCGCGGTGTCGGCGTTGCGATCTTCCTGATATTCACGATTTTTGTCGGCTGGATGGCCAAGGGCCTGATGGGCCGATCGTTGCTCAGCTATGCGGAATCACTGGTGCAGCGGATGCCTGTTGTCCGTTCTGTATATGGTGGCCTGAAACAAATCGCTGAAACAGTTTTCAGCCAGTCCGAAACCAGTTTTGAACATGCTTGTCTGATCGAGTATCCCCGAAAAGGCCTGTGGGCGATCGCATTCATCTCTACCAATGCCAAAGGCGAAATCTCTGGTCGAATTCCACGCGATGAAGATATCGTATCGGTCTTTTTGCCAACCACACCAAACCCGACATCTGGTTTTCTGTTGTTTGTCCCAAGATCTGATATTGTCGTCCTGAAAATGACTGTCGAGGATGCGGCCAAGCTGGTTATTTCAGCAGGTCTTGTCTATCCAAATGGTCAGGATGCTGCGGCTGCCTTAGAGGCAAAGCTGGAACAGACCAAGCCCACAAAAGACTGATCAATCATCACAGAGCGGTCCACCCCCCATCGACACTGATCGTTGTGCCTGTGATCTGATCTGCGGCCTCTGAACATAAGAACAGCGAAGTACCCGCAACCTGTTCGATGGTCACAAATTCCTTTGATGGCTGACGTGCGAGCAACACGTTTCGGATCACCTCGTCCCGTTCCATTTGGTACTCTTTCATCGTGTTCGGGATCTGTTTTTCGACCAATGGGGTCAAAACATAGGCCGGGCAAATGGCGTTGCATGTGATTGGCTCTTCGGCGGTTTCCAGCGCCACGGTTTTTGTCATGCCTACGACCCCGTGTTTTGCGGAAATATAGGCCGATTTGTATGGTGACGCTGTCAATCCATGGGCCGACGCAATGTTGATCACACGCCCCCACCCCGCCGCGCGCATCATCGGCAGTGCCGCAGCAGTAGTATGAAATGCAGAGCTCATGTTGATCGCGATAATCGCGTCCCATTTTTCGACGGGAAATTCGTCAATCGGGGCCACGTACTGAATACCAGCATTATTGACCAAGATATCGCAAGCACCAGCCTGTTCTATCAGCGCACGGCAGGCAACGCCGTCAGACATATCTGCCTGGATATATCGTGCGCTGACCCCATATTGATCGGATAAAGAGCGTGCGAGGTTGTGATCATCAGGGGCGTCGGTAAATGAATTCAAAACCACATTGGCGCCGGACTTTGCCAAGGCGGTCGCGACCCCCAGTCCGATACCAGAAGTTGACCCTGTTACAACGGCTGTCTTTCCACTCAGTTCCATATCTCGCCTGCCCGAATTACTCTCTGAGCGAACTATAAGAATTGCAGAAACAATGGCCAGAGCCGATTGAGGAACCGCGACAAGAGAACAAACACCAAGCACAAAAAAAACGCCGGCACGAAGCCGGCGTTGAGTTATTGAGGCAGGTTTCATACAGGCAAGAAACCTATCGAGCAGTGCCCTCTTTATACGCAAACTGCTTGCGCCTTCCAAGCTAAAAGTTTGAATTAGCACAAAACCATGGGTAGCATGGCCGCCAGAACCATAAAAATAAGAGCAGGATTGTTGCAGCCATGAATTCAAAAATACTCCGATCTATAGGATTGTTCTTCGTTGCAGCATTAATGTTTGTCCCTGCCCTGGATGTGCAGGCCCAGCCTATGCACGGCATAGCTATGTATGGGGACCCTTCCCTACCACCTGATTTTGTGTCTCTACCTTATGTGAACCCCAATGCACCCACGGGTGGGCGCATTGTGACGGGCGAGGTGGGGAGCTTTGATTCTCTGAACCCTCACATATTGAAAGGGCGCGTTCCCTGGCAGCTTCGCTATCTGGCATATGAAAGCCTGATGGGGCGAAACTGGGATGAACCATTCTCGCTCTACGGGTTGTTGGCCGAAACGGTAGAGACTGGGCCGAATCGGGAATGGGTTGAATTCGTTCTGCGTAAAGAAGCGGAGTTTTCCGATGGCACCCCCGTAACCATCGAAGATGTTTTATGGTCTTATGAAACATTGGGCACCCAAGGCCATCCCAGATATCTGAGGTCATGGGAAAAAGTACGTTCAGCAGAGATCACCGGTGAACGCAGTATCCGGTTTACCTTTCACGAACCAGAACCAGAACTGGCCCTGATATTTGGCCTGCGCCCAATTCTGAAAAAGGACCAATGGCAGGATGTGGATTTCACCAATAGTGGGCTGAACAATATCCCTCTGTCCACGGCCCCCTATGTGATCAGCGATTTTGATCCGGGGCGGTTTGTGACACTGACGCGCAATCCCAATTATTGGGGTCGCGATCTGCCATTTCGACAAGGCACAAACAACCTGGATGAAATCAGGTTGGAGTTTTTTACCGATGCGGATGTCATGTTCGAGGCCTTCAAAGCCGGGGAGATCACGACGCTTCGTGAAACCAATCAGGTGAAATGGGATACGCGGTATGATTTCGACCTTGTCACATCTGGTGAGGTTGTAAAAAGCGAATTTCCCCATGAACGCCCAACAGGCATCACCGGGTTGGTGATGAACACCCGTCGCCCTGTTTTTCAGGATTGGCGCGTTCGCGATGCAATGATCCATTTGTTCAACTACGAATTTATCAATGCGACGTTAAATGGCGGAAGTGCCCCGCGCATCACGTCCTATTTTTCAAACTCCCTGCTGTCGATGAACGATGGGCCTGCATCTGAAGCGGTTAGAAATCTGCTTACCCCCTTCGCGGGTGACCTAACGCCAGATGCGTTGGATACTTATACCCTGCCCGCCGGTCAAAAATCAGAACGCAACAGGCGTGATCTTAGCCGTGCGTTAAAACAGTTGTCATCTGCAGGATGGGAACTGACAGACGGCTTGATGCGAAACAGCAATGGAGAGCCTTTGCGGTTTGAAATCGTGCTGCAGACAGGCTCCAGCGAGGTGCAGTCGATTATCGATATCTACTCCGCAGCCCTGGCACGTGCGGGCATTTCTGCCGAGATCACGGTGATCGATTCCGCGCAGTACAAGGAAAGAACGCAGAACTACGATTTTGATATGGCTTATTATTCCCGGGGTGTGTCGTTAAGCCCTGGGAACGAACAATATCTATATTGGGGAAGTGACTCTGCCCAACAGCCCGGTTCGCGCAATTGGATGGGGGTTCAATCCCCCGCTGTGGATGCGATGATTGCCACTTTGTTATCTGCAAAATCGACGGATGAGTTTCTGAACGCAACACGCGCATTGGATCGCGTGCTTACGACTGGTCGTTACGTTGTTCCGATATGGTACAGCCCTGTGTCACGTATCGCGCATTCCAGACACCTTCACTTTTCACCGGATTTGCCAATCTATGGTGATTGGATCGGGTTTCACCCGGATGTCTGGTGGTGGGAAGAGTGAGCTCAGAACAGCGATGTTACCCACAGGATCGTGGCATCATCCTGACTGGTTGAAATGACGTTGTGCCCCATGGTGGCGTCATAATAGGCGCTGTCGCCTCGTTTCATGTCCATTGGGGCATAAAACTCTGTATAAAGCCGGACTTCGCCCGTCAGAACATACAAAAATTCTTCGCCATCGTGGCGCACCCAGCCATCAAATTCATCCGTGGAACGCGCCCGTACACGGGTGCGATAGGGCAGCATGTGCTTTTTGGACAGGTTAGACGCCAGCAGGTCGTGTTCGTAGGTTGACGTTGGCATTGTCTTGCCCTCGCCCGCCTTTGTCACATCCATGCGACCAACCACTTGATCCTTTGACGGTGGCGTAAACAGCTGAGGCACAGAAATCTGAAACCCGGTTGCCAGCTTTCTAAGCGCGTCAAATGTCGGTGACATCTGCTCATTTTCGATCTTTGATAGTGTCGAGCGCGCCAGACCTGCTTGTTTGGAGGCTTGCTCCAAAGTCCACCCTTGCGCTTTTCGCAATTCACGAACGCGTTGACCAAGGTTCAGCGCCTCGACAGAGGCGGCTTCTCCATTCTCGCGGGCAATTTTTATCAGGCTAGTCTTGTCCATACCCTGCTTATATGCAGCAAATTGTGCTTCTTGCAACTCAGTGATTGTGAGTTTACCCAATTGCGATGTTAACGCGGGGATTGGGTACATTGGCGTACAAACCGTCCACATATATGAACATGGCGGCCACTGTTTTGTGCCATGCAAAAGATTTGCCGGACAAGATCGCCTTGCAGATTGTTGGCAAAAGCGTGCAACAAGACTGGACGTACTCGGATCTTGAGACAGCTGTTTTAACAACTTCTTCGTCTTTGCTTGGCCGGGGGTGTCAACCAGGTGACAAGATCATATTATCACTTGGCAACATCGCGGCCTTTCCCATCACTTTTCTTGCTTGCCTTGCGGCTGATCTGGTTCCTGTGGTCACCTCTGCTGCCCTCACGGATGCAGAATTGAAAAACATAGTAGAGGAACTTTCCCCAGCTCTGATGGTGTCTTCACTTCGAACGCCAGAACAGGGGCGATCTTTGGGGGTCGAAACCTTAACAGATCAGCAACTCGCTGAATGTGCTCATCTGGCCCTCCCCAATTATCAGATGGGTGATCCAGACAGGCTGGCTTATATTGTCTACACGTCCGGGTCATCGGGCAAACCACGCGCCGTGTGTCATGCCCACCGCGTAATCCGGGCAAGACGCCTAATGTGGGACGGTTGGTATGGATTACGACAAACCGACAGGATGTTTCATGCCGGGGCATTTAACTGGACCTTCACCTTGGGCACCGGATTGATGGATCCCTGGTCGATCGGGGCAACCGCAATCATCCCGGAACCCGGCAGCAAACCGGAAGATTTGGCGCCTTTGATCATCCAAAGCAAAGCCACCTTGTTTGCCGCCGCCCCCGCCATCTACAGAAAGCTTCTGAAAAACGATGGCAACATCACCTGCCCCAGCTTGCGACATGGATTATCCGCGGGTGAAAAGATGCCGGAAACCATCAGAAATCGTTGGGGATCTGCCACCGGCACACCGGTTTACGAGGCCTTTGGCATGTCGGAATGTTCCACATTTATATCCAGTTGCCCTGCCCGCCCGTCGCCCCCCGATAGTATCGGTTATCCGCAACCCGGGCGCCGGATTGCCATCCTTGATGAGGCGGGGAAATCGGTGGCTTTGGGCGAAACTGGAACAATCGCCATACACGAAGATGATCCCGGCCTTATGCTCGGGTACCTAAGCAAAGATGAAAAGCCATCCAAACCGATCACCAACAGATGGTTTCTGACCGGAGATTTGGGACACATCACGGATGAAGGATACGTGATTTACGAGGGTCGGTCAGACGATATGATGAACCCCGGCGGCATTCGTCTGTCGCCGCGCGAGGTTGAGAAAGCCCTGCTGTCCTGCGACGGAATTGACGATTGTGCCGTCACCGAGGTGGAGATCAAGGCTGACGTAAAGGTGATTTCTGCATTCTATGTTTCGGCTTTTGACTTGGATGAAATTCAAATACGAAACAAAATAACCAACAAGCTTGCACCATATAAGCATCCACGACTGTATATTCGTCTTGACCAATTGCCGCGAAACGCAAACGGCAAAATACAGCGTCAGGAACTGCGCCGGATAGCCAAGGAACATGATGATAAAACTTGATATAATCTCCGATCCGATCTGCCCGTGGTGTTACATCGGAAAGGCCTATCTGGACCGGGCACTGGAAGCGGCACCAGATCACCCGTTTTCGATAGAATGGCATCCGTTTCAATTAAACCCGGACATGCATGCAGAAGGCATGGATCGTCGCGCCTATCTAGAATGGAAATTTGGCGGCAAGGACAACGCAATTCGCGTTTATTCCCAGATTGCGGAGCACGCTGTAAAGGCGGGGCTGGAGATTGATTTTGAAGAAATCAAAACAACACCAAACACGATGAATGCGCATCGACTGATCCATTGGGCCGGGTTGGAAGGCCGCCAAACACCAGTCGTGTCAGCCATGTTTCGCGCGTATTTCAAAGATGGGCGCGATTTGGGGGATATTGACGTGCTTGTAAATGTCGCCGGAGAGGCCGGACTGGATCGTGCAATGATTGCCCATCTTCTGTCAGGGGATGCCGACTTTGATGACATACGGGCGCGTGATGCACATGCGCGAGAACGAGGTGTGACAGGCGTGCCGTGTTTCGTAATAGCAAATCAGCATGTCATCACCGGTGCGCAACCCCCGGAACTGTGGCAAAAGGTCATTAAAGAGCTTACAGAACAAATAAATCACGACACCTGAACGCGTGGGTTTAAGGCGTACATTTCAACTTAAAGATTTTGGGATCTTACTGCGTCATGAACATTCGCAGACTACCCACCTTTGAATTTGTGACATTGATGGCAATGCTATTTGCCATGATCGCGTTTTCTATTGATGCGATGCTGCCTGCATTGCCTGAAATCCGCGCCGAACTGTCCCCCGGGAATTTGAATAAGGCTCAGCTGATTATCACCAGTTTTATCCTGGGGATGGGCGTTGGAACGTTCTTCACCGGCCCCTTGTCAGACTCATTTGGTCGAAAACCGGTGTTGTTTGTTGGGGCCGTTCTTTACATCGCGGCGTCGGTTCTGGCCTGGGCCGCCAAGACACTAGAGCTGATGTTGATCGCGCGGGTTTTACAAGGGCTCGGTGTGGCCGGGCCACGTGTTATCGGCATGGCAATCATCCGGGATTTGTATCACGGCCGCAAAATGGCAAAGCTTATGTCGTTCACCATGCTTGTGTTTTCCCTGGTACCCGCCATTGCCCCCTCTGTCGGGGCGTTGATCATGCACTATTTCGATTGGCGCATGATTTTCGTTTCCTTCGTGGTATTCGCTTGTCTGACAACATTTTGGTTGATGGTGCGCCAGCCCGAAACTTTGCCTGAAAATTCGCGTATCCCGTTCCGATTATCCTACATGCAGGTCACGTTTTTGGATGCGATGCGGAATGAGATGTTTTTGGTCTGCACATTGGTCATTACGCTGGTTTTCGGCATGCTGATGGCGCTTTTGTCATCCACTCAGCAGATCTACGATGTTGTCTTTGATCAACGGGAAACATTTCACCTGTGGTTTGGGTTGACGGCCGTTATTGCCGCCAGTTCCAGCCTTATCAACGCGGTGCTTGTGGAACGGCTGGGCATGCGTGTGTTGGTTTCCTTCGCATTGGGCGGGCAGTTGGTGTTATCTACGGCTATGGCCATCAGCATTACGTGGAATTTGATCCCCGATGGGTGGCATTTGTATTCTTACTTTTTCTGGTCCACGTCGGTCTTTTTCATGATCGGGCTGACCATTGGCAACTTAAACGCTTTGGCGATGGAACCAATGGGTCATATTGCCGGAATGGCGGCCTCAATTATCGGGGGGGTGTCCAATGTGCTGTCTGTTGCTATCGCCGTTCCAATCGGGCTTGCCTTCAACGGCTCCCCTTTGCCCCTGACAATCGGCATCGCTGTGTGTTGCGGCATCGGGTGTTTGCTGGTCTACCGGATACGCCATCTGGAACGTCGCGCCATAGAGCATGAAGAGTTTTGATCACGTAACTTTGTGATCCCGCACATCCGTTAACTGCTCGGAGTATTACTATTTCTTCTGCACAGCTTTCTCTGCCAGATCGCGCGCGATGGCAAACGCACCCTTGATCTTGTCGCTGGCTTTTTTCCAATCGCGTCGCACGATGATTTTGTTATCGCGCACCTTGGCCAGTTCTCTTTGATCCTGAATGAATTCCACCAATCCCGCAGGATTTACGAACTTATCATTGTGAAACTGGATCGTAGCCCCCTTGGGCCCACCATCCAGTTTGGCAATTCCGGCCCGCTTGCACATGGCCTTGATCCGCACGACCAGCAGCAATGTATTCACTTCTTTCGGCAACTTTCCAAAACGATCGATCAGTTCGGCGGCAAAACCTTCTAGTTCAACTTTCGTCGTCAGGTTTGACAGGCGCCGGTAAAGCCCCAGTCGCACATCAAGATCGGGCACGTAATTTTCTGGGATCAGAACGGGCACGCCCAGATTGATTTGCGGGGACCATTGATCATCATCTGGCAATCCTTCCATTTCACCGGCGCGAATTTTGGCAACAGCCTCTTCCAACATTGTTTGGTAAAGCTCATAGCCAACTTCACGCATCTGGCCGGATTGCTCTTCTCCGATGATGTTGCCCGCACCTCGAATATCCAAATCTTGGCTGGCCAGCGTAAAGCCAGCCCCGAGCGTATCCAAACTTCCCAGAACACGCAGACGCTTTTCAGCATTTGGCGTCAGGGGCGTGCGCGGCTTTGTCGTCAGATAGGCATAGGCGCGGGTTTTTGATCGCCCTACCCTGCCCCGGATTTGATACAATTGCGCCAATCCGAACATATCGGCCCGGTGCACCACCATGGTGTTGGCAGTTGGGATATCCAGACCGGATTCGACAATCGTTGTCGCCAGCAACACATCATATTTGCCATCATAAAACGCGTTCATACGTTCATCCAGATCGCCCGCTGCCAGCTGACCGTGCGCTGTAACAAAGCTGATTTCAGGCACGTGGCTTTCCAGAAATTCCTCAATCTCTCGCAGATCTTTGATCCGGGGAACGACGTAAAAGCTCTGCCCGCCGCGATAATGTTCGCGCAACAGCGCCTCTCTGATCGTGACGGCGTCAAACTCCGAGATATAGGTACGGATCGACAGGCGATCGATCGGCGGGGTGCCGATGATGGACAGATCCCGCACACCCGACAGCGACAGCTGCAGCGTCCGCGGAATTGGCGTTGCTGTCAGGGTCAGAACATGAACGTTCGACCTTAGTTGCTTCAGGCGTTCTTTGTGCGACACGCCAAAATGTTGTTCTTCGTCGATGATCAATAGACCCAGCGATTTGAAGCGGATGTTTTTCGCCAAAACAGCATGGGTACCGATGACTATATCCACCGTTCCGTCTGCCAATCCTGCCCGTGTGGCTGACGCCTCTTTCTGGCCGACAAAACGCGACAGTTGTCGCACCTCGACCGGGAAGCCACGAAAGCGCTCGGCAAAGCTGTTGTAATGTTGGCGCGACAGCAAAGTCGTTGGCGCGACCACCGCCACCTGCACCCCGGACATAGCGGCGATAAAAGCCGCGCGCATTGCGACCTCTGTTTTGCCAAAGCCGACGTCACCGCAAATTAGGCGATCCATCGGCTGGCCAGAGGCAAGATCGCCCAAAACATCCTCGATCGCCGAAAGTTGATCGTCGGTTTCCTGATAAGGAAAGCGTGCAGAGAACGCCTCCCAGATGCCATCAGGGGGTTCCATGATCTGTCCCGATCTTAGGGCACGTTCAGCGGCAATTCGGATCAGCTTGTCAGCGATCTGACGAATGCGCTCCTTCAGCTTGGCCTTTTTCGCCTGCCAGGCCCCGCCGCCCAAACGATCCAGCAACCCTTCGTCATGTCCAAACTTGGTGAGCAGTTCGATGTTTTCCACGGGCAGGAACAGGCGATCACCGCCTGCATATTCCAGCGCGATACATTCGTGGGGGGCACCCATCGCTGAAACCGTTTCCAACCCTTTGAAGCGGCCAACACCATGATCGACATGCACGACCAGATCACCGGTCGATAGGCTCTGCGCCTCTGTCAGGAAGTTTTCTGCGCGGCGTTTGCGTTTGACCGGGCGGACCAGACGATCCCCCAGCACATCCTGTTCTGAAATCACTGTCAGGGCCGCATCGGTAAAACCGTGATCCAGCGGCCAAACTGCCAGATAAACACCCCCGGCAGCGTCAGGAACATCCCGATAATCGTCAATCAGATGCGTTGATTTCAAACCTTCATCCGTCAGCAAGCTATGCAGGCGTTCCCGCGCACCGTCGGAATAGCTGGCAATGATCACTGGCCCGTTTTTGTTTTGGCTTAAGATGTGATCCTTGAGCGCGCCAAACAGGCTGATGCTTTCTTGCTGCCGTTCCGGGGCAAAATTGCGCCCAATTCGACCACCGGCATCAATGACACCAAACCCGGTTGACTGCGGCAGGGTCGACAATTGGATAACGCGTTTGTCGGTAATCGCCGCTTCCCAAGCTTTGTCATTCAAATACAGCTGATCAGGCGGCACAGGTTTGTAGACTGTATCCAGTCGGTTTCGCGACTGCATTGCGACAGTGCGGGTTTCGTATTGATCGTCGATAGATGCCCACCGGGCCAAACGTTGCGGCGTGACCTGATCATCCAAGACGACCGTCGCATCCGGAAGATAATCGAACAGAGTTTCGAGATCTTCATGAAAAAATGGCAGCCAATGTTCGACGCCTTGTATCTTTCGGCCTGCACTGACGGCCTCATAGAGGGGATCATCACTTCCCGCCGCGCCAAAGGCGATACGATAGTTCTGCCGAAACCGGGTGATTGCAGGCTGATCCAGTATAACCTCTGACACAGGCGTCAGTTCAACATTGTCCAATTTTTCGGTTGTTCTTTGTGTGGCAGGGTCAAACCGTCGGGCGCCATCCAGAACATCGCCAAACAAATCCAACCGGATCGGGCTGTCATGGCCAGGTGGGAATACATCGATGATACCGCCGCGAATGGCAAAATCACCAGATTCCATCACAGTGGGAGTTTGCACATACCCCATCCGCACCAAGAAGGTACGCAGCTGATCTTCGTTAATGCGCTCGCCTACCCGCGCTGACCAGACCGCGCCTTTCAACACCGTTCGCGCAGGCAGTTTTTGCGTCGCGGCGTTCAGGGTCGTCAGATATAACGTCCGATCATCTTTTCCACGGGGCGTACGCCCGGCTATCTCTGACAAAAGCGACATGCGCTGGGCGGAGATATCTGGGTTGGGCGATACCCGGTCATAGGGCAAACAATCCCAACCGGGAAACTGACGCACCTGCAAATCGGGGTCAAAAAACCGCATCGCGGCAGCCATGGCCGCCATCCGCTTGTCATCCCGCGCGATATGCACAACAGGACCACCGGTTTTTTCCAGTTCTTTCAAGATAAATCGGGCATCAAATCCTTCGGGTACGCCTCCGGCGATTAATCGGGTTTGAGACATTTGAAATCCCTATCAGCCCAAAGCGCCAAGATTCAGGTTCTGATAGACGCCCCACATCGCGGTGGTAAAGACGGACACAACGCCGATTAACTGAGTCATGATGCGATGAAGCCTTAGCCGATTACACAGCGCTATTCCCTCTTTTGGGTGCGCTTCGAGTTCCAAGGCGGACCTCAAGCACAACAGACCGACGAGCAACATCGGAAACGCAAGCAAAAAAACGGCCTGCGCAAATTCCATTTCGTACACAAAACCCAAAATCACCAAGCTCGTGAGTGTGAAGAAACTCAACCCCATAATCCAAGGCCCGGACACCCGAACCATGAAAAGAAAACGATTGCAGTTTACGCGCGTCAGGGTTTCCAGATCTTCCATCGTCTGCCCACCATCGCGGCGTGCCCTGAGCACCAGATCATAAGGCACTCCCATCACCCAATGGCTAAGAGATGACCACATCACGGTAAGCGCAATCCAGTACCACAGGTTTGAGAATGATCGCATATCGATCGTCTCAAATACGATCAGTCGCCAGTCCAACCGCTTCTCCTCAAAAATTCAGCTTACTTAATTGCGCGTCTTTCACCGATATGCCAGCTTACGTAAAAGCGCAATCCGTGCAACGCATGCACATCGCGGAAAGAGGTCACAAATGCGCCCTACCCTTGGTAAATTCCCATTGTCGCGCCCGCGACGCTTGCGGCGCAAACCTGCCATTCGGGCGCTGGTGAGCGAACATACGTTGACCCCGTCCGATCTGATCTGGCCAGTATTTGTCTGTGATGGTGTGTCAGAACGGCAAACCGTTCCATCGATGCCCGGGGTTGAAAGGCTTTCTGTCGATCTTTTACCTGAACTGGCAAAGCATGCACAATCATTGGGAATCCCAGCGATTTGCCTGTTTCCGTATACAGATCCTGCGCTTAAAACCGAAACCTGCGAAGAGGCGTGGAATCCAGACAATCTGTCAAACCGTGCGACCCGCGCCATCAAAGACGCTGTGCCGGATATTCTGGTCATGACGGATATCGCGTTGGATCCATATAATGCACTGGGACATGACGGCATTGTCAGGGGTGGCGAGGTCGTGAATGACGAAACCGTCGACGCGCTGGTCAAACAGGCGTTGGCTCAGGCGCAGGCCGGTGCGGATATCCTTGGCCCCTCGGACATGATGGATGGGCGCATTCTGGCCATTCGGGAGGCATTAGAAAGCAACAATCACACCAATGTGTCGATCATGTCTTATGCCGCCAAATACGCCAGCGCCTTTTATGGACCGTTCCGCGATGCTGTTGGGGCCACTGGCGCATTGACGGGTGATAAATCCACCTATCAGATGGACCCGGCCAATTCGGATGAGGCGTTGCGCATGATCGCCCGCGATCTGTCAGAGGGCGCCGATATGGTAATGGTTAAACCCGGTATGCCCTATCTGGATATCTGCCGACGGGTGAAGGATGAATTTGGCGCCCCGACATTTGCCTATCAAGTCTCGGGCGAATACGCGATGATTCAGGCCGCCGCCGCAAATGGCTGGATCGACGGGAAAAAGGCCATGCTGGAAAGCCTGATTGCCTTCAAGCGTGCTGGCTGTGATGGGGTTCTAACCTATTTTGCCCCGGATGTTGCCACACTGCTCAATGGCTGATCACAAAATTTGCATTGAACTTGGATTTATGTTGCCGAGCGCGCCCTTGCTGGCGCAATTGGCATGACATTGGAAACGATATGTCGTAAACTCTGCGCAAAGATCCAAAGAGATCTGTAAGTCAGGCAAATAAGGTACAAAATTATGAGCAGTATTTCACGTCGCGGTATCCTCGTCAGTGCGGGTGCACTCACCATGTTATCAGCATGCGGAAACGGTGTTGGCAGTCTGGGTGGAGCAGAGATCGACGCCCGCGTCGCCGCAACCCTTTCCCATATGTATGAAAACTATCCCGGCACACGCGATCTGGCCAGCAAGGCCGCGGGTGTTCTGGTGATGCCGCTGATCACAGAGGCCGGATTTGGTCTGGGTGGGTCCTATGGCCGTGGCGCATTGCAAATCAATAATATCAGCGTTGATTATTATTCTGCAGCCTCTGCCAGTATCGGCCTGCAAATCGGCGCACAGCAATTCGCCCATGTTTTGTTTTTCATGACCGAAGAGGCAATGAATGATTTCCGGGCCAGCGCTGGTTGGGCCGCCGGCGGGGACATCGAATATGTTGCTATTGATCAGGGCGGTAACATCAGCGCCGATACGACAAACGTTTTGTCACCTGTGATTGCCGTCATCTTTGGTCAGGCGGGTCTGCATGTGGGCGCCACGCTTGAGGGCACCAAATACACCCGTATCATCCCGTAAATCGGAACAGGAATTCGAATGCGATGGGCGGCCAATTTGGCCGCCCTTTCTTTTCTTAATCCAAGGCACGCAACCTTTTGAACAGGCTGGATGTATCCCAACGCCCACCGCCCATTTTCTGCACGTCTTTATAAAACTGATCTACCAAAGCCGTAACAGGTAGGCTGGCCCCGTTTACATCGGCGGAAGACAGGCAAATACCCAAATCCTTGCGCATCCAATCCACGGCAAAGCCGTGTTCAAAATGATCGTCAATCATGGTTTCATAGCGGTTTGCCATCTGCCAGCTGCCAGCCGCACCCTGGCTGATCACCTCCACCACTGACCGGCCATCCAACCCGGCCTTCTCGGCAAAATGCAATGCCTCTGACAGGCCCTGAACCAGACCAGCAATAGCAATCTGATTGCACATTTTGGTCAGCTGTCCGGCGCCGCTTTCGCCGATTCTGCGGCAAATGCGGGCATAGGTGTTCATCACTGGCTCGGCTTGGGCGAACACATCTTCATCCCCGCCGCACATGATCGACAGAACAGCATTTTCGGCACCGGCCTGACCACCGGAAATCGGCGCATCAATAAACGACAACCCTTGCCCCTTGGCAATGTCGTACAGTTCCTTGGTGACGGCATCAGACACGGTGGTGTGATCCACAAGTATCGCACCGCTTTTCATACCGGCAAAGGCCCCATCCTCGCCAGTGCAGACAGAACGCAGATCATCATCATTACCGACACATGAAAAAACGATATCAGCCCCTTGTGCCGCCTCTTTGGGGGTGGAAGCCCACGCACCGCCATGTTGCGCCACCCAGTTTTCTGCCTTTGCCGAGGTGCGATTGTAAACAGTTACTGAATATCCGGCCTTTTGCAGATGCCCAGCCATCGGAAATCCCATAACGCCAAGGCCTAAAAATGCGAGTTTCTTCATCTGCTCCACCCATCCGATTGCGAATTTTTCTCAACACCCGTAATGAAGGTACGAAGATTTGGCGTCAACCACGGGGGTCCATGTGGCGCAGTTATTTCGTTGGTTAACCTGGTTATTTCTTGGCGCGATCCTGTTGGTGGGGCTCAGCGCTGGGCTTGTCTATTATCTCGCCTCCCGTTCGATCCCTGACTACGATCAGGATTATACGGTTTCAGGCATCGAAAGCGCCGTTGAAATCGTGCGCTCCAATACCGCCGTTCCGCATATCTTTGCGCAAAATGACGAAGATGCGTTTTTTGGTTTGGGCTTTGCCCATGCGCAGGATCGTTTGTGGCAGATGACAATGTTGCGCCGCACGGCACAGGGGCGCCAGTCCGAACTGTTTGGCCCGCGTACCATCAAGATCGACGAAACCCTACGCCGATTGGATTTATACACAACCGCCCGCCAATCCGTGGCCGCACAGGACGAAACCGCCATCCGATTTTTGAACGCCTATGCGGCTGGGGTGAATGCCTGGATCGATCAGGTGAACGAAGGGGCCAGAGGACGCGGCGCGCCTGAGTTATTTTTGTACGGTGGGCAGATAAACGCATGGCAGCCCGCAGATTCCATCGCCATCGTCAAATTGATGTCATTGCGATTAACGCCGCATCTGGAGGGCGAGATTTTGCGTGCCCGCCTGTCGCTTGCCCTGCCGCGTGAGCGGTTGGCAGATATCCTGCCCATGGCGCCGGGGTCTGGTGTGGCGGAACTGCCTGAATATGCCTCTATCGTTCCGGGAACCCGCCCAAGTTTTGCTGCAATACCCACTGACACGTCGCCATTGAACCCATTGAAAACATATGCATTCGCCGGGGCGTCAAATGTTTGGGCTGCAGGTGCAAAACGATCCACGACTTCGGGGGCTTTGCTGGCCAATGATCCGCATTTAGGCCTGACAGCCCCGTCGATTTGGTATCTCGCGCGTCTGCAGATGGGTGATCGGGGCATGATTGGTAGCACGATCCCAGGCTCGCCTTTGATATTGTCCGGGCGCAGCGACACAATGGCCTGGGGTTTGACGGCGTCATATCTGGACAATCTTGATCTTCATATCGAAGAGCTGGGGAGGGACAATCCGAATACCTACCGAACCCCGACCGGTTTCCGCGAATTCGAAACACGCGACTCGGTCATTCAGATCAAAGATGCAGAACCCATCAAGATTACCCTAAGATGGACGGAAAATGGCCCCGTCCTTCCCGCAGATCTTTATGGTTTGAACCAGATAACTCCTGGCGGGCACGTGATGACCATTTCATGGACCGCCCTGTCGCCAAACGACACCACCGTCAGCGCCGTTTTAAAACAGATGCGGTCAAACAGCATCAAGGAGTCAATTGCTGCTGGCGACGGTGTGATTGCGCCCTCGGTCAATGTGGTGTTTGTCGACAAGACCCGCATCGCGATGAAGACTTTGGGCGCATTTCCTCAGCGGTCTGCGCGACATCAAAGCCAGGGGCGCCTGCCAAGCCCCGGATGGCTGACGGAAAACCGCTGGAGCGGTCGGTTGCGATACAACAGCAACCCTGAATTTGTGGATCCCGTAGGTGGGATTCTCGGCAATACCAACAACAAAGTCATCCATCGGCCCTTTCCCTATCACATGAGTTTCAAATGGGGCGACACGCAACGTATTCAGCGCTGGCGACATTTGATGCAATCGCGGCAAGTCCATACACGTGATAGTTTTATCGAGGCGCAATTGGACACGATCAGCACCTCTGCGCGCACGCTTTTGCCTCTGATCGCCGCTGACCTGTGGTTCACTGGGGAATCTGCGCCGGGCGACACGCATGAAGGACGACGCCAACAAGCGCTCGCCATGCTGGCAGAATGGAATGGCGAAATGAACGAACATTTGCCGGAACCCCTGATTTATTCCGCCTGGATGCGCGCCTTGCAAAAACGCCTGATCCGCGATGATCTGGGCCCATTGTCCAACAGCATCACCCATGTCGAGCCGTTGTTCATTGAACGGGTCTTCCGCGACGTTGACGGGGCCTCTGCCTGGTGCGACGTCATCCAGTCAACCCCGGTAGAAACCTGTGCCACAATGGCCAGCCTATCGTTGGACGATGCGTTGCTGTGGATCGAGGAAACCTATGGCACAAGGTTAGAAGCACTGCGTTGGGGTGACGCGCATAATGCCGCCCATAATCACGAGGTTCTAGGCGAAATTCCCTTGCTCAGCTGGTTTGTAAACATCCGCCAATCGACCAGTGGTGGGGACAACACGCTGATGCGCGGGCAAACTGCTGCGACTGATCAGGATCCCTTTGTAAACATTCACGCGGCCGGGTATCGAGGTGTCTATGATATGGCAGACCCCGACAGCTCTGTTTTTATCATCGCCACCGGTCAATCGGGCCATCCGTTGTCGCGCTATTATGACGATCAATCGGAACTGTGGCGCCGGGGCGAATACATCCCGATGTCGCTTGACCCGGAACTGGCCCGTGCTGCCGCTGCGGGGATCAACGTTTTAACCCCGGCTGGGGCAGAATGAACGCTTAGCCGCTGCTTTGCAAAGCGGCAGCTTTTTCTTCCAGTTCCAGCCACTCTGTCTCTGCATCAGACAAGGCCGATTGCCGTTGTAGCAGAGCATCGCTGGCCTTGCTGAACTTCGCAGGTTCCCGCGCAAACAAATCCGGATCGCCCAACAGTGTTTCCAGTTTCTGGATCTCTATCTCTAATCTTTCGATGACCGAAGGCAATTGTTCCAGACGATGTTGATCTTTGAAACTTAGCTTTGTCGTTTGTTTCGCGGTCTGAGCCTTGGGTTTGCCCTGAACAGTTGGGGTTGGCCCAGGCGTTTCTGCTTTTGGTCTCTGGGCCTGATAATCGCTCCATCCGCCGGCATAGACCGTGGCGGCGCCCTGCCCCTCCATCGCGATGGTGGTGGCGACAGCGCGGTCCAGAAAATCACGATCATGGCTGACAAGGATTACGGTGCCGTCATATTCCCCCAACAGGTCCTGCAGCAGGTCTAGCGTTTCAACATCCAAATCATTTGTTGGTTCATCAAGAATCAACAGATTTGACGGCTTTGCCATCAACTTGGCCAACAGCAAACGCGCCTTTTCCCCACCTGACAGGGACCGGACCGGGGCGCGGGCCTGTTGATCGTCAAACAAAAATTCTTTCAAATACCCAACCACGTGTTTGGGTGTGCCGCGCACCATGATCTGATCGGCCTGACCGGAAACACGCATATCCGGGTCCCCTGTCAGGCTTTCCCACAAGCTCATATCCGGATCTAGTTTGGCGCGGTTTTGGTCGAAATAGGACAGATCAAGATTGGTTCCCAAACGGATGCTGCCCGCATCGGGTTCAAGCTCTCCGATCAGCATTTTTAGCAGTGTCGTCTTCCCAGACCCATTCGGCCCAACAATGCCAACCCGATCGCCCCTATTTATGCGGATGCTAAAGGGTTTCAGAATTGGTGTGTCGTTGAATGTTTTGCTGATCGAATTTGCCTCAACAACCAAACGCCCCGACTTTGGGGCCGCCTCCAACGCCATGGCCGCCGCACCCTGACGCTTTATCTGCTGTGCGCGTTCCTGCCGCATGTCCTGAAGCGCCCGCAAACGCCCCTGATTGCGTTTTCGCCGGGCACTGATGCCCTCAACCGCCCAACGCGCCTCTGCCTTGATCTTGCGATTTAACTTGTGACGCTGGTCATCTTCTTCCTGCCACATCTTGTCGCGCCAGGCTTCAAATTGGTCAAAACCACTTTCCTTGCGGCGCACCTGCCCGCGATCCACCCACAACATTGCGCGTGTCAGTGTGTTTAAAAACGCCCGGTCGTGGCTGATCAGGATAAAGCCGGATTTTGTATTTTTCAGCTGATCCTCTAACCATTGGATGGCTTCGATATCCAAATGGTTGGTGGGTTCGTCCAACAACATCAGTTCAGGTGCTTCGGCTAATAGCTTTGCCAAAGCAGCCCTGCGGCGTTCACCGCCTGAGGCAGTACTGACCGGCGTGTCAGGATTAAACTTCAACCCTTCGGCGGCTATGGCGACACGGTAATCTTCCCCCTCTGGCAGCTCACTTGAAGAAAATTCGCCAAGTGTCTGAAATCCGGACAAATCAGGATGTTGCTGCATATATCCGACAGTTACACCGGGCGAGAGAATCCTGTCCCCTTTGTCCGGTTCAACCAACCCTGCCATGATCTTCATCAGTGTCGATTTGCCGGACCCGTTACGCCCGACAAGGGCCACACGATCGCCGGGTTGCACAACGAAATCGAGGCCCGAGAAGATCGGGTCGCCCCCGAAAGTCAGCGAAATATTGGTGATTTGAAGCAAAGGAGTGCGTGCCATGAAACGCGGGCTACATCCCATTTTACCGCTGGTCAATCCTTAGCAGTAAACAGCCGGAATCATCCCTGCGTCGCGATACTGCGCAAAAGCCGTTTTCGGCTTGCAGAGATCGCCTTGACCTCCAACCCCGTAAAGACATGCAAGGTGTTCATCTTTGGATCCACCACCGCGTGGTTGCTGACCCACCCACCCATCAACAGATAGCTTTTCAAAAGCGGCGGCATAACCTTCATCGCCTGTTTCATATCCGGTTTTTTTCGTAAATGTTGGGCAAACCGGAACACTTTCGGGGCTTTCACCTTGGGCATCCAGTTTTTCGGCGCCAGATATCGATCCCTCAGCAGTGCGAAAGCATCCGTATAGGTTTCCGTACGCATTCCTTTGAAGGATGAACAGCCAAACAACAGGCTGGCTTTGACCTGATCGACATACAGGGTCGTCGCGGCCCAGGCGATACGCAAGATATCTGGATCATGGTGGTCCGGATCAATGCAGAACCGCCCCATTTCAACGACGGGGTCATCCATGTTTTTCAAATTGCCCAACTCGTAATACTGGGCCGAATAACATTGATCTATATTCCGACCATTTTCCAAGTGCATTAACCGAAAGCAGCAAACAATCTCTGCGCTTTCCGTGTGCTCTATCAAGATATGCTGACAAAGGCCGTCGTAGACATCCTGATCGAGCCCTATCTCGCCACCCTTAAATTCATCGGGGAAAAAGCACTTGAACCGCAGTTCCTGCGCTTGGCGCAAATCACTGGCGGTTTCCGCCAACCGCGCCACATACTGTCCTTTGTGAAGCAGAATCATTTCTGTGCTCCGCGCCGCCATAAGCCCAAACTCGAACGTAGAAGATATCTATGTCAGTCTGGTGACAGTTGAAGCCCGCCCACAACAAAACGCTGCGTCACATGATGATTAATTGCCAAACAGCTCGTCAGTATTAATGACACCAATATTGCCCAGAAGCTGACGCAAGAAGCCGATTCCTCGGATATTGCTGTCGGTGACGCGGCGCGACAATACGACGACCCGGCCATCCTCCAATCCGAAACGTTCGATATTTTCCACAACACCGTCGTCATCGAATCGAATGGCCACGACCTCTCGGTTCACTTCTTTGGGGGCTTTCCAGGCAAACCGACGCCATTCGCTTTCGACATAATACCAATCGCTTTCCTGCAAAATGCCGGTTGCTGTTGGCAGGCCGATCGTATCTTCCAGAGTTGTCTGGGTGTCCACGCCGACGATCACATTCTTCAGATCAGAGTCCAAAGGAACGTAGCCATGGGTTCTGACCGTTGCGGAACATGCCGTCAGGAATGCGGATAGCATAACAAAGGCAATGAATTTTCGGACGCTAGAATAGTTTAACATTGCACAGCCTCTTGCCACTCTCACCATTGCCTTCTAATCCGATTATAGAAGGATTGCTTTCGGTTCAAGGAAGGAACTGGCCACAAATGCCCGATCTCCCAATCTATTCATGCCCGTACCGGGTTGCGGATCTGCCCGGGCGAAAGGCCAAGCAGTTTCTGCTGGAACCTGACGATGCAACGCGGGAAGCGATTGCAGCGGACTTGGGCATTCCCGGGGTCAGAAAACTGCGATTTCAGGGGGCCTTATCCCCGGCTGGTAAATCTGATTGGCAGCTGACCGCCAATCTTGGGGCCACGGTTGTGCAAAATTGCGTGGTTACGCTTGAACCCGTCGTGACGCGTTTGGATACCAAGGTCGATCGCAAATTTGTTCGAACCCTGGGGGAGCCAACCGAAGAAGAAGTTGAGATGCCCGAAGACGACACCGTCGATCTTTTGCAGGAATTTATCGACGTCGGCCTCGTGATGTTTGAGGCTTTGGCCCTTGCCCTGCCCGACTATCCTCGGGCCGAAAATGTAACGCTGGAAAACCGTTATTTTACCGAACCTGACCAAGAGGCAATGACAGACGAAGACGCAAAACCATTTGCATCTTTGGCCGCGTTGCGCGACAAATTGGGAAAGGGTGAGTAATCCGTTACAATGGGCCAAGAAAGGGCTTGCACAGGGCTGGAATCTGAGTATTTTCCCGCCCTCGTTTACAGATACAATTCGCCTGCGGGATATCGTATATTTTTCGGCGGGTCGTCAAAGGAAATCAGGGGCTTAGCAAGATTGGCCCCTCGCAAATCGAGGTTGAGACATGGCTGTCCAGCAAAACAAAGTAACGAAGTCGCGCCGCAATCAGCGCCGTTCGCATGACGCACTCGTCGCCGGTAACCCGGCTGAATGCCCAAACTGTGGCGAGCTGAAACGCTCGCATCACGTTTGTGCATCCTGTGGTCATTACGACGACCGCGAGGTTGTTGCGCAGGCTGATGAAATCGATCTGGATGACGAAGACGCTGCATAAGCGTCTTCGGATCTCGGATTAATTCTCTGATCTGACAAAACCTGATATGGTAGCAGATACATCGCACGAGACTGAACACACACCCGCCGGGCGCGTAATCATCTCTGTCGATGCAATGGGTGGCGATCTCGGCCCCTCTGCTGTTGTCTCTGGCCTGGCAAAGTCCCAGGCCAAGAACCCGAATATCGGGTTCATTTTGCATGGCGACTCTGCGGTGTTAAATCCGCTGGTCAACAAACACCCCGGGCTTGCCGAAGTCTGTGACATTCGTCACGCGGATGATGTCGTGACAATGGACGCCAAGCCCAGCCATGTGATGCGCAAGGGCAAAGAAACCTCAATGTGGTCCGCCATCGATGCCGTGCGCAGTGGTGAGGCTACTGTGGCGGTTTCTTGCGGCAACACAGGTGCCCTGATGGCGGTGTCCATGATCCGTCTGCGCAAACTGCCCGGCGTCAACCGCCCTGCCATCGCATGTTTGTGGCCGTCACGAAATCCTGGCGGGTTCAACATCATGCTGGATGTGGGCGCCGATATCAAAGCCGATGCCAACGATCTGTTGCAATATTCCCTGATGGGCGCGTCTTATGCGCGAAACGGTTTGGAACTGTCACGCCCGCGCATTGGTCTGTTGAATGTCGGGACAGAGGAACACAAAGGCCGGTCAGAGCTGAAAGAAGCCAATGAGCTGATCCAAGACGCCGCAGATGGTGCCAATTTTGACTACGTTGGATTTGTCGAGGGCGGCGATATCCCCTCTGCCGGCGTCGATGTTATCGTCACCGATGGGTTTACGGGCAATGTGGCCCTGAAAACCGGCGAAGGTACCGCCAGACTGATCCGGGAATTTTTCCGGGGCGCCTTTTCTTATTCAATCCTGTCGCGCATGGGTGCTTTGTTTGCCTATTCATCTTTGCAGCGCCTGCGTGCGCGTATTGATCCACGCCAGGTCAATGGCGGCGTTTTCCTTGGATTGAACGGAACAGTTGTGAAATCTCATGGTTCCGCCGATGCGACCGGGGTGTCCGCCGCGATCAAACTGGCGTTTAAACTCGCAGAATCAGGATTTACCGAAAGACTTGCCGCCCGGGTTGCATCTGCAGTCACACCCAGACAAGATGGCATCAGCAGTGACGATAATGATAACAACAACGGTGAAACCGAATGACACTTCGCGCGGTGGTCAGAGGTATCGGGCACTATCTGCCTGAACGAGTGGTCCCAAACAGCGAGTTTGAAAAAACTCTGGATACGTCTGATGAGTGGATTCGTTCCCGTTCAGGGATAGAACGTCGCCATTTTGCAGCAGAGGACGAGACCACCTCTGACATGGGAACCAAGGCTGGGCTTGCAGCACTCACCGATGCGGGTCTGGAACCCTCGGACATTGATGCCGTTATTGTCGCGACATCAACACCGGATCTGACTTTCCCGTCGGCGGCGACAATGATCCAGGCCAAGATGGGGATCGAACAAGGTTTCGCCTACGATGTACAGGCCGTTTGCGCCGGTTTTGTTTTCGCACTCAGCACCGCAAATGGCATGATCCTGTCAGGACAAGCCAAACGCATTCTGGTGATTGGCGCCGAAACTTTTAGCCGGATTTTAAACTTTGAGGATCGCAGCACCTGCGTTCTCTTTGGCGACGGGGCTGGCGCGCTGATCCTTGAGGCGCAAGAAGGCGATGGAACCACTGCCGATCGCGGCATTCTGGCAAGCGACCTGAATTCCGATGGCCGCTACAAGGATATGCTTTACGTCAATGGCGGTGTGTCGAACAATTCCACAGGTCACATCGTTATGCAGGGCAATGCGCTCTTCCGGCAAGCTGTCGAAAAGCTCGCCTCGACCGCGGAAACCGCTTTGGAAAAAGTTGGACTCAGTGGCGATGATGTCGACTGGATTGTGCCACATCAGGCCAATATACGGATCATTCAGGGCACGGCCAAGAAAATGGGCGTGTCTATGGATCGGGTCGTCGTAACCGTTCAGGACCATGGCAATACTTCTGCCGCATCGATTCCCCTTGCCATGTCTGTGGGTAAGCAAAATGGCCAGATCAAGCAGGGTGATTTGGTGGTTGCAGAGGCAATTGGCGGCGGATTGGCGTGGGGTTCGGTGGTAATCCGCTGGTAATGCGGAATAAATGCCGCGTTGTAAGCCACTGTTGTTGACTCAGAAATTGCCCGCGCACTATTCTTTGTGAATAATCAACAGGGGACACGATATGTCATCAAAAACGCTGACGCGAATGGATTTGAGTGAAGCTGTCTTCCGCGAGGTTGGTCTGTCCCGAAACGATTCCTCGCAGCTTGTGGAAAGTGTTCTGAATCATATGTCAGATGCGCTCGCCGGTGGAGACTCCGTCAAAATTTCGTCTTTCGGAACATTCAGTATCCGGGACAAAAACGCGCGTGTTGGCCGCAACCCGAAAACCGGCGAAGAGGTTCCAATTCACCCTCGTCGCGTTATGACGTTCCGACCATCACATCTGATGAAGGAACGCGTTGCTGCAGGCAATCGCAAGTAAGGGGTAGGTCTGGGCATGGCAAAATCGCCCGACGCCTTCAGAACCATACGTGAAGTATCAGAGTGGCTGGAAACACCTGCCCATGTGTTGCGATTCTGGGAAAGTAAGTTCAGCCAGATCCGCCCAGTAAAACGCGCAGGCGGTCGTCGCTACTATCGTCCCAACGACATGTTGTTGCTGGGGGGAATCAAACGTCTGCTGCACGAAGATGGTCACACGATCAAACGGGTACAGCGGATGCTGGGAACAGACGGTATCAAAGCCGTCTCTGCCTTGTCACAGCCACTGTCAGACCATCACGATGACGATCAAGGTCAGTCCGCCGCAGCGCCCGATGTCAGTTTTATTTCCACCCGAACGGAAAGCCGTCCTGCCGCCGCCCCTGATTTGACGCAGGTTGAAGATGCGGAAATCGTTGATCTGGCGCCATCTGACACGCCAGAACCCACAGTGGCAGAGGCAGACATCCCCGCCGATCCGGCAGATAAGGCGTTTGACTCGCTGCCCCAGCCCATAACGTCCGCCATCCTTGCCGGTCGGCTAAACCTAGATCATGGTGACAACCGCGCCAAGATTGCCGGTATTGTGGATCGACTTATCGCCTTGCGTAACCGCCAGGACCAAAACCGACTTCTGTAACGGATAAAGATGCGCTTTCCCGCTTGCCTCGGCGATGAAAATCTCTATGTAGAAACCCGTGTCGGGCTATGGCGCAGCCTGGTAGCGCGTCCGTCTGGGGGACGGAAGGTCGCAGGTTCGAGTCCTGCTAGCCCGACCAGAAACAAAACCGCTCGCGTCGATGGGACGTTGGGCGGTTTGTTGTATCAGGAGTAGCCGAATGAGCCCTGCCGGAATTGGCGTTTTGCCCAGCCAGACATTGACACAGATGATCGCCGACGGGGCATTGACGGCTGAACCGGATATCCTGGACGCACAGATTCAGCCCGCCTCTTTGGATTTGCGCCTTGGGACAACGGCCTATCGGGTTCGCGCATCCTTTCTTGCCGGAGAAGGTCGCAAGGTCACTGATCGGCTCGACGAATTTGAAATGCATCGCATCGACATATCAAACGGGGCGGTGCTGGAAAAAGGTTGTGTTTATGTGGTTCCCTTGATGGAATCTTTAAACCTTCCCAATGATATACAGGCCATTGCGAATGCAAAGAGCTCCACAGGCCGTCTGGATCTTTTGACCCGCGTCATCACCGATAGCGGCACAGAGTTTGATCGCATCCCGGCCGGCTACTCCGGCCCGCTTTACGCAGAAATTTGTCCTCGTTCCTTCTCCGCTCTGGTCCGCCCGGGCATGCGTCTGAACCAAATTCGGTTCCGTGCGGGTCAGGCGGTGCTGTCAGATCAGGAACTCATCGACCGGCATGCCACCGATACGCTGGTGGATGGTGAAGCGGTGATCGATCGAGGCCTTGGATTTTCCGTTGATCTGAAACCTGCCAACGGCACATTGGTCGGGTATCGCGCCAAACCGCATACTGGCGTGATCGATCTGGATAACATCGGTCACTACGACCCTGCCGAATATTGGGAAGAACTGCATTCAGACGATGGCAGGTTGATCCTGGATCCCGGTGCGTTTTACATCCTCGTTAGCCGCGAAGCCGTGCACATCCCCCCGGATTGTGCCGCCGAAATGGCCCCCTATCTGGCCATGGTTGGGGAATTTCGTGTTCATTATGCCGGCTTCTTTGATCCGGGCTTTGGCCATGCCCCCGCTGGCGGTGCAGGTGCGCGTGGCGTGTTAGAGGTGCGCTGCCACGAAGCCCCATTTGTGTTGGAACATGGTCAAATTGTCGGGCGTCTGGTTTATGAACGCATGGCAGAGGTGCCGAAACAGCTCTACGGCGTTGATATCGCTTCAAACTATCAGGGTCAGGGGCTGAAGCTGAGTAAGCATTTCAAGATGCCACGGCCCTAGCTCGCAAAGCGTTTGGCAGAGTAATGCTTTGCCGCCCATAAAACCAACGACCCCACGATCATCACACCGCCCCAAAGGGTGAAGTAATTTGCCGTTCTGGGTAGAGAGATCAGCGTTGGTGAAAAACACATCACCATGGCTGACAGGCTGAATACCACTTCGACATAAACTTTTGTTCGCCCTACCCGTTCCGGGCCGCTGGCCTGCAGGATTCGGCTATCGATCATGATTCTGCACATCCAGACGGTCCAGCCCATCGCCCCGTGCAAAAGCGCGAGCATTGGCACCGAGGTAAACAGCGCAAAACAGATGGTCATAACCCCCGCCAAGGTCGAAAACAGATACTCCATGTTATTCGCAGACAGCGCCCGCAAGCTAAGGCTTAACATCGCCGCTGCCGCCATTCCGCCGATTGCCCAGGCCGAATCCACGACCCCAAAGGCACTACTGCCCAGATTCAGATCGTCGCGAATGAACGATGCCAGCAAAGTGTTGATCAACTGCCCAACCGGTAGGCTGACAGCCGCCAACAACGTGACCATCCGCACAGCCGGGTCAGTCCTGAAAATCTCAAATCCTTCTGCAAAGTCACGTATAAACCCGGATATGCCTGGTGTGTTTTCCTTCTGGACCACACCTTTCACAAGGATCATCGGCAGGATCAGCAACACGGACGCCACGCCAGAGGTCACAAACCCCGCGCTTGGTGACACCCACTCGATAACGGCTCCTGCCCCGGCCATACCCGCCGCTGTGAACAGCAAGTGGACCATCCGAAATCGGGCGAGCGAGTTGACAAGGGCATCCTCGGCCACGTTTGTTTTGATCAATCCATCATGGGCCACGTGATGCAGTAATCGCAACGAGGTTACCCCAAATGCGGTTAAAAACAGCCAAAACAGGGCCGGATCAGGCGTCTGCAGCCAAACCCCACCCATCGCAAACAGGATCAGGGCGATGGCTATATGGGCGGCAATGATTACATGTTTTCGGTTCTGGCGGTCGACCAACACCCCGATCACCGGACCGACAAAGATGTTGGTCAGCATGGCAACGATAACCATCTGGCCAACACGACCCACATCGTTGCTGATCAGCAGAGTCGTCCAACCGATGCAAGCAAGGTAAGAGCCACGGGCAAACCCGGCAAAAACCTCCATCACGTACAAGGTGCCCAGATTGCTACGCATAAATTACCGACCTGAAATCTTCGTTTGAAATACAGGCCTGACGCTATGGCGAAGCGTTACATGGGTCCAATCACTTCTGATTTCAGCCGCAGGTGAACCGTTACCCGTTGCTTTCATCCTTTGATCGCTTCGTCGTCTTGCGATTGGCCAGGTCAAAGCCTTTGCTGACGCCTTTGCGCACCAATTGGCGCGTGATCTGGCGGATGATCATGTTGATAATTTGATTCATATTCATCACTGCGTCCTATTCCTCAAACATTTCGCTTTGCCCTAATGGGTCTGGTTCGCCCTCTGCATCCTCGTCCTCTGGTCCAGGCATCAATCCGGGTGGCGGGCGGCTGTCCAGCAAGCCAGCGGAACGCAATTCCTTAAGGCCCGGCAAGTCACGCGCGCTTTCCAATCCGAAGTGATCCAGAAACTCCTGTGTCACAACAAATGTCACCGGGCGGCCCGGTGTCATCCGGCGACGACCAAATCTGATCCATTCCATTTCCAGCAACTGATCGATCGTACCACGGCTGACACTGACCCCCCTGATTTCCTCGATCTCGGCCCGAGTCACCGGCTGGTGATAGGCGATGATGGCCAAGGTTTCGATCGCGGCACGCGACAGTTTGCGGGTTTCCACGGTTTCCTTTTGCATCAGAAACCCCAGATCGGGGGCCGTACGCATCGCCCAGGCATCACCCACCTTCATCAGCGTGACGCCGCGCCCCTCATACCGTTTGCGCAGATGAACCAATGCCTCCGATGCGTCACAGCCATGTGGCAGCCTGCTTTCCAACTCCCTGATTGTCACAGGTTCTGAACTGGCAAACAGGATCGCCTCGACCATACGCTCTTGTTCGGCCATGGGCGGCGCCTCAAACAGGCTTTCTTTTACGACTGTGTCTTCATCCATCATCAGATGCTTTCTGTTTCAACTGAATCGGCGCAAAAATCTCTGACTGCCGGATTTCGATGTGACCCTCTTTGACGAGTTGCAATGAGGCCGCGAAATTCGACGCGGTGGCAGAGCGCCGTCGTTGCGGGTCCACTTCCCACCCTTCGGGCATATAGCTGGTCAGTTCCGTCCACTGACCTGCATAACCGATTAAGCCACGCATCCGTTCCAGCGCCTGTTCCATGGTGTAAACCGAGTCTCGATCCATGGAGAATGGGCGAAACTCGTCTCTGGTGCGGATACGGGCGTAGCCCTGCATCAGATCCAGCAACGTTGCCTTATATGTAATTTTGCGCCGCAAGGTGACATTTTCGGGAACGCCACGGGCAAAGAAATCACGCCCCAACTGATCGCGGGCCATCAGCTTTGCTGCAGAATCGCGCATCGCTTGCAGGCGTTCCAATTGAAACGCCAGATGGGCAGCCAGTTCTTCTCCAGAGGGTCCCTCTTCACTCGGATCGGGCGGTAGCAGAAGCCGAGATTTCAAAAAAGCAAGCCAAGCGGCCATAACCAGATAATCCGCGGCGAGTTCAATCCGCAGCGCCTTGGCCTTTTCAACAAAGGAAAGATATTGCCGGGCCAGTTCCAGAATAGAGATTTTACGCAGGTCGACCTTTTGCGTGCGTGACAGCATCAGCAGCAGGTCTAGTGGGCCCTCAAACCCGTCCACGTCAACGATTAGCGATTCAGACGCAACCCGGGCAGCGACCCGGGCTTTGGCCGTTTCATCGTCTTCTTTGAACAGGTCTTCGACTTTAGCCATTCACACTATCCCGCATCAATGCCTGAAACTCCGCTTCCAGCGCGTCGATGTCAACGGTATCGGGTGATTTGCGATGGGTCAGCGCCTTATCTGCTCTGTGCAACGCAGCACCATCCAGATGCCCCGCCTCATCGGCGACGTCTTCCATCTGGGACAGCTCTCCATTGCAGTGAAGAATGATGTCAATCCCAGCGTCCAGCGCATTACGCGTTCGGTCCCGCACAGTCCCTGACAGGGCTTGCATGGACAGGTCATCTGTCATCAACACCCCACCAAATCCGATCTCATCACGGATCAGGTCGACCATACGGGCGGAGGTCGTTGCAGGTCCGGTTTCCCCCAGCCCCTCAAACACGATATGTGCGGACATCCCCAATGGCAGATCTTTGACCCCTGAAAAACAGGCAAAATCTGTGTCCCACAGGGTATTTTCCGCCACATCCACCCGGGGCAGTTCCTGATGGCTGTCCAATGTTGCGCGACCATGGCCGGGCATATGTTTCACAACCGGCAAAACACCCCCATCCAACAGCCCCTGCGCAACCTCGCGCGCAATGCTGACAACAGTTTGCGGGTCTTCGGCGTAGCAGCGGTTGCGAAGAATTGGATGTGTTTCTGCGGTGGCCAAATCGGCGCATGGGGCACAGTTGCAATCGATGCCAACCTTGCGCAACTCATCCGCGATAATGCGATAGCGCAAATACATGCTCCGCCCAGCCTTATCGCCCATGCGCGCCACCTGATCCAATGGCGGCAGCCATTCCCGCCAATGGGGCGCCCGCATGCGTGCCACACGCCCCCCCTCCTGATCAATCAGGAGGGGCGCGTCATAGCCCACAGCGTCCCGCAGATCAGAGGTCAGCCGCACCACCTGTTCCGGCGTGTCGATATTGCGGGCGAACAGGATAAATCCCCACGGGCGGGCATTCTGGAAAAAAACGGATTCGTCTGTTGTCAGTTCAAGACCGGAACACCCGAATATCGTCCGCCCCGTCCCGGTCATCAACGCACGACGACAGGAATACAGGCGGCCTCTTTCGCCAACAGGACCGAACAGAAGCGGCGTGCATCCGACAGGTCGGTAAATCCAACGGCGCGCAAGCGATAAAACACCCGGCCACCGCTTTCGGCACGCTGAACAACACGGGTTTTATCCGCGAAGTATTCAGAAAAACTTGTTTGCAGACGTTCCCATTCCGACCGTGCAATCTCTGCTGAATCAAATGCGCCCAATTGAACGAGCCGCGTGCCCACGGCAATGTTGGCGGCATCAATCTCTGCGATATGTTGCGGGTCCAGCGATGCGACCTGTCTGTTTGCCTGCTGCAGCAATTCCGCGGCTGGACGCGGGGTTGGGCGCAAGGACACTGCCACACCCGGAACAGAGGCTGGTACGATTTGCGGGTCAGCCCTGCGATCTGTGGCCTCCACCGTTGTTGATTGCGAAACGTTCAGCACAACTTGTTGGACAAGGGCGTCAATATCGCTTTCACTCTCTGTCACCGCAGCCAACGCGGAGTTTGGTGAAACTGCTGGCGCGGCCTCTTCCACTATTTGCGGTGCGGGTTGCGGCGTTGCCACCACATCCGCAACCGGTTCATCAGTGTCAAACAGCGCAATCGGTTCTGGCGCCAGGATCAGGCGTTCGGCGGCGGGTTCTGCGGCACCTGCGGCCTGCACCTGATTCACCGCCAACCCCTGATGCAGGGCCAACTGACCACCGGGATCATCGGGTTGAATACGCATTGGTCCTTCGATCGCGCGCACCACCGGCACCCCGGCCACATCGCGCACCGTCAGTTTGTAGCCCCAGATGGCCAGCCCCGCGATCAATCCGACCGACAAGGCCGCCCCGGCCCAATTCAATACCGGAACGCTGCCGCCCCGATCAGGGGATGCGCCATGAAATTCATCAAATTCGATATCCGCCATACCTGCCTCACTGCCCGTCCGGTTTATCGGATCGGTTGTCTTGCCTGCCTCATTTCGACCGGTTGGCGCGCCTTAATCAGCGCATCTCTTCGACCGGCGTCACACCAAGGATACCAAGACCAGCAGAAATAACAACGGCAACGGCACGGATTAGGGCAATTTTTGCTTGTGACGTGGCCGCATCGCCATCTTGCAGGGCGCGCAGGCGATCATCACTGCGGCCAAGATGGTAAAGACCGTGGAAATCCGATGCCAGATCATACAGATAAAACGCAACGCGATGCGGTTCATGCGTGCGTGCGGCGATTTCCAGCAATCGCGGCCATTCGGCGAGCTTGCGGATCAGGGACAGTTCCGCGTCATGATCCAGCAAGGACAGATCCGCCGCCTGCAACGTGGTGTCAGAGACATCAACACCCGCCTCAACCGCCTTGCGCAGTACCGAACACACCCGGGCATGGGCGTATTGAACGTAAAACACCGGGTTGTCTTTGGACTGTTCCAGCACCTTGTCAAAATCGAAATCCAGCGGTGCATCGTTTTTGCGGGTCAGCATCACGAACCGGGCCACATCAGGCCCGACCTGATCCACAACATCGCGCAGGGTGACAAATGTCCCTGCCCGTTTCGACATTTTGAACGGCTGGCCGTTTTTATAAAGCTTCACCAATTGCGTCAGCTTGATATCCAGTGGAACCTTACTATCAGACAGGGCAGATACCGCCGCTTTCATCCGTTTGACATAGCCACCGTGATCGGCGCCAAACACGTCGATCAGTTCGTCAAAGCCGCGTTCAACCTTGTCAAAATGATAGGCGATATCCGGGGCAAAATAGGTCCAGCCGCCATCGGATTTCTTGACCGGACGGTCGACATCATCGCCATGTTCGGTCGATTTGAAAAGCGTCTGTTCCCGCGGTTCCCAATCTTCCGGCACCTTTCCTTTCGGCGGCTCCAGAACGCCCTCATAGATCAGGCCCTTGCTGTCTAGCGACTCCAGCGCCGCCTCTATCCGGCCAGTGCCATAAAGCGCCTTTTCTGAGAAGAATGAATTCATCTCCACACCCAAGGCTTTCAGATCCGCACGGATCAGTTCCATCATCGCATCGGTGGCATAGTTTCTGACCTTTTCCAGCCACACGGATTCTGGCTGATCGATGTATTCATCGCCAACTTCGTCCTTTAGCGCCTGACCGACGTCGATCAGATACTCACCGGGATAGGTGCCATCCTCAAACGCCACATCCTGACCGTGGGCCTCCAGATACCGCAGATAGACAGAGCGCGCCAAAACATCGACCTGCGCCCCACCATCATTGATGTAATACTCACGGGTGACGTCATAACCGGCAAAATCCAGAAGGCTCGCCAACGCATCGCCAAACACCGCACCGCGCGTATGACCAACATGCAGTGGGCCGGTCGGGTTGGCCGATACATATTCCACATTCACCCGACGCCCTGCACCGACGCTTGCCCGGCCAAAATTCGGGCCTGCCGCCAAGACGGCGCCGATGATCTGCTGCCATTCCCCGTCGCTCAAACGCAGATTGATGAAACCAGGTCCGGCGACCTCTGCCACCTGAACACGCGCATCGGCGACCAGACGTTCCACCAACTGTTCTGCAATATCACGCGGCTTTTTTCCGGCAGACTTGGCCAATACCATGGCCGCATTTGTTGCCATGTCGCCATGGGCGGCATCGCGCGGTGGTTCAACCGCCACATTGTCAAAGCTCAGACCATCCGGCAGTTGTCCATCGGCCACCATGGCAGACAGACAATCAATCACCAAATCGCGAATATCGGTAAACAGGTTCATTTCAGTGCTCATCTTTGATTGCGCGCGGTTTAGCACGGGTGGGGGCGAGGTCAACGTCTGTCATACCATCGGGCGCTTCTTCGCGCCCCATAAACAGGCGCGAGTGTTGTTGAATGGCAAAGCGATCTGTCATCCCGGCGATGTAATCCGCCACGATCCGGGCCAACGCCGTTTCATCGGCAACTTCTGCCACATCCTTGCGCCACTGTTTGGGCAGCAGTTCAGGTTGCGACAAGTATAGCGGGAACAGGTCATCCACGACCTGCGTGACCCATTTGCGCATTTCTATCACTTTCGGGGCGCGGTACATCCGGCGAAACAGAAATTCCCGGACCACTTTGAGCTTTTCGAACACCTCGTCCGAAAACTGAACTATCGGCCGCCCTGCATTTCTGATATCCATCGCGGTGTCAGGTGCCAAATCGGCGAAGTTTCTTTTGCTGACAGCAATCACATCTTCGACCAACAGCCCGAAAAACCGGCGCAGGGCTTCATGCCGACGGCGATAGTAATTCAAATCCGGATACCGACGGTCTACCGACGCAAAACAGACGTCCAGCAGCGGCAGTTCTGCCAGCTCATCCGTCGAAAACAGTTCGGCCCTCAGCCCGTCATGCAAATCATGATTGTTATAGGCAATGTCGTCTGAAATCGCGGCAATTTGCGCCTCTGCACTGGCATATGTGTCCAGTTCCAGATCATGTAACGCGTTGTAATCTGCCAACGCATATGGCTGCACACCTGTGACAGGGCCATTATGTTTAGCAATACCTTCAAGGGTTTCCCAGGTTAAGTTCAATCCGTCCCATTCGGCGTAATGCCGTTCCAGCGACGTCACAATCCGCAAGGCCTGCGCGTTGTGATCAAACCCACCGAAAGGCGCCATCAACCTATCAAGTGCTTCCTCGCCTGTATGGCCAAAGGGCGTGTGCCCCAGATCATGGGCCAGCGCGACGGCTTCTGTCAGTTCGGCAGTCAACCCCAACTCCCCCGCCAAAGTCCGCGCGACCTGCGCCACCTCGATGGAATGGGTCAGACGGGTGCGGAAATAATCCCCCTCATGTTCAATAAAAACCTGGGTTTTATGCTTTAACCGGCGAAAGGCAGAGGCATGAATGATCCGATCCCGATCCCGTTGAAAACAAGATCTGAACGTGCTGTCGGGTTCTTCATACAGCCGCCCCCGGCTGTTTCCGGGGTCTGCGGCATAAGTTTGCTGCATTGATCTGCCTGTTGTTGTCTTGTCCCAAGACCCCTATATATCGGCTGCTATGGAATTGAAACGCGCGAAGGGTTTCGAAATGGAATTGTCGCTTCCACCAAAAGTCACGGATCGGGCCTATGAACGGCTTGCAGAAATTAATGACGGTGCCGATACCGCCAAAGCTTTGCGCGTCGCGGTTGAGGGCGGCGGGTGTTCAGGGTTTCAATACGAAATTCGCCTGGATGATCCGGCAGAGGATGATTTGATATTGGAAAAATTGGGCCAGAAAGTTGTCGTCGACAGCATATCCCTGCCCTTCCTATCCAACGCTGTGATTGATTTTTCCGAAGAATTGATCGGCGCGCGTTTCACGATCGAAAATCCAAACGCCACCAGTTCCTGTGGCTGCGGGACCAGCTTTTCAATGTAGCACTGATTGCTACACATCCATGGCTTTCGCCTCAAAAGACTTCAAAGCACCGCGCGCCAGCGTGTGTTTAAAGGGTTCAACCTCCAGATTGGGGTATAATCTTTGCAGCTCACTCTTTACCCGGCTGCCATCGCAACAGAAATAATCCCCCATAAAGAAGCTTTCCGTTCCGATCCCTTCGGAAAAGATGATCTGATGATCATCAAACATGATGTGGTAATAATCGACGGTTTCAACCGGGACGCGGGTGATAGTTGTGTCGTTTAACAAGGATTTTGCCGGGCACAGGGCCTGCTCTTCCCCCAATGACAACTGCACCTGCCACCCATTCAACAATATCCGGTGCTGCGGCGACACCCAAAGATCACGCTCATTTCCCAAGGTGCCAGCGCTGATCCGAATGGGTGCAAACTTTCCAAGCCCCCCGATGGTGGATTTCCCGGCCCAACGAACAGGTTGCAGACCGTTATCCGCTGTATAGACCAGATCGCCCACCTCGATCTCTTCGACCACGACCTCGCCCTTGGCGGTACGAATACGCGTACCCGCACAAAAACAGGGCGGTCCCAGCTTGTTGACATCAAAGTTGGCCTTACTTTGGCTTTTCGTGTGGATATGACCCGCCGTTGCCACATCACCATTAGACAAGGTGCTGCCATCATTTGGGGTGAAATATACGCTTCCGTCCTCGGTTATGAAGACCGTGCCCCGAATAACAACACCGTCAATGACCAATCTTTGCCCATTGTGGACAGAAACGATAGGACTGTCGTTTATCGTGTCGCCGTCCTGTGCAGACAAGGAGCCGTCATCATTTATGTCGTTGAACACGATTTGCTCAACGATCAGTGTCTTTGGAAACACCGTGTCATCATAAACATTAGTGACTGCCTGATCCGTATAGGTCGTGGGCATTGCCTGTACTCAGATTGTTTAACTGCTCTTTTGCGGCACTCTACCAATAATTGAGGGAAAGATCAAAAATACTTTCCTCGACGGTTCCTCCAACAGATTCACGACCTTGCGATAACGCCCCTGCCGTGCCACTTGTTATTTTAACAGGAGACACACATGAAAATCGCGACATTCAACATCAATGGAATCAAAGCCCGCGTAAACGCCTTGTGCGATTGGTTGGACGAGGCACAGCCGGATGTGGCCCTGTTGCAGGAAATCAAATCAATAGACGAAAACTTTCCGCGCGAGCTGTTCGAGGATCGCGGTTACAACGTCGAAACCCATGGCCAGAAAAGTTTCAACGGCGTCGCCATCCTGTCTAAATTTCCCCTGGAAGACGTCACCAGAGGCCTGCCCGGTGATAACAGCGACGAACAGGCCCGTTGGATCGAGGCGACCGTCATGGGCGATGTATCGGTGCGTGTGTGCGGGCTTTACCTGCCAAACGGAAACCCGACCCCGGGGCCTAAATACGATTACAAACTGTCGTGGATGAAGCGCCTGAAATCACGGGCAGAAGAGCTATTGAGACTTGAAGAACCGGTGCTAATGGCTGGTGATTACAATATTATCCCACAACCAGAGGACGCCAAACGCCCCGAAGCATGGGAAGAGGATGCGCTCTACCGGATGGACTCTCGCACAGCATGGCGGGAAATTCTGAACCTGGGTTTTACAGAGGCTTTCCGCGCCCGCAATCATGCACCAGAGCAATTTACATTCTGGGATTATCAGGCCGGTGCCTGGAACCGCAATGATGGTATCCGCATCGATCACGTGTTGATGACGCCGCAATGTGCTGACCTGATGACCGATTGCGGGATTGACGCCGAAATCCGCGGTCGTGAAAAACCCTCTGATCACGTGCCCTTATGGGTCAATCTTGCGGCATGAACGCCGGATCGCGCGTCACGTCATAGCGGTATATCCAATCAAATTTTCGCAGCATCATGGATGGCGCGATTGATCCTATCCCTCGCAACGCACTATGGGCCACCAGACGCACAGGCGCGGATTTCAAATGATAGTTTCGTGCGTTTTTGTTGGCCGCTTCCACGACCAATTCCGTGCGGGCTTTGCGAATGGCCTGATACGTCTTCAACGCCTCTGCCATACTGTCAAAATTGCAAAGACATGATGATAAAGCCCAAGCATCCTCTAACGCCATTGTCGCGCCTTGCGCCATAAAAGGCAGCGTCGGATGCGCCGCATCCCCAAGGATCGCACAGGCGCCCCGGGTCCAAATCGGCGCCACGCGGTGGCGAAACAAGCCCCATAGATGCACCTCTTCAACCTTGCGCAGAAGGTTCTGAACATCAGGGCAGAAATCTGCAAATGCCGCTCTTAGCTTTGCGGGGTCACCCTGTTGTTGCCAGCTTTCCTGAACCCACTCCTGACGTTCTTCGACAGCCACCACATTCATGATGCGACCCTGCCTTAGTGGGTAAGTCACCACATGTCGTCCCGGCCCCATATAGACAGTTGCCGTTTTTGGCACCTCCCGGTTCAGCGGTACAAGACATCGCCACGCGGCATGTTGTGTGAAAAATGGCGTTTCTTCACCGTTCAGACTTTTTCGCAAATTCGAATGTATTCCGTCCGCACCGACCAAAAAATCGGGGCGAACATCCCCTTCCCCTGGGATAGAAATCGATGCACTGCCTTCGTCAGATAACGAGATGTCAGAGATACAGCATGATGTCTTAACAGTGACGCCCGCGTCCTTCACCGCCGCCGCCAACACATTGATCAGGTCCGCCCGGTGCACAAACCGATAGGGTTGGAGCGTCTGATCTTGCCCCAAAGGCAGACGCAAAACAGATTTGCCCGCATGAAAATCACAAAGTTCGGCTGCCTGCGCTAGGGTCGATATAGCATCCAGTCCCCTTGCTGATCCCAATGCCGACAACACGACCCCGCCATTCGGGCTGATCTGAATACCGGCGCCAACCTCTGTTATTGCCTCTGCCTGCTCTAACACGGTCACCCGCGCCCCGTGGCGCGCAAAGGCAAGCGCTGCAGCCAGCCCGCCAATGCCAGCCCCAATCACGACAATCTGCTTATCCTGCAGGTTCATTTGCCCCCCAACAGAAACAAAAAAGGCGCCCCAAAAGCAGGAGCGCCCCGAATTTTAATCCGTTACATCCGCATCAATCGTTGCGGTGTACTTTTTCCCGACGCTCATGCCGTTCCTGAGCTTCCAAGCTCAGTGTGGCAATCGGTCGAGCGTCCAGCCGTTTCAACGAAATTGGTTCACCGGTTTCCTGGCAAAACCCATATTCGCCCTCTTCGATTCTGCGCAATGCGGAATCAATCTTGGCAACCAATTTGCGTTGACGATCCCGGGTGCGCAGCTCAATCGCGCGGTCGGTTTCCTCAGAGGCACGGTCAGCCACGTCTGGAATATTTCTGGTATTGTCTTGGAGCCCTTCGATTGTATCGCGGGTTCCCGCCAACAATTCGTTTCTCCAGTTTAACAGTTTCCGACGGAAATACTCTGTTTGGCGTTCATTCATGAACGGTTCATCTTCCGCCGGGCGATAATCCTCCGGTAAGAAAACTTCAGCTTTCATACCATCTCCCTTCAAATCCTCGGATGACGCAATTTGATCTGATCGAGACATCCGATACCCTTAACATTCTGCGGCTGCTCTAATCGAATCCCAAAGGATTGTCACTAGCGATCTCTAACTATTGATGTGAAAATTATGGCGCTATAATGTCCGCGAGTCGATTTCACGCATAACTTACGGGCAGTACATGAATTTTTCCGGAACAGGTCGTTATATTGCAACAGATGATTTATCCGTTGCAGTCAACGCAGCCATTACACTTGAACGTCCCCTGCTGGTTAAAGGGGAGCCCGGCACAGGCAAAACCGAACTGGCGATTCAGGTGGCCGAAAGCCTGAACATGCCGTTGATTGAATGGCACATCAAATCCACAACCCGCGCACAGCAAGGATTATATGAATATGACGCCGTCAGTCGCCTGCGCGACAGTCAGCTGGGGGATGAACGTGTTCATGATGTCAAAAACTACATTCGCAAGGGTAAGCTGTGGCAGGCCTTTGAGGCAGGTGAACGCAGCGTTCTGTTGATCGATGAAGTCGACAAGGCCGATATCGAGTTTCCGAACGACCTGCTACAGGAACTCGACCGGATGGAATTTCACGTTTACGAAACCGGTGAAACCATCCGGGCACGCCGGCGCCCCGTGGTAATCATCACGTCAAATAATGAAAAGGAACTGCCAGACGCCTTTCTGCGGCGTTGCTTTTTCCACTATATTAGGTTTCCCGACATTGACACGCTCAAGCAAGTTGTCGAGGTCCACCACCCCGGGATCAAACAGGATTTGCTGACTGCCGCGTTGACCAAGTTCTACGATATCCGCAATCAAGCTGGGTTAAAGAAAAAGCCCTCAACCTCTGAAGTGCTGGATTGGCTAAAACTGTTGCTGGCAGAAGAGCTCAGCGCCGAGGACTTGAAGGGCGATGCCACCAACGCCTTGCCCCGTCTGCATGGCGCATTGCTGAAGAACGAACAAGACGTTCATCTGTTTGAACGATTGGCCTTTATGGCCAGAGGGCAAAGATAACGAATGACAGGCGTTTTCAGAGATATATGCCGAATAGTTTCGGTTGTGGTTCTGGCCGCCTGTTCGAACGACGCACGGGTCGATCGAGCCGTTCCTGATATGGCCGATCTTCCCGACCTTCCGCCAATGCGGGTGTTTGCATCCCACGCCCCGCAACAGCCCATCAGATCGAACCGCGACCTGGTGCGTGATTTCATAGATCTGAGCTTCACGATGGAAAATGGCACCTCGCTGCCCTATCTCACACGGTTCGAAGGGCCCATCACCCTGCGGGTAAAGGGGTTAAATCCCCCAACACTCCAGCGCGATCTTGATGATTTGCTATACCGGTTGCGCGCAGAGGCCGGCATCAACGTCACCCAAGTTCCAACCGATCAACCCGCATCCATTACCGTTCACCTGATCACGCGGGCGCAGCTTAGCCGCGCAGTGCCCAATGTCGCCTGTTTCGTCGTTCCAAACATGTCCGACTGGCAGGAATACCTTTCAAACAGACGCAGCCGCAAAACCGACTGGCGAGCATTACAGCGACGCGAACGCGTTGCGATATTCATGCCCGGGGATGTATCACCGCAAGATATCCGCGATTGCCTTCATGAGGAGATCGCGCAAAGCCTTGGCCCCTTGAACGATCTGTTCCGCCTGCCCGACAGCATCTTTAACGATGACAACTTTCATACGGTTCTGACAGGCGCAGATATGTTGATGTTGCGGGCGTATTATTCGCCCCGGCTGCGCAGCGGCATGACCAAGGCGCAGGTCGCCTCTGTGATCCCGATAATTCTGGCGCAGATCAATCCTCGTGGGGAGCGTATTCCCTACAGAGGCACATCAGAATCGTCGCAAGTTTGGCGATCAACCATGGCGCAGGCCCTGTCACCCAAAACTCCGGGCGCGACCCGGCGGCGTGCTATTGATCGGGCCATCCGGCAAGCACAGGGTTGGAACGACGGACGTCTGGGATTTGCCCTTTTGATCAAGGGTCGCCTGCTGGCCGCAGATGAACCGCAGGAGTCGTTTGAAAACTTCCTCGCCGCTTATCAGTTGTTTGGCTCACGTCCCGAAACCCGCCTGCAAGCCGCCCATGTCGCGACCAATTTGGCGATATTTGCCCTTGCCGCCGGCTCCCCGGAACAGGCGCTGATCCTGATCGACGCCCATCTAGATCTGATCCAGGATTCAGAAAACGCGGCGCTGTTATCCACCGTGCTTTTCGCCAAGGCAGAGGCGCTAAGGGCAATTGGACAGCTTGACCGCGCGAACACAGTTCGCCAAGAGGCGCTGGGATGGGCGCGCTACGGGATTGGTTCTGACCGGGACGTACGTGACCACGAAAAAGAGATTGCAAATATTGCACGCCGCGCGACATGCACCACGCAACCATGCCCGGCAGGAGGATAACAAATGATCGTTCTGATCTGTGCCGCTATCGGGGCTGCCTTTGGGTCTTGGCGGGCGCGAAAGCGCAAAGGTAACCGTCTGGATATGCTGCAATATGCGGCTGTGCACGCCCTGATTTTTGCCCTTGTCGGGCTTTTTGTGACGATTATTGTTGAACGCAATCTCTGATGTTCCTGTCGTTCTTCGATACGTTACGCGCAGAACGCGTTCCCGTCAGCCTCAGAGAATTTCTAAGTTTTCTTGAAGGTCTGAAAAGCGGGTTAGTGATTTATGATGTCGAGGCGTTCTACTTTCTCGCCCGCGCCACCATGGTCAAGGACGAACGCAACCTAGACAAGTTCGATCGGGCGTTTTCCCAGGCCTTTCGCGGGATAGAGAGTATCTCTGTCGATGACGTTCTGAATGCCATTGATCTGCCGCGCGACTGGCTGGAAAAAATGGCAGAAAAGCACCTGACGCCTGAAGAAAAGGCAGAAATTCAGGCTTTGGGCGGCTTTGACAAGCTGATGGAAACGTTGAAGGAGCGCCTGCAGGAACAAAAAGGACGCCACCAAGGCGGCAACAAATGGATCGGAACCGCGGGCACCTCCCCCTTTGGGGCTTATGGCTACAATCCCGAAGGCGTGCGCATCGGTCAAAACGAAAGCCGCCATCAGCGTGCGGTCAAGGTCTGGGACAAACGCGAGTTTCGAAATCTGGATGACAGCGTTGAACTGGGCACCCGCAACATCAAGGTCGCCCTGAAACGCCTGCGCAACTGGGCCCGCGACGGCGCGAATGAGGAACTGGATCTTGACAATACGATCCGCGCCACCGCCGAACAGGGCTATCTGGATGTAAAAACCCGACCCGAACGTCACAATGCGGTCAAGGTCGTTCTGTTTCTGGATGTTGGCGGTTCTATGGATCCGCACATCAAGGTAGTCGAAGAACTGTTCAGTGCCGCCCGGGCTGAATTCAAACATCTGGAATATTACTATTTCCACAATTGCCTGTACGAAGGCGTCTGGCGCGATAACCGTCGCCGCTGGAACGAGGTCACGCCAACATGGGACGTCCTGCACACCTACGGCCCGGATTATAAATGCATCTTTGTGGGCGATGCCTCCATGTCGCCCTACGAAATCGCCTTTCGCGGCGGGGCGAATGAGCATTGGAATGACGAGGCGGGCGAAGTCTGGCTGCGACGCGCGATCGATCAATGGCCAGACCACCTGTGGATCAACCCGACGCCCGAACATCACTGGCAATACACCCAGTCCATCGCCATGATCCGCGAAATCTTTGCTGACCGGATGGTCCCAATGACGTTAGAGGGGATCGAACGCGGAATGAAGGATTTGGGCCGCTAATCTGCCTGCGCCGCAATCAGTCTTTCATAGTACGGCATGTGGTGGTCCAAGTAGCGATGCATGTTCGGATGATCTTGCGCCATCTCCTCAAACTCACTCCGTTTTTTGATGTTCTCCACCTCATTCATCGGGCGAATGCCCTGCGAACTGCTGACATCCTCATGCCAGCCGCTAACCTGTTGCCAGTCCTTTGGTTTCGGAGTTTGCCAGTCAAATGCTTGATCGACATGAGGTAAACTAATTTTTCGCCACAGCCCGCCAATGACCCTTTTGACATCATTGCGTATATCTTCCGCGCACAAAACGATCGGTGCGATCCCTTGGCTCATTAGGCCCGCGTAATGGTTCCACTGCGCCTCTAACCCAACTTCTTCTGATGTCACCTGCGGATCGAGCTTGAAATATGACAGAATCGACGCGACCGGATCGCGCACTAAAAAACAATGTGTGACGCGACTGCAAAAGGCCCGATCCTCCAGGATATGCGGCATCACATAATAGCTCATATCCTTGAAAAATACCGGCCCGGTTGAGGCCCATCCCGACAATTGATCGCGGATCTCTGAATAGCGCAACGGATGATCCGGGCGCACATCAAAATGCGGCATGGTTCGGACTTTGCGATGCACATAATAGTCATACATGAACGGTTCATGCGCACAGCGTAAATCACCCCGTTCGCGCATAACCCGTTCCATAGCCGTCGACATCGATCGGGGATGCGACCACAACGCGATGATCGGGTGCTGCTTCACGTCGCCCGATACCCCATAGCGACGACGAATTTCTCTGAACTGTCTGATCGGCTGGAGGGCGGTTTGACATTCGCGACCTTGTTAAACTTCTGCTTCAAGAGTTTTTGCAGATCCCCCTCTGCCCCACCGGCCAGAACCTTGGCGACAAAGGTGCCACCCTCCTCCAGCACGTCAAAGGCAAAATAGGCCGCAGCCTCGCATAGTGAAATGATCCGCAGGTGATCGGTTTGCTTATGCCCCGATGACGATGCCGCCATGTCAGACATCACCACATCGGCCTTGCCACCCAGCCACTCTTTCACCTTTAGATCGGCATCATCTTCCATGAAATCCAGTTGATGAAACTCTGCCCCCGGAAGAGGTTCAACCTCTTGCAGATCGACCCCCAGAATAGTTCCGATGGCCTTTCCGCTCTTCTCCCCCAACGCATTTACGCGTGGTACGGCCACCTGGCACCAGCCGCCCGGTGCGCAACCCAGATCGACGACACGTGCGCCGGGCACTAGAAACCGGTACTTGTCGTCCAGCTCCATAATCTTGAACGCTGCACGCCCCCTAAACCCCTCAGCCTGGGCGCGTTGCACGTAGGGATCGTTCAATTGCCGCTGCAACCACCGGGTAGAGCTACTTTTGCGCCCCCGCGCAGTCTTTACTTTGACAAACAGCTCTCGTTGGCCGCGTCCGCTTGTTTTCTTGACCATATTCGTCGTCCTGAAATCTCAGAAATGCCCGTCCTCAAGGACGCCATCATCACTCATCAGCGCGTATAGCAGACCTTCGCGCAGACCGCGATCCGCAACTGACAACTGATTTGTCGGCCAGACCCGCATCAAGGCCTGCAGTATTGCGGATCCTGACATGATCAACGTTGCGCGATCCCGTCCAATGCGTGGATCACGCCGGCGCCCGTCCGGCCCAAGATCCAAATAACTCCGAATGACCTTGTCAATCTGGTCCGTGGTCATCCGCAACCCGTCGACCTTGTTCCGGTCGTATCGCTTCAACCCCAGATGCGTGGCGGCAACCGTTGTTACGGTGCCGGATGTACCAACGATCTGGAACCCTTCACGAGAATGCTCGCCCTCGTAATCATAGGGCGCAAATTCCCGTAGGTTTTCCTCAAAATGCCAGCTCATCAACGCAAATCGCGCCGCGTCATCGCTGACATCGTTGAACTGTTCACGCAGCGTCGCGACGCCAAGTGGTACAGAAATCCAATCCACCACACGCGCGGCCGGAAAAGGACTATCTTCCTTTGGATCAAACCCAGAATGCAACCGCATGATGGCACGCGGCCGTTCCACATTGGGAACTTTGGTCAGATCAATCCAGACCAGCTCTGTCGAACCGCCCCCAATATCCACAACCAACAACTGTTCGGTTCGGGTAGACACCAGCGATGAACAGCTGATCACGGCTAGGCGCGCCTCTTCCTCCGGCTTGATGATTTCCAGGCGTAATCCGGTTTCACGCCGCACCCGATCGATAAGTTCCTTAGCGTTTTTCGCTCGGCGGCAGGCCTCCGTCGCGACCAGCTTCATCCGCTTTACCTGATGATATTGCAGCTTTTTCTGGCATATCCTCATCGCCTGAACCGTGCGATGGATGGATTGGCTGGACAACCGACCGGTTGCCTCCAACCCATGACCCAGCTGAACAGAACGGGAATAGCTATCCACGACATGAAACTGGTTGCCCTTTGGCTGTGCAACCAGCATCCGACACGAATTTGTACCCAGATCCAACGCCGCATACAGCGCGGCCGAATCCGGGCGTTTTGGTGCAGGGGTTGCAACCACCTTGGGGAACGCGCCCGCACCTTTGGGACGCTTGGGCGCCATTGCGTCGCCCTCCATTTCGAGTTGGATTGAGAGTAGACCGGCCCCAGCAACCAATCAAGATGACATTTGCGAATGGGTGGAAAAGTTATCGTCGCTCGACAATCGGTGAAAGATCGGAAAAACATCTGTTGAAGTGTTCGGGGGATCACATGACACAGCATTGGCAACAGATACTTAGTACGCATTGGGGTAGATCGGCAGAGATCAGGCAGCTGGGTGGCGAATATGATCTGAACTTTCTGGCAACCTGCAATAATGGTGAAAAGGCCCTGCTGAAGGTGATGCGGGAAGGCTGTTCCACCGAATTGGTTGCACTACAGATCGCGGCGACCCAACATGTGACAGCTAAAAACGCAAAGATACCCCTCCCCTCTGTCATACCGACCAAATCCGGTCAGTTACTTGCAACTATCCTGGATGAAACTGGAACTGATCGGCTTTGCTGGTTGATCGAAGGGATCGACGGTGTGAACTACGCCGATTTTTCCCCGAAATCTACACATCTCATCACCGAACTTGGGGCGCATATCGGTGCGCTTGATAACGCGCTTGCAGATTTTGATCATCCCGCGCTGGGTCGTGATTTTAAATGGAACTTGGTCACGGCCGATTGGATTGCGGATCAACTGGTGCATTTCACATCACCGGCACGCAAAGCAATTTTGCAGGACATCTGCGATGAATTCGCCGCCATCAAATCCAAGTTAATCGTTTTAAAAAATCAGTCAATTCATAATGATATCAATAACTACAACATACTTGTTCATGTAAACAATGACATTCACCCATACATTTCTGGTCTGATTGATCTTGGCGATATGTGCCACGCCCCGCGTGTATGTGAGGTTGCGATTGCTGGCGCGTATATTGTTCTGGATCACCCCTATCCCGAACGTGCGCTCTGCACATTGGTGTCAGGGTATCACCGCACAAATCCGCTGTCAGAAACAGAGCTCGCCCTGATCTGGCCCCTGCTTCGCATGCGTCTGGCGGTCAGCGTTGTGAATTCAACGCTGGAAGCGAAAGAAAACCCTGATGATCCCTATGTCACCATTTCTCAAGCTCCGGCTTGGCGGTTTTTGGAAGGGTACAATCAGTCTGCAGGAATCATCCATAAGCGGCTACGATTGGCCTGCGGCTATCCGATCACCCGAAACGCGGATCATGTGATCAATTGGGTGAACAAGCATCGCGGGCAGTTTCACCCGGTACTCGGTAAAGATCTAGGCGATATTCCGGCTCTCCCCTTGTCGCCAGAACATTCAACATGCCCGGAAAACCCGCTTCGTATCACCGTTGAAGAGGCCACCAACCTTTACCCAGACGAATCTAACGCCTGTTGGTTGGGGTATTGGAAAGAACCACGCCTGATCTATTGCTCAGATGACTTCAAAAACGGGCCCTATACAGCCAGCGACCGACGTACGGTTCATCTGGGGGTGGACATCTTCGATAGTGTTAATTCTGATGTTTATGCACCCTTGGGCGGCACTGTTCACGTGATACAAAACCGATCAGAACGATTGGACTATGGCGGGGTCATCGTCCTTCGGCATGAAACTGATGCAGGTGACCCATTCTATACGCTCTACGGCCATCTAAACCCGGAGGTCTGCGATCGGCTTAGGATCGGTGATCATGTCCCAAAGGGACAAGCATTTTGCAAATTGGGCAGCCCTGATGAAAACGGTGGCTGGCAACCGCACCTGCATTTCCAATGGGCGCCGTGTATCGACGGAATAGATGAGGTCTGGCCAGGTGTCGCCAATCCTGACGATCTGGAGTTTTGGGCGGCCCAATTTCCAAATCCAGCGCCGTTTTTGAACCTAGATGACGTTAAGGTCAAAGCAGAAGTTACTGATAAATCGAATTTACATTCACATCGTAAGGAATTGTTTTCAGGAAATCTGTCGCTCAGTTACACCGATCCCGTTATGCCGGTCCGTGGCTGGCGTCACCATCTGATTGATGAATGGGGTCGCCGGTATCTGGATGCTTACAACAACGTTCCCCATGTCGGTCATGCCCATCCCCGAATTCGCAGGGTTGCAACCGATCAGTTGGGGCGAATGAATTCAAACACCCGCTACCTTCACCCAGCTCTCATCAGGTTTGCAGATAAGTTGCTGGAAAAATTGCCGCCGCAATTAAGCAAATGTTTCTTTGTCAATTCCGGCAGCGAGGCCAACGAACTCGCCCTGAGACTGGCAAGAGCGGCAACGGGCGAAATGGGCATTGTCACCCCCGATCACGGCTATCACGGCAACACCACTGGCGCGATGGACATCTCTGCCTATAAGTTCAACGCCCGGGGCGGACAGGGTAAGCCTGATTGGGTCGAACTGGTCGAGGTCGCTGATGATTATCGCGGCAGCTTTGTCCGACAAGACCCTGAACGGGCGGAAAAATTTGCATCCCTAGTGCCAGATGCCATCAATAGCCTAAAGGCGCGAGATATCGGATTGTCGGGTTTCATTGCAGAAACTTTTCCCTCTGTCGGCGGACAGATCATCCCGCCCTCTGGGTATCTGCAGAAAGTCTATGAACATATCCGCAATGCCGGGGGGATTTGTATTGCAGATGAGGTTCAGACCGGTCTGGGCCGTTTGGGGCAGTATTATTTCGGTTTTGAACATCAACAGGCCCGGCCCGACATCGTCGTTTTGGGCAAACCCATTGGCAATGGCCACCCGATCGGGGTTGTGATCACAACCGACGACATCGCGGCGAAATTTGCCGAAGGGCCGGAATTCTTTTCGACCTTTGGCGGATCAACCCTGTCTGCGCGCATCGGGGCAGAGGTTCTACAGATCGTCGATGATGAGGGGTTGATGGAAAATGCCCGCGTCATGGGTGATCGGCTGATCGCCGGCTTGACCAAACTACAAGATAAACACCCCGTCATTGGTGACATCCGCGGCATGGGGTTGTTTTTAGGGGTTGATCTGGTCGCCGATCGCGTCACCAAAACCCCGGCCACACAAATCGCCTACTACGTGAAAAACCGACTGCGAGAACGACGCATTCTGGTCGGGACCGAAGGGCCCTTTGACAACATCCTGAAAATCCGCCCGCCCCTGACCATAGAGGCCGATGATGTTGACATGTTGCTGGAGGTGCTAGACGACATATTGTCAGAAACTCCAGTCAGGCAAATCAGATGACAAAACCGCCCTCGCTTGTCCGCCGCACTCCTTGGCCCGAAACCAACAGCCGTCCGGTTGCCACGCCTTTACAAACATCGGTCGTCTATGCCGTAGAAAACCCCGATGCGCTGGACCGGCAATATGATGGCGAGGTAAGCGGCTATGCCTATTCGAGAGAGGGTCACCCAAACGCGCATGTATTGGCGACAAAGATCGATGGAATGGAGGGCACCAGTGGCGGCATCATCACCGGATCAGGAATGGCGGCAATTCTGGCATCTGTCATGGCCGTGTTGCAAAGCGGCGATCACATCGTTGCGGCAGACCAAATTTACGGCCGTTCCCTGAGACTGATGACCGAAGATTTGCCGCGTTTTGGGATCAGCGCGTCCTTAGTAGACGCGACCGATGTCAAGGCCGTTGAAAAGGCCATCAGACCAGAGACCAAAGCCATATTGGCAGAAGTCGTCGCAAACCCCACCCTGCGCGTGGCCGATATGCGCGGCATTGCCAAACTGGCCAAAGATCGCGGAGTTTTACTGATTGTCGACAACACTTTCACCACACCCCGGGCATTTCGTCCCTTCGAAATGGGCGCGGATATCGTCGTTCATTCTGTGACAAAGCTTCTTGCCGGTCATGCGGATGCGATGCTGGGCTATGTTGTGGCCAAAGACCCCGCAATCAATGAGGCCATCTATACATTGGCAGTGACATGGGGGCTGACGCCAAGCCCGTTTGATTGCTGGTTGGCAGAGCGTGGCTTGTACTCCTTCGATCTGCGTTTTGACCGGGCGCAGGCCAATGCTGAAATCCTGGCAGAACGATTGTCGGGATTGCCCGGCGTTCGACGGGTTCTGTATCCACTGCGACCCGATCATCCAGATCACAATCGCGCAGGTGATCTTCTGGGGGTTCAGGGCGGCAACATGGTCAGCTTTGAAATCGATGGTGACCGGGACAAGGCCAATCGGTTTGTCGAGGCCGCACAGAACATCAACTTCGCACCCACGCTGGGCGATATCGCCACCACGATCAGCCACCCTTTGTCCTCCTCGCATCGTGGGATGTCACCGGAAGATCAGCGCGCAATTGGTCTGTCAGAGGGGTTCTTCCGCGTATCTGTCGGCGTGGAAGACATCACATTGTTATGTGAAGAGTTCAAAGCGGCCCTGGCTCAAACCTTCGTTTGACAGTGATAATACAATGAGGCTCAGCCGCGTGGGCCGCCGGGGTCGGGCACGATCACGACACCTGCGTCAATCTCTGGGGCGCGGCGAATGAATTCCTCCTGCACCATCGCCACACTGGGCAGTGGTTTACTGACGGCCAAGAAATTTCCCTGGTAGTTCAGCTCGCACAGGCGTTCCAACACATCCAAGGCGTCATATCGATCAGAAATCAACGGGACAACAATCAGACTTGGATCTACCCAGGCCAAAAGATCCAGATCCAGCCTGTCAAACGAAGCATAACGCAACGCTGGTTCAGTCGGGATGTTCCATAGCTCGTCCTGCCATTTGTCGATGTTTCCAATAACCAGGATAATATCGTGCGAAGAGGCAATCCGAGAAATGTTCATAAAACGGAGCCAAGCGGTTGATTGTGTTTGTTTTTCATTAAATCTTCACAGGTGTATTAGGTTTTAATTTACTAGAAAATCACCAATTACGACACGCGGTCATTCCTATAAAGGTGTGTTAGCCATGTCTAATAATGTTGGGTAACTTCCTGATTTGATTTCAGGCAGAAATACAATAGATCGAACAGGGACCTATTATCACCAAACGCAGCGACAAAGCGGAGTTCAGCCTTGGACCTCTTCGAAACCACCAAACTTATCGATTCTCTGCCACTAAGTGTGGTTTTGATTGATCGGGATGAACGGATCGTCGCAATGAACTCTCAGGCCTGTTCCCTTTTTGGCTCTGCCCAGGTTGGCCGGCACTACGTATCTGTGTTGCGTCAGCCGGGTGCGGCCGGTGTGATAGAAAAATGCATCGCCACGTCACAGGCGACCGATGGCACGTTCGAAATGGGAGAGTCTGGGAAAGCCACCCGATATCAGATCACCTGCACGCCATCCCTAAACCACGCCAACCAATCACGCATGATTGTCAGCATTCGGGATATTTCTGATCAGTATTACGCAGGCCAGATGCGCCGGGATTTTGTTGCGAATGTCAGCCATGAACTGCGCACGCCGTTGACAGCATTGCTGGGATTTATCGAAACCTTGCGCGGCCCCGCCAAAAACGATGCACAGGCACGCGAGCGTTTTTTGTCGATCATGGAGCGTGAAGCAAGCCGAATGAATCGTTTGATCCGTGACTTGCTGTCCTTGTCGCAGATCGAAGCGCAGGAACGTCAACGTCCAAAGCAGTTGGTGGATCTAAGCAAATCAATTCAGGCCTCTTTTGACATGCTCACCACGGTGGCCGAAGCCCAAAACGTTTCATTAAAGCTAACGGCCTTTTCACCGGAGATTCCCATACGCGGCGATTCTGACCAGCTGCAACAGATGTTCACAAACCTTGTTGAAAACGCGATAAAATACGGACACGACGACAGCGTCATCACCATTACCATTCACCCGCCCGAACATGATCCTCGCCTGCGTGGCCTAGGGTACAAAGTTGAAGTGGCCGATCAGGGCGACGGTATTGCCGAACAGCACGTCGCGCGCCTGATGGAACGGTTTTACCGGGTGGATGATCACAGATCACGTGAAATGGGGGGCACGGGGCTTGGGCTTGCGATCGTCAAACATATCGTCAATCGCCATCGCGGCCACATCCGCATTCACAGTACCAATGGCGTCGGCAGCACCTTCACCATCTGGTTACCCGCCGAAACGGCGTAAACGTCAGGAAATGGCCGTCATCCCCGCACGATAGCGCTGTGCATTCTGCTGATAGCGCTTGGCAGAGCCGTAAAGCCCTTGGATCGCCTCTTCGCTTAACTGCCGCACCACTTTGCCCGGGCTGCCGACAACCAGCGATCCGTCTGGAATCTCCTTGCCCTCTGTGATCAGGGCCCCTGCCCCGATCAGGCAGTTTTTGCCAATCCGCGCACCGTTCAGAATAATTGCCCCCATCCCGACCAGGCTGCCATCCCCAATGGTGCAACCATGCAGGATCACTTTGTGACCAATCGTACAATTCGTACCAATGGTCAGCGGAAACCCCATATCGGTATGCAAGACACATCCGTCCTGAACATTGCTGCCTTCGCCCACCGTCAGACGCTCATTATCGCCCCGCAGAACCGCGCCGAACCAAACCGATCCCGCACGTTCTACCGTGACCTTTCCGATCAACGTGGCATCTGGGGCCACCCAAGCGTCATCGTGCAATTCTGGCGATACCCCGTCCAACCTATAAAGTGTCATGATCGCTTGTCCTCAAATTCCGCTTGCAGCCCGCGAACATGATCCATCAATGAAGGCTGTTGTTCACGCCGCAGGCGCTCTGCTTCGACAATCGTCTTCAACCGCTGCTCGGTGACATCTAGATCATCATTAATCAACACGTAGTCATAGTCGCTCCAGTGACTGATTTCATCCCAGCTTTTTTGCATACGCTTGCTGATGACCTCTTCACTGTCTTGTCCACGCAGCTCCAACCGACGACGTAATTCAGCGATCGAGGGCGGTAAAATGAAAATCGACAATGCATGTTTTCCGAGATCTGAATTGCGGATTTGCACTTCGCCCTGCCAGTCCACATCAAACAGCACATCGCACCCGCTATCGATGGCAGCTTTCACCGGTCCAGAGGGGCTACCGTAAAAGTTTCCAAAAACATGGGCATGTTCCAGCATTTCGCCCTTGTTCACCAGATCCCGAAACTCTTTTTCATCCAGAAAGAAATAATCTTTTCCGTCCTTTTCCCCCGCGCGTGGTTTGCGTGTGGTCGCAGATACGGAAAATGACAGTGTCGGATCCCACTCACGCAACCTGCGTGCCAACGTGGATTTTCCAGCCCCGGAGGGCGAGGATAAAATGATTAAAAGACCCCGACGATTGGCCATGACTACTCCACGTTTTGAACTTGCTCACGCATCTGATCGATGGTGGCTTTAAGGTCAAGCCCGATACGGGTCAGCTCTGTGAATTGGGATTTGGAACACAGGGTGTTGGCCTCTCGGTTAAATTCCTGCATCAGAAAATCCAGTTTGCGCCCGATCGGCCCGGATTGTGCCAGCAACTCCCGTGCTGCATCGACATGGGCGGACAGTCTGTCCAGCTCTTCGGTTATGTCGGCTTTGACTGCGATCAACGCCAGTTCCTGTGCCACGCGGCCCTCGTCCAGATGATCAGTGTTCTCGATCACACGGGTCAGCGCATCTTGCAGTTTTTGACGTGCCTTATCGCGCCTGTCGCCCTCCAACTCTTTAGCCCGCCCGACAAGCTCTGACACCTCTGACAATTGCAAAGACAATATTTCGTGCAACGCCGCCCCTTCAGAGGCACGCATCTTCTGAAAGGCTTTGATCAATCCACCCAGATCGGCAATCAGCAGCTTTCGCACCTCGCTCGTGTCCTGATCCCCTGCATTCTGCACCATCACACCCTTTTGCCCCAACAGTTCGGCGGCAGAGCTTGACCGCAGAACCACCCCCTGCCGCTCTGCCATCTGTTCGGCCGTGGACAGCGCCAGCAAGGTCTGGGCCAAGACATCCTGATCGACCCGCATGGATTGGGCGGAGGCCTCTTGCGCCACCCGCAGCGACAGCGAAACACTGCCGCGCTTCAGTTGCTTACCCAGTTGTTCCCGGATCGCCGGTTCCAGCCCATCGATCCAGTCGGGCACCCGCAGGCGAATATCTAACCCTTTGCCATTGACGCTGCGCAGATCCCAAGTCCAACTGTACCCGCCGCCCTGCCCATTGTGGCTGGCATATCCTGTCATCGAAGATGTCATGCGTAATTAACCATATGTTTAGATTTCTGAACAATTTGAAACAAACTATGCGATGTTAACCCATCAGTAATCAATGAGTAGTTCGGGCACAGCATTCTTCCCGAAATCGTAGCGAAGGATCAACACCATGGATCATGTTTGGTGCACTCGATCCATCAGATCACCAAACAACGCGGATCCAAGCGCGCTCGGAATGACAGCCTACAATCAGGTATTCGCCTATTGGATGGGTCTTTTACAAGGCCTACAGATACCGCGCCGCAGCGATCTGGACCCGTCAAAGCTGGAACACGCACTTGATCACATCTTCATCGCGGAACGTGTTGATACAGGGAAGTTGCGCATTCGTCAGGCGGGCACTGGCCTTGATGAAACCTTCGGCACCGACCTGCGGGGTGTGATGGTGACTGACCTTTTGGATCCGGCTAGTCATGCGGAAACCGCTATTGCAATCGAAACCATGTTGCAGATGCCCGCGACGTTAGAACTGTCCTTGTCGCTGACGCCCATGCCCGGCCATCCACCCGGATCAGCGCTGATGTCGCTATTGCCCCTGTGCAGCGATCTGGGTGACGTGTCCCGCGCGTTCGGCTGTCTGGTCAGCTTTGGCACCAAAAGACTTAGCACCCAACGGTTTCACCTGCGTGATATAGAGCTTCGCACCGCAGACGTGGACAATAGACGAGTTTCAGAACCTGCGAAAGATTGCCACCACGTCCCGCCGCCGGCACGGCCCCAGCACCGCCCAGGCCATTTGCGACTGGTCCACTCAATATGAAAAGAGCCGGCAAATGCCGGCTCTTTATCTTTACATCAAAATGTTGTTCAGCTGACTTTAGCCTGACCAGACATCCGATTTTCAGACAGTTCTTCCGCGATAAGGAAGGCCAATTCCAGGGCCTGGCTGGCATTCAGGCGCGGGTCACATGCCGTGTGGTACCGATCTGACAGGTCCTCATCGGTTACCGCACGAACGCCACCGGTACATTCGGTGACGTCTTGACCGGTCATCTCGAAATGCACGCCACCCGGAATGGTGCCCTCTGCCTTGTGAATGGCGAAAAATTCCTGAACCTCGCGCAGGACCGATTCAAACGGGCGCGTTTTGTAGCCAGAGGTCGACTTGATCGTGTTGCCATGCATCGGATCACAGGACCAAACCACATTCGCCCCTTCGTCCTGAACGGTTTTGATCAGGCGCGGCAGATGATCCCCAACAGACCCGGCCCCAAAACGCGCGATCAGCGTCAGACGCCCAGCCTCGTTTTCCGGGTTCAGTTTTTCCATCAGAACCTTCAGATCTTCGGCCGTCGTGGTCGGGCCACATTTCAGGCCAATCGGGTTCTGAACGCCGCTGGCAAATTCCACATGGGCACCGCCTGGCTGGCGGGTACGATCCCCGATCCAGATCATATGCCCGGAACCTGCCACAGGTTTGCCCGTGGTGGAATCGATCCGGCAAAGCGCCTCCTCATATTCCAGCAACAACGCCTCATGGCTGGTGTAGAAATCGACGGTCTGCAGCGTATGCGCCCGATCACTGTCAACGCCAGCTGCGGTCATGAAATCCAACGTATCGGAAATCCGATCCGCCATATCCCGGTAACGCGCCGCATCATCCCGATCAGTAAAGCCCAGCGTCCAGGCATGAACCTGATGCACATCCGCATACCCGCCGGTGGAAAAGGCACGCAGCAGGTTCAATGTCGCTGCCGACTGGGTATAAGCCTGCAACATCTTATCCGGGTTCGGAATGCGCGCGGCCTCGGTGAAATCTAACTCGTTGATGATATCACCGCGGTAGCTGGGCAGTTCCACCCCATCTTTGACTTCGGTCGGGGCCGAACGCGGCTTGGCAAACTGCCCGGCCATACGTCCGATTTTCACCACTGGCACTTTGGCACCATAGGTCAGGACCATCGCCATCTGCAGCATTACCTTGAACGTATCGCGGATATTATCTGCTGAAAACTCGGTGAAACTTTCTGCGCAATCGCCACCTTGCAACAGGAATGCATCGCCACGAGACACATTGGCCAGTGCCTTTTTCAGCTTTCGCGCCTCTCCGGCAAAGACCAGCGGCGGATATTTCGCAAGCTGTGCTTCTACCGCGTTCAGCTTTGCCTGATCCATATAATCGGGCATCTGAACTCTGGGCTTGTTTCGCCAGTCAGATTTATTCCAGACCCGTGTCATTGTCTTTGCTCCCAAAAGGTTTTATTTCAAGACCTTCCTAATACGCATCCCAAACGATATTGCCAATATCAGAAATCGGTATCAGGTGTCTGTTCCCGTTTTGCAGAATCGGGTTACAACGGTTAAATGCCGGGATGGGCCCAACTAAATGCGGTGTCCGGCCAAAGGATCAGCGGAATGCCTCAGGATCGTACCTTTGTAGACGTTGAAACAGAAACGACAAAACCTCGTCGCTTTGTGTTTCTGTTGCTGGACAGATTTACGATGCTGTCCTTTGCAGGGGCGGTCGAACCCTTGCGTCTGGCCAATCAAGCCAGCGGAAAGACACTCTATAGCTGGGTATTGGCTGGCGAAGATGGCGTTTCCGTTACATGTTCCAACGGATCAACATTTTCAGTCCACATGGGGCTGACCGACGTCAACCGTGATGATGTGGTCCTGATTTGCGGCGGCAATGACATTCAGGCGGCCACCACAAAACCCGTTCTCAGCTGGCTGCGCAAACAGGCCCGGTTCGGCATTGTCGTGGGCGGGTTGTGTACCGCAGCCCATACAGTGGCCAAGGCTGGGTTGCTGGATAATAAGCGCGCGACGATCCACTGGGAAAATCAGGACAGCTTTGCCGAAGAATTCCCAGAGGTCGATCTGACCAAATCAGTCTTTGTCGTTGACGGCAAACGCTACACCACGGCTGGCGGCACCTCTTCTATTGACCTGATGCTTAAGATTGTTGCCGAAGATCACGGCGAAGATCTGGCCAACGTGGTGGCCGATCAGTTGATCTATGCCTCGATCCGAACTGATCAGGATACACAGCGCCTATCGGTTCCGTCGCGCATCGGTGTACGTCACCCGAAACTGTCCGCCGTCATTCGCATGATGGAACAAAACATCGAAGAACCGATCAGCCCGGCGATTCTGGCCAAGGATGTGGGCATGTCCACACGCCAGCTCGAACGCTTGTTCCGCCGCTATCTGAACCGATCACCAAAGCGGTACTATATGGAATTGCGCCTGCAAAAGGCGCGCAACCTGCTGATGCAGACCGATATGAGCGTGATCAACGTGGCACTGGCCTGTGGCTTTGCCTCGCCTTCGCATTTTTCCAAATGCTACCGGGCGCACTACAACACCACACCTTATCGCGAACGCGGAAGCCATTCTTCAAAACTATCAGTTTGACGGTGTGATCCGGTAGGCGGCTCCTTCATTCACCGACAAAAACCAGATGGACCCGTCCGGGGCTTCGCGCACATCCCTGACCCGCCCGGTTTCTGGCGCCCGGATTTCCTGTTCTGCAAATCCGTTTTCAGGGTCCAGGCGTGCGATATAGTCAAATTTCAAACTGCCGACAAAGAAATGCCCGCGCCATTCAGGCCACAGTTTGCCTGAATAAATCATCATACCCGACGGCGCGATGGACGGGTCCCAGTAATGGGAGGGTTGTTCCATCCCGTCCTTATGGCTCCCTTCCCCGATCCGAAACCCGGTATAATGCCGCCCGTAGGCAATGACCGGCCAGCCATAGTTAGCTGCCTTTTTGATCCGGTTCACTTCATCACCTCCGCGTGCGCCGTGTTCGTTCACCCAAAGCTGCCCGTTTAAATCAAGCGATGCGCCCTGCGGGTTGCGATGTCCGAAAGACCAGATTTCAGGCAGCGCGCCCGCCTGTCCGATAAAGGGATTATCCGCCGGGATCGATCCATCCCGATGAATGCGAATGACCGACCCGTTATGAACACTTAAATCCTGCGCCGAAGGCCGATCTCCGCGTTCGCCGATGGTCACAAACAAGGTCCCATCCCGGGCCTCTACAATGCGCGATCCGAAATGCCGTCCACCGCTGGATCCCAACGACATTTCGAAAATCTCGGTAAAATTCAACAAAGCAGTCCCATCGTCAGTCAATCGCCCAACACCCAGTGCCGTGCCTGCTCCGCCCCGTTGAGGTATCGCATAGCTTAGATACACTTGACGGCTGTCCGCAAAATCGCGCGGGATCATGACATCCAGCAACCCGCCCTGCCCTCTTGCATGAACCCGCGGCACCCCGCCAACGTCTACGCGCCGGTCGTCATTCAAATACCACAACCGCCCGTCACGCTCTGTCACCAAAATGCCCCCGTCCGGCAGAAATCCAATGGCCCAAGGTTCGTCAAACCCACCGGCCATCCGTTCAATTTGAAAACGTTGATCCTGCGCGATCGACGTACTGGCGGCACAAATCCAAAAGGTCAAAACAACAAACAAAAATCTCATCAGACACTCTCCTGACGTACCGTCATGCTTTAAGTTAGGCTTTTCATTTCCATAACCGCAGCTTAACTTGTCGCCAGTTCAAAAAGAACCAACTTGGGAGACAGACATGAAGAAACTGCTTATGGCGACCACCGCCCTGGCATTGGGTGCAGGTGCGGCTGCTGCAGATGACATCAAACTGGGCATCATTTTGGGCTTTACTGGCCCGATTGAATCCCTGACACCGCATATGGCCGCAGGCGCCGAAATGGCCATGGCCGAAGTGTCCGAAAGCGGCGCATTGCTGGGCGGTTCCACCGTATCTGCCGTTCGTGCAGATTCCACCTGTGTTGATGCGGGTGCCGCAACCGCCGCTGCCGAACGCCTGATCACCTCTGACGGGGTCAAAGGGATCATGGGTGCAGACTGTTCCGGCGTGACCGGCGCGATCCTGGCCAATGTGGCAACAGCCAACGGCATGGTCATGATTTCACCATCCGCCACCTCGCCAGCCTTGTCCGCAGCCGAAGATAACGGTTTGTTCTTCCGCACGGCTCCGTCTGATGCACGTCAGGGCGTCGTCATGTCCGACATCCTGCAAGAAGAAGGTGTTACCAGCGTTGCACTGACTTACACCAACAATGACTATGGCAAAGGTCTGGCTGATGCGTTTCAATCTGCGTTTGAGGCCGCCGGTGGGTCTGTGACCATCTCTGCTGCGCATGAGGACGGCAAGGCCGACTATTCTGCGGAGGTTGGCGCGCTGGCATCTGCCGGTGGCGAACGTCTGGTTGTAGCAGGTTATGTTGACCAGGGCGGCAACGGAATCATTCGCGCCGCAATTGATTCCGGTGCCTTTGATACGTTCCACCTGCCCGATGGCATGATCGGATCAAAACTGGAAGAAGACTTCGGTTCAGAACTTGACGGCTCTTTGGGTCAGCTGGCCGGGACAGAAAGCGAAGGCGCCACAGTCTTTGCCGACATGGCTGGCGATGCGTTTGACGTCACTTCGCCTTATACCGGCGAAAGCTATGACGCCGCTGCCCTGATCATGCTGGCCATGCAGTCTGCAGGATCGGCAGAACCGGGTGACTACAAAGACCATATCGAAGCAGTCGCCAACGCACCGGGCGAACTGATCTATCCGGGAGAACTGGCAAAAGGTCTTCAGATTTTGGCCGATGGTGGTGAGATCGATTATGTCGGCGCAACCGCGGTTGAAATGCTGGCTGGTGGTGATGCCTCTGGCGGTTATCGTCAGATCGAAGTCAAGGACGGCATGATCACCACAGTGCAGTATCGTTGATCTGACCTGCATCTAAAATTCAACAGCCCGGCCCCTTGTTTGGTCCGGGCTGTTTGCATAGAAAGCGCCGCGAAATAAGGCGTAGACAAAGGGATAGCGCATGATTACCGTCGAAGGACTGCGCAAACAGTTCGGTGGATTTCACGCCGTGGATGGGGCCAACATGACCATTCATGAGGGCACAATCACCGGATTGATCGGCCCGAATGGCGCCGGAAAAACCACTCTTTTCAACGTGATCGCGGGCGTTCATTCCCCGACCGCTGGCAAGGTCACGATGATGGGCGAGGATATCACCGGTCTGCCCCCGCATGTGCTGTTTCACAAGGGGCTCTTGCGCACCTTCCAGATCGCCCATGAATTTGGCTCCATGTCGTGCCGCGAAAACCTGATGATGGTACCCGGCGCACAATCGGGTGAAACGCTGTGGAACACGTGGTTTGGCCGCAAACGCATTGCAGATGAGGAACGCGCGCTGCGCGCTAAGGCCGACGAAGTGCTGGAATTTCTGACCATTGAACATCTGGCTGATCATAAGGCAGGGCAAGTTTCCGGCGGCCAGAAAAAGCTGCTGGAACTCGGTCGCACCATGATGGTCGACGCCAAGATCGTCTTTTTGGATGAGGTCGGCGCAGGCGTGAACCGCACGCTTTTGAACACTATCGGCGATGCCATCGTGCGCCTGAACAAGGAACGCAATTACACCTTTGTCGTGATCGAACATGATATGGATTTCATCGGCCGCATCTGTGACCCGGTGATCTGTATGGCCGAAGGCAAAGTCCTGGCCGAAGGCACACTGGATCAGATCAAGGCCAACGAACAAGTGATCGAGGCTTATCTGGGCACCGGCCTGAAAAACAAAGTCAAAGAAGAGGCCACCGATGTCTGAACCTTTCCTGATCGGCGACACCATGACCGGCGGCTATGGCAAGGGGCCGGATATCCTGCACGATTGCACCCTTGCCGTGGACAAGGGTGAAATTGCCGTGATCGTCGGCCCCAATGGCGCAGGCAAATCCACAGCGATGAAGGCCGTCTTTGGCATGCTGAACGTCCGCCAAGGTGCCGTGCGCCTGAATGGCGAGGATATCACCCACCTGTCCCCGCAGGACCGCGTGGCAAAGGGCATGGGTTTTGTGCCGCAAACCCACAACATCTTTACCTCCATGACTGTCGAGGAGAACCTTGAAATGGGTGCCTTCATCCGCGGGGATGATTTCAAGGATACGATGAAACAGGTTTATGACCTCTTCCCCATCCTGCGCGACAAACGCAACCAACCGGCGGGGGAGCTGTCAGGCGGCCAACGCCAACAGGTTGCCGTTGGCCGCGCGCTGATGACCAAACCCACCGTGCTGATGCTGGATGAGCCCACCGCGGGCGTGTCGCCCATCGTGATGGATGAACTTTTCGACCGGATCATAGAGGTCGCCCGAACCGGCATTTCCATCCTGATGGTCGAACAAAACGCCCGCCAAGCACTGGAGATCGCAGACAAAGGCTATGTCCTCGTCCAAGGCGCCAACCGTTACACCGACACCGGCAAAGCCCTACTGGCCGATCCTGAGGTTCGTAAGAGTTTCTTGGGGGGATGAAAATATTGTCCAGAGATTACAAACCAATGAGATTTGTAGGAAGATTTTTCCTTGTAAATGCAATTGCCTTAGCTGCTTCAAATTCATTCGCATCTGAAACATCTTACTATAAGGCCGGAGCAGGTACATTCGAGTGTGAATTCTATGATGAATGCAACTACGGCTCCGAATGTAGACAAGTTCAAACAAACCTATCAGTGAACTATGCAGGTCCGGAGCAATCCGATCCAGCTACCGTCACTTTCGAAAATCCGGTTAACAAAGATTTTGCCACCGCAGACGTCTGGATCGATCTGGCTGTGGACAGCGATGATCATGCATTTGTTGTCGTTAGCGGTAGCTCCGGCAGAACTCAACTCGGTTTAGGCGGTATGCTAATCACGATATACACTGACGGGCTGGCCATATTTTCAAGCCATATAAATGTGCTTGGTGAATTTGGCGTAATTTCTCGTCAAGGGGTTTGTAAATTTCGAGCCCCGGAGGAGACGAACTAATGGACATCCTCAACGCCCTTGTGGCCCTCGCCAATTTCGTTCTGATCCCCGGCATCACCTATGGCAGCCAGCTGGCGCTGGGCGCGCTGGGGGTGACGATGATTTACGGCATCCTGCGCTTTTCCAACTTTGCCCATGGCGACACGATGGCCTTCGGTGCGATGGTGACGATCCTGATCACGTGGCTCTTGCAAAGCTGGGGCGTCAGTTTTGGCCCCCTGCCCACGGCATTGCTCGCCCTGCCCTTTGGTATTGCTGTGACGGCATTATTGTTGCTGGGCACGGATAAGCTTGTCTATCAATTTTATCGCCGACAAAAGGCCGTACCGGTGATCTTCCTGATCGTCTCTCTTGGCGTCATGTTCGTCATGAACGGTATCGTGCGCTTCATCATTGGCCCGGATGATCAGCGGTTTGCCGATGGCGAACGTTTCATCATCAAGGCCCGCGATTTCAAGGAAATGACCGGCCTCAGTGAAGGCCTCGCACTTAAAACCACCCAGTGTATAACAGTCGTTGTCGCCATAATCGTGGTCGCTGCACTCTTCTGGTTCCTCAACAAAACCCGCACCGGTAAATCCATGCGGGCATTTTCGGACAACGAGGATCTGGCGCTGCTGTCTGGCATTAACCCGGATCACGTCGTGCGTGTGACTTGGGTGATTGTGGCCGCACTGGCGACCATTGCAGGCACGCTTTACGGTCTGGATAAAACCTTCAAACCCTTCACCTATTTCCAGCTGCTGCTGCCGATCTTTGCCGCCGCCATCGTTGGCGGGCTGGGTAATCCTTTGGGCGCCATCGCGGGCGGTTTCGTAATTGCCATGTCAGAGGTCACAATCACCTATGCCTGGAAAAAGGTTCTGACCTATCTGGCCCCCACAGGATTGGAACCTTCGGGCCTCGTCCAACTGATGTCGACAGATTACAAATTCGCGGTCAGCTTCGTCATTCTGGTGATTGTGCTTCTGTTCCGACCGACGGGCCTGTTTGCGGGGAAATCGCTATGAATATGCGAAACATCATGCTGTTTGGCCTGGTCGCGGTCCTGATCATCGCCACGGGCTTTATTCAGGGTTGGAACACAGCGCTGCTGATCATCAATATGGGACTGATATCCGCGATCATGTCGCTGGGTGTAAACCTGCAATGGGGCCTTGCAGGACTTTTGAATGTTGGTGTCATGGGCTTTGTCGCGCTGGGCGGTCTGGCCACGGTTCTTGTGTCGATGTCCCCTGTGCCAGAGGCATGGTCCGCAGGCGGTCTGCGCCTAATCGGGGCATTGCTGGTTGGGGCGGCAATCATTTTCGGCGCCATCAAGCTTTATCAACGTCTGCCTGCTGGCCGGATGCGGGCCTTGGCCATGGTTGCGTTCCTGATCGCCGGATTCTTTCTGTTCCGTGGTTTGCTGGACCCGGCAACATCAGCGGTCGAGGACGTCAATCCATCCGTCACCGGCTATCTGGGCGGGCTGGGCCTGCCGATCCTGTTTGCCTGGCCTGTCGGGGGGCTGTTGGCCGCCGGTGCCGCCTGGATCATCGGCAAGACAGCGCTGGGGCTTCGGTCCGACTATCTGGCCATTGCCACGCTTGGCATCTCTGAGATCGTCATCGCGGTGATGAAGAATGAGGACTGGCTGGCCCGCGGCGTTAAGAACGTCATCGCCCTACCCCGCCCCGTGCCATATGAGGTCGACCTGCAAAATAGTACGGCCTTCATCGAACAGGCAGCGGCATTGGGCGTCGATCCGGTAACCGCTTCCACCGTGTTTGTTAAACTGTGCTACACCGCGCTATTCCTCGTCGTTCTGGCCGTCCTGATGTGGTTTTCACAAAATGCACTGAAATCCCCCTGGGGCCGGATGATGCGCGCCATTCGCGACAACGAGGTCGCCGCCCGCGCTATGGGCAAGGATGTCACCGCCCGCCATTTACAGATCTTCATTCTGGGTTCTGCCGTTTGCGGGATCGCTGGGGCGATGATGACCACACTTGATAGTCAACTAACGCCGACATCCTACAATCCGCTGCGCTTTACCTTCCTGATTTGGGTGATGGTGATTGTTGGGGGGTCTGGCAACAATTGGGGCTCAATCCTGGGCGGCTTCCTGATCTGGTTCCTGTGGGTGCAGGTCGAACCGATTGGCACCGCGCTGATGGGGCTGATTACCGCGCCACTGGCCGATGGGTCATGGCTGAAGGACCACCTACTGGATTCCGTCGCCCATATGCGCCTAATGACCATGGGGATTATCTTGCTGCTGGTTCTGCGGTTCAGCCCACGCGGGTTGATACCGGAGAAGTAAGAGCCGCGTGATGTGACGAGTTTACAACTTCGCGAAGCTTTGCGCCTGCCGGTCCGTCCACAACACCATCAGGTGAAACCCGTCTTCCGCCTGTTCTTCGGCCTCAACCACGCCTTCTTGGAACAGCCACGCGCGTTTGCGGCCGTCGGCATAGGGAACGATCAAATCTTCTGTGCGTTTTGGGTCACTCAACGACCCTGATATTGCCTCCAGCAGCGCCTCAAACCCCTGCCCGGTCAGCGCGGACACAGCGAAAATTTCATCGCGACGTTCGGCCAGATTGACCACGGCTTTGCGTTCCTCTGCCTCTAGCCGGTCAATTTTGTTCCAGACTTCCAGCTTGGGAATATCCTCGGACACGCCCAGTTCCGTCATGATGTTTTCCACATCCTCGCCCTGATGATCCGCCTCTGGATGGGAAATATCACGTACATGTACAATCAGGTCTGCGGCCAGAACCTCCTCCAACGTCGCGCGGAAGGCCGCGACCAGTTGCGTCGGTAGTTCTGATATGAAACCCACCGTGTCTGACAGGATAATTTCCTGCCCAGATGGCAGTTCAATTGACCGCATCGTCGGGTCCAGCGTGGCGAAAAGCATATCTTTTGCCATCACATCAGCACCGGTCAGTTTATTGAACAGCGTGGATTTTCCGGCATTGGTATAACCCACCAGTGCCACAATCGGAAAGGGCACCTTGGCCCGGGCCGACCTGTGCAGTTCACGCGTTTTAACGACCTTTGACAGTTGTTTCTTCAACCGGTTCAATTGATCATCAATAGCCCGGCGGTCGGCCTCGATCTGCGTCTCCCCCGGTCCACCAACAAACCCCAAACCACCGCGTTGCCGTTCCAGGTGGGTCCAGGCCCGAACCAGCCGCGTGCGTTGATAGGACAGCGCCGCCATTTCGACCTGCAACACACCTTCGCGCGTTGCCGCCCGATCAGAGAAAATCTCTAGGATCAAACCAGTACGATCAAGGATCTTGACCTTCCAATCACGTTCCAGATTGCGTTGCTGAACCGGTGTTAGCGGGCCATCTATCAGGACCAGCTCTACCTCTGCATCGTGGAACCGTTCGCCCAGCTCTTTGATCTTGCCCGAGCCAAACAGATATCCGGCGCGCACCTTGGGCAAGGGCACGATTTCGGCTCCTACAATCTCCATCCCGGGCATCGCATTGGTTAGCGAAACAGCCTCTTCCAGCGCGAGCGTGGCATCGCGCCGGTTTCTATCGGAATGCAGATCGGGATGCAGGACCCATGCGCGGGTCAGCTTTTCAGATCTGTCGATGCTCAAGCTTGATCTTCACCTTCATACAGGCTGACAGGCTGCGACGGCATAATTGTCGAAATCGCGTGCTTGTACACCAGTTGCGATTGGCCATCGCGACGCAGAAGAACACAGAAATTATCAAACCATGTGATCACGCCTTGCAGCTTTACACCGTTGATCAAAAATACGGTTACTGGAACTTTGGACTTGCGCACCGCATTCAGAAACGCGTCCTGCAGGTTTTGTTTATCGGCAGCCATTTTTTAGCCTTCTCTTTATTCTTTTGCCCCTCAGGTGGCAGGCTCTGATTATCAGGCGAGTATGGGGAGTTTAAAAAAATCTTTCCACCCCCAATTTCTTAGAAATTTCGAATTGATTAAACGTGATTACGTCTCGCGCCAATAATCCAGACTGAAAAAGGCAATGATTGCTAGGGTTTCCAATCGGCCCAGCACCATGGCGATCCCCACGATCGCCTTTCCGGCATCTGTCAAATCAGAATAGGACATACCGCCATCGGTCGCGACCTCTAGTAGCGGGCCAGTGGTGGCAAGGGCGGCGATAGACATGATCGCGGCATTTTCAAAATTTAGACCCGTCATCGCCAACGCCGCCATCACAACAGCCAGCGAAATTGCAAAGATCATGACAAATATCCAGGCCTTGTAAGCCCCTTGATTACGCAGATGCCGGGCCTCGGATCCGCGACCTGCGACCGAGGACGGATAAACAAGCCGGCCCAACTCTCTGGTGCCGTGTTTGTAAAGCGCATAAAGCCGCAACAGCTTCAGCCCTCCCGCCGTCGTCGCAACCCCACCCCCCATCAGGGCAAGACCGGCAAGTATCAGTCCAGGCGCTTCCAATCCTGACCAGAACCGGGTCGCTTCCCAATGCGAAGATTCAAAACCGGTCGTGGTTAGAAAAGACATGACTGTAAACAAGCTGCCCCAAACGGCGCTGATAGCAGCCCCGAAATCCTTCTGCGCGCCAACCTCATACGCCCCGGCCCAATGGCGAGAAAACAGCAATATGGTAATCACGCTCAGGCAAAACAGGCCAAGGCGGAACTCCGGGTCCCAATAGAGACGCCGCAAACTATCAGACTGCGTTTCCGGCGCGAATGTGACGCGTGAAATCCCGAAAAACATGAAAATGAACAGCAATATCTCTCCAGACAACCCTGAACTACTGCCAGTTAGCGATCCAATTGGGGAAATCCCGCTGGTCGATAGAGTCGACATGGCGTGGCATGCGGCGATGAACGGGTCCTCCCCAACGATGCTTAGAAACAGCCACAAGGCCCCGGTCAGCATCACATAAATCGGAACCAGTCCAATCGCGTGCTTGGTCAGGCGTTTGGCCGGGTCTGCCTTTGCGGCGGCAATGGGCAGTGACCCCTCGGTCGATCCGATATTGCCGCGCGCTGTTACCTCAAACCCGCCAAGGTTCATGGGCGCCAGAACCGCAATCGCCGTGATCCACACGAATAGCCCCCCCAGCCACCCGACGATGGCCCGCCACAGATGGGCCGCTTTCGGCAAACGCTCAGGATCGTCGAACAACGTCGCGCCGGTCGTGGTCAGGCTGGATAACATTTCGAAATAGGCGTTGGAAAATCGGGTGTTCTGCACCGCCTCGTAAAACGGCAACGCCAGGATGATCGGCATCAACAGATATGTGGCGATCAACGCCAACAAATGGCTGCGCACAACCGAACGCTGCGGATTGTTGATCGTGCTGATCCCGATCAGCGCCGCCAATGCGATCACAAGAATTGCGCCGTAGAAAAACACCCGCGCACTGTGCGAGTCATCCGTCAAAGAGGCATAGATCGCAGGCGGCAGCATCGCCAGACCACTGATCCCGATCAGGATCACCAGCAATGACAGTTTTTGTAGCTTCGCCAGCATCACTTAGAAGAAATCAATCGAAACTTGTAACAGCTTCTCGACTTCGACAACGTCAGCCGCCAGCGAGAATACGACAATCGTATCGCCATCCTCGATCCGTGTACTGCCGGTTGGCCGCACCAATTCGCCGCCCTTGCGAATGGCCCCTAATGTCACCCCTTCGGGAAATGCCACATCCCGTATGGCCTGCCCGGATATGGGCGAGGTTGACAAAACTTCGGCCTCGATCACCTCGGCCTCTGCATCGCCAATCGAATACACGTCCTTAACCCGACCATGCCGGATATGGCGCAGGATTGAGCTGACTGTCGTGGCGCGCGGATTGATATGCGCATCAATTCCTAAAGGCGCCATCAACGGCACAAGCGTCGGATCATTGATCAGACAGATTGCCATCGGGCAGCCGGCAGATTTCGCGCGCACAGCGGCCAGCATGTTTGTTTTGTCATCATCCGTGACCGCCAGAACCGCGTCTGATCGCTCAATATTGGCCTCGCGCAGCAGTTCGGCCTCCATCCCGTCGCCGTGCAGAACGATGGTTCGTTCCAACGTATCGGCTGCGGCCTCTGCAATCTCTCTGTTGCGCTCAATCACCTTTGCCCGAACCCGACGCGGCTGCGCTTCCAGTTCTTCGGCAACGGTCCGCCCGACATTGCCGCCGCCAATAATCACCACCCTGTCGCGTGATTTAGAGGCCTTGCCAAACACTTCCATCGTGCGCGCAATATCCTCGCGCCGAGTGATCACATAAATCTCATCTCCCGCGAACAACTGATCCCCGGGGCTTGGTGCAAACAAGGTGCCTGCCCGCCTGACCCCGCAAACAATGCTGGTCAGGGTCGAAAACAGATCAGTCAACTGGCGCAAAGGCGTATGCAGAACCGGGCAATCCTCTTCCAGCCGGATGCCCAGCATCTGAACCTGCCGCCCCATGAAACCAACGGTATCAAAGGCCGAAGGCGCCGACAGCCGTTGCAATGCTGCTTGTGCCACCTCTTTTTCAGGGCTGATCACCACATCAATGGGCATGTGATCGCGGCGATACAGGCCAGAACTGATCGCATCCAGATAGGCCTGCGCCCGCAAACGTGCAATTTTTCGCGGAATGTTAAAGACCGAGTGCGCAATCTGACAGGTCACCATATTGACCTCGTCAGAATGGGTGGCGGCAATGATCATGTCCGCGTCGCGTGCCCCGGCTCGTTCCAATATATCGGGATAAGAGGCAAACCCGCTGATCCCCTGCACATCCAATGAATCCGTCGCCCGACGCACAAGGGCTGCGTTATTGTCAACAACCGTCACGTCATTCTTTTCGCCTGCCAAATGCCGGGCGATTTGCCACCCAACCTGTCCAGCACCGCATATGATGACCTTCATTCTGTGATCCCTTTAATGCGTCAGGCCCCATGCATGGCAGACCACAGGACACGGGTCAATTCCGTGTTTGGGCGATCAAATATCGCTGGTTTCATGCTCTTCTTCTACCTGGGCGACGCGCGCGCCTGCACGAACAGCTGTCACAACACCCAAAGATTTCAGTTTCCTGTGCAGCGCAGACCGTTCCATGCCGACAAAGCTGGCGGTGCGGCTGATATTGCCGCCAAACCGATTGATTTGTGTCATCAGATATTCGCGTTCAAACAATTCGCGCGCCTCGCGCAAGGGCAAGGTTGTGACGGCACCTGAAAGAATAACCCGTTCCTCATCCAGTTCCTTGCGGTCCAGTTTCTGGGGCAATTCACGCGCCTCGATCGGCCCGGTTTCCACACCCAGGATCAGCACACGTTCAAGCACGTTTTTCAACTGCCGCACATTGCCGGGCCACTCCATCGTCTGCAAAAACGCCTCGGCCTCCATGGACAAATCTCGCAAGGGCAGCCCTTGCGATATGTTGAGCTGCGTTATGAAAAACTGTGCCAGTTCCGGTATATCCTCGCGCCGTTCTTCCAAAGAGGGCACAGTGATCGGCACAACATTCAGACGATGAAACAGTTCCTGGCGGAAATTTCCCACCTCAATTTCATAGCTTAAATCCTTGTTCGTGCTTGATATTACGCGAACGTCAACATGGCGGCTTTCGCTGGAACCGACAGGTTGGAATTGCTGATCCACCAACACCCGCAGGATTTTTGACTGGGTGCCCAAGGGCATGTCTGCAATCTCGTCAAAATACAGGAAACCGCCATTTGCCTGTTCCAGAAGCCCGGGTTCGGTTGACCCGTCAGAGGTCTGGCGCCCAAACAACACCTCCTCCATCCGTTCCGGTTCGACAGAGGCCGAATTGACCGTGATAAACGGATGTTCGTTGCGATCCGATTGGGCATGGATAAACCGCGCGGCAATTTCCTTGCCCGCCCCGGCAGGCCCGGTCAGCATGACCCGGCTGTTAGATTTTGTGACTTTCTCCAGATTGTGCTTCAGAGCCTTGAACGCAGCCCCACTGCCAATCATTTCGACCGGTCCGTCATCTTTGCGTTTTAGTTCCGTGTTCTCCCGCCGCAGACGCGAGGTTTCCATCGCCCGGCCAATTACCACCAAGAGCTGGTCAATATTGAAAGGCTTTTCAATGAAATCATACGCGCCCTGCTTAATGGCAGCGACCGCAATCTCGATGTTGCCGTGGCCAGAAATAATCACCACGGGCACCTCTGGGTAATCCTTTTTCACCACTTTCAGGATGTCGATCCCGTCCATGTTGCTGTCTTTCAGCCAGATATCCAGAATCATCAATGACGGCGTTTTGCCGGTGACTTCTTTCATGCACTCATCAGATGTGCCCGCAGTACGCGTTTCATATCCCTCATCTTTCAGGATATCGGCGACAAGTTCGCGAATGTCGCGTTCATCGTCCACGATTAGAATATCATTCATCTGAAGCCTCACTTTCTTCATTCGAACGCTTCTGTTTCTCTGTCTGGCGTTCTTCACAGGTTAATATAATGGTGGCACAGGCACCTGAATGACTGTTGCCGTCGAAAATTTCCGCATCTTCCAGCCGCAGCGTTCCGCCGTGCTCTTCGATGATTTTTTTGACAATGGGCAGGCCCAATCCGGTGCCCTTGTCGCGTGTGGTCACATAAGGTTCAAACAGTTTGGCGCGATCCTCGGGAAGACCGATACCGTTGTCGGAAATCCGCAGAACGCATTTACTGTCCTCATGCGACAGCTGTACCCTGATCTCGCCTTTAAAGTCATCAACTCCATGTTTTTCAACATATGATTCAATGGCTTCTCCGCCATTCTTAATCAGGTTTGTCAAGGCCTGGGACAGCATGGTCTGATCCGCTTCGACAATGACCGAGGCGTCAGGAACTTCCAGCTTCAAGTCGATATGATCAAACCCCGCCTCTTGCAGCAAAACGGCGTCACGCAAGATCGGAACCAAATCGATCTTGCGCGTTTCAGGTTGAGGCATCCGGGCAAACTGTGAAAACTCATCCACGATCCGGCGCAGATCACCAGTCTGGCGAATGATCACGCCGGTGTACTGTTCCAACGCCTCAATCTCATCTCCGACAACCGGTGCCAGCTTGCGTTTCAGACGCTCTGCAGACAATTGGATCGGTGTCAGCGGGTTCTTGATCTCATGCGCGATTCTGCGGGCCACATCACCCCAGGCGGCCATACGCTGCGCTGATACCAGATCGGTGACATCATCAAAGGCCACAACATAGCCTTCCAGCATGCCTGCGGCGGTATGGCGATTGGACATACGGACCAGCAGATTTTCCTGTTTTCCCTTACGGGTTAACCTGATTTCACGCTGCACCACCTCTGATACTTCCGACCTAAGCTCTTCAAACAAATGGGTGAATTCCGGAACAGTTACACGGATATCTTTCTCGCCATGCCCTTCTGGCAACCGCAACAACCGTTCTGCAGACCGGTTGATAAAGGTAATTTCGCCGTCGGGATCCAGCCCGATCACCCCGGCCGTGACAGAGCCCAAGACGGAATCAAACAACCGACGACGCCGTTCAATCGCGCGATTGTTTTCCAGCAGGGTCTCCCGTTGCAATTTCAACTGTCGTGTCATCCGATTGAACAACCGGCCCAACATGGCGATCTCGTCATCGCCATCCTCTTCGACAACCTGCACATCCAGATTGCCAGCACCGACCTCTTGCGCGGCCCCTGCCAGCCGTCCAACCGGGCGTGCCAAACGTTCAGCAAACCACAGCCCCAACCACACCGCAGCCAAAATCAGGATCATGGCAAAGGCCAGATACAACACCCCGAATTCAAACAGCAATCGCCCACGATCGCTTTCCAACTGCTGATACAAATTGGCGGTTTCTTGTGTGTCATCCAGCAGGCTCAGAATATCACCGTCGACCTGCCGGCTGACATAAAGCAAACGGTCAGCGAAGGCATCCAGGGACACAAGCGCCCGAAATTCGTTGTTATCCCAATCTTGTATGATGACGATCTGACCGGCCACCGCCTGTTCCAGCTCATCACCCGTGGGGCGTTCGTAGTCAAAAAGATAAGATTTCTCGCCACGTGCGCGAATATCCCCACCGCCATCAACAACAAAAGCCTCTTTTAGCCCGCGCTGAATGCGCACTTGTCCCTGGCTCAGGATCTGACGCAAGTCGCTGTCAGGTAGCAGGAAGTTTTCCCGGCGCACCACGTTCAGATGATTGGCCAAAAGCTGCGCGTCATCTTCCAGATCGCGACGATGTTCGGCCTGATACGCCTCTGCCGCGGCAAGCGATGTTCCGACGACCTGACGCACACGTTCGGAAAACCACCCTTCAAGGCCGAAATTCACGGTAATTGCGGCGAAGATGGCCACCAACACGGTCGGAACCAACGCCACGAAAGTAAAGACACCCGTCAAACGCAAGTGCAATCGCGATCCGGCAGATTTGGCCCGACGCGCCGAGATCATCTGCGCGATGCGCAGCAAAACAAGCGCTGCCAACACCAGAATATAGACCATATCGGCCAGCAGCATCAGGCGCAGGCTCAACGCCCCTGTCCCCGGGTTCAGCGGGCCCAGCACCATAAAGGTCCAAAAAGCCAGAACAGGCCCTAGAACCACCAATCCCAGTGTGGCAAAATTCTGCACACGTCGCTGCCTGCGTAACCGCAGCAGACGTTCCAGTGTTGCTCGTTTTGTCGGGCTATTCACCGACCGACCCCACAATATGGTGCCAATTCCCTGACACACCGCCAAATATGGTCGCCTCAAATCGCATGATGCGTTCGGGTGACTCTTGTGTTGCTCTTTTACATCAATTGGCGACGGCGTGTCACGCGAATATCAAGCTCTGTCAGCTTCTTTCGCAAAGTATTTCTGTTGATCCCCAGAATTTCTGCACATCTGGCCTGATTTCCGCCTGTTGCGTTCAGGCTAATGGTCAGCAGGGGCAGCTCCATTTCATGCAACATTCGTTGATATAACCCCGGCGGCGGTAGTTCTTCGCCAAGCAAATCAAAGTATCGGGCCAAATGCATCTCGATCGTGTCAGACAGCTTCCCCCCGCTCTCGGGCAAGGGGGATTTGATCGGCGCTTTTCCGCCAGCCGCCTGTTCGATCTCTGCAGTGCTGACTTCAGCATCCAAACTGGCCAGTGACAGGTTGCGCACCGCATATTCCAACTGCCGTACATTTCCCGGCCACATCTGATGTCGCGCGACTTCCACGGCGCCGGGGCTGAACTGCCGGGCACCACCGAAATCTTCCCCTTGTGCAAGAAAATGTTCGATCAGCAATGGGATGTCCTCTACCCGCTCGCGCAGCGATGGCACGGACAGAGTCAGACCATTCAGCCGATAATACAGATCATCGCGAAACGAATGATCTACCACAGCGCCTGACATATCTTCCACCGAAGTGGAGATGACCCGGGTACTGGACATAGCGGGCGCATCCAGTAACCGCACCAAACGGGCCTGTTGATCCAGATTTATGTCGGGCAGGTTGTCGATGATCAGTGTTCCGCCCCGCGCCCGCTCTGCGCAGGCTTTCAATCCTGCTTCATCATCGCAATCCCCTGCGGTCAGGGCGACAAATGGTTGCTGACGCCGATCTGACAAATCATGGATCGCGCGGGCGATCAGCGACTTTCCGGTGCCACTTTCCCCGACAATCAAAATCGGCAGATCGGTGTTCATGACCCGGGCAATGGTGCGATAGATCATCTGCATCGGTTGGGATCGCCCGATCAGGGGCAGATCGCCATCATCCTCTGCCCCACGCACCACCATATCCACGCTGGATTTCTGGGTCACGCGGTTCAGGGCACGCGCCGATCGTTTCATCAGATCGGGCAGGTCAAAGGGTTTCGGCAGATAATCAAATGCCTCAGCCTCTGCCGCCTGAATGGCGGTCATGATTGTGTTTTGGGCAGAGATGACGATCACCGGCAATTCGGGGCGGTCCTGGGCGATCCGGGGCAACATTTCCAACCCGTTTCCATCCGGCATAACCACATCAGTGATCACCAGATCCCCCAACCCCTCTGCGACCCAACGCAGCAGCGTTGTCAGTGACGATGTTGCGTGCACTTTACAGCCCGCGCGAGTCAGGGCCTGTGTCAGCACGGTGCGGATTGTTTTATCGTCGTCGGCGATTAATACAGTTCCATCCATCACGTCACCTCTGATTTATGTGCGGCTGCGGGCAAAGACACGGTAAAAACGGTTCGGCCCGGGTGGGATTTTACACTCACCCTGCCGCTGTGATCGGCCACGATCTTGCTGACCAGCGCCAGCCCCAGCCCGGTACCGTTGTCGCGCCCTGATACAAAGGGGTCAAAGACCGCATCCGCAATCGCGGCGGGCAATCCCGGCCCGTTATCGCAAATATCCACCTGCAAGGGCGCCGGGTTCAGGTCCCCTAGCGCATTTCGCACCCTCAGCCCGCTTTCATATCGGGTTCGTATGCGGATCTGCGGGTCTTGTGTGGCCGACAACGCCTCTGCCGCGTTCTTCAACAGGTTCAAAAAGACCTGCTGCAACTGATCCGGGTCGCATTTCGCATCAGGCAGGGATGGATCATATTCTTCGACGATCGGCACGGCAGAGGCAAAGCCCAACAGCGCCGATTTTCGGCTGCGATCCAAAACGTCATGCAGATTGATCGCCCGCAGGCTGGGGGGCAGCAGATTTCCGAACTCCTCCACCTGATCCAGCAGCTTGGTGATGCGTTTGGTTTCTGACACGATCATCTCGGTCAGCTCCTGATCCTCTGGCGAAATGGTCATCGACAACAGTTGCGCCGCCCCGCTGATCCCGGCCAGCGGGTTTTTGATTTCATGGGCCAGCATCTCGGCCATTCCAATGGCGGATTTTGCGGCGGATTTCGCGGGGCTATACCCCCCATCCAACGCCGGAATATCAGGCTGCAAAATTACAAGCAGATCGCCCTGTTCGCTGTCAGGCTGCCCCTGAAACGCCGAGATATCCAATCGGCACGGCACCATCCCCTTTCCTGCGACCTGGATCGGCAGCTCGCGGATCGACAAGGCAGATCGCCCACCACGCGCGCGCATCAATTTCCGGGTCAATTCTGCCTCTGCGGCGACCAATGTATCGACCCCCAAACCCCGCATCTGTGTCTCGGATCGGTTCAAGAACAGTTCAGCCGCAGGGTTGATCGCGGTTATCCTGTCCTCACCGTCCACAATCAATGCCGGCAATGGCAAGCTGATCCAGAGGGAAGGTGACACCGTCAACATCACGCCGCCCTTTGTTGTGAATCTGAACTCAGGGCGTCTGGCAGCAACCGCAAAACGGTTGCCGGATCTTTTTCGGTCAATACCTTTTTGCGCATCCCCGGCGGTGTCGCGCATTGATCCATGTACCACCCCAGATGCTTGCGCGCGACGCGGTTGCCCAAAACATCCCCGTAAAAGGCCAGCATCGCCTGATAATGGCCCTGTACCATGTCTACGAAATCTCTCCCTGTCGGTATTATCGGCGCGGGCAGATCGTACAGCTCTGCCGCGATTTCGGCCAATCGCCAGGGCGCCCCCTGCGCACCGCGACCGATCATTACGCCATCCGCCCCCGACAGCGCCAAGGCCTGGCGCGCGTCCTGCGCCGAGCAGATATCACCATTGGCAATCACCGGGATCGACACGGCATCCTTGACCCGCCGGATCGCGGCCCAATCAGCGCGACCCTTGTAAAACTGACAGCGGGTGCGTCCATGAATGGTCAGCATGCTGATCCCGGCTTCCTCTGCCCGGCGCGCCAGTTCGGGCGCGTTCAGACAGGCATCATCCCAACCCAGCCGGGTCTTTAACGTCACGGGGGCTTTGACAGCGGCGACAACCGCCTCAATCAATGTCAGCGCATGATCCAGATCCCGCATCAGCGCGGACCCGGAATAGCCGTTCACGACCTTTTTTGCAGGGCAGCCCATATTGATGTCGATGATTTGCGCGCCAGAAGCTTCGACATATCGCGCGGCCTCAGCCATCCAATACGCCTCTCGCCCGGCAATCTGGACAGAGGTATTGCCCACATGAAAACCCAGCTCTGCCCGTTCACGGACGCCGGGCTTAGCCTGCACCATTTCCTGGCTGGCAACCATTTCGCTAACCACCAAGCCAGCACCAAAACCAGAGACCAGATTACGAAACGGCAGATCGGTGATTCCGGCCAACGGGGCCAGAAATACCGGGGGGCTGATACGCTTTGATCCGATCAGAATGGTCAATTGCCTAAACCTTGTGCACTGCGTTGGGGCTATGTTCCCCATTGGGTATTGGCAAGTTTTTAACGGCGAAATTCACATCGCGCCAGACATTTGCCTAATTTTTAGGCACTCAAGTCCAGAATTGCCCACCATTGCCCCTCTTCCTGGATCAGATTAAACCAGCAAGACAACAAGGATGGGTCATGAGCACAGTCGCACTAATCGTCGCCGCCGGTCGGGGCACCCGCGCGGGCGGCCCCCTGCCCAAACAATGGCAGAGCCTCGCCGGGAAGCGTGTTGCCGACTGGACGATCGCAGCCTTCGCAGATCACCCGGCGATTGACGATCTGGTCCTCGTCATTCACCCCGATGACGCAGATCAAGTGCCACAAGACATCCGTGCTGTGCATGGCGGAGAGACCCGATCTGAGTCAGTGAAAAACGGGTTGGAGGCCCTGCCCGACACGACCACCAAAGTCCTGATCCACGACGTCGCCCGCGCCTGCGTCAGCGCCCAGACCATACAGGCCGTGTGTGATGCGCTGGATAATCACATTGGGGCCGCCCCCGGCCTTACCGTTTCCGACGCGCTTTGGCAGGCGGGTGGCGACATGATCACCGGCACTCAGGATCGTCGCGGCATTTATCGAGCGCAGACACCACAGGGGTTTCGCTTTGACGCCATTCTTGATGCCCATCGCGCCCACCCCGGCGGTGCGGCAGATGATGTAGAGGTCGCGCGCGCCGCAGGGCTTGACGTTGCCCTCGTGCCGGGCATTGATGACAATCTGAAAATTACCACGCCCGGCGATTTCGACCGGGCCGAACGCATCCTGAGGGGGCAGATGGATATCCGGCTGGGCAATGGTTACGACGTGCATCGTTTTGGGCCCGGGGATCATTTGATCCTATGCGGCGTGAACATTCCCCATGGTCGCGGGCTTCAGGGCCATTCCGACGCCGATGTCGGCATGCATGCCATCACCGACGCCATCTATGGTGCGCTGGCCGAAGGTGACATTGGTCGCCACTTCCCGCCGTCTGATCCGCAATGGAAGGGTGCCGCATCTGAAATTTTCCTGCGCCACGCTGTTGATCTGGCCACCGACAGGGGCTTTGCTATTTCCAATATTGATTGCACGCTGGTCTGCGAACAGCCCAAGATCGGCCCCCATGCCGCCGCCATGCAATCCGAACTGGCCCGGATCATGGGGCTGGATGCCTCCCGCATCAGCGTCAAGGCCACCACATCTGAACGGTTGGGCTTCACTGGCCGCGAAGAAGGCATCGCCGCTATTGCAACAGCCACATTGGTGACATCATGACCCATCTGATCGCGACCTTCTTTTACGCTGGCCACCTGCGCCCTGCCCCCGGCACATGGGGATCGCTGGCCGCCCTGCCCGTGGCTTGGATCATCCATCAGATCGGTGGCTTTCCTCTGCTGGTCATCGCCACCATCGCGGTCTTTTTCTTGGGCTGGTGGGCCACAGCACAGGAAACTGCGGGCAAAGATGATCACGACCCGTCAGAGATCGTGATTGATGAGGTCGCAGGCCAGTGGATCGCGCTTTGGCCGGTTTCCTTCGGGGCCATTCTGGCAGGGGCAGAGATACATCAGCTCTGGCCCGGCTGGATCGTCGCCTTTCTGGGGTTTCGCCTGTTTGATATCCTCAAACCCGGCCCCATTGGTTGGGCCGACCGGCGCGGTGATGCGCTGGGCGTGATGCTGGACGATGTGATTGCCGGTATTTTCGCCGCCATCATTGTGATAGGATTGGCGGCAATGGTTCACAACATGGTTGCAATTCATTGAGCGTCTCCTCCCAAATCCTTGATCTGGCCCGCGAACGCGGCTGGCGCATCGCCACCGCCGAAAGCTGCACCGGCGGCATGGTGGCTGCGGCCCTGACCGAAACGTCGGGATCATCCGATATATTCGACCGGGGCTATGTCACCTATTCCAACAGCGCCAAGATCGCCATGCTAGGCGTCCGCCAACCCACGCTGACCGAATGTGGCGCAGTGTCAGAGGAAGTCGCCCAGGAAATGGTCGAGGGCGTCTTGAACCGCGCCGTTGTTGATCTGGCAGTATCCGTCACCGGCATCGCTGGCCCCGGCGGATCAGAACACAAACCCGAAGGGCGCGTTTGTTTTGCCGTGGCCGCGTCTGGCGCCCCAACACATACCGAAACGGTAGAATTTGGCGCACTCGGCCGGGCAGAGGTCCGTCAGGCCAGCACTGACCACGCATTGGCCCTGCTGCTCAAGGCGCTATCCTGATCCTGCTGATTTCGCGCGCAACCGCACAAATTTCTGCACATTTTTTGTGCAACGCCCGCTAAGTTTCCCGACTTGCATTCTTCTTGGGCTTTGTTCTGCCCAGTAATTGCGTTCTCTGCCCTCCAAAGCATCACTCTGCAAAGGATCTAGAGATGAACGGAGCAGACACCGCATGGATCATCGTCGCAACGGCGCTGGTTCTGTTTATGACCCTACCGGGGCTTGCACTCTTTTACGGCGGCCTCGTGCGCGCCCGAAATGTCCTCAGTGTTTTCATGCATTGCTACGCCATCGCGTGTTTGATGAGCGTCCTGTGGCTTGCCTTTGGTTACTCTATCGCCTTTGGCAGCGGCACCAGCGGCCTTTGGGGCGGACTGGACAAAATGTTCCTGTCCGGCGTCACCGCCGACAGCCTGTCAGGTACCTTGCCAGAGGTTTTGTTTTTTGCCTTCCAGATGACCTTCGCCATCATTACCCCCGCATTGATCGTCGGCGCCTATGTCGAACGGGTTGGATTTGGCTTCGTCCTGACCTTCTCTGGTTTGTGGATGCTCTTGTGCTATGCCCCGGTCGTGCATTGGGTCTGGGGCGGCGGGATGCTGGCCGATGGCGGGCTATTTGGCGACACCGGCGTCAGGGATTTCGCAGGCGGCATCGTTGTTCACGAAACCGCCGGTATCGCGGCGCTGCTGATCGCCTTCTTCCTCGGGCCCCGTCGCAACCGCACCACACCGCCGCACAACCCCGGTTTTGTCATGATTGGCGCCGCGATGCTGTGGGTGGGTTGGTTTGGCTTTAACGGCGGCTCGCAACTGGCCGCGGATGGCGGGGCCGCCATGGCGCTGACGGTCACGCATATCTCGGCCGCGACGGCCTCGTTGACCTGGGCCCTGTATGAACGCATCAAATACGGCAAGGCCTCACTGGTTGGACTGGTCACCGGCACCATCGCAGGCCTTGCCTCCATCACCCCTGCCTCTGGCTTCGTCGGCCCGATAGAGGCGCTGATCATCGGCGCTGTTGCCGGGGTTTTGTGCCAAGAGGCCGTCACCCTGATCCGCAACAAACTGCATATCGATGACACGCTGGATGTCTTTGCCGTCCACGGCGTCGGCGGTATCTTTGGCACGATCATGATCGCGGTCTTTGGTGCCGGCAGCTGGGTCGCGCAGATGGGCAGCCTTGTGATCGTCGGGGGCTTTACCATCGTTGTGACCATCGCGCTGATCAAGCTCGTCGCCCTGATCACCCCTCTGCGCGTCGATCACGAGACAGAAGTCAACGGTCTGGATCTCGAAGTGCACGGCGAACGCGCCTACGATCACGCGTCATAAGTCAAAAGCTATAGTCAATTTTAGGCCGGGCTTCAGCCCGGCCTTTATCTTTCAATCACAAAATGATGCGGGTCAGAATTACCAACACGGATGTTCAGTGACTCCTGATCAGAAACACCTCGAATAATTCTGTGAAAGGATCGCACAACATCCTCATGCGTGCTTATCAATATCGTCTTGCCAGAATGGTTCTGCATCAGCGCCTTAATCACGCGCCCCACGCGCAGATCAACCTCCGCCGCCATTTCACTGCCCGGGATATCCAGCCAACCAAAGCCTTCGCTTCTCATAATCTGATCGGCAATCGTCTTCTTCACACCGGAAAATATCCCATAGTGACGTTCGATCAAATCATCCGTTACATCCACCGGCGCCTGGTGAAAGGCATTTATTGCCCGCGCGGTATCCAAGGCGCGTTGCCGGGACGAACTGACAACAAGATCAATTCCTTCGCCCTTCAGAACGCCACCCAACGCCTGCGCTTGCGCCTGCCCATTCGCAGTTAGTTTCGGATCAACCTTTGCATCAGAAATAATCCCTTCAAGATTGGTCTCGCTCTCGCCATGTCGCACCACAATCAACTTTAAGGTCACGATTCACCTCAAAAAAAAGTATTATAACTTATTAAAATGGGATGTTTACCCATACAGCGCCTTCGCCCGAGTCTCGAACGCGCGCACCACGCGGTGCATCGCCTCGTTAAACACCACGCCGATTAGTTTTTGCAGCACAATGTTTTTAAACTCGAAATCAACGAAAAACTCGACATCACATTGCCCGTCTTCGCGTTCACGAAACTGCCACCATGATTTAAGATACTTGAACGGCCCGTCCAGATATTCGGTATCCACATGCAGGGCCTCTGGATCCAGCACAACCCGGCTGCCAAACCGTTCGCGAAAGACTTTGAACGCGATCACCAGATCGGCCAACATCACCTCCCTGTCCCCATCCGGCACGTTCGACCGGATGCGCGACGCGGCGCACCAGGGCAGAAATTCCGGATAACGCCCGACATCTGCCACCAGATCATACATCTGCTGGGCCGAATATGGCATCACCCGTGTTTCCTGATGAGTTGGCATGTCATCCCCGTTTTCGTGGCGCTGATTTCTGTCAGTCGCGCCCAAAAATCAACCCATCAATGCAGCCTTCTCACAATTCCTGCAATAAAAACTGGAAAGACCGGGCCAAGCTCGCTAGGAACACACCCGTCCAACACGCGAAGGAACCCGACATGTCACAGCCAGAATACGTGATCGACGAAATGATCTCTGCCAAGACCATTGCCGCACGGATCGAGGATCTGGCCCGCGAAATTGGCAGCGAGTTTGCCGGGACGGACAAGCTTGTTGTGGTGGGGCTCCTGCGCGGATCTTTTGTCTTTATCGCTGATCTGGTGCGCGAACTGGACCTGCCGGTCGAAGTCGACTTTCTAGAGGTTTCATCCTACGGCGATGCAATGGAATCCAGCCGCGAAGTGCGTATTCTAAAAGACCTTCGCGGGGAAATCGCCGGGCGCGATGTGCTGGTGGTCGAGGATATCGTCGATACCGGTTTCACCCTCAGCCATGTGGTCAACCTGCTCCATACTCGTAAACCGGCCAAAATGCGGACCATCGCGCTCTTGGATAAACCAACGCGACGCGAGGTGGAGATCAAGGCCGATTACACCGGTTTCGAAATTCCAGATGAATTTGTCGTGGGCTACGGCATCGACTACGCCCAACGCAATCGCAACCTGCCCCATATCGGCAAGGTGCGGTTTTTGTAGCACTCTTTGAAAACGACTAAGGTATCTGGCAATGACACCGTCCATGCTTTGGACGGTGCAACAAAAGCACAATTCAAAACCGCATTTTAATTATGCATTTGTGCATTTTACATTCCTGCATATTCGCAATATTTCGCGCATAGATCGTAACAATATCGCTTTGTGCAAGGATTACCCCAATGAAAACGAAATCGGTGCTGATAGCCTCCACAGCCATTCTTTTTTCTCACTCCGCGTTCGCATTTGAAAACGATGGCTTCTTCATCGAAGGAAATGCAGAGTTAAGCCACTTTGATACCTCCGGCGGGTCAGAAGAATACATCCACGCAGACCTTGATTTCGGCTACCGCCCCGACAGCGCCACCAGCCAGCTACCGATCGGGTTTACCCTGGGCCTTGAGTATCTGGAAATTGACGGCGAGAGCCTAGATGCGCTGTACCCAACTGTCGATATTTACACCAGCTACGGCACGTGGTCGGTTGGCATCCCGCGCTCTGTCGTTGATTCAGGCTATGTCAGCGATCACGATCTGGGTTACTCCAATCTCTTCAGTCTCGAATTTAGCCAGATCACTGAATCTGTCTTCCGGGCTTTCTATCTCTTGGGCGCAAGCGATGTCGATGTGAATGGCGGGCTTCGTTGGGATGGTGAATTCGGAAACACCAAGGTCGGTTTCTCCTACCATAACCTTGATGCCTCTGGCCTCAGCGCCGATGTGGTGGCCATTGCCGCACGGCATGACTTCGGCCAAGTCGGCGGACTGGATGAATTGGCGATCTACGGCAGTTACGAAAACCTCGATGCATCCGGCACAAGCCTGGACAGTTTCATCCTTGGATTCGACGGCCAGTATCAGAAACTCGGCTTTGGCATAAAACGCTCTGACGCCGATATCGGCACCGACATCACGTTTACAGAACTTTATGCGGATTATCAGGTTCTGCCGGATCTGCTGCTGGATGTGGGCTATACCGACATCTCCAACAATTCTAACGGCATCTACGGCATCAGCGCGCGCTACAACTTTTACAAAGGCGCCTATGTTGATGTTGGCTATCTGGACAGCACGGCCTCCGACTCCGAAGGCGTGTGGGATCTGTCGCTGGGCTGGGCCTTCTAAGCAGCCGGTCTATTTAAGATTGAAGGCGGCCCATAACGGGCCGCCTTTTGATTGTTGGAACGCGTAAAATCAGCGCATCCGCGCCACACACGGGCACCATATCGCAGCCATTCCAACAAAATTTCTGCCTTTTTAAACCCCTCTGTGCCACACAATATCTAGCGAACTACAGGCAGGGCGGGCGACGATGTACAGAAATATCGGGACAGGGATTGCAGTCATCTGCGCGATGACAACAGGCACTTACGCACAGGATTTTGACGGTCTCTTTGGCGAAGGTTATGTCGAGGCCAGCAATGTCTGGCAGGGCTCAGACTCCAACAGCTTTCTCGCCATCGACACCGATTTTGGGTACCGCGCGGCCGATGCGGGTGATTTGGGATCAATCGGCTTTACTTTTGGCACCGAATATCTCTCTGACAGTGATGTGGATATCGAGGCCTTTCATGGCTCCTTCGACATCGGGCTCGGCCCCGGGACTCTATCCATCGGATCACCCCGATCAGTCTATGATCGCGGCTATGTCTCCGAACATCAGATTGGACTGTCATCCCTGACGCAGCTCATACTGTCAGGCGCAACAGGCTCCACCTATCGCTCTGTTTACTATATCGCAGATGGCAAGACTCGGGGCGGGCTGCGCTGGGATGGAACATATGGCAATACTCTGATTGGCGCGTCCTACAATGCCTATGAAATCTTTGGCACAGACTTGAACAGCACGGCACTGGCCGTCCGCCACAACTATGATGCTGTCGGCACGTTCGATAACTTGTCCGCCTTTGCTGCGGTCGAAATTGTCGACAGTCCAACTGGAACCGACACAAATATCGTTGTGGGCACAGATCTAACGACCGGCCCGTGGACACTGGGTCTGAACCTGAACCGCGAAGAAGCGTTGTTCAACGTCGACACGATCACCGGCCACGCCAATTACAGCTTTGGCAATGGGCTGGAAATCGATGCTACGATTGCCTCTTTGAACTCCTCAATCGAAGACTCTAATTTCTATGGCCTCGGCCTTCGCTATGCCTTTGACAACGGCGTCTTCATGGATGCCAGCTATGTCGGAAATGACACCTCTGGCAGTGATGATGTTTTAGAGGTCTCTCTGGGTTTCGATTTCTAATCGGGTCAAAGCTCAACCGGATAAATCCTTGCTAGATCGGTCAACCCGGTACGGATCAGTCGTTCCAGTACCGTCACATCAACATCTGCCAGCTTGTTGATATACAGGCATGATTTGCCAGTTTTGTGCTTTCCTAGATCCTTCAGGATGTGGCTGTAATCCTGATATCCCGGCATGATGTAGATCGAAAAATTCGTCTTGCGCGGGGAAAAGCCTGTCGCCAAATAATCACCCTCACGCCCACCGGCATAGGTATAGTGATACTGCCCATACCCGATGATCGACGGGCCCCACATCACGGGGGCGCAGCCGGTGATCTGTCGAAACACTTGATCCAGAACCATCGCATCGGCCCGCTTCTCGTCATGCTCAATCGCGGCAATGTAATCCGCCACGCTCATTTCTGCGGGTTGGGTTTTGTTCTGCGTCATGGGCACCTCGATCTGGTGCCCATGATACGTGTCAGATGGGCAATGGGCTACTGATAGCTGACAACCTCGATCTCGATCCCGTTCATGTCGTCGAAATAAAACCGCCGACCGGGCTCATAGTCGTAAAGCTCCCCAGGCGTGAAACCCGCGGCGCGCACACGCGCCTCTGTCCCATCAATATCATCGACAACAATGGCCAGATGGTTCAGGGCGCCGGGGGTTTCATAACGGTCATGGGGCAGCGGTTCACCCCCGCCCGCCGAATAGACCGCGACATAGGATTTCTTCCCCCCGACATGGATGGTTGTCCCCCCGTTTATCGCCTCCCCCTGCCAGCGAATGTGCCAGTCAAACAGGTCGCAAAACATCTGCGCCGTGGCTTTGGGGTCGTGAACCGTAACATTCACATGCTCGACATAGGCCTCACTCATCTCATTTCCTTTCAGATGTGATTCCAGTTGATTTCCATGTCGTAATTCCTCAACCATACTTTAGATCAAGATTTAATTTTGCAGAGGCCCCATGCCCAACACCGCCCTTCTTTCCATTGGTCAAGTCGCTGAACGCACGGGGTTGGCCGTGTCTGCCATCCGGTATTATGAGCAAGAATGCCTGGTTTACCCAATCCGCGCCGCCAGCGGTCACAGACATTTTCGCCGTTCCGACATTCGCCGCCTGTCCTTTGTGCGCATCGCCCAGGGTCTGGGCTTTACCATCGCTGAAATCCGCGAACAGCTGGCGCATCTGCCGGAAAACCGCACCCCCACAAAACGCGACTGGGAAAAGATCAGCCGCCGGTTTCGCAAGGTGCTGGATGCCCGGATCACCACCATGGAACATCTGCGCGACAAACTGGATGGCTGCATTGGCTGCGGCTGCCTGTCCCTGCAAAAATGCAAGCTTTACAATGCAGACGATCGTGCCGCCGCCCGGGGATCCGGCCCGCGCTACCTGTTGGGGGACAGTCCCGAAGACTGAAACGCTATCCGGCCGTGACCGCGCGTAATCCCGGCAAAATCTGCGCGACAACCTCGGCAACCGGTGCCGCTGGGTCGTAAATCACATGGCGCGGCAGGTCGAACGGCTCCGCCCCGTCGATCACATGCAACGCGCCCTGCGCCATCGCCTTTTGTACCATGCGCAGCGGAAAAAACGCCATTCCACCCCGGCGCAATAGATAGGACAACCCCATTCCGGCATTGCCCAGAAACAGATGCCCTGATCGGTCGCCAAGCTGCCGTTTGACTTCTGCATCGTACCCCGGCCCCAGTTGCAGGTTCAAAAACAAAGGCAAATCCACATCAGACAGGGCACAGACCCGATCCGCCACCAATACCATCCGCTCTGACGGCAGGGTCTCGCAGGCAAGATGCCGGTTGGTTGGCGGGGTAGAGGTGATGGACAGATCCACCAGTCGGCTTCGCACCAGCTCCACCGGGTCACGCTCGTGATCGAAATTCAGCGTCAGGGGCAGTTTGCCCAGATGCTCTTCGGCCCAGATCGTCAGATCAGTCAAAAGCGCGTCCCAGATCGACAACTCACACCCAAGGCGCAGCGCGATCCGGTCGGTAAATTGCTGGCGTATCCCGGTTTTCACCTGATCCCACGTGGCCAGCATCTGTTCGGCTTGGGGGCGCAGATATTCCCCCGCCAGGCTCAGCCGCGTGCCGCCGGGGCCACGCAGAAACAGCTCAGCCTCCAGCACATCCTCCAACGCCCGTATCCGGCTGCTGACCGCGGCTTGCGTAATGTTCAACCGCGCCGCCGCCTGATGAAAGCTCTCAGTCTCTGCCACGGCCAGAAAGGTCTGCACATGTTTCATATCCATGCGACAACCTAATTCTATCACTATGATAAAAACAATTCGTTTTTCCGATCAGCCTGCACCTGCTATTTTACCCGCAACAATTATCGGAGGTCACCATGCTCGACAAATCCCACCAACCCACCTGGACCAGCTTTGAAGAAGCGACAAAAGCCGACTGGGACGCCGTGATGGAATACGAAGAACAGTTCAACGCCGAACTGGTCGACCGCATTATTGCGATGCTGAAATCTCTGGACGAGGATTGGACCCCCTACCCGATCAACCGCTACCAGCACTGCCTGCAGGCCGCGACCCGCGCCCATGCCGATGGCGCGGATGAGGAAATCGTCGTCGCAGCGCTGATCCATGACATTGGCGATATCCTGTCGCCCTATAACCACGGCGAACTCGCCGCTGCCATGGTCCGCCCGTATATGAGCGACAAGGCCTGCTGGATCATCGAACATCACTGCGTGTTCCAGGGCTATTACTACAATCACATGCTGGGTGGCGATCGCAACGCGCGCGAGAAATACAAAGACAGCCCCCATTACGACGACGCTGTCCATTTCTGCCACAACTACGATCAGAACGCCTTTGACCCGAATTACCCGTCCAAACCGCTGGAGTTTTTCGAACCCATGCTGCGCCGGGTCTTTTCAAAATCCGGTGGGCATATGGAACTGAACGAAACAGCGGCGGATTAAGCACAGGCCAGGCCGCCCTACCTCACGCGTCCTGAACCAAATCCTCGAACTCCCGATTGCCTTCGACGGTGACGCGGGCATGTCCCAGCCTCGGGTGCAGCTTTCTGGCCAGCACCCAGGCAAATATCAGACCGATGCCACCGGCCACAAATACCCCCGACAGCGGGGAAATCAGTAGCACAGCCCAGGCAACCCCGGGGGTGACAATGCCTGAAACATCACGGAAGCTGGAATAGATCGCTGACATCTCCGTCCGCTCTGATGGTTTGACTGCCAGCAAAAACGGCAAGCCCGCGCAAACATCCAGCAAAATCAGGTAGAATGATCCGAACAGCAGGCACAGAACCGACACGATTGGCAAATCATGCGGTGCACCCGCAAGCATGAACAATACGCCTGACACCAGAAACCCGGTTCTGACCGCCGTCCGAACCGATCGCCGCTGCATATAACGCAACATGAACGGTGTCAGAAACAATGCTGCGTTGGTGATCGACAACATGATCCCGCCCAGCTGTTCCTCCAGTCCGTTTTGCACCGCATAGATCGGCAGATACACAACATAAACCCACCAGCCGCAGGATCGGATCACGGCAAACAGCCAACCGGTGATCAGGCGAGGTTGGGCAAAGAAGCGTCGGAAATAGGCAAAGGGATTGGTGGGTGCAGAAGTGCTCTTGGTGATCAACTTTCCACTTCCCATGCGCATAACAAGAAAAATCACCAGCATGACACAGGCCGACACCGCCGCGATCAGAAATGGTGCAGGCATCCACCAGCCATACAGAAAAACACCCAGCGCTGGCCCCGCCGTCCACCCCAATGCGCTGTAAAATAGCCGTGATGTTTCATATCTCCCAAGCTCGATCTTGGCGACATAGTCCAGAACATAGGCATTGAAACAGACAAAGGTGATGACTACGGCAAATGTGATCAACGATAGCCCGACAACAACATCACGTGGGGTCGCGTTGATGCTGATCAGTGCCCCCGCAATGAACATGGTCGCACCCGATACATAAACCCAGCGACGTGGGATGAACCGGATCAGAAAGGGCACCAGCAACCCGATGATCAGTGATGCAAATCCGATCAGAAAATACACCTCAGAGACCAGACGCGCATCCAGCAGCGCCTGATACATGGCCAACGGAAAGACAGAGATAAGGATACCGCGGGCAATCGCCTCTGCGCCCGCCAACATGGCAAATCCGCGCACGCTTGGCGCAGGTGCATGGCGCAGCCATTCCGGTATTCGTCGTTCGTGCATGAATACGTCTCTTCTGCTTTGCCTTTAGCAAACGCAGTTTTCAGATCGCTGCATTTCCGCTTGCGACGCGATGTCGTTTTTGGCTTTTCCTCTGGATTTGGGTTCAAAACTTCCCATCACGGCCGCCCGGTTACACAGGGGCAATAAGCCAATGCAAAACCAGGATAATTCCACTCTGTCAGATAAGGGGAACGGAACAAAACAAGGGCGGACTGATCGCCCGCCCTGTCAAAGTCACATTAATGTTAAACGGGCGAAGGTCATGCCTTGGCCCGTTCAAATATGATCAGTCGCGCCAGTAATTATTGGCCTGTGCAACGGTCTGAAAATTGGTCGCCACAACATGGGACACATTGATCAGACTGTCGGCATCATTGCCATAGACCGGGCGCAGTTTGTTGCGAATGGCATCATCCGGCTGCGTTTTCTTCACCGCCATGCGGGACAGTTTGATGGCGAGCTCATAGCCCTCTTCCGGTGTGGCAGTTTGTAATGTTGGCAACCAGCTCATGTCATACTCCAATAATTAGATCGCGTGCGATGTATCATCTGGATATTGCATAGTGGCCCAATCTGTGTCAACATTTTAAATCGCGCGCGATTTATTGAATGAGGCTCTCGTGACAAACCCAGAGCACCCCAAACACGCGGCAGACATGTTCTGCCATGCTGTCTACACCGCTTCTCATGCGATTAATCGCGCCTATGCGCCGCATTTGAAAAAACTCAACCTCACCTATCCGCAATACATCACCCTAACCTTGTTGTGGGAACGGGACGGGCAAAAAATCAGTGAACTCGCGGCGCAGCTGAATATGGAAACCAGCACCCTGACCCCATTGGTCAAACGTCTGGAAGCCTTGGGTCATGTCATCCGCAAGAAGGGTGCTCAGGACGGCAGAGAGGTCTTTGCCCATCTCACACCCACTGGCCGCGCCCAACAAGCGCATGCGCCAGAGATCACCGCCTGCATGATCGAAGGCACCGGTCTAAAACTGCCAGAGCTCGGGCAACTCACAGGTTTGCTGTCACAACTTCGTTCCGGTCTATCAAATGACGAGGAAAACACCCCCTGATCGAACAACATCAGGAAACTCTATTTTCAATTCGCAAACCGGACCTTTCGGCCACGCGCGCATTGTTCATCGCCTTTGCTGCTGAATTCACACCGACGCAATACCGACAAAATGCAGCCGGGTTGCAGCATGGTGAATATCGGCCCACCACCGCCATTTACTTTTGCAGGCGAATCTCTGCCAAGCGGCCGCTTTCACCTAGACAATCCCGGCCTGAAATTTCACTGTGCCCACAACAGGAGCTTTCATGCCGACCCCACGCAAAATCATTATCGATACCGACCCAGGACAGGACGACGCCATTGCCATTCTTTTGGCGTTGGCCAGCCCCCAAGATATTGATTTACTTGGTATTACCTGTGTCGCAGGCAACGTGCCCCTGCCCCTGACTTCCCGCAATGCGCGTGTGGTATGTGAACTGGCAGGGCGGCCTGATGTGCCTGTTTACGCAGGCTGCAGCGCCCCGCTGTCACGTAAACTGATCACTGCCGAACATGTCCATGGAAAAACCGGGCTGGACGGATATGACCTGCCAGAACCAACCATGCCCCTACAGGACACTCATACCATTGATTTCATTATAGAAACTCTATTGTCAGAACCCGCAGGCACCGTCACACTTTGCCCGTTGGGCCCGCTGACAAACATCGCCACAGCCCTGCAGAAAGCCCCCGAAATCGCCCCAAGAATTCAGGAAATCATCCTGATGGGTGGTGCCTATTTTGAGGTCGGAAACATCACCCCAGCCGCTGAGTTTAATATTTACGTCGATCCCGAAGCTGCTGATATCGTTATGAAATCCGGGTGCCCAATTACAATGCTTCCACTGGATGTCACGCACAAACTGCTGGTCACAGCCGATCGCGTCGCGACGTTTCGGGCGATGAAGACTCCTGTGGTAGAGGCCATCGCCGGTTGGACCGGGTTTTTCGAACGGTTCGATATGGCTAAATACGGCTCTGACGGCGCCCCTCTCCATGATCCCAGTGTGATCGCATATCTCCTTGATCCTGATTTGTTTTCTGGTCGTTTCATCAATGTTGAAATTGAAACCCAATCAGATCTGACCCGCGGTATGACAGTTGCGGATTGGTGGGGGGTCAGTGGCCGCATCCCCAACGCCACCTTTATCGGTAACGCCGATGATGATCGGTTTTTTTCCCTGCTTTTTGAAAGGCTTGCCCTGTTATGAACATGCTGCATCTGGTCGGCCCAGAAGATCGGGAAACGCTCTTGTCGCTGGTCACCCGCTTTCACATATTCGCGGATCTGAAGACCACAGATCAGGATCGCGAGACCGCGTTGGACCTGCTGCTTTCGGGCGAGGTTCACGCCGCCGCCTGGCTGATCGGCCCGCGACGCGCCCCAGTGGGCTATATCGTTGTAAGTTTTGGATTTTCCATCGAACTTGGCGGGCGTGACGCCTATATTGATGAGTTCTTCATCCGCGAAAGCGTCCGGGGTCGTGGCATGGGCGGTCAGGCACTTACCGCCCTGATGCCGATGCTGCGGGATTTCGGCGTCAAGGCCGTACATATGGAAGTATCGCGTGACAACAATCGCGCGCGCAACCTGTATCAAAGGGCGGGCTTTCACCCCAGAGACACCTATCACCTGATGACACGGGCCTTGTAACCCGACGTCGAAAACGCCACCTTCGATTCATGACACTCTCATTTGCCTTTGATAACTCCTACGCGCGGCTCGGCAATGCCTATTCCGCCCGCTTGTCACCCACACCCGTCGCAGCCCCAGATTTGATCACGGTGAACGATCCGTTGGCCCGCGATCTGGGTCTTGACCCCGTCGCCCTGCGCAGCCCCGAGGGTACAGAGGTCTTGTCAGGCAATGTGGCCCCCGACGGCGCGCAACCCCTGGCCCAGGCCTATGCCGGCCATCAGTTCGGAAACTTCGTTCCGCAACTCGGCGATGGTCGCGCGATATTGTTAGGTGAAGTATTAAATTCCAAAGGGTTAAGACACGACGTTCAACTAAAAGGTTCAGGTCGAACCCCCTTCAGCCGTGGTGGCGACGGGCGCGCCTGGCTAGGCCCTGTTCTGCGCGAATACATCGTGTCAGAGGCGATGCACGCGCTCGGCATCCCCACGACCCGAGCACTCGCAGCTGTCAAAACCGGGGAGGTCGTGGTCCGCGAAAGACCCCTGCCCGGGGCGATCCTGACACGGGTCGCACAAAGCCACATTCGCGTCGGAACATTTCAGTTTTTCATCGTCCGCAACCAATTGGATGAGATCAAAACCCTGACCGATCATGTGATCGATCGCCACTACTCAGAAGTAAACGATGCATTAGGATTGCTACGTGCCGTGATCGCCCGCCACGCCAATTTGGTGGCACAATGGCTGGGCGTGGGGTTTATCCATGGCGTGATGAACACCGACAATTGCCAGATTGCTGGGGAAACAATTGATTACGGGCCTTGCGCCTTTATGGATGATTACCACCCCGCACGGGTGTTTAGCTCGATTGACCGGCAAGGTCGTTATGCCTATCAAAACCAACCGGATATTGCGGTATGGAATCTGGCCCAGTTTGCATCCTGTCTATTGCCCCAGATTGACCCAGACGAAGACAAAGCAATCGAATTGGCGACAGAAGCCGTCAATGAATTCGGCGACATTTACAGACAGGCCTGGCTCACCCAATTCCGCGCCAAGCTGGGGCTGCAATCGAGCGAGGATACCGACACCGCCCTGATTTCCGACCTGATGAATGGCATGGTGACAGCCAAATCAGACTTCACCAATCTGTTCAGGGAGATATCAGAAAAAGGCGCAGGGGCAGAGCTGCCAGATCTGTTTTCTGATTGGATGGATGCATGGCAATTGCGCAGGCAGCGGGATGAATTAAATTCCGATGATCAGCAGGCATTGATGCTGCGCACCAACCCGGCCTACATCCCCAGAAACCATCAGATTGAAAAGGCGATTAACAACGCAGTTTCAGGCGATTACCAGACGTTCTTTGACTTAAATAGCGCCCTGTCCGCGCCGTTTGACCCCAAGGATGACACAGACTGGTTGCGAGCACCACCCAAGCCAGATCAGGTGGTCAGTCAGACATTCTGTGGCACGTGACTCAAAGCCTGTCGCGCAACGAAAACCAGATCATTGCCAACACCAGCAACGGGGAACGCAGGGCTGTCCCCCCCGGGAACCCACGCGTGGGAACCGATGCCATCAAGTCAAAACGCTCTGCCTGTCCGACAATCGCTTCAGCCGCCAGTTTTCCACCCAGTGTCGCCATTGCCACACCGTGGCCGGAATATCCACCTAACGTCAGAACATTGCCGCGCAACCGTTCGAAATAGGGCAACCGGTTCATGGTAATCCCCAACGTCCCCCCCCAGGCCTGTTCAAATTTCACATCTGCAAGTTGGGGAAAGATTTCCAGCATCGGCTTGCGCACCTTTGCCCCAATATCTTTTGGGAAACGATAGCCATAGCTTTCCGATCCGCCAAACAGCAATCGACCGTCATCAGAAAACCGAAAGTAATTGATCACGAACTTTGAATCCGCGACCGCATAGTTGTTTGAAATCAACGCCTCTCGAACATCATCTTTTAACACTTCAGTTGCGGCGATGAAGTTGTTGATCGGCATTACTTTTTTGGAAACACGCTTGTTCAAGTCGCCAATGTATCCATTGCAGGCAAGCACGGTATGTTTTGCCGAAACTTTGGACCCATCCGTGGTCAGATAAACCGTGTCGCCCATATCGATATCGGTTACCCGGGATTGCTCAAAAATCCGCACTCCGACAGATCGTGCCAGCCGCGCCAGACCCAGTGCATAATCCAGCGGATTCAGGTGGCCTGACCCCATGTCCAGTGTGCCGCCGAAATACGCATCAGAAGAGACCAACTTGCGCACCGCGCTTTCATCCAACCCGGTGATCTTGTCATAGCCATAATCCTTTTGCAGTTTTTCTGCATAGGCCAGACTATGGGGCACGAAACGCTTCCGATGATCGGCATGTACGACCCCGGAATGAAACGGAACATTCACCTCGGGATCGGCTGCGAGTTCGCGCACCAGATCGACAGATTCCAAACCCAGTTGCCACAGCTCAACCGCAGTTTCACGACCCACGAGAGCCTCTAACGCCTCCTGGTCCAGACGCTGCCCCGTACCGACCTGCCCGCCGTTTCGACCAGAGGCCCCAAACCCGACGCGCTGCGCCTCCAGCACGATTACGTCATATCCACGCCGCGCCAGGTGAATGGCTGCTGACAGACCGGTAAAGCCACCCCCAACAATACACACATCACAGCAAAGCTGCCCCTCTGCCCGCGCCAACGGGGCAGGCAGATCAGCAACAGCCGCATAGTAGGAGGCCGGATATTCACCCGGCCGGTCATTCGCAGTTAACAAATCCATAATCAGGCCGCTTTCAACAACCCATCTTTGCGAATGGATGCATGCGTCAGATCTAACGCTTTCCATGCGCGCTCGACCAGCAGATCAATCTCTTCGGTGGTGATCACCAACGGCGGAGAAATAATCATACGGTCCCCCACATGACGCATCACCAGGTTGCTGTTAAAGCAGTGCTCGCGACAGATCAGACCTACCTGCCCTGCCTCCCCAGCAAATTCGGCGCGGGCGGCTTTGTCCGGTGTCATCTGAAGCCCGGCAAACATGCCCATGGCACGCGCTTCCCCAACTAGGGGGTGATCCGCCAGTTCTGCCCAGCGTTTTTCCAGATGCGGGGCAGCCACATCGCGGGCATAGTCCACGATTTTCTCTTCTTCCAGAATGCGCAGATTTTCCAGCGCAACAGCCGCTGCAACCGGATGGCCGCTATAGGTATAACCGTGGTTGAAATCACCCGCAGCGTTCAGAACAGAGGCCACCTCATCACTGACCATCGAACCGCCAATTGGTGCATAGCCAGAACTGAGCCCCTTTGCGATGGTCATAATGTCCGGACGGATATTGAATGTATCCGAACCCCACCAGTTCCCTGTCCGGCCAAATCCGCAGATCACCTCGTCCACGATCAACAGAATTTCGTGTTCGTCACAGATGCGCTGAATCTCGGGCCAATAGGTTTCCGGGGGAATGATCACACCACCGGCACCTTGCACCGGCTCGGCGATAAAGGCGGCAACGCGGTCCTCGCCCAGCTCAGCAATTTTGGCTTCCAGCTGGCGCGCACGCTCCAGACCGAACTCCTCAGGGCTCTGGTCGCCACCTTCGGCATACCAGTTCGGCTGGCCAATATGGACGATATCGGCAATCGGCAGACCGCCTTGTTCATGCATGGGGGACATCCCACCCAGGCTCGCGCCACCCACGGTCGATCCGTGATATCCGTTTTTACGGCCAATAATGATGTTTTTGCCCGGCTTGCCTTTGGCGGCCCAATAGTGACGCACCAGACGAATATTTGTATCATTCGCCTCTGACCCAGATCCGGCAAAGAACGTGTGGTTGATGCCTTCTGGCGCCAGTTCTGCCAATTTCGCCGACAGGCCGATCGCCGGAACGTGGCTGGTTTTGAAAAAGGTATTGTAATACGGCAATTCCAGCATCTGACGATGGGCAACATCGGCCAACTCGTTCCGGCCATAGCCGATGTTGACACACCACAGGCCGGCCATGCCGTCGAGGATTTCATTTCCGTCGATATCGCGCAATGTCACGCCCTTGGCGCTGGTGATGATGCGGGCGCCTTGTGCATTTATCTCATCGCCATCCGTGAACGGATGCAGATGATGTGCGGCGTCCATGGCCTGCAGTTGCGCTTTGGGTGGGTGATTTGTGATAATGCTCATTTTCGCTCTCCTCTGCCGCCTATTATCAGGCGTTCAGCAACAGATGTTGACGTTCCCAAGGCGAGATTTCTCGCTGGTATTCTTCAAGTTCCGCCCATTTGATGTCGGAATAGACTTGGCAGAAATAGGCGCCCAGCACCTCTTTGATCTCTGCACTTTCATCGAACAGATCTAATGCTTCTCGCATGCTGAAGGGCAGACAATCGCTATCACTGATCACATCGCTGGTAATCACGTGATCAGCGCGCGAGCGCGCCTCTACCTCATTGACCATGCCCAGATATCCGGCTGCCAAACTTGCAGCAATTGACAGATAGGGGTTAGTATCGCTTCCCAGTACCCGGTTCTCGACACGTCGCGCATCAGGGCCAGAGATCGGAACGCGCAGGCCTGTCGTCCGGTTGTCGGCCCCCCACTCCAGATTGCTGGGCGCGCTCATACCTTCGGCGGCAAACCGGCGATAAGAGTTTACGTAAGGCGCAAGCAAGGGCATGACCGACATCAGATATTTCTGCGATCCGCCGAGGAATTGGTAAAACTTATCCGTTGCCGATCCATCCGGATTGGAAAAGATGTTCTGCCCGGTTTTTTGATCCACCACACTTTGGTGAATATGCATGGCGCTGCCGGGCTCGTCGCGGATTGGCTTGGACATAAAGGTCGCAAACACGCCCTTCTTCAACGCAGCTTCACGAATGGTGCGCTTGAAGTAGAACACCTGATCGGCCAAAGCCAACGGATCGCCATGTTGCAGGTTAATCTCGATCTGCCCGGCCCCGCCTTCTTGAATGACGGTATCGATTTTGAAACCCTGATCCTCGGCAAAATCATAAATCGCATCGATGACTTCGCCGAATTCATCCACTGCAACCATGGAATAGGCCTGACGGCTGGCGCCCTTGCGTCCGGTTCGGCCCAGGGGCGGCTCAATCGCCTCGTTAGGATCAATATTTGGCTTGGTCAGATAAAATTCCAGTTCCGGGGCCACAACAGGGGTCCAGCCACGATCCTTGTACAGTTGCAGCACCCGTTTCAGAACATTTCGTGGTGCCAAACCCAACGGCTGACCATCGCGGCTTTCCAGATCGTTGATGATCTGGACGGTGGCATCCTCTGCCCACGGCACAGCCGTCGCCGTCGACATATCAGGGCGCAGAACGATATCCTGTTCCAACCACTGATCGGGTATGTTCATATCTACATATTCGCCAGAGATCGTCTGATAGAACAGCGAGACTGGCAGGAAAAATGTCTGGCTAGGGTCAAACTTGTAGGATGGCATCGCCTTCCCGCGTGACATGCCGACAAAATCGGGAATGATGCATTCAACTTCTTCCAGCCGTCGACCATTCAGATAACGGGCGAAGGCTTCAGGAAGATTAGAAACCCAATCGTTTGAGACATGAGCAGACACAGGACACCTACCTTTGGTTGGCAAATTGCGGCGCAGAATCACGCACCTCTAATAATTTGATCAAATTATGACCGAGGATTGCCAGACAGTCAATTCCAGATCATTCTATCCGAGCGATCTGGCTATCTGATCCATCCCCTGATTGATATCTTCGATGATGGATGACCTAAGGGCAACCTGGTCTCCGTCGCGAATTGCCTGGATGGCCTGATCATGCATATCAGGCAAATTCGCCGTACCATAACGCCCACACACCACACGCAATGACGGCCCCACACGCAACCAGAGCGCGCGCGCAAGCCCTGTCAGAATCTCTGCGTTCGCGGATTGATAGAGCTGAAAGTGAAACTTGTAATTATAGTATAAATACTGCTCAACAGACCCCACTTCGATCGCCTTATTCAACTCCTCATCCGTTCGGATCAGGCCCTCTAGCTTGCTTTTATCTATATTATTAAGGGCAATCACCGCCAGTTCAGGTTCGATCGCATTGCGGGCAAAACGCAGCTCTGACAGCTGATTTTTCGACACATGTGGCACGACGATCCGACGATTTCCCAGGGCTTGCAGCGCCCCTTCTGCCGTTAGTCGGCGCATCGCTTCGCGAATTGGCGTGGCCCCTGCCCCGACCATTTTTGACAATCCTTGAATCGTGACCGCCTGCCCCGGAACCAGTTCCCCAAACAGGATAGCATCATGAATGCGCTGATAGATTCGCTGATGTTCCGGAACCTTGTTCAACTCTGTCTGGTTCATGCGCGTGTATGTCCCGTTTGATGTTTAATTGGCAGCCTGATTTCACAGGGTTAGCGTGGATATTACAGATGGGCTTGTGCCGAATCAAATAATTTGATCAAATAATGCATCAAGACCACTCATCTTGACAATCAGGGAGAATATAAATGTTGAAAACGGTGACACCGCTGACACTGATTGCCGCGCTCACGGCATCGGTCGCAATGGCGGAAGAAGTACGCGTCTATAACTGGTCAGATTACATTGACGAGGACCTGCTGGAAAAGTTCGAGCAGGAAACCGGCTATGATCTGATTTACGACGTGTTCGATTCCAATGAAGTTCTGGAAACAAAAATGCTGGCTGGCAGCTCTGGCTATGATGTCGTAGTTCCGACCGCAGACTTTTTGCAGCGTCAGATCATGGCCGGCGCATTCCAACCTTTGGATTATTCCAAACTGGCAAACTCTGGCAATCTTTGGGAACTGATCAAGGATCGCACCGCCAGCTATGACGAAGGTAACGCACATGCCATCAACTATATGTGGGGCACCACTGGGTTGGGCGTGAATGTTGGCAAGGTTACGGAAATTCTGGGCGAAGATGCCCCGATCGATTCCCTTGATCTGGTTCTGAACCCCGCCAATATGGAAAAACTGGCTGATTGCGGTGTCTATTTCCTGGACGCTCCGACAGAGATCATCCCGGCAACCCTCGCCTATCTTGGCGAAGATCCGAATTCGCATGATCCCGACGTCATCGCAATGGCCGAAGAGCCTTTGTTGGCCGTTCGCCCCTATATCAAGAAATTCCACAGCTCTGAGTACATCAACGCTCTGGCCAATGGGGATATCTGCGTGGCTGTCGGCTGGTCCGGCGACGTTCTGCAGGCCCGCGACCGCGCTGATGAAGCGGAAAATGGCGTCGAAATTGCCTATAACTCGCCCAAAGAGGGCGCGCTGATGTGGTTTGACATGATGGCCATTCCAGTCGACGCCCCCAATCCCGAGGGCGCACATGCGTTCCTGGATTTCATTCTAGATGCCGAAAACATGGCAGCAGCGTCGAACTACGTATATTTCGCCAATGGTAACCTGGCATCGCAGGAATTCCTGGAAGAAGACGTAATCGGTGATCCGGCCATCTATCCGGACGATGCAACAATGGAAAATCTGTACACCGTTGATCCATACCCTGCCAAAGTTCAGCGCGCCCTTACGCGCATGTGGACCAAGGTTAAATCCGGCGTCTGATTTTCAGACACAAAGCACATCCCGCCCGGCACGTCGCCGGGCGGTCTTTTTCAAATGGAAAACATCATGGCTGACAACGCTAAAACTGGTGATTTTACTCCGTGGACTGATCCCGCGGCCAAACCACTGATCCGATTTGATAATGTTACCAAGAAATTCGGCAACTTTGTCGCAATCGATGCGATCAGCCTGAACATTTATGAGCGAGAGTTTTTCGCCCTTCTTGGCCCGTCCGGTTGCGGCAAAACCACATTGATGCGGATGCTCGCTGGGTTTGAAACTCCCACCGAGGGTGTGATCGAACTGGATGGCCAAAACATCGCCCCGATCCCGCCAAACAAGCGCGAAGTGAACATGATGTTCCAATCCTATGCGCTGTTTCCGCATCTTTCGATCTGGGACAATATCGCCTTCGGCCTGAAACGGTCCGCTATGCCAAAAGAGCAGATCCCCGAACGGGTTGAGGAGATGCTGCGCTTGACCCGGTTGGAAAAATTCGCCCGTCGCAAACCACATCAGATATCTGGTGGCCAACGGCAGCGTGTGGCGCTGGCACGATCCTTGGCGAAAGCACCGAAATTGTTGCTGCTTGATGAACCATTGGGCGCGCTGGACAAAAAGCTGCGCCAGGACACGCAGTTTGAACTGATGGACATTCAGGAAAAGACCGGCACCACCTTTGTGATCGTCACCCATGATCAGGAAGAGGCGATGACCGTCGCCAGCCGCATCGCCGTGATGGATCATGGACAACTGGTTCAGGTGGATACAGCTGACAAGATTTACGAAACGCCTAATTCTATCTATGTGGCTGATTTTATTGGCGACGTGAATATCATACAGGGCACCGTTAGCGCCACATCCGATACCGAAACACAGGTCGACTGGGCCGAGGGGCAGCCACCGCTGACCGCGCCCTCAACCACGCCGATATCACAGGGTCAGGGCTGCGCCTTGGCCATCCGACCGGAAAAGATCGCGATTGCCGCAGAACGCCCCGAAGGCCTGCGAAACATCGTGCAGGGCAAGGTGCTGGACATCGCCTATCTGGGCAATATGTCCACCTATCACGTTGAGCTGCCGACCGGGCATGTTGTGAAGGCCCAAACCGCCAATACACGGCGCATTTCACGTCGCAGCTTCACTTGGGATGACACCGTCTGGCTATCCTGGTCCGATACCGCCGGTATCGTGTTGCCAGCATGAGGATAGTGTCATGAACCTACGCCGCGCCTTCGTCATTTTGGCCCCATATCTGTGGCTTCTGGCCCTGTTTCTGATCCCGTTTGGGATCGTCTTCAAGATCAGCCTCTCTGATCTGGCCATCGCCCGCCCGCCCTATACACCAACGCTGGATATTTCAGGGGGTTGGGCCGCGATTCAGACGTTTTTCTCTGAGCTTGATTTTGAAAATTTCGTCTTCCTGACCACCGATGATCTGTATTGGAAGGCATATTTGTCCTCTCTGAGGATAGCGTTCACCTCGACAGTCCTGACTTTGCTGGTGGGTTATCCGATTGCCTACGCCATGTCGCGGGCCGCACCTGAATGGCGCCCAACCTTGATGATGCTGGTGATCCTGCCCTTCTGGACGAGCTTTCTGATCCGGGTTTATGCATGGATGGGGATTCTTAGCACCGAAGGGGTGCTTAACCAGTTCCTGATGTGGACCGGTATTATCTCTGACCCGTTGATCATCATGAACACAAATACCGCAGTCTATATCGGCATTGTTTACACCTATCTGCCGTTCATGATCCTGCCGATCTACGCATCGCTGGAAAAAATGGACGCCTCCTTAATCGAGGCCGCAGAGGATCTGGGCTGTTCGCGCTTTTCCGCCTTCTGGCTGGTGACCGTGCCGCTATCCAAGGCCGGCATCATCGCCGGGTGTTTTCTCGTATTTATTCCGGTGATCGGCGAATTCGTCATTCCGGCGCTGTTGGGCGGATCAGACACGCTGATGATCGGCAAGGTTCTGTGGGATGAGTTTTTCCGCAACCGCGATTGGCCGGTGGCCTCTGCCGTTGCGATCGTTCTGCTGATGATCCTTGTCATCCCGATTGTCCTGTTCCAACGCAACGAACAAAAACAAAGGGAGGCAGAGCAATGAAACGTTTCAGCTGGTTCAATGCCACGTCCCTGACACTTGGCATGGCATTCCTGTATCTGCCGATGCTGATCCTGATCGTCTACAGCTTTAACGAGTCAAAGCTGGTGACGGTTTGGGCCGGATTTTCGACCAAATGGTATGGCGAAATTTTCAGGAATGAGGCATTTCTCAGCGCCGCTTGGGTCACGCTAAAGGTTGCGGTGGTGTCCTCCACCATTGCCACAGTTCTGGGCACGATGGCCGCGCAGGTTCTGGTGCGCGCGGGTCGCTTCCCGGGGCGGACGCTCTTTTCCGGCATGATCTATGCACCACTGGTGATGCCAGAGGTGATCACAGGCCTATCCTTGCTCCTCCTATTCATCGCCATCGGGCTGGATCGCGGCGTATTCACCATCGTTCTTGCGCATACCACATTTTCGATGTGCTATGTTTCGGTCGTGGTCTCGTCACGCCTTTCCAGCTTTGATCAATCCTTGGAAGAGGCCGCGCTGGATCTTGGCTGCACACCTTTTGATGCGTTCAAAAGCGTAACCCTGCCAGTGATTGCCCCCGCGGTGATTTCTGGCTGGCTCTTGGCCTTCACCCTTTCGCTTGACGATCTGGTCATTGCATCCTTTGCGGCAGGCCCGTCCTCGACCACCCTACCGATCAAAATCTGGAGCTCGGTCCGACTGGGCGTCAGCCCCGAGATCAATGCTCTATCCACTATATTAATCGCCATCGTATCAACCGGCGTCATTTCTGCATCGCTCCTGTCCAAACGGGCGATGGTGCAAAGAGAACGCGAAGAGCGGCGAGCAGAACAAACATGACAAAATTTAAAACGGCCTGGGCCGATTATTGTAAAACGCATGGCGCGCCAGAGCGTATCGAACTGATGCTGTGTGACCTGAACGCCGTTTTGCGCGGCAAATGGTTGCCGGGCGAAGAGGTCGACAAACTGGTATCCGGCGATGTCCGCCTGCCCATGTCCACCTATGCCCCCAACATTCTGGGCTGGGAGGTCGAAGAAACCGGTCTGGGTATCATCGTTGGTGATCCTGATGGCTATATGGTGCCCGTCGCCTCCACCCTGCGGCGAGAACCCTGGGCAGAGGGTAACATTGCCCAAGTCATGGTCGAAATGACCGATGAGGACGACGTCATCAGCGATCTGTCCACCAGACAGGTGCTGAAAAAGGTTGTGGATCGGATGGCGGCTGACGGTCTTTACCCGATCGTCGCGACCGAGTTGGAATTCTACATCATCAAGAAAAGAGAGGATTCCAGCGACGCGCCAGAGCCACCTGATCGCCTGCCAGAGGCGCAGAACTATGATCTGGAAGTCCTGTCGCGCAAAGGCGACATTCTGACAGACATCCTATCTGCCGCTGATGATCTGGGCCTGGCAACTGATACGCTGATCGCTGAATACGGCCCCGGTCAGTTCGAGGTCAATTTTAACCACACTTCAGATGTTCTGGACGCCGCCGATACCGCACTAATGTTCCGACGTCTGGTTCGCCATGTGGTCGACAGCCATGGGTATGAGGCCACATTCATGGCCAAACCCTATGCCGAACACCCCGGCAACGGTATGCATGTCCATGCCTCTTTGGTGAATGAAAACGGGAAAAATATCTTTGCCGCGCAGGATGACGAGGACGTGTCAGATCGTTTGAAATCCGCCGTTGCAGGAACGCTCACGACGATGCATGACCTGCAGGCGATCTTTGCACCGCATCTGAATTCCTATCGTCGCTTTCAGCCGATGAGCTTTGCGCCGACCACCCCGGATTGGGGCTTTGACAACCGCTCTGCATCTGTCAGATTGCCAGAAACCCACGGACCCGGTGCGCGTCTGGAACATCGTATCTGCGGCGCTGACGTGAACCCGTATCTGGCACTCGCCGCCATCCTGGGCGGCATGCATCACGGGTTGAAAAAAGCGCTCATGCCCCCCGCCCCGCTGGATGATCCGGCCTATGAGGCGCCTGAAACTCTTAGCCATGACTGGATCTATGCCGTCGATCGCTTTGAAAAGGCCGCGATAACTGAAGAGATTTTTGGGCCGTCGTTTCGCGATCTCTACGTCGCCGTACGCCGGAATGAGATTTCCGAATTGACCACTGTTATCAGCCCGATAGAATACAGTGCCTATCTTTCCCGACTATGAGCCATGAAACGTATTTATGAACCCTATGCCTATGGTGATGAGCCGAATGCCGAAAACTTCTGGCAGACAACCGTTGGCGATCTGCCGGACGATCCCGTGGCCACAGGTTCACTGTCTTGCGATTTTGCCGTTATTGGCGCGGGGTATACCGGGCTGAACGCGGCGATAGAGCTGGCGCAGAACGGCGCGGACGTCTGTATTTTCGATGCCAAGTCTGTCGGTTGGGGCGCCTCCGGGCGCAACGGCGGCTTTGCCTGCCATGGCGGTGACAAGCGCAGCCGTCAAGGCCTGCTTCGCCAACACGGGCCAGATGAGATCGCAATCTATCGCAAGGCCCAACGCGCCGCCATCGATCAGGTGGCCGACAACCTGTCAGAATTTCAAATCGATGCGGATCGACATTCAGACGGCGAAACAACTTTGGCGCATCGCCCAACAGACCTTGCCGGATTGCAGGAAGAGGCAGATGCCTTCACCCATGATTACGGGCTTTCTGCATCTGTGTTGCCAAAGGATGCACTTTCGGATCATGGACTGGCCGGTCTCGAATTTCACGGCGCCATGACAATCCCGATCGGTTTCGCGTTAAACCCAATCAAATATGTTCTGGGCCTGGCACGGGCCGCCCGCGAGCTGGGGGTGAGGATATACGCGCAATCCCCGGTCCAATCCGCCGGGCACGACGGCCAGATGTGGCAACTGCAAACCCCCAATGCCAACATAACCGCCAAAAACTTTCTACTGGCAACCAATGGATACAGTTCGGATGATTTGCCGCGTTGGATGTCAGGTCGCTACCTGCCTGTTCAATCCAATATCCTGCTAACCCGACCACTGACAGAGGGCGAACTGGCGGATCAGGGTTACACCTCTGCCCAGATGTGTTGCGACACCCGCAACCTGTTGCATTATTTCCGCCTGATGCCTGATAGGCGCATGTTGTTTGGACTACGCGGTGCGTTGAAAACGACAGAACAATCGCAGCGCGCCATGCGGGCGCAGGCCCGACATGATTTCGACCGGATGTTTCCGGCGTGGCGCCATGTAGAAACCCCGCATTTCTGGTCAGGCTTACTGTGTTTCAACCGCTCGCTCACGCCTTTTACGGGTCCATTGGGCAACCTGAAAAACGCGTGGGGCGCCTTTGGGTTTCATGGCAATGGCGTGGCGATGGGAACCTATGCCGGTCGGATGATGGCTGAACAGGCATTGGGTCGGCAAAACGGTCGCCCTTGTCCCGACTTCATACGGGCCACACCGCGAAAATTTGAACTTGGGCGGTTCAGACGCCATGTTCTGCGCCCAGCTTATGCCCTATATAACCTGAAAGACAAAACTGGTTCGTAATATGTCAGAGCAAAGAAGATTCATCGGCGTGCTTGAAACTGGCAGACCCCCAGAGAGCCTGTCAAACGAATACCCCGACTATCCAACCATGGTTGCCGATTGGTTGTCACCCGTTGAGGCTGATTTTAAGTTTTTCGCAGCGCTGGATGGCGAATTACCCGCATCCCCCGCCGAATGCGACCTTTGGGTCATCACCGGATCGCGTTTCGGCGTGTACGAGGATCATCCGTGGATCCCCCCGATAGAGGATTTCGTCCGGGCTTGCCATTCGTCCGGTCGCCCCATGGTCGGGATTTGTTTTGGCCACCAGCTGATTGCCCAGGCCCTGGGTGGTGTTGTCGGCAAATCAGACAAAGGCTGGGGGCTTGGCGTCACCAGCTATCCCGCCCAAAACTGGCCAGAGGAACTGGGTCATGCCGAACCCAGCTTGGACATTCAGGCCTATCATCAGGATCAGGTCGAAACCGCCCCGCTCGGCGCGCAGGTCATTTCTTCCACCGAATTCTGTCCGATCTCGGCGCTCTGGTATCCGGGGTTTGCCATCACGGTTCAGGGGCATCCAGAATTTAAAAGCGATTACTTTCAGGCCCTGATGGGGGTGCGCCGTGGTGGTACGGTAACCGACGAACAGGCCGACGCAGCGCTGGAAACTCAGTCCCGACCGATCAATCCAGAATGGTTGGCAGACACGGTTCGCACGGTATTTCTAAGCGATCGCAAAGGATGATACCCGGTTCTTGACGCTTATATCGGGTGAACCGTCGCCTTTTGTTTGAAGCCCACGCGTATATCTGTAAAACTGCCTTAAACATAAAATACGCGTAACAGGGAAAACGAGTGTCGTTATTTTTAATCGTTATCCTGCCATTTGCAGGAGCACTGATTCCGGGCCTCATGATCCGGGCGGGCCGAAACGCTTGCGCCACCATGACGGCCGCCTTTACAGCCATGGCCTTGCTGGGGTTGTTAATCAATGCCCCCGCCGTAATGCGCGGCGAGGTTTTGACCGCGCGTATTGAATGGGTGCCATCGCTCGGGCTGAATGCGAATTTCTTTCTGGATGGTCTGGGCCTTCTCTTTGCCGGGTTGATCCTGGGCATTGGCCTGCTGATCATCATCTATGCGCGATTTTATCTGACCCGCGATGATCCCATGGGGCAGTTCTATACCTATCTGCTGCTGTTTCAGGGCGCGATGGTTGGGATCGTTCTATCCGATAATATCCTGCTATTGCTGGTGTTTTGGGAACTGACCTCCCTCTCTTCATTCCTACTCATCGGATATTGGAAACACCTGCCAGAGGGGCGCCAGGGCGCCCGCATGGCATTGACCGTCACTGGCATGGGCGGTCTAGCAATGATCGGTGGCATGCTGATCCTGGGCAATATCGCCGGCAGTTATGACCTGACCGTGATCCTGACGCAGAAAGAGGCGATCCAGGCCGATCCCCTCTATTTCCCGGCCTTGCTGTTGATCCTTGGCGGCTGCTTCACCAAATCCGCGCAGTTCCCGTTCCACTTCTGGCTGCCGCATGCCATGGCCGCCCCGACGCCGGTATCGGCCTATCTGCATTCCGCCACGATGGTAAAGGCCGGGCTGTTCCTGATGGCGCGCATGTGGCCGGTTCTGTCTGGCACGCCTGAATGGTTCTATATCGTCTCAACCGCAGGTCTCATAACCATGGTTCTGGGGGCCTCAATCGCGCTCTTTAAGGATGATCTGAAGGCGCTTTTGGCCTTTTCCACGGTCAGCCATCTGGGCCTGATCACCATGCTTCTGGGTTTTGGGACAAAGGCCGCAGCCATCGCTGCGGTGTTTCACATCATCAACCATGCGAGCTTCAAGGCCGCGCTCTTTATGACCGCCGGCATTGTCGATCACGAGGTTCACACCCGCGATGCGCGCCGGTTGGGCGGGTTGCGCACCTTGATGCCCATCACCTTTACCATTGCCACGATTACCGCATTATCCATGGCGGGCATTCCGTTCCTGAACGGGTTCTTGTCTAAGGAAATGATGCTGGAAGAGGCCTCCCACACCGTCTGGGCAGGCAATCACTGGCTGGTTCCAGCCTTGGCGACGCTGGGCGCTTTGCTGTCAGTGGCCTATTCGTTCCGCTATATCGTTCACGTCTTCTTGGGGCCGGTGCGCGATGATTATCCTTCAAAACCGCATGATCCCGGTTTTGGCATGTGGGCGGGTCCGGCACTTCTAGCGGTCATCGTGATCATCATCGGCGTCTACCCCGTTATTGTAGAAAACTTCGTCAATGTCGTGTCCACCGCCGTGATTGGCAAAGACCCGCACGCCCATCTGAAAATCTGGCATGGGGTCACACCTGCCCTGATGATGTCTGCCATCGCTGTTTTTGGCGGCGCAATATTGCTTTCGATGCAACGCAGCCTTGCAACGGTGTGGGACGCCGCCCCACGACCAGAGGCCAAACAAATATTCGATGCCGTGATCAGTATCGTCACCCGCCTGTGCAACCGCTTTACCGATGATCTGCACAATGGCGCGATTTCCCGATACGCGATCATCTTCGTCGTCACTGTGACCGTGCTTAGCTGGCACGCTTATTCCAGTGGCACATTGGGCGAACCCACCCGCACCCTCAGCGCGGTAGCGCCGATTGCCTATGTCGGGTGGATATTGCTGTCGGTGGCGACATTGGGATTGTTGTGGTTCCACCGCAATCGCCTTTTGGCGCTTGTTCTGATGGGGGTGATCGGCCTGATCGTGTCGATCTCTTTCAACCATCTGTCAGCCCCCGATCTGGCCCTGACCCAATTGTCGGTTGAGGTGGTCACTATTATCCTGCTGCTTCTCGCCCTGAATTTCCTGCCCGAAAGCTCACCCGTGGACAGCAGTGGTTCCAGCCGGGTTCGTGACGTGATCGTTTCTGTCATTGCCGGGATCGGTACGGGTGGTCTGATTTACATCTTGATGATGCGTGATTTCGCGGCGGACACCATATCAGCATTTCACCTGACCAACTCTTACAAAGGCGGTGGTGGCGACAACGTCGTCAACGTGATCCTGGTGGATTTCAGGGGATATGACACCTTTGGCGAAATCATCGTGCTGGGGATCGCCGCAATTGTGATCTACGCCGTGACCGAGGCCCTGCTAAACAGCCCGGTTCGCAAAACGCTGCTGAACCGCAAGCCCGCGCATTTGCTGTCGGGCGATGCCCACCCAATGATGATGGTCATTGGCACCCGGGTTCTGATGCCCATCGCCCTGACCGTCGCGGTCTATATCTTCCTGCGCGGGCACAATGATCCAGGTGGCGGGTTTATTGCTGGTCTGGTCGCCGCAATCGCGCTGGTCATGCAATATATGGCGTCGGGCTTTGAATGGGCTGCAGATCGTCAGCGCTACCCCTATCATGGCATCATCGCCACCGGTGTTTTGCTGGCGGCCTTTACCGGGATTGGCGCCTGGTTTGCGGATCGGCCCTTCCTGACCAGCGACTTTGGCTATTTCAAACTGCCACTCTTGGAAGAGTTCGAATTGGCCACCGCGATGGGCTTTGACGCTGGCGTCTTCCTGGCTGTGGTCGGGGCCGTCATGCTGGCGTTGGAGAGTATTTCCAAGATGGCCTATCGCAGCGGAGATGAGGCAAGCCCCTATCCGATGGATATCAACCCGTCCCGCGAGGACCAAGTGGCAGAGGAGGGCTGAACCATGGAATTGCTCGTCGCAAGCGCAATTGGCCTTTTGACCGCCGCTGGTGTGTATCTGGTCCTGCGCAAACGGACCTTCCCGGTTATTCTGGGCCTGTCACTGCTGTCATATTCGGTGAACGTGTTCCTGTTTGCATCAGGTCGGCTGGCCGTGAACCTTCCCCCGATTTTACAGGACCACTACAAGATCAACCCGGCCGATTACACAGATCCCCTGCCCCAGGCGCTGGTTTTGACGGCGATTGTGATTTCCTTTGGCATGACCGCCGTGATCGTGATGGTGTCGATCAGCGCCTATCTGTCGTCCAGAACCGATCATGTCGACATGGCGGTCACTGCCGATGATACGACGCCGGAGAATAATTCATGAACCATTGGCTGATTGTTCCTGTCGTCCTTCCGGCGATCCTGGCGGCACTGACGGTTTTGATGTTCCGCCACCACCTGCTGCTGCAACGGGTGTTCAGCCTTGCAGGGACCATTGCATTGGTCCTGATCTCGGTCGGGCTGATGCTGCGCGCCAACAGCGGCACGATCGAGGTGTACGAGCTGGGCAACTGGCCCGCGCCCTTTGGGATCGTCCTGGTCCTGGACAGGCTGGCGGCGATGATGCTGGTCCTGACCACGGTACTGGCGTTTCTGGTACAGCTTTACGCCATTGGGTCTGGCTGGGACGGCCGGGGCAAACATTTCCATGCCCTGTTTCAGTTTCAACTGATGGGCGTTCTGGGGGCGTTTCTGACCGGTGACGCCTTTAACCTATTCGTGTTTTTCGAGGTCCTTTTGATCGCCTCCTACGGGCTGATGATCCATTCGGGTGGGGCCCGGCGGATGCGGGCTGGCACCCAATATGTGATCTATAACCTCTTGGGTTCGACGCTGTTCCTGTTTGCATTGGGCACGATCTATTCCGTCACTGGCACGCTTAACATGGCCGACCTGTCGATAAAGGTTGCGGAACTGGGCCCCGATCACAACGCGCTGATCCGGGTGGCCTCTGTCATGCTGCTCTTGGTGTTCTGCGTCAAAGCGGCGCTTTTGCCGCTGCATTTCTGGTTGCCGGAAAGCTACGCCAACGCCTCGGCCCCTGTGGCGGCCCTGTTTGCGATCATGACCAAAGTCGGCGCCTATTCGATCATCCGCATGTACACGCTGGTGTTTCCGCCGGAACTGGACAGCATTGCTGGCAGTTTCGATGTCTGGTTGTTACCTGCCGCTTTGCTGACCCTCGGCTTCGGTATGATCGGTGTATTGGGGGCCAATAGTCTGGCGCGACTGGTCGCCTTTGCAGCCATCGGATCTATGGGCACGCTTTTGATCGCCATATCGCTGTTCACCCCGCAAGCGACCACGGCGGCGCTTTATTACATGTTGCATTCTACCTTTGCCACGGCGGCGCTGTTTGTGATTGTCGATGTCACCCGCAGTGGCCGCGGTGAAACCGACGACAACATCGTGTCTGCCCCGCCCATACCGCAAAACGGGCTGATTGCGTCGATCTTCTTTGCCGCTGCGATCGGCATGTCCGGAATGCCACCGCTATCGGGTTTCCTGGGCAAATTGCTGGTTCTGGATGCCAGCCGTGACGCCGCATCCATGGGCATCATCTGGGCAGTCATCCTGATTTCGTCCCTGATTGCAATCATGGGATTTGCCCGGGCCGGCACCATCGTGTTCTGGAAAGTCAGCGACCCCGATCCAGAGGCTGACCCCACACCCCCGGCCTCTGGCCTGTCGCTTGTGTCCGGCTTTGCCATCCTCACACCGCTGGTCATTCTGACCATCTTTGCCGGACCAATCACGGATTACCTGTCCGGCACCTCGGATCAGCTGTATCATCCTGAACTGTATAACAATGCGGTCCTAAGCAACGCAGCGCCCCAGATCGATGGAGGCCATGAATGAAACAGATGCCCAGACGGCTTGTTCCGCACCCTGTGATGACTGTCCTTCTGACCGTTACCTGGCTCGCGCTGGTCAACCGGTTTTCGCTGAACTCGCTGCTTTTTGGCTTGATCCTGGGTCTGGTCATTCCCTTTATAACCGCGCCCTATTGGCCCAGTCGGCCACGGCTGAGAAACCCGAAAATGATCGTTGAATACATCCTGATCGTGATCTGGGATATTCTGGTTGCCAATGTGCAGGTCGCGATGATCGTTCTGTTCAAACCCAATGACCAAATCCAATCGCACTGGATCGACATTCCGTTGGATGTCAAACGGCCAGAGGCAATCACCGCGCTGGCCAGTACGATCACACTGACCCCAGGCACCGTGTCTGCTGACTTGTCGTCGGGCGGCCATACCCTGCTGGTCCACTGCCTGCATACCGAAGATCCTGATGGTGTGCGTGAGGAGATCAAATCTCGATACGAACGCCGCCTGATGGAGATTTTCGAATGATGACACTGGCTATCACCTTCGCCATGGGATGTTTTGGCATCGGCCTGTTGTGCTGTCTGGTGCGTGTGGTCAAGGGCCCGCATATGGGCGACCGGGTTCTGGCGCTTGATACCATGGTGATCAATGCAATCGCACTGATGTTGCTGTTTGGCATTCTACATGGGACAGAGGTTTACTTTGAATCCGTCGTTATCATTGCCATGCTGGGCTTTGTCTCTACCGTCGCTTATGCGCGTTTCATGCTGCGCGGCAATATTATTGAATAGGAACCAGAGATGCTGGGCGAAATTCTGATATCCGTATTCCTCGTTGTCGGTGGTCTCTTTGGTCTGACCGGGTCTTATGGTTTGTTGAAACTAGACAACCCAATGGCGCGCCTTCATGCCCCGACCAAGGCCTCGACACTTGGCGTCGGCAGCGTGCTTGTCGCCTCTGTCCTGTATGACCTCTTTGTTGTGGATGTCATATCGGTGCATGAAGTTCTGATCATCATCTTCTTGTTTATGACCGCCCCGATTGCGGCATTGTTCATCTCCAAAACGCACCTGCATCAGAATGTCGACCCGGCAGAGCTGCCTTCTGCTGGTGAGGACCCCCGTTGGGCCCATGTCGATGAACCCGAAGATCCGGAACAACAAGACGCCTGATAGGCCCGCAATCCGTTACTTTATGAAATTACCAGTCTGCAGGTCACGCATCGCCTGATGCAGCTCTGCCTTCGTGTTCATGACAATTGGGCCATGCCACGCCACCGGTTCACGCAAAGGCGCGCCAGATATCAACAAAAACCGCACACCGTCAGGGCCCGCCTGCACGGTGACCTCATCGCCTGTGTCAAATCGGATCAGCGTCCGGTTGCCTGACATGTCTCGCAGGTTCAATTCTTGCCCGGCAAACTCCTTTTCCACCAGAACCCCAACCGGCGCCGACGCATCCCGAAAATTAGCGGTCCCGTCAAACACATAGGCAAAGGCATGGCGATACGTGTCGACCTTGAAGGTCTTCCGCACGCCCGCAGGCACATAGATATCCAGATATTGCGGATCAGCGGCGATGCCATCGACCGGACCACGCTGACCCCAAAATTCCCCGATAATCACCTTCACCCGGGTGCCATCATCATCAATGATCTCCGGGATGTCTTTACCTTCCACGTCCTGATAGCGCGGCGCTGTCATCTTCAGACTGGCTGGCAGGTTGGCCCACAGTTGAAACCCATGCATTTGCCCCTTGGCATTCCCATTGGGCATCTCCTGATGCATGATACCTGACCCGGCAGTCATCCACTGAACATCCCCGGCCCCCAACGTGCCGGTATTGCCCAGACTGTCGCCATGATCGACCGTGCCATCCAAAACATAGGTGATGGTTTCGATCCCGCGATGCGGATGCCATGGGAAACCGGCCATGAAATCTTCGGGCCGATCATTGCGAAAATCATCAAACAGCAGGAATGGATCAAAAAGTTCTGGCTCGCCAAAGCCAAAGGCGCGGTGCAGTTTGACACAAGCCCCCTCCATCGTTGGTTGGGCCAGGGTTTCGGCAGCGATTGGTCTAAAGGACATGGTCATCTCCATTTCTGTCCTCATTATATAGTCTGACCGGCAGGCGCGTTACACATTCGTGTCAGCACGGTATCTGTGCCCGGATGCACAACAGGTGTGCTGTCTGAGGTCGCAAACTCAGTACGCCAGACGCAACTCCGCCCGCAGCCCGCCCAGTTTGTCGCTGTCACCCAGTATCAAATCTCCGCCGTGACCCCTGGCGATATCGGCGGCAATGGACAACCCCAATCCAACGCCAGAGCCCTTGTTCTGATTGCGTGCCTCTTCCAGCCGGGCGAAGGGCTTTAACGCCTCATCGCGTTGGTCTGCCGGAATGCCTGGGCCATCATCCTCGACAATGAATCTGACCGAACGACTGGTCACGACCACGCTCAACTCCGCCCGCGCGCCATAACGCACCGAATTTCCGATCAGATTGTCCAAGGCCCGGATAACGGCCGTACGCCGCATCTGAACAGGGTCATCCTGCCCCACCACATTGCCCATCACGACATTCTTTTGCGCCCGCTGCGCCTCTTCCACCGCATGATGGGCGAGCGTGATAGGGGCCACATCTTCAATCTCGTCCATGGCATCACCGCGCACAAAGTTGAGAAACCCGTTTAACAGCGCCTCCATCTCATCAATGTCGCGGCGAAGGGCATCGATCTCCTCGCCCTCATCCATGACCGACAGCCCTAGCCGCAACCGTGTCAACGGTGTCCGCAGATCATGACTGACGCCTGATAACATCAGGGTGCGCTGTTCAATCTGCCGCTCTATCCGCGCCCGCATTTCCAGAAAGGACCGCCCCGCCGCCCGCACCTCAGTTGCCCCGGACGGGTGATAGGGCAGCGTCTGCCCCTTGCCAAAGGCTTCTGCCGTGCGGGCCAGCCGCCGGATCGGACGCAGCTGATTGCGCAAAAACAGATAAGCAATCGCTGTCATGAACACGCCGGTGGCGATCATCAGAACCAGCAACTGATGCGGGTTCTTGGCCGAAACACGGCGGCGCGGAAACTCGATCGCCAAAGATCCATGTTGCGTGGCAATACCAAAACGAACTGCCTTGTCATCTGTCATCAGATCAATGCCACCCACGCCCAGCAACCCCTGACGTAAGGTTTCAATGATCACACGGCCCGACAAATCATAAACCATCCGCGTGTCATCATCTGGAACGGGCTGATCAAACCCGGCCTGAATCGCCATCGGAACCGCAATCTGTTCCAAAACCTGATCAGCATCCTGCCGGGTCGGCGCATCTGCAATCTCATCCAGCAGAAACCGCAGCTCAAACAAAACGTTCTGCGTCATCTGCTGTGTTACGTCTTCGTAAAGCCTTTGGATGAATACGACAGACACCACCAACTGGATGGTGACAATCGGCATGATCAGGATCAGCGCCGCCCGGCCATATAGGCTCCGGGGCATAAATATCTTGAGCCAGTTGAAATTCATGTCAGAAACGTAACTTGGGAATGATCATTCGAAAAGCAGGAACATGACCAAGGCACAGACACAACCCATCGCGGGCATTGCGCAGGAAGTTATTGCAGGCATTCGTTGCCTTCTGGCACCTAACCCAGCCCCGATGACCTATTGGGGCACCAATACATTTCTGCTGGGAACCGATCCTGTGGTCGTGGTGGATCCTGGCCCAGACATGGATGCGCATCTAAGCGCCATATTGGCAGCCACCCAAGGCGCCAGGATAGAGGCGATCCTGATCACCCACAGCCACAAGGATCACTCCCCCCTGGCCCCACGCCTGTCCAAACTCAGCGGGGCACCGATCATGGCCTATGGCAACAGCACCTCGGGCCGTGCCCCGCATATGGCCGAACTGGCCCGCATCACCGATATCGGCGGCGGCGAAGGGATCGATACCGATTTCTCACCGGATCAGATACTGGCCGATTCTGCACAGTTGAACTTCGGGTGTGGTCAGATAGAGGCGCTCTGGACCCCAGGCCATTTTGGCAATCACATGTGCTTTGCCCTGGACCACGCCTTGATTTCCGGCGATCTGGTCATGGGGTGGGCCAGTTCTCTCGTCTCCCCCCCAGATGGCGATCTGTCCCATTTCATGGCCTCTTGCGAGCGCTTGCTGACGCGCTCCGAAACGCTCTACCTGCCTGGTCACGGCGCCATGATCGAGAACGGCAAAGACCGCGCCGAATGGCTTCTGGATCATCGCAGGTCGCGCGGCACGCAGATATTGGACGCCCTGTCAGAGACCCCGCTCAGCGCCAAAGACATCGCCGATCGCATCTACACCGACACGCCAGAACGCCTGATGCCCGCCGCTGCCCGTAATGTCTTTGCCCACCTGATCGACCTGTGGGCCAAGGATCACGTCACCTGCACAGACACCCCCACCCCAACCAGTAAATTCAAAATAACCGAAGGGTGAATTTTCCCGAAAAATTCTGCCAAATCCCTCTGGACGCGGCAGCATAGCCCGGTTATATCAGCCCCCGTGTTCCGGCGTAGCTCAGCGGTAGAGCAGTTGACTGTTAATCAATTGGTCGTAGGTTCGATCCCTACCGCCGGAGCCAAATCATCATTATAATTCAATTCCTTACAGATTTTCGATAATTGGCGATTTTTCTCATTTTGATTTACGGAAGCACTACGTAAGCAGTACGACAACGATTCCAAGTGTGATATTCAAGCAATAGAGGACTTTGCCGAACACTTAGGCAACCATTCTACTAACAGTCTTCAAAAGATAGTCCGAGAAACTATATCGATTAGTGTTGAACGCGTTGCATGCAAGCTAGGAAGTGGACATCCGCTGCAAGCACACAATGCATTTGTAAGTCTCTGCAAGCAGACATCGGAATATCTTGGCGACGGCTTCTTTCAGATTATCGGTCAAGATTGTTTTCCCGAGAAAAGCCAACATTTTGCCATCAGATCGAACGCCATTGATACGGTACTAACGCATTTTCGCCGCGCCACTCTTCGACGATCGCATCTTCGTCAGACCGCACTCGTCATTAGGAAACAAAACACCTGCCGAAGCGCGCCGAGCGCTTGAGCAACTTGAGGGCTCCGCGCACGACGCGCTTGCCCAAACTGAAACCGAGGAATATGAAATCCAAACCCGCAAACTCTCGTTATGAATGAGGGAGCCTCGGGGGGCAGGTCAGGTTCCCTCACATTGCCTCATTATCTAAATTATACAGATCAAACATTACTTCGCACACTGGACCAAAAAATCGATGAATTGATTGACGACTACGTTCCAGAAGCGGACAAGATAGTAGAGAGAACACGACAAAAGAAAGCCAATCGAGTAGCTCAGTGTGGCACCACTATGTTTTGATGCCACTCAAACCCCTAAACTGTCGCCGATCTTCCCTGCTTTACGTTCAGACCGAGAATAGCGACAATCGCACCACCACCAATGATTAAGAAAATTCCCGACCCAAATATCAGGCTGACCCCGATAAAGAGGAGTGCCGCGCGCAAAAGTGGGTTGAGATTTGCCGCGAAATACCCGGTGAACCCGCTTGAAATTGCAAGAATTGACAATATTCCGCTTGATAGTGCGATGGTGAACGCAAGTGGTTCGAAGTCGATGAACAGCAATGCCGGCGTGTAAACAAACATGAAGGGCACCAGAAGCTTAGCGATAGATAGTCTGAACCCAATTCCGCCGGTATGCATCGGATCGGCACCTGCCAGACCCGCTGCAGCGAAGGCCGCGAGCGCCAAAGGTGGCGTTAAGTCTGACAGAAGACCGAAATAGAAGACCGCGAAATGCGTCGCAAGAAGCGGAACACCGAAGTCAACCAATGCCGGGGCTATGATCGCCGAAAGGATGATATAGAGGGGCACTGTTGGAATGCCAGCCCCCATAAGAATACAAGCAATGGCGGTAAAGATCAGTGCACAGAACAAGATCAGAGAACGTTCATCAAACAGGTTAAAGACGTCAAAGATGTCGATAAACCCCGCAAGAGCCGCACTACTTTTATCTGGCTAGAAAAATATCCAAATCTCGAGGGCATGACGAATGGACGAGGATGCGTTGCATGCCATGAAAAAGACCAAGGCACATTTACCTGCAGTCTTGGATGTTGAAACCCATCACGGTAAGGCCGGGAATTTTGATAGGCCCCACCGCAATCGCTGCAAAATTGACTGCCTGTATACAGCCATCTTGAAGCTATGATCGCCGCAATAACACCCCGTTAGGCGCTCTAATGATTGCTCATCCCGTGTCGATGGGCCTTAATACTTCACCACCATCTTGCGCGGAACATTTGACAAGCATTCTGGCCCGTTCTGACCGATGCGGATGCTTTCAGTAATTTCAAAACCCCAATCCTCCATCCACAGACCGGTCATGAAGTGGAAGGTCATGTTTTCCACCAACGGGGATTTGTCGCCCGGGCGCAACGACATTGTGCGTTCGCCCCAATCCGGAGGGTAGGATACGCCAATTGGATATCCGGTGCGGTTGTCTTTGACGATCCCGTATTTTTTCAACACGTCGAAAAAGGCGATGGCAATGTCTTCGCAGGTATTGCCGACGCGGGCCTTTTCCAGTCCGGCTTCCATCCCTTCCAGCACGGCCTTTTCCGCATCCAGAAAGGTCTGGGTGGGTTTTCCCAAAAACACCGTGCGAGATAAGGGGCAATGATATCGATGCACGACGCCCGCGATTTCGAAAAACGTGCCTTCGCCCGCCTTCATCGGCGCATCATCCCATGTCAGATGCGGCGCTGCTGCGTCCGAACCTGAGGGCAGCAAAGGTACAATAGCGGGGTAATCCCCGCCCGCCCCGATCGAGGGATCATAACGCAGCGCGGCATCGTAAATCTCTGCCACCAGATCACATTTGCGCAGCCCCGGTTCTGCCTTTTCAAAGATACGCTGATGCATCTTTTCAACGATCTTGCCGGCCTGACGCATATAGGTCAGCTCGGCCTCAGATTTTACCGCCCGTTGCCAATTCACCAGACCATTGGCATCTGTAAATCGCGCATTGGGCAGATGTTTTTTCAGCGATGCATAAGCCGCGGCGGTGAACCAGTAATTGTCCATCTCCACACCAATGGTGCCGCCCCCCAACCCGCGGTCGATTAACTGCGCTGACAGATAATCCATGGGGTGGCGTTCGGTGGACTGAACATAATGATCGGGATAGCCGATGATATTGGACGGATCAGTGTAACATGTTCGCAATGCACCATTGGCATCCTGCCCTCGCCCGTACCAGATCGGCTCCCCCGTCGGGCCCACGACCACACATTGATGCACATAGAACGACCAGCCATCATAGCCGGTCAGCCAGTTCATATTCGACGGGTCCGTCACGATCAGGGTATCAATCCCGCACCGCGCCATTTCGGCCCGGGTCTTGTCCAATCGGGCCAAAAATTCATCCTTGGAAAAATGCAATACTGGTGTTGGCATTGTGTGATCCCTTAACTGGTAAATGTTGACCCCAACCCGGCAGTCTGGGCACGTTGGCGGGCAAGTGTTGCAATGGCAGTATCCTGAACGCCGGTGCCGGTCAGATCACAGATCGTCAGGCTGTTGGCAGCATTATAATCGGGCAACTTCCCGGCAACGACATCGCCAAGTTCAAAAAACTCTGCGTCAGGTGAAACAAGGCCAGCCTCGATTGCGGCTCTGGCCTCCCCCAACACCTTTGTCTGCGCTAAACGGTCAGGGATGTAATGATCGGCCTGTGCGATCAGGGCTGGATCCAGTTCGAACTTGCCTTCCTGATCCGATCCCATTGCGATGATCAACTGCCCGGCACCCACCCAATCTACCAGTATCAGCGGTTCTTTGGCGGGTGTGGTGGTTACAATCATGTCTGAGGCGCCAACCGCGCCTTTTGCATCACTGCTAAACGACGTCGGAACACCCAAAGCATCGGCAATTTCACGTGCCGTTGCTTCGCCCTTCTCTGCATCTCGGGCCCAGACCGTGACTGCTGACAAGGGTCGCACCTGATGGATCGCCGCAGTTTGCAACCGTGCCTGTGCACCTGATCCAAACACGCAAAGCGTAGAGGAATCCTGCCGTGCCAAGTGTCGCGCCGCCACAGCCCCGGCAGCGGCCGTGCGCGTATCCGTCAGGTAACCATTATCCAACAACAAGGCCTCGACCTGACCAGTCATTGCAGAGAACACAACCATGATGCCATTGGTCGACGGCAAACCGATCTTGGGGTTGTCGTAAAACCCAGGCGACATCTTGATCGTGAAACTTTCTGCCCCCCGGATGTGGGCGGTCTTCACATCCACTTCGCCATTGTTTTCATGAACCGCCAAAGACAGGATCGGCGGCATTTCAACTGTGCCTGCAGATAAGGCCGCAAAACCGGCCTCCACGCAATCAATCGCATTGATATCCAGCGGAACCAACTGACGCAGCTCGGATTCCGTCAGGATCTTGATATCTGGCATTTATCCCTCCGCCGTAACATCCACATCTTCGCCGGAAATAATACGGTGATGCAGATCCATATCGATATTTTGTCCAGATATCAGCGCCACACAACACCCCGGATCATTGACCTTCCCCGCCAAAAGCGCGGCAATTCCCACGCTTCCTGACCCTTCGATAATCTGTCGCTCCTGCCAATAGGCATGGCGAATGGCCTGGGCGATCTCTGCTTCAGAAACCAGGATGATCTCATCGACGAAATCCCGCACCATTTTAAACGTATATTGGTTGTCCATTCCGACGCCGCCACCAAGTGAATCGGCCAGAGTTGGCACCTCTTCGACGAAAACCGGTTTACCGGCGATTTGGCTTTCATACATGGCGGCGCCGCGCCCCATAGACACCCCAACAACCCGAATGGCGGGATTGACCGATTTCATCACCATGGCAGCACCAGACATTAACCCGCCACCAGACAAGGGCACCAGAACCGTCTCCAGTTCCGGGGTCTGTTCCAGCATTTCCAGCGCGACGGTGCTTTGACCCGCGATAATATCCGGGTGATCAAAAGGCGGGATCATCACCATCCCCTCTGATACCAGCCTATCGACCTCTACCTGAGCGTCATCTTGGGATCGGCCCACGATACGCACCTCTGCCCCCAGCGCCTTGATCCCATCCACCTTGTTTTGCGGCACCAGCTCTGACATGCAGATGATGCACCGAATGCTGGCCTGCTTGGCGGCATAGGCCAGACCCCGGCCATGGTTTCCTGTGGACACCCCGACAATGCCCAAGGCGCGCTGTTCTTCGGTCAGCGACAGAACCGCATTTGTGGCCCCGCGCAGTTTGAAACTGCCGGTGATTTGGGTCTGCTCCAGCTTCAGATTGATCGCGCCGCCTGAAGCATCGCTCAAGCTTGGGGATGCCACGCTCGGCGTGATCCGAACTCGACCCGCGATACGCTCCCGCGCCGCAAAACTATCCTGAAGCGTGATTTCAGCGCCCATAAATTTGTCCCAACCAACTCATGCACCAAATGCCAAGGGGATCGTCTATGACAACCCCCCACAGCACTTTACCTGCAATACCATTACTTGGCCGGTTTTCACGACAAACTTTTCTGGCGCCTGAAAAATTTTCGGGTATGCGAAAGGTTCGGCCCGAATTAGGCGCCCAATTTGCTGGCGACCACCCTTATCCCGTCTTCCATAATGTCAAACATCTGATTGATTTCATCCTCGGTAATCACCAAAGGTGGGGAAAAGACGCACATGTTGATCAACGGACGCAGGATCAGGCCTCGTTTTTGACATTCGGCATCAATCATAGCGCCTATTTCGCCGTCGCTTTCCAACGTGCCATCAATGCCACCGTTGACAGAACATTGCACACAGCCCACCAATCCCATCCCACGGGTATCTGCAACAATCGGAATGTCGCGCAACGCGTGTAAACGCTCCTGAAACAGCGGCGTAACGTGTCTGACGTGCTCTAGAATGCCTTCGCGGTCGATGATTTCCATACTTTTCAAACCCGCAGCGGCGCAGACTGGATGGCCTGAATAAGTGTATCCATTTGAAAAGGTGGCCTCTTTCCCAGCCACATCAGAAATTAAACGGTCAGAGATAATTGCTCCTCCCATCGGCACATAGCCAGAGGTCATGCCCTTCGCACAGGTGATTATGTCTGGTTGGATGCCAAAGACCTCTTCAGACGCAAACCAGTGCCCCAAACGGCCAAACGCGGTTACAACCTCATCCGAGATATACAGAACATCATGCTTGCGGCAAATCTCAAGACAGCGTTTGTGATAACCGTCCGGCGGCACGATGACACCACCCGACGCCAGAAGCGGCTCAGCAATGAACGCTGCCACCCGATCCGGACCAAGCGATGTTATCGCGCGCTCCAGATCAGCTACCTTTTCTTCCAGAAAGTCAGACAGGCCCTGTCCCTCAGACCGATAGAGCGGGTTCACATTGGGCAGAAAATGAGAAAGCCCATCCGCCTTATCCAACCACAACCGATCGCGTTCCTTGCCACTGACACTCGCGGCCAGAAAAGTCGATCCGTGATAGGCCTTTTGCCGTGAAATGATAATCTTCTTTTCCGGTTTTCCGATCAGGTTATTTCTGAAATGAATGAACCGGATCGCAGTATCTACCGCCGTCGATCCACCAGTCGTAAAGAATACATTGTTCAGATCCCCGGGTGTCCGTTTTGCAATTTCACGGGCGAACTGTGCCGCCGTCGAATTGGTATTGCTGAACGGCGAAAAATAGGCCATTTGCCGCGCCTGATCGGCCATCGCATCAGCGATCTCATCACGACCATAACCAACTTGCACGCACCACATGCCGGCCGGTCCGTCAATCAGCCGTTCGCCATTTTCATTAAACACATGGATACCACTGGCACGATCAACCACCATACGGCCGTTTTGTCCCAGCGTACCCATGCCCTCCCACGGATGCAGGAAATGTTCATTATCCCACGATTGCGTGCTTAGATTATCCACGACGCACCGCCATTTCTGCCGCTGTCATGATGATCGGAAACTCTTCGCGCACCTGTGCATCAGCCGCGCCAAAATAGTTGGGGAAGTGACTGCCCAGAATGCCGTCGGCCTTTTCCCGGGCCCGGTCTAACAAATCAGTCTTGCCTTCGTTTTCCCAAGTGTCAGTGCGTTCACGGTCCATCAATTGCGGATAGACAAACTCGCTGTTCATATAGGTCAGCGTGTGCGGATTGCCCAAGAAATGCCCTGGATTGAGCGCACATTGATGGATCACATCCACCGCCATGGTCTCATCCGTCACTTCAATACCGCGCAGGGATCGCAGGATCATGCCGCCGGCCTCATCATCGATGACCATACTTTCAAAACTGCACCCCATCAGTGACCCGATCATGCCGCCAAACTCGCACAAACGATTGGCACCCGCATGGGCGGCAAGGCTAAAGGTCAGCGCCTTTTCCAACCCGTATTGGGCATCTGGAATTTTTGCATCGGTCATGCCTGCACCAACCGATGTTGGCAGGCCGTAAAAGTTCCCCATTTGAATGGCCGCCGCGCCAATTAGGGCCTGCTCACCGCTGCCACCGGTAAAGGATCCGCTGCGCAAATCAGTGATGAAAGGCCAGGCGGCGAAACAAACCGGGCAGCCCGGCGTGATCAAGTTGACAATCGCCACACAAGCCAGCGTTTCGGCCACGGTCTGCACCAGCGTTCCCGCCAGTGTCGCCGGTGCTGTCGCCCCTGCTTGCGGAGGGACAGCCAGATCAACCGTCAGGCCCAACTTGGCGGTGTCGATCAGGATTTCCATATTCTCTCGCCCGATCCGCAAAGGCGAAACCACTGGGCATCCGCCGAAAATAACCGACGGCTTTTTCAGAAAACTGCCTTCCCCGCCCGAGGCCAGATCAAACAGGCGGATGGCATGGGGAATATGTTTGCGATCACGGAAAGTCAGACATGCGGGTTTTTGGCTGCCCGCAAGCATCGCATAGATCGTATTCATGTCATGGGCGTAATCGTCGATGACATCGGTCGCCAGAACCGTATCGCCCAACATGTGGATATTTTCCAACTGATCGACCAGCCGGGTGAAATCATACACATCCCGTAGGTCAGAGGGGCGGTAAGATTTGGTTTCCGCGTCAAAGGTCGTCACTGCCGTGCCGGAATTGGCGAAATACACGCTTTGGGCGTGACAGTGCATGTCATCCTTGCCCTCACGTTCGCCACGGGCATAGACGTAAAATTCCTTTGCCGCACCGGCCAGAACATCCTCCATCAAGGCACGCGGAAAACACAAGCGGCCATGCGCATTCATCACTGCGCCTTTGGGCAGGACCAAATCCAGCAACTCATCGAAATGGTCCGCCAACCCGGTTTGTTCCAGCACTGTCAAAGCGGCTTCGTGGATGTTTTCCATATCCCGCTGTGACAACGGTTTGTAACTGCCACCGCTCAACCCGCCCTTGACGGCCTCATTTCCCGTGGTGGCCTCTTGCACCGCAATACGCGCTGCACGTCCACCACCACCCCGACGTCTGTTTCTGCTTGTTGTTTCAGCCATTTACGGCTCTCCTGTATTCTGTTTTGGGGCCAATCATATCAAGGTAGAAGTCATAAAACTCCTGAATGGATGTTTCCATTTCGCCCAAAGGCCCCGGTTGGAAATAATTTGAATTCACACCCGATTGGTTGTGCCGGATAATTCGTTCGTCGTCCAAAGAGGTCACATGCCAAAGCCAGCTTAGGTCGTTGATGTTATAATCACGCCCCTCTTCAGCGTCCGCGCGCACCATCCAGACCACCTCGATATCCGTTTCCTGCACACCGCGTGGAATGAACCGATACCCAACCAGATGATCGGAATAGATCAAAAACCAGCTAAGCGGCCCAACACCTAGATCAGTGGCCCCGCCGTCAAACGTTTTGAGATCGCCCAGCAAGGGCGCCAGCGCCGCACCGTCGCGACTGCCGGTATCATAGCCGGGATAAAGCGGATAGCGGCGGTAATACGCACTGGTGCTAGATGATGAAGCTGCAGCCCCGGTCAGGTCGAGCGCATCCGGTGACAGCCCAGCCGCTGCGGCCCGTTCTGCCAAGGGACCTGCCAGCGCCTCCATCTCCTTGGGGGATTTCAGGCTGTGAGAACGTGAATAATCCTGATGCGCAGGGCCGCAGTGATAACATTCCAAGTAGTTCTCGACCGCCAGCTTCCAGTTGGCAGGCACGGGATACACTGCCTTATGCGCAATCTTTAGATTCTCAAGGCCATATGGCGCGGTAAAGGGCGCCAGTTGTGCCAATGTCGGCTCCAGCGCTGGCGTATCGGCGTCACAACACACGAAGATCAGACCTTGAAACACAGTGACCCGTGCAGAATGCAACCCCCAGCGAGACGGGTCAAAGTCAAGCCCCATAGAGCGCCCGGCGCGTAACTTGCCTGTCAACTCAAACGTCCAGGCGTGATAAGGGCAAACAAAGACCCGGGCCTTACCAGACGCCTCAGTGCAAACCCTTGATCCACGATGCCGGCACACATTCAAATGGGCACGGACATTTCCCTCTCGATCACGAACGATGATGATGGATTCCTGCCCATAATCGAACAGGAAATAATCGCCCGCATCCGGGATTTGGCATTCATGCCCAACCCAGATCCAGTTCTTGTTCCACACCTGCGCGATGTCATAGTCATATACAGCTTGAGAGGTGTAAAACCCGCGCGGCATCGCAAGGCCACGTTGGTGTTGTGCAATCAAACCATCCAGTTCAACAGGACGTTCCATCATCTTAGCTCCGCCTCTCTCAAGTCTATGATTTCCCGGCGGAACCAATCCTTGTCCGCCTCTTTTGGATTTCGTTCAAAATCCCGCGCTGCGCGATGCCCAGCAAAAGTCGCATCGACGATCAATCCCGGTTGGGCCGCGTCACCGATCAGTTCCAGAGATTTCAGCCCCAGGGGCTTCAGTGTGTTGTAAAGCGCCGTCTCCCGATGTCGGTCTGTCACCAGAATGGTACTGGCACAGGGCACTTCAGTTTTGTGACCAGAGTAGCCGCAGCTCAGTTCCGCCCCGTTCGGCGTTAACGCTGAAAGCACCCGATTGCAGCGAATATCAGCACCCATTTCGATCAAGCGCGCCTGTATGCGGTGCTGTTCCAGTGTTGTGGTGGTAAAGCTTGATACAATGCTTTCCGGCGTCGCAAAAATTACCGGATAACCTGCCGCCAACAGTTTTTCCGCGATGACGCCTGCCAGATAGATATGGTCGTCGTCATAGATCAGAACCGGCCCTTCCGGTGGCATTTGGCCTGCCAATATATCATCCGGGGTCAAAACCATTGCCCGGGCATCAATGACTGGACGATGACGCATTGTATTGCGGCCAACCCCATCACGACGCCACTTGGCCCCGGTGGCAACAAACACATGTTCGATGCCTAGTTCCGCCACCTGATCCGCATCCAATTCGCTGTCGGTGAACATTTGCACATTAACGCGCTGGCGCAGATCATTCAGACGGTAATCCGCCACCCGTGACCAGGCCGACAGGCCGGGCAGTTGGCTTTCTTTCGCAACACGACCGCCAAACTCGGATCCAGCCTCTGCCAATGTCACACCATAACCACGACGTGCCAGTTGCATCGCGCATTCCAGCCCGGCAGGTCCACCACCGATGACCAACGTCTCAACATCCGATGTCTTCGGCGCGATCACCTCTGGATGCCAACCGCGGCGCCATTCCTCGCCCATTGTGGGGTTTTGGGTGCAGCGGATCGGAAAGCCCAGATTGTCGGAGGACACGCAAATGTTGCAACCGATACATTCGCGAATTTCGTCGATCCGCCCTTCCCTGATCTTGGTCGGCAAGAACGGGTCAGCGATCGAGGGGCGCGCAGCCCCGATCAGATCAACAATGCCCTTGCGCACCATCGACACCATCATATCCGGCGAAGTCAGTCGCCCGACGCCAACCACGGGTTTCTGCGTGACCTGTTTGACAAAGGCCAGATAGTCATTCTGATACCCATCCTGCAGCTGGAAACGTGTTGTCGCGCTATCATTAGACCAATCGGATACATTCACGTCCCACAGGTCCGGCAGATCGGCCAGCAGCTCGACAATGGCGCGCCCCTCTTCGGCCGCCTGCATCCCGTCCGCCCCTTCCATTTCATCAATGGCAAAGCGCAGCGCAACAGCACAGTCATCACCGACGGCCTCTTTCGCATCTTCCAAAAGTTCCCGGGTCAACCGCACACGGTTCTCCAACGACCCGCCATATTCATCGCTGCGCTGGTTCATATGGGGCAACATGAAATGCTGGGCGATCGACATGGAATGTCCCGCATAGACATAAACGATGTCGCAACCTGCCTCTTTGGCGCGCAAAACTGCATCCCGGTGCCAGCGTCGTAGCTCCCTTATATCTGCCTTGTCCATGGCCCGCGCATGTTTGGGCAGCGCCGAATCCACGCTCATCTCTGATGGTGCCAACAACGGCGCCCGGCTCAGATGGTTGGGTGCATGATTGCCATTGTGAACCAGTTGAATGGCCGCCAATGCCCCATGTTCATGCACCGCATGGGTCATTATCCTGAGCGCCGGAACATCGCGCGCATCCCACAACCGCCCCTCCGGGAACGGGGACAGGTCTGAACTCGGATGAATTTCAGTCTCCTGATTGGACACAACAGCCCAACCACCAGCCGCCTTCATCCCACGAACACCTGCATCCGCACGGGGCCGCATATGGCCCAACCCCGTACAATGCGGCACCTGAAAGAACCGGTTTTTTGCCGTAACCGGCCCAATCTTGACCGGTTCAAAAAGCACAGAATATGCATTCGCGTCAGACATTGGCGCGCTCATTCCTTTTGAGTGGACCGGGGTACTGCTACCCCCGGAATTTATGACGTTGGATCAGAAGCCAGCTTTGATACGCTCAAACTCGGCAAGCATTTTCGCTTCCAGCTCCGGGTTCACCGCATCAAAGAACAGGCTGTTTTCGAAAAACGCAGCCGGATCAGAAAATCCATAAGCCTCAATGCTGGCCTGGTCCGCAATTTCAAACGCTTCGGTGTTGGAATGCGGATATCCCCAGTTGTCGATGATATACTGGCCACTGCCCGGTTCGGTCAGGGCATTCAGCAGGTCATAAATCTGATCTTCTGGTGTGGTCGAAGATTTCAGATGCACATAACCGCACACCCAGGTGGCGATCCCTTTGTCGGTATCACGCATCATCGCTGCCGGAACTTCATTCCAGATCAGGTTCAGCTCTGACTGGTTCCAGGCCCAACCCATTTCGATTTCGCCACTTGTCATGGCCTGATCCATTTGCCCGGCATCCGACCAGTAAAAGCGGATGTTGGAATGGATTGAGCGCAGAAAATCAGACGCCTCTTGGAACTGCTCATCGCTCAGGTTGGTGTAATCATCCGCATTGCCGGTCGCCAGCGATGCTAGGGCATATGCCGAAGATGCCGCATCCGGGATGGATATTTTGCCCTGATAAGCCGGATCGGCCAACAGTTGCAGAGAAATATCATCGGCAGAAATCGTGTCGGTACGATAGATCAGCCCGGTATTGCCCCACTCAAAGGGCAGCATGTAAATATTTCCGTCGATGACGATGCCGTCGACCTCTTTGATTTCTGGCAACAGGTTCGCCCAGTTGGTCAGCTTGCTTTCATCCAGCGGCTGAATCAGGTCAGCAGCAACCCACTTGCGCACGGCGTCCGAACATGGATGTGCAAGGTCAGCAGAGAAGCCCGATGTCAGCTTGGTAAACGCTTCTTCCTGGCTGCCGAAATAGGAATAAGACGGCGCCTCATCCCCGTATTTCGCCATATAGCTGGCGAAAAATCCGGGGTCCTCATACCCCGACCAGTCAAAGACGTTCAGATCAGCACCCCCGGCAAAGACACTGCCGGTACTGATCGCCGTCGCAGCAGCAAATGCTGCAATACCCTGAAGTTTCATTGTGTTCCTCCTGTTGGACTTATTGTGAATCTCGACCCAGATCGATCACGCTGACGTCTTGCACGCCCAGCCACACCGCATCCCCGCGGTTAAAATCGACCGTATGAAAGTAATTCGGCACCGACACAGACACAGGGCGATCTATCCCTTCGACCTGCACGTGATAGTGCACGTTTTCGCCATAGAACGCGGCATTTACCACGGTGCCCTGAACCGTCGCCGAATAATCTGCCGGCTTGTCCGACGAAATCTCCAGTTGCTCCGGCCTTATCCCGACGATCATCGAATTGGACCGGCCTGCAACATTGGGGTTTCGATCAATCTCCATCCGTCCAAAGCCTGCCGCCTCGACAATCATCTTGTCGCCATTTTCAGCCTGCATCATTGCGTTCAGAATGTTCATCTCGCCGATGAAACTGGCAACCTGACGGTCGCACGGCCGTGCATAAAGCGTGGCAGGTGTATCCACCTGTTTTAGTTGCCCATTGAACATGACCCCGATGCGATCTGACATGGTCATCGCCTCGTATTGGTCATGGGTAACCATCACAAAGGTGATCCCCAGCGATTGTTGCAAGTTGCGCATCTCGAACTGCATCTGTTCGCGCAGTTTCTTATCCAGCGCCGACAGTGGTTCATCCAGCAACAACACCTTTGGCCGCATGATTAGGGCACGGGCCAGCGCCACGCGCTGCCTTTGCCCCCCAGACAGTTCATTCGCCCCACGTTTTTGCAATCCGCCCAGTTCGACCATGTCCAGAGCTTCAGCCACACGGGCATCAATCTCGGCCTTGGCGACGCGTCCCCGCAGCCCATAGGCCACGTTGTTCCCCACATTCAGATGCGGAAAGATCGCATAGCTTTGAAACACCATATTGGTGGGGCGTTTGTTAGCTGGCACCCCATCCATATCCTGCCCGTCGATCACGACCGTTCCGCGGGTCGGCTCTTGAAATCCGGCAATCATCCGCAGAACCGTGGTCTTGCCACAGCCCGAGGGACCAAGGAGAGAGAAGAACTCCCCCTCTTTCAATGACAGGTTAACGTCAGAGGCAGCAAGAAAATTGCCATATCTTTTTTCAACACCTGTTAACTCTATGATTTTTTTATCTGTCATCTGGTCACTCTGATTTCGAAGAACGGCGGCGGAAATATTCGGCCAGCACCAACAGCAGGACCGATGTCATCAACAGGATCGACCCCAGCGCCAGAACATTTGGCAGCTTGGCAGGGAAACGGATCTGGCTCCAGATATAGACCGGCAATGTTGGTTCATTGCCGGACAGGAAGAAGGCCAGAACAAATTCATCAAAGCTGACCGTGAATGTCACCAGAACGCTGGACACAATCCCCGGCGCCACAACCGGCAACGTCACCCGGCGGAAGGTTTCAATGACACCCGCACCCAGATCATATGACGCCTCCTCCAGCGAGGCATCAAAATCGTCAAAGGCGGATTTCAGGATCGACACGGCAAAGGGCAGCGCCAAAAATGTATGGCCCAATGTCACCGTCATCAACGATGGCTTCAGCCCCATAAAAAGGAACAGCACCAGCATGGAAGAGGCCACGATGATCCCTGGGATCACCAGCGGCAGCATGACCAAACCCTCTGCTGCGCCCTGCCCGCGGAACTTGTACCGCACAAAGGCCCGCGCTGCGAACAAACCCATCGCCGTCGCCAAAAACGCAGCCACCAGACCGACCGTCAGCGAGTTCCACAGCGCCTGGATCAGCGTGTCCTGTTCGCCCAGTTTGCGATACCAATCCAGTGTCCATCCCTTGATCGGAAAGGCCACGATGGTTCCGCTGTTAAAGGAAAACAGCGGCAGAAACAGAACCGGCAGATACAAAAACGCCAGATACAGGAACGCATAGATGGTTAGGGTTGATGGGCGCCTCATCTGATCCGCCTCCCCACTGCATTGCCAGTGATGACAAAGACGATGGCGACAAAGCCTACCGCCAACATTGCAAGCAACGACAACGTCGCGCCCAAGGGCCAGTTATTCGCCGCCCCAAACTGCACCTGAATAAGGTTCGCAATCATCTTGCCATCTGATCCGCCCACCAAGGACGGGGTAACATAGTCGCCCACTGTCGGGATAAAGATGATCAGGCTCGCGGCAATGATGCCGGGAATGGTCAGCGGCAATGTCACGCGCATAAAGCGTTGAAACTGGCTGTTGCCCAGATCGGTGGCTGCTTCCAACAGGCTCGGGTCGATTTTCTGCAGGCTGACATAGATTGGCAGGATTGCAAAAGGCGCCCAAGCATGGGCCAGCGTCAAAACCACCGCGAATTCATTGTACAACAGAAATGTCAGCGGCTCATTGATCAGACCCAACGCCAACAAAGCCGAATTCATCACCCCATTGAAACCAAGGATCAGTTTCCAGGCAAAGACCCTGAGCAGATAGCTCGACCAGAACGGAATGGTGATCAGCAACAACCAGATCGTCTTGTTTCTGGCCTTCATCGAAATGAAATAAGCAATTGGATAGGCCAGCGCGACCGTGACAATGGTCACCGCCCCCGCAATCCAGATCGACCGCAACATTAGATGCCTGACCAACGGATCGCTGAACGCCTCGCGGTAGTTTTTCAGCGTCATCGTCTTGTCGAGCGTCACGTAGGACTGCGACCAAAACGAATAGGCGATCAGGATGACCAGCGGTGCCGCAACCAGAAACCCCACGTAGATCGTGGCCGGTGCGCTCAGGGCATAGCCTTTCGCAGATTCACTTCGCAATTCGATCACGCAGCTTCCCCAGTTTGGAATTTGTCATCAGAAATTATTAATGGACGATCGTCCATTTAATATTGCGCAAAGGGTGATCTTATGTCAATATTTTTAAAATCGACGAACAAACAAAATCATATCACCTTGATTCATAAGTGAATTATGCAGACAGAAACAGAAATCCGACGCCCATCCAAGCGCGATCCAGAGGCCAGCCGACAAGCCCTGATCAACGCGACTCTCGATACAATCGCTGAAATTGGCCTGACAGACACGACGGTCAGTCACATCATCAAACGGGCCAATCTGTCCCGGGGAATGATCCATCTGCATTTCGGCGGCAAAGAGAGCTTGCTGACGGCCTCCGCCAAATATTTTAGTGACAAGTACTACCAAGAACTGGACCGCCAGCTAAGCCAAGCAGACACCACGCCTGAGGAAGTGATCATGGCGGTCATTCGCGCAGACCTCAGCGCTGAATTGCTGAACGAACGGTCCACAAAAATCTGGCACGCCTTCCGGGGCGCGGCCCCGTCTCGTCCAGGCATCGCGAAATACAGCAGCACCCAAGACGATCGCATGACCGAAACGTTGCTGGCCTCGTTCACAAAGATCGCAGAAAGTTCAGGACGCCGGGAACCGATCATTGCCCGACAGGCCACGTTTGGCACCTTTGCCCTGCTCGAAGGGATGTGGGTTCACTATCTGTCAGACAGTGAAAACTTCGGCCGGGAAGAGGCTGTGGAGTTGATTCGCACGTTTCTGGCCGGACTTTTCCCGGGCCATTTCCAGACACCGGGTTAGATCAATCCCTTCAGGGATACCTTGCCGTTAAAACCGATAATCGCAATTCCATTTGACCCCACTACCCCCTGCCATTACCACGTCAGGGACTTTGGTAAGGGACAGCGGTCATGATTTACGGATCTGCGCAGGATTGGCGCGCCTCAGAGGCGAAACGCGTTATGCTGTTTGGCATGTCCGGGCTTGGGAAAACCTATATTTCCAACATTCTGCGCGATTCCGGTGACTGGTTTCACTATTCTGCCGACTACCGCATCGGCACCCGCTACATGGGTGAACATATCTCTGACAACTTCAAGCTGGAGGCAATGCGCGTCCCGCTCCTGCGCGATCTGTTATTGACAGACTCCGTCTATATTCAATCCAACATTACCTTCAACAACCTGGCCCCGCTGTCCACTTATCTGGGCAAACCCGGCGACCCGGAAAAGGGCGGCCTGCCGTTCAAGGAATACATGCGCCGACAAGCCCTGCACCAACAGGCCGAAATCAATGCCATGTTGGATACCGGCCATTTCATCAACCGGGCAAAGAAGCTTTACGGCTATAGTAACTTCATCTGTGATAGCAGCGGCTCGATCTGTGAGGTCGTCAATCCCGATGATCCCAATGATCCTGTTTTGTCCCAACTATCAGAACACGTGTTGATGGTCTGGATCGAAGGGTCCGACAATCACACCCAGGAACTGATCCGCCGATTCATCAAAGCACCAAAGCCGATGTATTACCCGCCGGACAGGCTTCTGTCCCTTTGGTCGGAATATAAAAGCAATAACAATCTGGTAGATGATGATATTGATCCAGATGATTTCGTCCGGTTTGCCTATTCCCGCGCCTTGACAGATCGACAACCACGGTACCGATCCATGGCGGAAAACTGGGGCATTTCGGTCAAGGCCGAAGACGTCGCCAACATTCGAACAACTGCTGAATTTACCGATCTGATCGCAACCGCCCTTGAGGCACGCTAACCGCCGCCCTATCTGAATAGGCCGAGCAAAAGGAACCACCATGCCGATCAAACTGCCCTCTGACTTGCCAGCCTTTGACGTTCTGTCGAATGAGGGTGTGATGGTGATGGGCGAAGGTCGTGCTGCCCGACAAGATATCCGCCCCTTGCGCATTGGCCTTTTGAACCTGATGCCCAAGAAAATTCAGACAGAGACGCAATTTGCCCGTCTGATCGGGGCCACGCCTTTGCAGATCGAACTAACTCTGATCCGCATGAGCGAGCACGAGACCAAAAACACCGCTGCAGAGCATATGGAGGCCTTCTATCGCCCCTTCAGCGATGTGATTGATGAAAAATTTGATGGCCTGATCATCACCGGGGCACCGATCGAACACCTACCCTTTACCGAGGTGACATATTGGAACGAGCTCTGCCAGGTCTTTGACTGGACGCGCACTCATGTGCATTCCACCTTTGGCGTTTGCTGGGGTGGCATGGCGATGATCAACTATTTCCATGGCGTTAAGAAACATATGCTGGATGCAAAGGCCTTCGGCTGTTTCCGCCATCACAACATGGCGCCTGCGTCACCCTATCTGCGTGGATTTTCAGACGATTGCGTTATTCCAGTCAGCCGCTGGACAGAAATGAAACAGGCAGAGATAGAGGCCGTACCCGACCTGTCTACCTTGCTCTATTCAGATGAGGTTGGCCCTTGTCTGGTGCAGGACACGCAGCACAATGCACTCTATATCTTCAACCACTTCGAATATGACAGTGGAACGCTGAAGGAAGAATATGACCGGGACATTGAAAATGGCACGCCGATCAATGTACCGATGAATTATTACCCCGATGATAACCCGCGCAACGACCCGCAAAACAGATGGCGTAGTCACGCGCATCTTCTTTATGGCAACTGGATCAACGATATTTATCAAACCACGCACTATGACATACGGGCCATTGGAACCTGAAGGCATTGGTTACTGGACCCAACTGACCGGCTGGCCTAACCTGTTGGCACGGGCCAGCCCATAATACGGAGAAATCGAACATGACCCTGCCTTTCGACGGTGTGATCAGCGATTTCTTTCAAAACACGGCCCCCGTTGAAATTCGCCAAGCGATCCAGAGCGCCGGCCCCAAGGATATCATCGACCCCGGCTATCCACATGATGCCCGCATGCCACGCAAGAAATACGAGGATACTCTCGACGCCTTGCAGATCGAACTGGTTAAATTGCAAAGCTGGGTCAAGGACACTGGCGCCCGATTGGCTGTGGTGTTTGAGGGGCGCGATGCGGCTGGCAAGGGCGGTGCCATCGCACGCTTTCGCATGAACCTGAACCCACGCGTAACAAAGGTTGTCGCACTCTCAAAACCCACAGAACGCGTACAAAGCCAATGGTATTTCCAACGCTATATCAATCACTTGCCCGCAGGCGGAGAAATCGCGCTCTTTGACCGATCATGGTACAATCGCGGTGTGGTGGAACATGTGTTCGGCTTTTGCACGCCCGAACAGCGGGGGCATTTTTTCACCCAACTGCCTGATTTTGAATCCATGCTGATTGACGAAGGATTCCATCTGGTCAAAATCTGGCTGAATGTCGGGCGCGCCGAACAGCTGCGCCGCTTTCTGAACCGCGAAAGTGATCCGTTGAAGCAATGGAAGCTCAGCTGGATCGATGTCGAGGGACTCAATCGCTGGGATGCCTATACCGATGCCATCAGCGAAACTCTGGATCGAAGCCATTCCAAAACCTGCCCTTGGACGGTGATCCGGTCTGACGACAAACGCCGCGCCCGTATAGCAGCGATCCGTTCCGTACTTGCACCCCTGCCCTATGCCGGGAAAAACGCTGATGTGGCCTGCATCCCAGATCCGCTGATTTGCGGTGGCCCGGAGATCTGGAATGCCTAAACGCGGCTATCATCACGGCAATCTGCGCGAGGCTCTGGTCAAGGCCGCGCTGGAACTGATCGAGGAAAAAGGCCCCACCGGCTTTACCCTGTCAGAGGCCGCAAAACGAGCGGGCGTCACCCCCGCCGCCGTCTATCGCCATTTCGAGGGTCGCGAAGACCTGATCGCCGAGGCCGCCCGGCAAGGGTATGAAATATTCGCCGACCTGATGAACTACGCCTATGATCAAGGCCAACCCTCTGCACTTGCATCGTTTGAGGCCACGGGCCGCGCCTATCTGGCCTTCGCCCGTCGATATCCGGGCCACTACGTTGCCATGTTTGAAAGTGGCATTTCAATCAATCGATCACCGGAGCTGGCGAAAGTGGCCGAACGCGCCATGGGCGTCTTGGAACGTGCCGCAGAAGATCTGTCAAAACACATTCCCGCCGACAAACGCCCGCCAGCCAAGATGTTCAGCGCCCATATTTGGGCGATGAGCCACGGCGTGGTCGAACTATTTGCCCGCGGCTCCCCCGGCACCAAATCCCCGTTTCCACCAGAAAACCTGCTGGAAACCGGAATCGGTGTTTATCTGCGCGGCCTTGGGTTAATTCCACCTGACAACTGATTGATATTTCATCCTAGAAACGGATCATCCTTCATCGTTTCAGGGATATCTGCCCCCAGCAGCTTCAACACCGTCGGCGCCAACTGCGTTTGACGCAGCAACACATCCTCTGCCGGGCCTTCCGCATCGCCAAAGTAATACAGCGCCACATCCTGCATTTCCTCGCCCCGTCCGCCATGATGACCGGGGTCGCTTTGGCCATGATCTGCGGTGACAATCACCTCATAGCCTGCATTGCGCCATCGTCTGACATAGGGCGCAAGTTGTTCATCTGCCTTGTAGCACAGCCGTTCATATTCGATGGTGTCATGACCGTATTGATGGCCCATACAATCCAACGTGACCGTGTGCAGCAGCCCGTAGTTCAGCCCAAACCGTTCCGTTAGCATGGTCAAGGTGGCGTAAAGGTCCGCATCCGCAGGCGTGGCAGAGTTCAACAGATCATAGCCTGTCATCGAATGAAACCGGCCGTGATTGATACTGTCGCTTTCGGGTTCGTCATATTCAATGTCGCGTACTGGATCAAAAGGGGCACGATTGAAAAACTCGGACCAACCCTGATAGGTCACCGCGCCGGTCACGCCGCCCGATGACCGTACTTGGCTAAAGATATCAGGAATATCCAGGCGCCGAACATCATAATTGCCGGTACACCCATGAACCGCTGGCACGACCCCAGTGTGAATCGACGCATAACAACATGCTGATGTGGACGGCAGGACAGAGCACATCTTCCACACCCGGGCATCGCCGTTATCCACCCAGCCTTCCATATTCCCAAACAACCGCCGCCAATTGCGCCACGGCACACCATCAAGGATAATCAACAACAGCTTCTTGTTCATTTTCGCGCACCAATCCGGCTTTTTTTGCCAATCGGTAGCACGGAGAATCATTCGCGCAAACACCAAAGACGACGCCCAATGACGCGGCCAGACCAATCAATGTTTTCAGGAAGGATGGTACCACCTCCCCGGCTCGAACGGGGGACCTCCTGATCCACAATCAGGCGCTCTAACCAACTGAGCTAAGGCGGCACTGATTGGCGATTTAGCCGCGTTGCACGGTGAATGCAAGTATTTAGAATTCAAATTTCCAGCTTTGTTCCACCAAATCGCAACCGAAACTGCGCACAGATTTATGATCGTCAAGCGTCCAGCCAAATGACTGGTACAGACCGCCCGCCGCCCGGTGGCTTTCATGGGTCCAAACCCGCATTTTCCGATACCCGCAAGCACGCGCAAAAGACATCGATGTGCGCAGCATTCGCTTCCCCAAACCCAAACCGCGTGCTTCGGGCACAAGGTAAAACAACTTCAAACACGCGGTCTGATCATCATGACATGTACACAGCAGACTTCCCAGCCGCCGCGCCCCGCTTTGGGCAATCCAGGATTTTTCCCGCACCGGATCGAAATCACGCATAAAGGTTTCCAAAACCTCCCGCACTAACGGTTCAAAGCTTTCATCAAACCCGTCGCTGCGTGCGTAATAGTGCGCGTTTTCACTGATCAGCCAATCCAGATCAGTGGTTTTCAGATCGCGAAACGTTACCTGGTCCATGCCCCACCCTATGTTTGCGCGCTCTTGCATTTCAAGACCAAAGCCGTTAGCCCGCAATCCACTCAGGAGGGCGCATCATGGGCATCAACACCGAACGTGAAATCGAGGCAAATCTGCAGATTGGCCCGACCGACCATGGCATGGTTCGGATCTTCGTCTCTGAAGGTAGTGCAGAGATTCCGATGGATTTCGACCCAGACGAGGCCCGTGAAATTGCCGAAGAGATTCTGGCCGCAGCCAAGATTGCCGAAGCGGTCAAATAGATCGACGGCTTGCCATCATAGGCCGAGTTTGATTTTCTGAGCCTGCAACAGTCCGAAAGGCAGGCCCATGTCGATTGCAGAGCCAGAATTCACCATCGGAATCGAAGAAGAATACCTGCTGGTCGATCCCTCGAGCGGCGCCCTGACCGACGCCCCCGATACATTAATGAAATGCTGCAGCGATCGGCTGGAAGGCCAGGTCAGCCCTGAATTTCTGAATTGTCAGATCGAGGTGGGAACGCGCGTTTGCAAAACTATCGGTGAGGCTCGTGAAGATTTGCGCCGCCTGCGGTCCGTGGTAGCCGAAGAGGCGGGAAAACTGGGCCTCGCCCCCATCGCCGTCTCCTGCCATCCTTTTGCGGATTGGAAGGCGCAGACCCACACCGATCGCGACCGATACAATACCCTGCAAAAAGATCTGGCAGGCGTGGCGCGGCGGATGCTGATCTGCGGGATGCACGTACATGTCGGTATCGATCAACCCGACATGCGCATCGATCTGATGAATCAGCTCACCTATTTCCTGCCACACCTGCTGGCGTTGTCTTGTTCATCCCCCTACTGGCAGGGCGACGACACCGGCCTAAATTCCTACCGCCTGACGGTTTTCGACAACCTTCCCCGCACCGGCCTGCCCCCGCAACTAGATAGTTGGAGCAGCTTTGAACGCTCTGTTCAGGCGCTCTGCAATCTTGGTGTCATCGAGGACAGTTCTAAAATCTGGTGGGATTTGCGCCCATCCTCCCGCTTTCCCACCATTGAATCGCGCATCTGCGACGTGGCCCCGCGGCTGGAAACCACACTGACACTGGCCGCACTCACCCAATGCATCACCCGGATGCTGTGGCGGCTGGCACGCAAAAACCAGCGTTGGCGCCTTTACGACAACTTCCTGATTTCAGAAAACCGCTGGCGTGCACAACGCTATGGCGTCTCCGAAGGGTTGATCGATTTTGGCCAGATGAAGATCGTACCATATGCTGATCTGGTAGATGAGATGTTGGATTTGATTTCCAAGGATGCAGAAGCACTGGACGCCGTTGCCGAAGTTCAAAACTCCCGCTCGATTTTGGAAACCGGCACTTCGTCCGACCGACAACGTGCAGCCTTTGCCAAGGCAGAAGCAGCAGGCAACGACAAACAAGCCTGCCTGAAAGCCGTCGTTGACCACTTGATCGAAGAATTCCATGCGGATTTGTGACGTCCGACGCTTGTCAAACGGTACGTCCATCCACTAATTAAACACATGTTCATTTCTCATCCGCGAATAGGACCTGCATGGATTTCGCACTGACCGAAGAACAAACCGCCATTTTCGATATGGCATATGCCTTTGGGCAGGATCACATCGCCCCCAATGCCCGGGAATGGGAGGCTGCAGGCACTTTTCCCCGTGACCTATGGTCTAATCTCGCTGAACTTGGCTTTGGCGGGCTTTACGTGTCCGAGGAATTCGGCGGCTCCGCCCTATCACGCCTTGACGCGACTTTGGTGTTCGAGGCGCTGTCGATGGCCTGCCCCGCCACAGCATCCTTCCTGTCGATCCACAACATGTGCGCATTCATGATTGATCGGTTCGGATCAGACGCGCTGAAGGCCAAATATCTGCCCCGAACCATCACAATGGACTGCATCCTGTCCTATTGCCTGACCGAACCCGGTTCAGGATCAGACGCCGCCGCCCTAAAAACCCGCGCGTCGGCCACAGATCAGGGCTACAGCCTGACCGGGACCAAGGCCTTTATCTCTGGCGGCGGTTATTCTGACGCCTACATTGTTATGGCCCGCACTGGCGAGGATGGCCCCAAAGGCATATCCGCCCTGATTGTCGATTCTGGCACACCCGGCCTGTCCTTTGGCGGGCTGGAGGATAAAATGGGCTGGAAAGCGCAACCAACCCGACAGGTCCAGATGGACAATTGCGTGACCCCGTCTGAAAACCTGCTGGGTGAAGTGAACAAAGGATTTTCCTACGCCATGGCCGGTCTGGATGGTGGGCGGCTGAATATCTCTGCCTGTTCGCTCGGGGCCGCGCAATCGGCGCTGACCAAGACGCTGGCCTATATGCGTGAGCGTCACGCCTTCGGCAAATCCATCGACCAGTTTCAGGCACTGCAGTTTCGTCTGGCGGATATGGAGATTGAATTGCAAGCCGCCCGCACATTCCTGCGTCAAGCGGCGTGGAAGCTGGACAATCAAGCACCAGATGCCACCAAATTCTGCGCCATGGCCAAACGGCTTGTGACGGAAACCGGATCAAAGGTCGCAAACGGGTGCCTGCAGCTGCACGGCGGCTACGGCTACCTCGCTGACTACGGGATCGAAAAAACCGTTCGCGACCTGCGTGTCCACGAAATCCTCGAAGGCACCAATGAAATCATGCGCCTGATCGTGGCGCGTTCGCTATTGGTAGAACATACATGACTGACGTCCTCATCCGCGCCTCCGGCCAGATCGGCCATATCACAATGAACCGGCCAGAGGCCCTGAATGCCCTGACCGCTGGCATGTGCGACAGCATCTATACCGCCCTGGGGGAATGGAGCGCAGATGACACCATCAAGATGGTCCTCTTCGACGCGACCGGTGACCGGGCGTTCTGCGCGGGGGGTGACATTTCCGATCTCTATCAATCTGCCAAGGCTGGCGATTTTGCCGCCGGGCAGAGGTTCTGGCGCGATGAATACCGCCTGAACGCCCGGATATTCGAGTTTCCAAAACCCGTGGTCAGCTTGATGCAAGGCTTCACGATGGGTGGCGGCGTTGGCATTGGCTGCCATGCCTCCCATCGGGTGGTGGGCGAAAGCAGCCGCATCGCCATGCCCGAATGCCGGATCGGTCTGGTTCCCGATGTGGGTGGCAGCCTGATCCTGTCCAATGCACCGGGGCGACTGGGCGAATATCTGGGCACAACCGGTAACCGCATGATGCCGGGCGATGCGATCCTTGCGGGTTTTGCTGACTATTTCATACCAGAGTCCGACTGGCCCACCCTGACCCAAGAATTGAAAGAGACAGGCGACTGGACCCGTGTTGATGCCTTCTCGCACCCTGCGCCACACGCCCCACTCGCCGCTCTCCGGCCCGAAATCGATGCGCATTTTGCCGGCGAAACGCTGGGGGACATTCTGCGTTCGCTTTCCCACGGCGATTCCGCCTTCACCACTGAAGCGCTCAAGAAATTAGGCCGCAACGCCCCGCTCGCCATGGCTTGCGCTGTCCAGATCATCCACCGGGTACGTGGTTCAGAAACCATCCGCCGCGCCCTGGAACAGGAATATCGCTATACTCATCGGGCCGCCCAGCAGGGCGATATTGTCGAAGGTATCCGCGCCCAGATCATCGATAAAGACCGCAATCCAAACTGGAAACACGCCAGCCCCGATCAGGTCACCGAGGTCGAGGTGACACAGATGTTGATGCCACTGGGCAAAGATACCCTGACATTTACAGGAGAGACGCCATGAAAATCGGATTTATCGGCCTTGGCAATATGGGCGCCCCCATGGCCCGCAATCTGGCCGCTGCCGGTCATCAGATCACCGGTTTTGATCCCGTAACCCCCTGCCCCGACAATGTCACAGCTGCGACCAACAACGCAGAAGCTGCGGCCCAGGCTGACATCGTCATCACCATGCTGCCATCTGGCCCGATCCTGCGCAACGTTGCCGCGGAAATTCACGCGGTTATGCAGCCCGGTGCTATCCATCTGGATTGTTCCACCGTCGATGTCGCCAGCGCCCAGGCCGTCGCGACATCCGCACAATCGGCGGGCCTTTCTGCCCTTGATGCACCTGTCTCTGGCGGCGTGGGTGGCGCCGATGCAGGCACGCTCACTTTCATGGCCGGCGGTCCGCAAGATGCTTTTGACCGCGCCAGACCCCTGTTCGACACCATGGGGCAAAAGGCCGTGCTGTGCGGCGACGCGGGCATGGGACAAGCCGCCAAAATCTGTAACAACATGATCCTCGGCATCACCATGATCGGCACGTGCGAGGCCTTTGCCCTAGCTGACAAACTCGGCCTTGACCGGCAGGCCATGTTTGATGTGGTGTCGACCTCTTCAGGCTACAGCTGGTCAATGAATGCCTATTGCCCGGCCCCGGGCGTTGGTCCACACAGCCCCGCCGACAATGGCTACAAACCCGGCTTCGCCTCTGAACTGATGCTCAAGGACTTGCGCCTTGCCCAACAGGCGGCAGAGGCCGCCGATGCCGACACCCCGCTAGGCCAAGCCGCGCGCGATCTGTATGCGCAATTTGTTGAACAAGAGGATGGCAAAGGCACTGATTTCAGCGCCATGTTGCCCCGGTTTGAAAAGCGCGGGCGGGATTAAACCCCTCTGGCTTCAACCTTACCCAACACCCAATCCAAACTACGCAGAAAATCGTCCTCGCCCAGATCATATCCAACGGCGGCGGAGGTCACGGAAAATATGAACCCATGAGCATAATCAATCACAAGATTTAACAATACATCCTCTGCATCCCCATCATTTAACGCCCGTGTTTCCACCCGTACACGGTTGGTGAAACCGACCAATTCGTCGCTCATTAGACTGGGGTCGCGCAATATCACAGTAATCAGTCCAGTATGATCCTGCGCCATCCGAAAATATCTTTGCATCAAAGCACGCAAACGACATGCCGCAGAATAGCCCTCGACATCTGCATCAAGGCCACGAAACGCCTGTGCAATCAGATCACGCAACAGCTGCTCACGACTGCCAACATGATAGCTCACCGCCATCGGGGTGACGCCCAAAACCTTTGCAAGCGCACGAAAGGTTACGGCCCCTTCTCCGCCCACCCGGATCAGATCAGAGGCCGCCCGCAGCACCGATCCCTTGCTCAGCGTCGTTGCGTCTTTCCTTGGCCTTGCCATTAGTCTTGCTTTGCTTGACGCACGCGATACTCCAGATCCACCAGTCCAGAGGGGTAAGATTTCGAACCCGTCAGGTCCAGATCGATATCGGCGGGAAGATCGCCAAACATTCGAATGCCCCGCCCGATCAGGATCGGAACAATCGCAACACGCATATCCGCAATCAATCCCGCAGCCAGAAAGGATCGTATGATCGCGCCACCATCAACATAGGCGCGCTTCATGCCGCGCCCGTCAAGCTCCGCCATAAGGTCATGCGGGGCCAGTCGACTAACCTCTATCCGATCCCGCAACTCATCGGGAATATCCGCATCTGTCATTGAGCGGCTTAATACGATCACCGGTTTAATATAGGGCCATTCACCAAACCCACGTACCGTTCGATAGGATCCGCTCCCCATGACAATCACATCGACACTGGCTTGAAACGCTTCAAACCCATGATCCTCACCCTCGGTCGGTTGCTTCATCAGCCAATCCAGCGTGTGATCTTTGCGCGCAACAAACCCGTCAAGGCTCATCGCCATCATAACATGTCCAGTGGTCATTCAGGGCTCCAATTATTTATACATCGTATAGTTATAATCAAAACCGCCCGCCACAAGCCCTGATATTGAATATCACCCCCCTAATGCGCAGCATTCCGCCATCGTTATGACAAACGAGTCGACTATTGGGGCGTATGACACCACATAGCAGGTGAAATGGAGAGCACGATGAAAACCATAATCACAACACTGGCGATGGCCGTTGTACTGACCGCAACCGCGCCCGAAGCTATGGCCGGAAACGGGAATGGTCGTGGTAATGGCGTTGGCAATGGTGGCTGCCCGCCAGGCCTGGCCAAAAAAGATCCGCCCTGCATTCCACCGGGCCATAGCCTGCGCGGCTATGATTACGAGCGCATCCGCGATTATGATCACTACGGTCTTGATCGCCGGGGCAGCTTTTACCGGGTGGGAGAGCTGATTTATCGCGCCGATCCTGACACATTCGAAATCCTCGAAGTCATCGGCGTGGTCGACGACATCCTGAACTAAGATCAGGCGCCGTAGGTTTCGGACCAACGTTCAATCAATTGATACTGCAAATGCCGTGCGCGCCGTGACCAGCTGCGTGCGCCCGGCGGGCGTTCCATTTCTGCGCGGCTCAACCCGATCCGACGGGCCACATCGGCGCAGACAACGGCAAAGGCCAGATCACGCCCTTCTGGCGTCCGGTAATATCCTGCCAGCCCGGACACAAAGTTGAGCGTCCCGGTCTTGGCCTGTAATTCCCCCGCCAGTATCTTGGCGCTGATCGTCTTTAGGATCGGACGCAAGGCACCATCCGGCCCTGCCGCAACCATCAGCCGGGCCAGTGTTCGCGCCGATACGCGCGCCGCACCACCCAATCCGGAATGGTCAACAAAACCAGCCTGTTCTATGTCGAACTTATCCCTTAACCACCGGTTCATCTGCACCGCAGAGGCTGCCAGATTGGCAGGTTGCCCACCCCGTTTGGCAGAGGCCATCATGCCAATAACCTCCGCCGTCAGGTTGGTTGAATGCTTCAACATGTCCCGCAAAATCTCGGTCAGCGGTTCACTGGATATCTCTGCCAGAATGTCACCTGCTGGCGCGTCTTCCTTACTGAACTCCGGTTCAGGCAACACGATCCCATGGGACCGCATCAGGGTCTGAAACACCTCTGCCGCATAGATATCGGGGTGTCGCACCGGCAACCAGCGCGCGCCCTCATCGCCCAATGCCCCTTTTGCAACGGTCCAGCTATCGTGATCACGGGCCGTGGCGTAGGTAAAGACCGGATAGTTTCGATCCACCACCTCCATCCGGGCGGCACCGACATCGGGCCGATACTTGCGCGCTCGCGCCTGCATTGTGATCGCGTAATCGCCCTGCGCCTTTTTCCATTCGAAATGCACCCGGTTAAAATTCAGGTTCAGCCCTGAAATCGCGGGATTATATCCCAAATGATCCGGCTGCGCCCGATCAATGGCGCTCACCGTGGGCAACACCCCGGAATAGACGCGAAAGGCCCCGGTCACTTCATGGATACCGGCCTCTTTGACCAATCCGGCCAGCGCGCCCATCCCATCCGTGGTCAAGGTTGGATCGGCCCCTCCAACCAACGCTAGATCACCCTGCAATTGGCCGTTTACGACCGGCCCAAGAGCCAAAACCCGTGTTGTAAACTGAAATTCCGACCCCAAATGCTCCAATGCGTAAAGCGCGGTGACAGATTTCACCACACTGGCCGGCGGCAATGCCTGATCCGGGTTCAGCGCGTCCAAAACTTCGCCGGTCTTCGCATCCGCAACAACAAATCCCAATTTGGCATCGCGCAGATGGGCGGCCTGGATCAGATCATCATAGCGGCTGGCGGCTGGCGCAGGTGGGCGTTCCGGGCGCGGTGGCGGACGCATCACCGGCAGATGCACCTCCCCCATAGCGGCGCTTGCCGCACTTGCGCCCATCCCGCATAGAAGGCCGCGCCGTGTCCAATTCCTGCTCATATCGCGGTTTTACCCAGCCTCTTTTCCGCAGGCAAGATCATCCTGCCCACTGCCCCGTCTCTCTGATCCGTGTCGAAGAAATATCCAGCATCGGCGCATTGATAAAACACCAGGCCGGGGCCTCTGCACGCGACAAAGCCAATGACTCTCGTCCACGAATGCGAAACCGGGCAAAGCGCTTGGCCGCCGGGGAAAAACGCGCCGGGATGCGTTGCCCGGGCCGCGCAATCACGCCGATGGGAATATTGGCCATGATCCATTCCCAGCGATCCCAACGATGAAAGTTGGCCAGATTATCCGCCCCCATCAGCCAAACAAATCGCTGCTGGGGGTAGTCCTGAAACAGTGCTGCCAGTGTTTCAGCGGTATAGTGCGTCCCGATCTTTGCCTCGTAATCCGTGATATCGATCCGTGGGTGATCGACCAGCGCGCGGCAGGCCGTCATACGCCGATCCAGTGGCGCGGGCCCCTTGATTTTCAACGGATTACCGGGGCTGACCAGCCACCAGACCCGATCCAGCCCGAACCGTTTCATCGCCTCTCGCGAAACATGCACATGTCCGGCATGCGGCGGATCGAACGATCCCCCCAACAGGCCAATCACCTGACCTCGCGCCGGTTTGGGTAGTGAAAAACTCATCAGGTTTGTATCGCCGCCCCGGCTTTTCATGTCCAGCGCATTTCCACCCCTGACCGGGCCCATCACCATTCCTGATTTGACTTGCCCCCGACAATATTCAACCCTGCCCTGACAGTAACGGAGTTCCCCATGGCCAGTTTTGACCCGGATAAAGCCGCCCAGATCCACCGCGATCTGCATTCGCATTTGCCGTCCGATCCGGCCCTGCGTGTCAAGACGCTTGAAAGCCTTGTGACAGAGCTTGGCTATGTCTCACAGGACACCATCGACAACTGGATAGAGGTCTATTCCGAACATATCGGCCCCAAAAGGGGCGCGCGCATGGTTGCCCGTGCCTGGCTCGACCCCGATTTCAAGTCCCGCCTTTTAGACGACGCCGCCAAGGCGATCGAGGAACTGGAGTTCGAAGGTCAGGCAACCGGCCACTTGAAAGCGGTTGAGAACACCTCTGACACCCATAATATGATCGTTTGTACCCTGTGCTCGTGCTATCCATTCTCGATCCTCGGCATGTCGCCCGCCTGGTACAAATCCGCGGCCTTCCGCGCCCGCGCCGTGCGTGAACCACGCAAGGTACTGGCCGAATTCGGCGTCGATCTGCCGGGTGACATCGCCGTGCGCGTCTGGGACAGCACGGCTGAGCTGCGTTATATCGTCATTCCCCAGCGCCCACCTGGGACAAAGGGGTGGGATGAGGATCAGCTTGCCGCCATCGTCACCCGCAATTCGATGATCGGCACCGATCGTGACTTGAAAGTCGGGGGATAAGTCGATGGATTCCATACATGATCTGGGCGGCAAACAGGGTTATGGCCCCATCGATACCGGCAACGGCGATCTGTCTTTCGAATTCGATTGGGAACGGCGCATGTGGGGCATCGCCCGCGCCGGCGTGCAGCGTGACATCACCATCGATTGGTTTCGCCACACGTTGGAACATATGGTGCCGTCAGATTATTTGACCTATCGGTATTTTCAGAAATGGGCGACCACCTACCTGATGATCATGGTCGATAATGGCGAGGTGACAATGGAAGAACTGCTCTCGGGTCACGTCCAAAACCTGGCACCTCCGCCTCCCACGAAAACCTTGCCAGAGTTGCTTGACGCCAACCGGGCCGGACGCCGTAATTTTGAAGTCACGGCCAACGACACACCTCGTTTTTCCGTAGGCGATACCGTCACCACCCAACGTTTCGCCCATTCCGGCCATACCCGCCTGCCCGCTTATGCCCGCGACAGAACGGGCCAGATCATCGTCCATCACGGTGCACACCTTTTCGCCGATGAGGGTGCAAAGGGACATGAGATTGGCCAACATCTCTACACCGTGGCCTTCGCCGCGACAGAGCTTTGGGGACCAGACACCAACCCCCGCGACAGCGTGACACTGGAATTGTGGGAGAGCTATTTTGTTTAACCCCGACACCAGCCTGAGCCCCGACAAACCAATCTTTGACGAGGCCTGGCAGGCCCAGACCCTCGCCATCGCTGATGCCATGGTGCGCACGGGAATCTTTACAGCGACGCAATGGGCCGAAACCCTTGGCGCAGAGCTGAAACAGGCAGAGGCCACCGGCCAACCCGACACGCTGCAAACCTACTACACCGCCGCCCTGAACGCGCTGGAACGGCTAACAACCGGTGCAACAGCGCTGTCAGAGGCCGACCTTACCAAACGCAAAACCGACTGGGAAGCGGCCTACCAGAGGACACCACACGGGATGCCGGTAAAGTTGGGGTAACACCACCCCACGCGTCAGCACTTTTCGCTCGGCTCGACCCGGATGATATATCATTTGCTTGATCGGGGCGGCTCCAGGGTCAGGCCAACCTGATAGCTTCTGCCCAATAGTGACTGTCGTCGTTGTGTTGACCCTGTCGAACCACAGAGAAGTTCGAGTTTTCTCGGTGCAAATCCAAAATAACCAAATGTTCCCTTGACCCAGGACGTATCCAAAGCGTCAAGATACCCATCCTTGTCCATTTCATCCGAACGCGCACCAGCTGGAATTAACAACACCCCGGAACGAGCACGCTGGAGCGACTTTTCGGCGTTTTCCAGCTGATCATATGCCCACCCCCATGACCAAACGCGATCAACCCACCCCTTGATCATGGCTGGCATGCCCCACCAGAACAGTGGGAAAACAAGACAAATTGCATCAGCACGTGCAACCCGATCTTGTTCAACTTTCACATCCGGCACAGTGGTGGAATTGTTGTCCGCTTCAATGTCAGCCATCGTCCAACGCGGATCAAACCCCTCTGCATGTAAATCAGCCAACTCGACAGAATGCCCGGCAGCTTCGGCACCTTCCATAAACTTCTTTGCGACAGCAGCACTGAACGAGTTTGGATTGGGGTGATCAAGCACTGTCAAAACATGCATCTGCAAATTCCACCTTATAATTGTTTTTCAGGAACCAATCCTTCTGCACTTCGTGGTTTTGGTCGACACTCCACTCGTCAAGAAAAGTTTCTGAACGCTTAATGGCACCCTAAAAGTTCAAGCAACCTTTAGGTCAAGACGCAATTTGCAATAAAGTAATCCCCGTTATGGGGCGGCCAGAACGTCAAGAACAGGTAGTCTAGCTTGGCGTTGCGGTTCCGAGGTTAAGCTGGCCTTCTAAGAACATCTTTCGACAGCCTCTACCTCCGCCGCCGCTTCACATTTCCGCCCCGTTGCCCCGGTTTGCCGGCTGTAGACCTTCCCTTGCTCTTCATCGCGGCGTCAGCGGCGGCGTCGATGGCGCTTTGCCTTGCCAGCGGATCGTCGGCGATGGCCAGATCGACCGCCTCCAGCCGTTTAATCTCATCCCGCAGGCGGGCAGCTTCTTCGAATTCCAGGTTCTCTGCGGCTTTGCGCATATCAACCCGCAGCCCCTCCAGATGAGCCTGCAGATTTGCGCCCACCATGGGTTTGTCGATGGTGGCAGTGACGCGCGCCATGTCGGTGTCGCCATCGTAGAGCCCGGCCAGAACATCGTCGACATTCCTTTTCACCGTCGCGGGCGTGATGCCATGTTCCAGATTATAGGCCTCTTGCCTGGCCCGGCGGCGGTTGGTTTCGGCCAACGCGCGTTCCATCGATCCGGTGATACGATCGGCATACATGATAACGCGGCCATCAACGTTGCGCGCGGCACGGCCGATGGTCTGGATGAGGGAGGTTTCTGATCGCAAAAACCCCTCCTTATCCGCATCCAAAATCGCGACCAGCCCGCATTCGGGGATATCCAGCCCCTCTCGCAGCAGGTTGATCCCGATCAGAACGTCAAACGCCCCCAGACGCAGATCGCGCAAAATCTCAATTCTTTCAAGGGTATCGATATCACTGTGCATGTAACGCACGCGAATGCCCTGTTCATGCATATATTCGGTCAGGTCCTCAGCCATGCGTTTGGTCAGCGTGGTGACCAGCGTGCGATACCCATCCTGTGCAACGCGCCGGACCTCATCCAACAGATCATCAACCTGCATTTCAACAGGCCGGATTTCGATCTGTGGGTCCAACAGGCCCGTCGGTCGGATCACCTGTTCGGTAAAGATGCCACCGGTTTGCTCAATTTCCCATTTCGCGGGCGTGGCCGACACAAACACCGATTGTGGGCGCATCGCGTCCCATTCTTCGAACTTCAGGGGGCGGTTGTCCATGCAGGATGGCAGCCGGAACCCATGTTCGGCCAGCGTGAATTTACGCCGATAGTCGCCCCGATACATGCCACCGATCTGGGGCACGGATACGTGGGATTCGTCTGCAAACACAATGGCGTTGTCGGGGATATATTCAAACAGCGTGGGCGGTGGTTCACCCGGGGCGCGACCGGTCAGAAAGCGCGAATAATTCTCGATCCCGTTGCAAAACCCCGATGCCTCCAACATTTCCAGATCAAACTTGGTGCGCTGTTCCAGCCGTTGCGCCTCCAATAATTTCCCCTCATCCTCCAACTGTTTCAGGCGCACAACCAGCTCTTCCTTGATGCCCTTGATCGCCTGTTTCAGGGTCGGCGTCGGCGTCACATAGTGGGAATTTGCATAGATCCGAACCTTTTCCAACACATCTGTTTTCGCCCCGGTCAGGGTGTCAAATTCGGTAATGGATTCAATCTCATCTCCGAAAAAGCTGAACCTCCATCCGCGATCTTCCAAATGGCTGGGCCAGATTTCCAGGCTGTCGCCCCGCACCCGAAACGATCCGCGGGCAAAGGCATTGTCATTGCGCCGGTATTGCTGGGCGACGAGGCCAGACATAATATCGCGTTGGTTATAGTCTTCGCCCGCCGCCAGATCCTGTGTCATGGCGGTATAGGTTTCGGGGCTACCGATGCCATAGATACACGACACCGACGCCACGATGATCACATCATCGCGTTCCAACAGCGCCCGGGTGGCCGAATGGCGCATCCGGTCGATCTGCTCGTTGATTTGGCTTTCTTTCTCGATATAGGTGTCCGACCGCGCTACATAGGCCTCTGGCTGATAATAATCATAGTAGCTGACGAAATATTCCACGGAATTTTCGGGGAAGAACCCCTTGAATTCGCCGTATAATTGGGCCGCCAGGGTCTTGTTCGGGGCCAGTATGATCGCGGGCCGCTGCGTTTCCTCGATCACCTTGGCCATGGTATAGGTCTTGCCGGTTCCCGTCGCCCCCAACAGCACCTGTTCACGCTCTCCTGCATCAATCCCGGCGCTAAGTTCGGCAATCGCTGTGGGTTGGTCACCCGCCGGCTGAAACTCGGTCTTCATGATGAAACGCTTGCCGCCTTCCAGCTTTGGGCGGTTGGAGGCGGTGGTGGCAGCATCGGTCATGGGCGAATCCTCTTTGGCCACAGATTTGATCACTTTTTGTTCTTCTTCAAGGGCGCCAGGTACAATCAATCTACCCTGCTGACATTGCGGGGTTGAATCCGGACGCAAATTTCCCGATAACCTAATCAGATCAAAACGGAGTATCTGATGCGCGCCCGTATCTATCAGCCTGCCCGCAACGCCATGCAATCCGGCGCAGCCAAGACCAAAAACTGGGTTCTGGAATTTGCCCCGGCCTCCAGCCGCGAAATTGATCCGTTGATGGGGTGGACCAGCTCTGACGACACGCAGACTCAGGTCAAGATGCGCTTTGACAGCAAAGAGGCCGCAATGGACTATGCGCAGGCCCACGGGATCGACGCCGTGGTTCAGGATCCCAAAAAGCGCAAGCCAAATATCCGCCCCATGGGGTATGGCGAAAACTTTGCCACCAACCGGCGCGAGACCTGGACACACTAACAATGTTGGACTTTTTCGAAGTCCGCGGCACAGATGCGGCCGTAGATGCATTGCTGACGCGGCACTTTCAGCTGATGCGCGCGACATCGCCCGCCGAAAGCTGTCATGTCATGACATCTGATGAGCTGCGTACGGCTGGCGCGCGTGTATTTGCTGGACGCACCAGTGACGGGGAAGTTTTGGCCGTCGGGGCCTACAAACCCTTGGGCGGCCACAAGGCAGAGCTGAAATCCATGCATTGCCACGACAAGCTGCGCGGAACTGGCGTTGGTCGGTTGCTGCTGGCTCATCTGATGCAAAACATCCGCAAAGATGGCATGACCGAAGTGTTGCTGGAAACCGGCAGCGACGATGTGTTTTTGCCCGCTCGCAAACTCTATCAATCTGCGGGTTTCACCGAATGCCCGCCCTTTGGTGACTATGTTCTGGATCCGCTAAGCATTTTTATGCGCTGCGATCTTTGAGGCTTGCCCATCACGGCGAAATTCGTCAAAACACCCGCAGCGGTCCCGTAGCTCAACTGGATAGAGCACCTGACTTCTAATCAGGGGGTTGGGGGTTCGAGTCCTCCCGGGATCGCCATTTATCACTCTTCAGACGCCAATTTGATTTGCCCAATGCGTCAGTAACAGATTTGTTTTCTACTACTCTGCGCGGACGCAAAAGATTGGACACAAACCCGAAGCATCTGACGCTGCACTTCGAGCCTGTTTCCGCTGTCATTCAAATCAAACCATTGAACCACGTCATTCAACCACAATCGTGCCTTTCATGTTGGGATGAAAGTCGCAGAAATATTCCGTTTCCATCCCTTCCGTCACCATGATTTCCGAATTGTCATCTGTGGTAATCTTCCCGGTATCCCACCCAGACCCATCGGCGGTGGCGGTATGAGGCGCCAGGTCGTCATTGGTCCAACGGATTGTGTCACCAGCTGAGACTTGAAGACGATTTGGCACGAATGAAAACGACTTAATTCTGACGTCATGAACCACTGATTCCGCAGCGTGGACCTTGGCCCGACTGATGGCGAGTGCGGTCACTGATGCGACCGCCCCAACCATCATATTGCGGCGTGAATAGAGCTTTTCCATCACCGAAGCGCCTCAACCATCATTTCTGCGTGCTTTTCATGGGCTTTGAATATTCCAAGGCCTTGCTCAAACAGCGCTTTCACTTCGGCATTGTCGATATTGGGGATCATCGTATTTTCCACGAGATCATTCACCGCCCGGTGATAGGCCAATTCGTTGGCGGCATAGGCGGCATCAAACTCTGCACCGCGAAGCTTTGTAAAGCCATCAATGACCTCTTCTGCGTTTGCGTTCAACGTCTGGCTGAAGGCATTGTCCTGAGCCGACGCACCCAGTTTATCAAGCAGACCCAACGCAGCTTCGTTCACAGCGGTGTGATCGCGGATCATTGTGTTCGCGAATTCGTGGATGTCAGGGTTCGTCGACAGCGCCAACGCCAAATGAGCGTACCGAATGTCGATGTTATCGGCGGTATAGGCAATATGCGCGTATTCGAGATCGTTCATCTCGGCGACGTCCTGCGCGTTGGCTTGAACGCCCGTCATTGACAATGACATTACAAGTGCGGATATCAGTTTTTTCATTTCTGGAACTCCATAGAGTGTTTCGACTGTCACAGATGTAATCCAAACAGATCAGTGCGATACATGCCAGAACGTCCGAATATTTGTGCAGATCGTTCAAACCACTGTACAATGTCGCCACATCCTGCGATGAGAGGACATGCTTGATCTCCTCAGTGATATCCTTACGAAACTGTCTGTGCGTGGAACGCTTTATTTTCGAACTTCGCTCACCACCCCTTGGGGAATTGAGGTTCCGAAGTTCGAAAATGTCGCGCGATTTCACTTTGCCCATAGAGGCAATTGCCTGATCGAAGTTGAGGGGCATGAAATGGCGGTGGCGCTGGAACAGGGTGATTTGTTGATCATTCCGCATGGCGCGTCACACAAGCTTTACTGCGCGCCAGAGACAAGAGACTCGGTTTTGCCTCTGGATACGGTTGTAGAACGGTCGGGATACACTGGCACCGGGGTTCTGGTTTACGGCGGTGACGAAGACGACCGTGACACTCAACTTATTTGCGGACATTTTTCTTTTGACCCGCAAGCAAAGCATGTGCTGTTGGACCGCCTGCCGCCATTTATACACCTCAGGAACTATGGGGAGAGTGCCGGAAAATGGATGGAGGCGACGTTGCGCATGATCGGCGATGAGGCAGGCGGCCAACGCCTTGGTGGCGATCTCATCGCATTGAAGATGTCAGAAGCTATTCTGGCTCAGGCCATACGCGCATTTGTCGAAAGCGATGACTCGGCGAACTGGGGTTTGAACGGATTTTCTGATCATCACTTGGCCCGGGCATTAGAGGCATTTCACAAAGATCCCAGCGCATCCTGGACGATAGAAACTTTGGCACGCTGTGCAGGTATGTCGCGAACCAACTTTGCGGTTCAGTTTCAGAAAAAGATGGCAATGTCGCCCATGCAATATGTTACATCCTGGCGGTTGGAGATCGCCAAACAATGCTTGGCTGATCCGTCTAATTCCGTTTCAGAAGCCGCAGAACGCGCAGGATACGCGTCTGACTCGGCCTTCGCCCGCGTTTTCAAGAAAGAGATTGGCCTTTCCCCTGCCGGTTTCCGTCAAAAGGTCACGCAGTCCTCAGCACATTAAGACAGACTTTCGCTCGCTAACCTTAGATGGCCGCTCAGCAGAGCTTTGGGCAAGAAGTGGTAAGCAGAATGTAGGTGCCCTGCTGAAAATCTTCATAAGTCGGGGCAACAGTCGATGGCCCCAAACACCGGATCAAGATTGGCCAAACGCTGGCTCAATACAAAAGATTGCTCCCCGACGGCGACTGCCGTAAATCTTTCTTTATCGTGGGATCAATGCGCCGGCTGTCCAGGGAAAAGACACCGCAATCCTTCAGGGCCTCACGGATGGTGACCCGTTCACTGATGCGCTTCCAAATCGACAGCGACGCATAGGGCATAATATGCGGTCGCCACGCCACCCCCATGGTCGTCCCGCGCAAATATTTTACCTGCTGGCGATGCGAAGGGGTCAGGATCGTTTCGACGATGCTACCATCGCGCACCATTTCATGTTCCACGACATACAGCCGACTTCCGCGTTGGGTGACCAATCCGGCATATCTGGAGTTTTGAAAGATGCCCTCGTTCATGGATCGCACCCGTTCGATGGTCCGGGACATGACAAAGCCGTCTTCTTCATACAGCCAGACCAGACTACGCAGGATTTTCCCCTCCCAGGTCGGGGTGGTGAAATGAGCGTGATAAAATCCCAGATATCGTCTCAAACTGTGAGATTGGTCACGAAACACACCGGTCATCAGTTCTGCAGGCCCATCCGGCCTTTGCGTGCGTCCCAACATTATGGACCGCTGAAACTCCGTTGGCTCTGTAAACAAATCCGTGTCGGACAGCTGAAAATAGCGCGAAATTTTTCGCAAATTATGCGCGGATGGCAGACCTGCGCCGCTCAAATATCTGTTAAATTGCTGGCGGTTGATTCCAATCTCCCGACAAACCTGCGCAATGGGCCCAAACTCCGCACAGATGTTTCTTAGGTTTTCAGAAAATATTCTGATATTGTCCAAATTCTGTCTCTCTTCGAAGCAGTATTGCGTCACTTTGCTTACATATGCTTCATTATGCAAAGTTTATTCAGATTCGGGAATGAAAAATACTCGGGGTAGACAAACAACGCACCAAAGGTCTCATGGGAGGATTAAAATATGGATGATCGTGAACTTCACGCAAAATGGTTGCTTGGCCAAATGGAAAAAGGACGGATGTCGCGCCGCGACTTTCTGGGCCGCACGACAGCACTGGGATTGACCGCAAGCGTCGGCGCAGGGCTGCTTGGCGCTTCTAAGGCCAGTGCCGCACAAAAAGGTGGCCATATGCGACTGGCCATGGGCCACGGCTCAACCACTGACACACTTGATCCGGCGACATTGGTTAACGGCCTGCAATGGGTGGTCGCCTACGGCGTCGCCAACACACTGACCGAACTGTCGCCAAGTGGCGAACTGGTCCCATCCCTGGCAACTGAATGGTCCTCTTCCCCCGACGCGACGGTCTGGACATTCAAGCTTCGCGAAGGTGTTGAATTCCAGAATGGCAAGACCATGACGGCTGACGACGTGATCGCCTCGCTCAACTATCACCGCGGCGAAGATTCGATCTCAAACGCCAAGCCTATTCTGGAATCAGTCACCGAAATCAAAGCCGATGGTCCAAATGCGATCGTCATCACCTTGTCTGCCGGAAACGCCGACTTCCCCTTCAACTTCAACGAGGCACCGTTTGGGATCTATCCAGCATCGGACGACGGAATCGACTGGAAAGCAGGCGGAACAGGCGGTTATATCCTGAAACAGGAACGCCCGGGTCAGTCTTATCACTTCGAACGCAACCCGAACCATTGGAACGACAACGTTGCGTTTGCCAGCGAAATCACCGTGCAATCCATCACCGACTCAACAGCCCGTACCAATGCGCTCTTGACCGGCGAGGTGGACTGCATCGACCGGGTCGAACTGAAAACAGTCGCCCTGCTGGGCCAACGCCCGGAGATCATCATCGAAGAAGGCGCAGGACCTCTGCACTATACCTTCCCGATGCAGACCACGGTCGCACCGTTTGACAATCTGGAACTTCGCAAGGCGATGAAATACGCGATCAACCGCGAGGAAATCGTTGAAAAGGTCCTGCTGGGTCACGGCGTTGTCGGCAACGACCACCCGATCGGGCCGTCCTACCGCTATCACGCCGCTGATATCGAACAGTTGGCCTATGATCCGGATCGTGCGCGTCACCACTTTGAAAAATCCGGTTTGGGCGACATCACGGTCAACCTCAGCTCCGCCGATGCAGCCTATAGCGGCGCGCTGGATGCAGCGGTTCTGTATCAGGCCTCGGCCAAGGCAGCCGGCATCAACATCAACGTCGTGCGTGAACCCAATGATGGCTACTGGTCTGACGTCTGGATGGCCAAACCCTGGACAACCAGCTACTGGGGTGGCTACTCGACCGAGGATGCGATGTTCACTACCGGCTTTGCCGCTGGCGCCGCCTGGAACGACACCCAATGGGATCACCCACGCTTTAATGAGCTGATGGTCGCGGCCCGTGCCGAACTGGACGAAGGGCTGCGTGCAGAAATGTATCGCGACATGCAAGTCATCCTGCGAGATGAGGGCGGCCACATCGCCCCGATGTTCGCGAACGAGGTGCATGCCCGCAACGAAAACATTGGCCATGGCGACGTATCCTGGGGCCGCGGATTTGATGGCCGCCGGATCCTGGAACGCTGGTGGGTCGTGTAAATCTTTCCTGAGTGACTTGTCTCCCCGCATTTGATTAATGTGGGGAGATCTTCTTTTTTTACGAATGCAGGGACCTAATGTCTGACGCCCAGATTCTTTATTTTAACGGCACAATAATTACGATGGATGAGCAGCACCCACAGGTGGAGGCTGTGCTTACCCAAAATGAACGGATCCAGGCGATCGGATCAGAGGCAGAGCTTCGCCAACAGATGAACGGCACAGCAAAAGTCGTTGATCTTCAAGGGAAAACCATGCTTCCCGCCTTCATTGATCCCCACGGTCATTTCCCTGATTCAGGCTTTATTTCGCTATTCCGTGTCGATCTGGCCTCCCCTCCGCGCGGTGATTGCGTCGACATGGCCATGGCAATTGAACGGCTGCGCGAACGCGCTGCGAAAACCCCACCCGGTGAATGGGTCATGGGGGTTCTTTTTGACAATACCGCAATTGCCGAGGGGCGCATGCCGACACGCGCGGAACTGGACAGCGTGTCCATGGATCACCCAGTCTGGGTTATTCATGCCTCTGGCCACAACGGCACAGCCAATTCCGTCGCACTCCAGCATCAGGGTTTTGATCATAACAGCCCGGACCCCGCCGGCGGGCGGTTTAGCCGCGATCCTGAAACCGGTGAATTAACCGGCCTGATCGAGGGCATCGCCGCGATGGGAGAGATGGGAAACACCGATTTCCTGATTGATCGCGACCGGTTTTGGAAAGGCTTCAATGCCTGCCGGGATGAATACCTCGCCCACGGTGTGACCTTTGCCCAAAACGCCTGGTCCACGCTTGAGATGCTGGAACATTTCAACAGTTTGGGTCCTGATCGGGATCCGGGTATTGATGTGCTGCTTCTTCCGATCGCAGGTCTGGAACCGGCGCTAACAAACGGTCCTGATGCGCTGAATTGGCAACCGGCTGATTACCTTAGGATGGGGCCTCGAAAGCTCTTCACAGACGGCGCATTTCAGCTGCAAACCGCGTTTCTGACCGAACCTTACTACAAACCAACCTCCCCTGACGCGCCTCACGGAATGTCCTATACCAACAAGGCAACCCTCACCAAAGACGTGCAAAAACTGCACGGTATGGGCTTTCAGATCCACTGCCACTGCAATGGGGATGCGGGGGCTGACCTGTTCTTGGATGCTGTCGCCGCCGCCTTGGAAAGCGTTCCGCGCGATGACCACCGTCATACCATCATTCACGGGCAGGTTTTGCGCGAGGATCAGATGAACCGAATGATCGAACTGGGGGTAACCGTCAGCTTTTTCTCTGCCCACATCCATTTCTGGGGTGATCGCCACTATGACACCATTCTTGGGCCGGAACGTGCGTGCAAGATTTCACCCGCCGCAACCGCAGAACGGATGGGCCTGCGCTACACAATCCATAACGACGCGTCGGTGACGCCCACTCGGCCGCTCCACCTTGCCCATTGTGCTGTGAACCGGCAAACGGCCTCTGGGCGCGTCTTGGGCGAAGCGGAAAGAGTACCAGTGATTTCGGCCCTGAAGGCACAAACGATCGACGCTGCCTGGCAAGTGTTTCAGGAAAAAGAGCGTGGATCCATCGCGCAGGGTAAACTGGCGGATTTCGCAATCCTGAGCGACAATCCCATCGACAACCCGGATCGGTTGAACACAATCTCGGTTGTCCAAACCGTGCGCCGGGGCGAACCCGTTTATAACGCCTAAGCCTGCAAAATGTTCGGTGGTGATGTGAAAGCCTCCTCTGCCCTTCAGTGATGACCAACATCACACCGAACGCTTCAGCCCAGGTAAACCCAACGAGCGGATCGTTGATCCATGCGCTATGGGAAAACACACCGACGCAATACCGACGTTGCACCGACGTGGCGCCGACAGCGAATTTGTTGATTTTCTGCCCTTAACCTAACGGATCACGTGCACCGCACATTGGGCATGGCGCACCACACGTGCCGCTGTGGAGCCAAGAAAATAGTCCTGCAACCCCGGCCGATGGGACGAAATGACAATACAGTCGATCCCGTACTCTCTGGCATAATCCAGAATAGTGTTTGCCGAATGGCCTGAAACGACACGCGGGGTCACGTCGCCCTGCCCCTCCAGATCAGCCTTTAACGCGGTCATGACCTCTTTAGCTGTCTTCTCGATCTGTCCTTCGGGCAGATATCCTGCCACATAGCTGGGAACCGCTTCGATCACTGTCAGGGCGGTCAAAACCGCCCCATCGGCAGAGATTGCCCTCGATATCTCAATAGCATCAGAGATATCCCCATGATCAGCAGCAATAGGTATCAAGATTTTTTTATACATGACAATTCCTCCATATTTGCTGCTATTTTCGCATATATGGCGCTTGCCTGCGTTGATCTGGATCAGGGTGAATTCTGCCGCTGCTATTGAATAACCATGCTTGGATCATCAATATTTAACCCAAGCCTAGTGAAAGTCGTTCCATGCGATACGCCCTGCCCCTGATGCTGTTTCTTGCCGCTTGCGCTACGCCGCAGGAACGATGTGTTGATCGTGGCACCAGAGAGTTGCAAACCGTCCAGTCCGAAATCGCAAGGCTGCAAGCCAACCTGGATCGTGGCTATGCCATCCACCGATCCCGCGAACCTTATCGCCATTGGGGCTGGTGCCGTGATGTTAACGGACATTTATTCAATTGTTGGGAAACTGATTTCCGATGGGTCGAAACCCCGGTCGCCATCGATCCCGAACTGGAACAGCGAAAACTAGATGCGCTTCAGGCGCGCCTGCCAGAATTAACCGAAGCGGCCGAAAAAACAGCTCAAAGCTGCGAAATCCAATACCCGGACTAACGCCCCATTAACCAATACTTTACCAATCATTAACCAACCGCAGACAAATTGACCCATGGTGGAGGGTCAGAAATGCGAAGTTTTCTACTGTTGCTTGCACTCTTGGCGCCAGTTCAGCAGGCATTTGCAGGCGCATGGCCACGGGAGGAAAAGGAGGTTTTTCTGTCCTTCGCATCCCATGTCGACACGGATGAATACGGGTACTTGCGCTATACGCAAGAAATATATGCCGAATATGGCCTCACCCCGTATTACACTGTAATTGTTGATGCATTTCAAAATGACATCGGAACAAATGGGCGGATTGTCGCCTCACTCCAACGGGCCTTTCGAACCGATAGCGACACTCATCGATATGCCTTGTTTGCCGGACTTGGCTATGACCAGTTCAACGACACCACGGTCATCCGGCTAGGCGGATCATGGGGCATTGGTTTAGATCGGGGATGGATCAATCTGGATGCCCGCACCGACCTGATAAACACGGACGAGCCGCCAGAGGTAAAGGTTGAAACCACGCTTGGCTGGCGTTTTCCTTCGGACAATCTGGCCCTGTTTCGCATCACGGCAGAACACCTTCCACAAAGCCAAGATACCTTATGGTTGTCGCCCGCATTTGTGTTCAGATTATCCGACAAGACAAGCCTGGAACTGGGCGTAGCGCACGAAGCCGTCCGAGGATATGATCGTCGATTAAAGCTGGGTATTTGGTCCAGGTTTTAGAACCCTAAGCCCCTGTTCTTTCATCAATAAATTCTGCCACCTTAGAAATTTGATCATTGGTCAGATGCAACCCCATGCGCGTTCTGCGCCACAGAAAATCATCGCCACTTCGAACCCATTCATGATCGATTGCCCAGCTTATCTCTCGTGCTGTCAGTCCTGCGCCAAACGCCTGCCCAAGGTCCTCAGTCGACGTAGCGCCAGACAGTATGTCACGCGTCTCTGTACCATAAGTGCGCACCAACCTTTGCACCGTAGATTTGCACAGAAACGGAAAAGCAAGCTGCAGTTCTTGGATCAAGTCCTCAACCCCATCGACAGGAAAATCTCCGCCCGGCAAGGCCACACCCTCGGTCCAGTTCGTACCCGCGTTGGGAAACACCTGGGAAAGCTTGGCCAGCGCAGATTCTGCCAACCTACGATAGGTGGTGATCTTCCCACCAAACACGTTTAACAGCACAGCACCGTCCAGATTTTCCAGCTTCAAAACATAATCACGCGTGGCTGCCGTTGCAGATTTTGATCCATCATCAAAGAGCGGCCTAACCCCAGAATAAGTCCACACCACATCCTGACGGGTGATCGGGGTTTCAAAATATTCTGAGGCGAATTCAATCAGATAACTGATCTCTTCTTCGGTTGCTTCCGGTCGGTTTTCAGCATTCTCATGTTCTGCATCCGTCGTGCCGATCAGCGTAAACTCGCCCTCATAAGGGATCGCGAAAATAATGCGACCGTCCCTGCCCTGAAAGAAATAGCACCTATCATGATCGTAAAGCTTACGCGTCACGATATGGCTGCCGCGAACCAGGCGCACATTGTCAGAATTGGCTTTGCCAAGTACATCCTGCAGTACATTCCCAACCCACGGACCGGCCGCATTCACAAGCGCTTTTGCCTGACAAGTCGACGTCTGTCCGGTGATCTGATCCCGGACCGTAATCCGCCACACCCCGTCACAGGGAACCGCCCCGATCACCTCTGTTCGGGTCATGATTTTCGCACTGCGTTTGGCGGCATCCCGCGCGTTCAAAACAACAAGACGCGAATCCTGAACCCAGCAATCTGAATATTCAAAGGCCTTTTTATACTGGCCTTTCAACGCCTCACCGGCTGGGTCGTCCCGCAGGTCCAATACACGCGACCCCGGCAGGATTTTTCGCCCACCAAGGTGGTCGTACATAAACAGCCCCAACCGGATCAACCAACCGGGTCTGCGCCCTTTCAGCCAGGGCATGACCGTTGACAGCAGGCGTGAGGTCGGGGTTTGCGCATCAAATCTTTGATCAGGATGATAAGGTAGCACGAAACGCATCGGCCAACTGATATGGGGCATCGCCCGAAGCAAAACCTCCCGCTCTGTCAACGCTTCACGCACCAGCCGAAACTCAAAATACTCCAGATATCTCAACCCGCCGTGAAACAGCTTGGTCGAGGCCGAAGATGTCGCCGAAGCCAGATCATCGCGTTCTGCCAGCGCAACAGATAACCCGCGCCCAACCGCATCACGCGCGATCCCGCAGCCATTGATACCGCCCCCGATGACAAAGACGTCAAAACTGCCCAAAGAAGGTGTTTCAGTCATGTTCTGCACCCGTCTGCTCGGCAATCAATATGCGGGTCTCGCAACGCTCTGCAGTGTTCGTAAACGCTTGAGAGGGGGGCGTATCCGTCACTACAAAATCCAAAAGGCCTAAATCACAGATCCTGACCGGAGCGGTGCGTACAAATTTGCTACTATCACAAACCAGAATGCGCGTCCGTGCATTGCGCAGCATTGCGCGCGCGACAGAGACCTCTCGTGCATCGAAATCCAACACAGCCCCATCGTCATCAAGGGCCGACGCCCCGATGATGGCAAAGTCGGCCTTGTATCTAGATATGAATTCTACGGCCTCTTCACCAACAACGGCCCCGTCGCTTTGGCGCACTGTCCCACCCACCAGAACCAGTTCTTTAGAGGCCGAACCGGTCAAAAGATGGATGATATTGACATTGTTAGACAGAACCAGCAGGTCCCGATGCTCTCGCAATGCCATGGCCACCTGTTCTGTCGTGGTGCCGATATTCATCATTACCGAACATTTATCGGGAAGTAGATTTGCCGCCACGCGCCCAATAGCTTGTTTGGCGGCGCCCATTAAACGACGACGTTCTGCATAGTCCTGGTTAGAGACCGACTCAACACGCTGCGCACCGCCATGGGTCCGTTCTACAAGCCCAAGCGCTGTCAGGGCGCGCAGGTCATTGCGGATTGTTTGAACACTAACCCCAAACTGCTGCGAAAGCGTATCGACCTCCACATTCTCAGCGACACGCAACAGATCCAGAATTTCATTTTGCCGAGAGTCAGCACCCATGATGCACCATTTGTTACCCTGAAGTGTGCGATACCCGACATTCCAAGGAATGTCATCTATTCAATTTCGTTTATTTTCGATTTTCTTTCGTTTTAAAGCTATTTCATTTCGAATACAGAGGTGCTACAGGCTCATCGGTGATTGCAGAGGGTCAAATTTGCGGTCAAACTGATGTGGTAAAATCGTCATCGCCCTCGGGTGAAACCCCTGCGATTTCTCAGTCAAACAAAAGAGGTTAGCGTGACCAACCCAACTTTCATTCTTGCGATAGATCAAGGAACAACCTCTAGCAGAGCTATCTTGTTTGACGAAAAACTTTCGATAAAAAACACCGCGCAAAAGGAATTTCCTCAACATTTCCCCCAATCTGGTTGGGTCGAACACAATCCCGAGGACATATGGGATACCACCGTCGCGATGTGCAGAGAGGCCGTGAGCAATGCACACATTCAGCCATCGCAGATCGCAGCGATTGGCATTACCAATCAACGCGAAACCACGGTTGTGTGGGATAAGGACACAGGCAAAGCCATTCACAATGCCATCGTTTGGCAGGATCGTCGCACCGCTGAATTTTGCGACGAATTGAATGCATCGGACCATGAACCGATGGTTGCACAAAAAACCGGCCTGTTGCTCGCCCCCTATTTTTCAGGAACAAAACTGAAATGGATCCTCGACAATGTCGAGGGCGCCCGCTCACGCGCTGCTGAGGGCAAGTTGTTGTTTGGAACCATCGACACTTATCTGATCTGGCGCCTCACCGGCGGGCAAAAGCACGTCACCGACGCCACCAATGCCGCCCGTACGATGTTATACAACATCATGGATGGCACCTGGGACGCGGATTTGTTGCGCCTGTTGGATATCCCGTCCGCCATGTTGCCAGAGGTCTTGGATTCAGCCGCAGATTTTGGTGTTACACAAGATGTGCTCTTCCCGGGGCATTCGATTGCAATCAGGGGCGTTGCTGGTGACCAGCAGGCCGCCACCGTCGGTCAGGCGTGCTTTGCCCCGGGCATGATGAAATCAACCTATGGAACAGGATGCTTTGCGCTTTTAAACACGGGCAATAAACCCGTGTTGTCCAAAAATCGCTTACTGACCACAATTGCCTATCAGTTGGATGGGAAACCAACATATGCATTGGAAGGGTCTATCTTTATCGCCGGTGCAGTGGTGCAGTGGTTGCGCGATGGGTTGAAAATCATCGACAGCGCCAGTGAGACAGCCAAATTGGCTAAGGCATCTACCAAAGATCAGGATGTCATCATTGTACCGGCGTTTACCGGCTTAGGTGCTCCCTATTGGGATCCAGACTGTCGTGGGGCGATCTTTGGCCTTACCCGTGGCTCTGGCAGGCCAGAACTGTGCCGCGCCGCACTAGAATGTGTCGGCTTTCAGACCCGTGATCTGTTGGAGGCCATGACCAACGATTGGGAACATGCATCACCCGGCAACATTCTGCGCGTGGACGGTGGCATGGCGGCGTCCGATTTTGCCATGCAGTTTCTGGCCGACATCACCGGGGGCCCCGTTGATCGCCCCGCGGTTTTGGAAACAACGGCGCTTGGCGCGGCTTGGTTGGCCGGCATGGCGGCAGGCGTTTTGCCGGATCAAATCGCATTTGCAAAAGAATGGGCCAGTGATCGCCGATTTGCGCCTCTGATGTCAGAGGACCTTCGGAACGCCCGCTATGCCCGCTGGAAGACGGCCGTCAAGGCGACTCAGGCATTCTAAGTCAACAAGGATGAAAGTATACTTTTGAATGCTAAGGTTGTGTTGATACCTGTTTGGACACCGCCATGGCACGCACACATGACAGTTATGCCAAATCAACATACCTTTAGGTTATTGATATTTAATAATTTAAATGGATCCCATGTTTTTTTTTGATTTCATGACGGAATATTAAAAAAAGTCATTGAAATGCATTTCATTCAGGACTAGGTGCGGAATACGAACGATGACTGCCATGTTTTTGCAGGAGACTGCGCCATGACTAAAGATGATCTGATCCGCGAAGCAAAAGCTTCCCGTGGCTCCTGGCCAGGGTTGGTGTTTGTCTATGGAATGATCTTGGGCACGTTGGTCCTGACCGGTATTTCCGCAGGATAACAACGCGTCTGCGTGCATCCACATTCACGCTTCGATCCCACAGAACACACAAATGAAAACCGGCAGCCAGTAGTTTGGCCGCCGGTCAGGTACTCTTTTATTATCGTGCATCAGACTTGAGCTGACTCCCCGATATTGTCGACGCCGCGCTCTTCCAGCAGAGTTGTCAGCCAGTTCGGATCCATTTCCGGAACCGAAGACAACAGCAGGTCGGTATAGGGGTGATGCGGTGGCGTGAACATGAAATCCTTCGCGCCCTGTTCCACCACTTTACCATATTGCATCACCACAACCTCGTCGGCAATCGATCGGACGGTGGCCAGATCGTGGGTGATGAACATATAGGCCAGATTCAGCTCCGATTGCAGCCGATCCAACAGGCGGAGGATGCCTTCGGCCACCAGTTGGTCAAGCGCGCTGGTCACCTCGTCACAGATGATAAAGGTGGGTTCCGCAGCAAGTGCGCGCGCGATACCAATCCGTTGCTTCTGACCACCCGACAGCTCTGGTGGATAGCGGTCATAATACTTGGATGGTTCCAACTCAATCAGGTCCAGCAATTCATCCACACGCGCCTTTAGTGCAGCGCCCGTGAGCCCGGAATAGAACTGTGCCGGTCGACCAATGATATCGCTGATCTTCACTTTCGGGTTAAGGGCTGTATCGGCCATCTGATAGATCATCTGCGCCTGGCGCAGCTGATCCTTTGATCTGCTCAGATAGCTGGGCGGTAATGGTTCGCCTTTGAACAACACCTCACCATTGCTGGGGGGTAGCAGGCCGGTAATACACCGGGCCGTCGTGGATTTACCCGACCCGGATTCCCCCACTACAGCCACGGTCATACCCGCATAGATATCAAACGATACATCGTTCAAAATCTGCGGGCCACCAGTATAGGCAGCGTCGACATTCTTGACTGATATGATCGGCGGTTGACCATCGGTTGGACGATCCTTTTGCGGCCGTTGGAAGCTACGCACCGCCCAGAGGGATTTAGTATACTCCTCTTTCGGGTTGCTCAGCATTTCCTCGGTTGGTGCTTCTTCGACCTCGTTGCCCTTCAGCAGAACTTTGATCGTATCAGCCATCTGTGCCACAACAGCCAGATCGTGGGTGATATAGATCGCAGCCGTGTTGAACTGCTCAACGATGTCCCGGATCGCGGCCAGAACCTCGATCTGGGTGGTCACATCCAAGGCGGTCGTCGGCTCATCGAATATGATCAGATCAGGACGACAAGACATCGCCATCGCCGTCATCGCCCGCTGCAGCTGACCCCCGGACACCTGGTGAGGATACCGAAAGCCGATTTCCTCAGGATTGGGCAGCCGCAGCCGGTTATAGAGATCGATCGCGTCTTCCTGTGCCTCCATCCGCTTTTTGATGCGATAATGCAGCGGTGCCTCTGTATGTTGGTCAATCAGCTTGTGTGACGGGTTGAAGGATGCCGCCGCTGACTGTGCAACATAGGCAATCCGAGCCCCCCGCAACGCCCGCTTTTCAGAGGAGGTCGCGGTGGTCAGCTCCATCCCATCAAACTCGATCGAGCCACCAGAGATTTTGGTACCATCACGGGCAAAACCCATGGCAGCCGCCCCGATCGTGGATTTACCGGCACCGGATTCACCGATAAGGCCCATCACCTCCCCTTTGTGGAGGGTCAGATCGACACCTTTAATGATGTCGATCCACTGTTCCCCGGTGTAGCCTTGGATCTGAAGGTCTTTGATCTTCAGCAGAACTTCATTGCTTACAGTCATATTATCTCTCCTTCAGACCAGAGGCCCGGAACAACATCCAGTCGACAACGAAGTTGACGGCAACCGTCAACAACGCAATCGCAGCTGCAGGGATCAGCGGTGTGAACTGACCAAACGAGATCAGCGTGGCGTTTTCTTTCACCATGGAACCCCAGTCAGCTGTTGGTGGCTGCAGACCCAGACCAAGGAAGGACAGACCAGCGACCAGAAGGAACACGAAACAGAATTCCAGACCATACTCTGCGACCAGCGGTGCGGTTGAGTTTGGCAGGATTTCCTTGCGGATCAGATACCAGGTCCTCTCCCCGCGCAACTTCGCCGCTTCGATGTAGTCCATGACCACAACGTTGCCGGCAACCGCCCGTGTCAGGCGGAACACCCGTGGCGCATAGATAATCGCCACAGCAACGATAATCACACCTGTGCTGGACCCAAAGATTGACAGCATCAACAGAGCGAAAATCAGCGACGGGATCGACATGACAACGTCGACAATGCGTCCCATTAACTGGTCAAACCAGCCACCCTTTGTTGCTGCCAGCATACCCAAGAATGCGCCCATGATAAACGCAGCCGTCGTCGCGGATAGCGCAAGACCGACAGAGTTTCGTGCACCATAGACAATGCGGCTAAACATATCGCGGCCCAACTGGTCGGCGCCCAACAGCATGTTTTCATCAGCAGGCGCATAGGTTGATGCGATAACTTCCGCCTCGCCAAACGGTGCGATAATCGGTGCGAAAATCGCGGCCACCGCGTAGATAAAGATGACAAACAATCCGAAGGCCGCGGTTAGGGGTGCGGTCCTCAGCTCCTTGGCCACCTCCGTCGTGAATGACATCAGCATGACCACGACAAAGATTATCGTTAGCGGAACTTCTACGATCGGCCAACCCAAGGTCCAAGATGACACAAGCAACAAGATGGGAACGCCTAGGAAGAGATACATATTCACCGGATTTCTAGTGAACGAAGCCCCGATATTGCTTTCGGCCAAAACGATCAGAAACTCACGGAAGCCGTAGGACAGACCGGCGGAAAACGCCAGTACGGCCGCAGCAACCGCGACGAATTTCAGTGCGCCAACGCCTCCGATGATACCCAGTACGAAAGACACCAGTGTCAAAGAGAAGAGCAACAGAAACGCACTGCGTTGGTTGTATTTCGCCGCCAACACCGAAGCGAGGACGAGGAATGCGAAGTAGATAATAACAAAAGTCATTTTTCCCCTCCTTACTTAGGATGCCGCAAACGCGGGTTTGTCAGAATGGCCCCAACATCAGCTGCCAGATTCAGCAGAATGAAGGTTGCCGCGAAGATCAGACAACAAGCCTGAACGATCGGGAAGTCACGTTTTGTCACCGCATCAACCAAAGCTTGGCCGATACCGGGATAGACGAAAACCACCTCAACCAGAACAACACCAGTGATCAGATATGCCAGGTTCAGTGCAACCACGTTAATGATTGGTGCCCATGCATTTGGTAAGGCGTGCCTGACAATCACCTTCCACGGTGGTGTCCCTTTCAGGCGTGCCATTTCGATATATGGAGAGGCCAGCAAGTTGATGATCGATGCACGTGTCATCCGCATCATATGTGCGGTCACAACCAGAACCAATGTCAGCGCCGGAAGGAATGTCCGATCTAGACGCTCCATCAGACCCATATCATCATTCACACTTGAAATGGCCGGGAACCAACCGGTTTTAACCGCGAGGAACAGCACGAGAATGTATCCAAGGAAGAATTCTGGCGATGAGATCGTTGTCAGCGTTGCAACGTTCGCCACGCGGTCAAATATAGAATTCCGCAGCAGGGCAACGATAATTCCCAGAATAATTGAGATCGGGACTGCGATTGCAGCAGCATAAGATGCGAGAAACAGAGTTTTCACAAATCGGTCAGAGATCGTGTCCCAAACACTGGATCCCGTCACGATTGACGTGCCGAAATCCCCTGTGATGGCACCGGCCAGCCAACCCAGATATCGAACAGGTGCCGGTGAATCCAACCCCATTTCCTTACGCAAAGCCGCCAGGTTTTCAGGCGTGGCAGCCTGACCAAGTACGGCCTCGGCAACATCGCCTGGCAACAACTCGACCATAAAAAAGATAATTACAGAGATCACGAGTAGTGTGATCAACCCCAGACCAAGACGCCTGAGCACAAGCCCAAGAATGTCTCCCATCTGTCCCTCCTTGTTCTATGCATTCCAATTCATGAGGAATGCTTTGTGATACGCATTTGGATCAATTTGCCCTGCGTTGTGGACAGTTTACGCCACTGCGCTGATACCGCAATGGAAATTAGGGCCCGACCAGTTCTGGTCGGACCCCATGTTTTTAAAATCAGCTTTCAAACCACCAGCGGCTGGCAGCTCTTGCGCCATCCATTTCCCAGCTGGCCGCCTGAGCCCCGGTCGTTTTGACCTTGGTGCTGCTGGCGTAGACAAAGTTACGGAAGAACGGGATAATTGTGCCGCCATCATCATGGGCGATCATTGCCATCTCGCGATACAATTCCGCACGCTTGTCATTGTCGAGTTCAGCTTTTGCCTGGCGCAACAACACGTTGAAACGATCATTCTGCCAGTAGCTTTCATTCCAGGCTGCGTCGTCTTTATACGCAAGACTGTACATCACATCCGGGGTTGGACGTGCACCCCAAGCAACGGCACAGAATGGTTTCTTCAACCAAACGTCAGAGTAGTAGCCATCGCTTGGCTCCCGAACCACATTGATGTTGATCCCTGCCGCCTTTGCCTGCTCTGCGTAGAGAACACACATATCAACAGCGCCGGAGAACACGGATTCCGTTGTGCTCAGATCAATCGTCAAGCCTTCTGCGCCAGCTTTCTTCAGCAGTGATTTGGCTTTATCTGGATCATAGTCGTATTGCGGAATGTCATCGGGCCAATAAGGCATAGAGGGTGAGTGATGGAAATCATTGCCTTTGGTCGCAGAACCGAACGCGATTTTTTCGATGATTTCATCACGATCCATCGCCCATTTCAGCGCATTGCGTACATCAACATTGTCAAACGGCGCGGTGTTGCAATGCATCGGCATCGAGATCGCAGAGCCGCTAGGCACGTCAAAGATATTGATGTTCGGAGATTGGCTCAGCAATGCCCGGGTTTTCAGGTCAATCGCAGAGACAGCATCCACATCACCTGTAACCAGTGAAGTCTGGCGCGCATTCGGGTCATTCAGGGCGATATATTCAACGGCGTCGAAATACGCACCCTCACCATGCCAGCCATCGTGACGATCAAGTTTGAAGCCGATGCCAAACTCACCTTCCACAATTTTATACGGCCCAGAGCCATCAGCAGATTGCCAATCCATCGATCCATCGTCATTGGCCGGACAAATTGCAAGGTGATAATCGGTCATCAACCAAGGCAAGTCAGCATTTGGCGAAGACAGGACAAATTTCACCGTGTAGTCATCTAGTTTCTGCACGTCGGCAACGTCTGCCAACAACGCCTTGGCTGCGGAGGTGGTATCTTCGCCACGGTGGTGGTTCATCGACGCGATGACATCTTCTGCAGTCATCTTCTTGCCACTGTGGAAAGAGACATTGTCGCGCAGCTTAAAGGTCCACTCTTTTGCATCTGCTGACCCGCTCCATTCACTCGCGATATCACCACCCAAAGATTGATCAGTTTCAATCTGGGTCAAATAGCTGCGGAACGTATGCGCCAATACAATGTGTTGGATCGATAGGTATGTACCCGGATCATGCGTATCAGACGAATTGTTGTCGTGCAGTCCGACCCGGAACGTCCCGCCACGAGTCGGCGCAGCATTCGCGGAATTGGTCCACAATCCTGTCGCGCTCGTCGCGGTCAGACCAGCGGCCATCGAATAATTCATAAACGACCGACGCGAGATCGATCCGCGACGCGCTGCATCAGCCAAACGATCCAGCATCATTTGCTTTTCATCTTTCATATCTAGTTCTCCCTGAAGGTTTTCAGCATTTGCTGAAGTTTTGGCGAATTTTTTCGCTCTCTTGACGCGTCACTGGCGAAGTCCAGCATGCGCGATTTGTGAATTTGGCAAACAAATTCAACATTCGTTGATTAACCCCCTCACAATCAAAACACGTTGTCGCTTTTCCATCCAGTGTTTTATTGGTGGAAGAGTGCATATTCGTGGGATTCTCGTAAATTGATTGTGAGTTGCACCAATCGTGATAAAAATTGGCCTGTTACCTCCATCAAAAAACGACATATATGGGGCAATACGCGACACTTGGCAAATTATCGAATTGCATCCTTTTTACAGTCGCAACGCCCTAAGTGACTGACAAGAAAATATAGATTTACCTGGCCCGGGTCATATATGGCATCGATATTGATTGCGCAGGCCGTAAATGTCTGAAATGACGATAAACAGTCAGCTCGGGTGAAAACATGCGCACAGGGTTCTCCCTGAAATCTTTGGAAATATTCGAAACCGTCGCGCGATCATTGTCGGTGACCCAAGCAGCGAGAGAGCTTGGCTGTTCGATCTCCACGATCTCTCAGCATCTACGACGACTGGAAAACCAGTTGGGCGTGGATTTGTTGGACCACACCACGCGCCCGCTGTCCCTCACCCCAACAGGGCTGTTGTTTTTAAACAGAACTTCGGTCGCGTTGCGGGAATTGCGCCTTGCAGAAAACGAAACGCTTTTGGCCGACAAGATCCACGCGCGCAGCCTGAAACTGGGCATCATTGATGATGTCGAAAGTGACTTGGCCCCAGAGCTTGCCGTGGCCTTGGCAACGGGGACGCCAGGGTTGCGTTTGGTGATGACATCGCATCCCAGCCATGAAGCGCTGAAAAAACTGCAGGCTTTGCAGTTGGATGTCGCCTTCGCCATGCGCCCGGAACAGTCGCATCCTGACCTGCGCGAGTACCCGCTAACACGGGACCCGTTCGTCTTGGCCACAGCGGTTGACTGCGCAGCATCGGCCGAAGATTTGTTTTTAGGCAAGTCTAACCTGCCGTTTTTGCGATACAATCCCCAACACATTATCGGACATCAGATCGAAGCGCACCTGAAACGTAATCGGATTTCATTGGAAAATCGGTTCGAGATCGACAGTATTCAATCCTCTTTGGCGCTCGTGGCCGGCGGTCATGGTTGGACGATTACAACCGCGCTCGGTTACCTCCGGGCGCGTCGTTTCCATCCTTCGATACGCCTGCACCAATTGCCGGGCCCGGCTTTTGCCCGCTATGTTTCGCTCTTTGCGCGCCAAGATCAGCCTGTTGAGATGATCCAGGCAATTTCCAACATTTCAAAACGGCTTTTTGCCGCGCAAGCCATGCCGCAACTCACAGAACGTTTTCCATGGCTTGCCGATCAGATGCGCCCAACAGGTGCGGATTGGATTAACAGTGCAACATCTGACGTTTAGATGACATTCTTGAAACCTGCGCGAATTTCCCGATCTTGCTCAGGGGTCAGATAATCCGGGCGGTGTGTGTCCAATATCTCACTCACCTTTGCCCGTGCACGATCCCATGCATCCAACCCACCTTGTTCCTGCCAGGTTCTTGGTTCATCACGATCTGCAAGCGACGGATAGAAATAGTCCCGCTCCATGGCAGCAAAAGTGTGTTGGCCGCCCAGAAAATGCCCGTCCCCTAAAACCGCCTCGCAGATCGCATCAAACCCCAAATTTGCCTCTGATACCTCAATCCCGCGCAAGGACCGATAGATGGCAGAATGCATTTCATCATCCAGAACAAACGCCTCCAAACTGGCACCCAACAATGACGCGGTCATGCCAGAACTTTCATAGATCAGGTTGCCCCCGGCCAACCCCGCGGCCAACGCCGTCATCCCCTTTTCCGCCCCGTATTGCGCGTCAATCGCCTTGGCATCAGTCATTGATGACGCGACCCCGGATGGCAGGCCCAGCCAATTGGACAATTGGGCAGAGGCCGCGTTCATCACTGCAATCTCGCCCCCGCCCCCTGCGAAGGCGCCGGTGCGCAGGTCAATCACCAGCGGCCAGTTGGAAAAAACCATCGGGTGGCCGGGCTTCAGGACGTTCACCATCACAAGGCTGGCCAGCGTTTCCGCCAAGGACTGCGCCAGAAACCCCGCCAAAGTGGCCGGTGCCGTCGCCCCGGATTGCGCAGCGGTGATGCAGGACATCGGAATGTTGTGCTGAATGCATTCATAAACCACATCAACCGCATCTTCGCCGTATCGCATCGGGGAAATGACCGGTGAGATATGCGCCTTCACAAATGGTCGTTCCGCAAACTTGCCCGGTCCACCTGCCGCGATATCGAACATCTTTACAATCGGCGCGACGTGTTCGGCCAGAGTAAAGGCCGTAGCGACCGGCTTGGTCGTGTTTTTCATCAATGCATAGGCCGTGTTGACATCCAGATCGAACGGATCGGGCACATCTGTTGCAATACAGCAGCGCGTGAACCAACTGACATTCGCGAGCGTATCCTGCAACCGCGTAAACGCGTGCAAATCCTCCAAGGTCGACGGACGATAAATCCGGGTCTCGCTATCCAGCGTCTGAACAGCCGCACCTCCGGTACCAAAATGAACGCGATCTCCGCCGACATGAATGGATCGCTCGGGATCACGGCCGTGGAATACGAACTCCTTGGTCGCCAAATCGATGCAGCGTTCCACCAATGACCCAGGAAAACTGACGCGACCATTGGGTATTTCCATAGCCCCTGCCCCGATCAGATCACGGGCCAACCTGTCTGGAACCTCCCCCATCCCCAACTCTGACAATAAACGCAGTGCAGTATCGTAAATCTGCTGCAGATCGGTGTTGGACAGTGGCTTGTATTGCCCGCCAATCTGGCCCGGTGGACATGGATCAACCGCAGGCTTGGCAGCGCGGGCTGCCAATCTGTCCTGCCGTCCGCCGCTACGTCTGCTACGTTTTATCATCAACCGCCTCATCCCCGGACATTCTCGAAGAGACAAATCCGGGATGAGCTATAAAGCAAGTGTTTTCAAAGCTCCGCGTTAAATGTAAAAATATTTTTACATTTTGTAAAACTAAAGGTTCGCAATTGACTGGCGCGCGACATCCGACAATTCCTGTGACGAACTCTTTTTGCCTAGGATTGCGAATATGAAAAGTACCGCACGCGTTGTTGTCATAGGTGGCGGCATCGCCGGATGTTCGACGCTGTATCACTTGACGCTAGAAGGGTGGTCTGACGTCGTTCTGGTCGAACGCAACGAACTGACATCTGGCACTACATGGCATTCTGCGGCGCAAGTGACCAATTTCGGCATGAACCAGACCATGGTCGGCCTGAAAACCCATTCGATCAAACTTTACAAAGAACTGGCTGACGATCCTGAATACCCAATCAACTATCATCACGGCGATGGCGGCATCCGCATGGCCAACACCCCAGAGCATATGGAAGGTTACCGCCACTTTGCCTCTATGGTGCGGGGTATGGATGTACATTTCGAGGTCATCGATGCAGATGAATGCGCCCGACGCCACCCGTTGATTTCCACTGACAATCTGATCGGCGGACTATGGGACCCCCTTGATGGCGATATCGACCCGGCACAACTGTGTCAGGCACTTGCACGCCGCGCCCGCAAGGCCGGGGCAGAGGTTTACCGCAACACACCAGTCACCGGTTTGACCCAACACAAGGATGACAGTTGGACCGTGCATACTGAACATGGCGACATCGATTGCGAAATCGTCGTCAATGCCTGCGGATACCGGGTGAATGAGGTCGGCGCGATGATGGGTGTCCACCATCCGGTCATGTCGATGGAACACCAATATTTCCTGACCGAAGAAATCCCCGCGATCCGTGATGCTGATCATCGCATGCCCCTGATCCGCTGCCCAATTTCAGATTACTATTGCCGTCAGGAAAAAAACGGCCTTCTGGTCGGCTTCTATGAGCAGGATTGCAAAACCTGGGGCATGGACGGGATCGACCCGAATTTTGTCAACGCTCTCTGCCCCGACGATCTGGACCGCATTACAGATGTGCTGGAGGGCGCCTTTGCCCGGATGCCCGCGCTAATGGAGGTCGGCATTCACACTGTCGTCAATGGCCCGATCACCTATACCATCGATGGCGCGCCTCTGGTTGGCCCAATCCCAGGCAAACGCAACGCCTTCTGTATCATCGGCCTACGAGCTGGGCTTGGTGAAGGCGGCGGTCATGGGTGGCTCTTGGCCCAACAGATCGTGCATGGCGAAGCCTGCTATGACACTTGGGTGTTGGACCCGCGTCGGTTTACCGGTCACACCAATGTGGAACTTTGCGCAAAATACGCCATTCAGGACTACCAAAACGAATTTCGCTTTCACTTCCCCAATGAACATCGCCCCGCAGGCCGTTACGCCAAAACCACGCCCCTGACCCCCGTTTTGGAAGCTGAAGGCGCTGAATTTACTGTCGTAAACGGTTGGGAACGCGCAGAATATTTCAAACCATCGTTGGACTTTCATACAACACCGTCATTCAAGTTTGATGAGGCCCACGATATCGTCGGAGAAGAGGTCAAAGCCGTCCAAACTACAGTTGGTCTGGCAGAGGTTAACGGCTTCAACAGGTTTGAAATCACCGGCCGGGATCGCCACAGCTTCCTCGATCGCATGTTCTGCGGTGCGGTGACCAAACGCGATGGCCGGGCTGGGTTGGGCTATCTGTTGAACCACCACGGCATGATCAAGGGTGAAGCGACAGTCGCCAACATTCCCGCCTCTGATCGCGGTCCCGCCCGCATCTGGTATGGTTCCGCCGCCGCGTCAGAGTTCCACGACATGGACTGGCTGACCAAGCATTTACGCGTTGACGAGGACGTGCAGATCAAATCTTTGACCAACGACCAAACCATATTGGTCTTGGCCGGCCCGAAATCCCGCGACGTGATGGCCGAGGTTTCCCGTTCCGATTGGTCCAAATCTGCCTTCCCATGGCTATCAGTGCGCGAATGTTTCATCGGCTACGCCCCAGCGACCGTCATGGCGGTCAGCTTCTCTGGCGAACTGGCCTATGAAATCCATGTTCCAAACGCATCCATTTACGCGGCCTACAAGGCGCTACGCACCGCTGGCGATAAGCATGGGTTGAAACTCTTCGGCGCCCGCGCAGTCGAATCCATGCGGTTGGAAAAGGGCTTCCTGCATTGGAAGGCGGATCTGATCACCGAATATGATCCTTTCGAAACCGGTCTCGATCGTTTTGTGAAGCTAGAAAAAGACTTCATCGGCAAAGACGCCTTGTTGCAACGCAAGGCAGCAGGGCCCGTTCGCAAACTCGTCACCCTGCAGGTGGATCGCGCCGATGCAGCGGCCCATGGCGGGGCGTCAGTGATGCTGGATGGCAAAGTCGTGGGGACGGTCACTTCAGGCGATTGGGGTTACCGAACAGGATTGAACCTCGCCTATGCATTTGTCGCTCCCCACCTGGCGGTCGAAGGCACCGCACTTTCCATCGATATTCTGGGTGATATGACCCCGGCAACGGTCATTCCCCCATCTCCCTATGACCCTGAATTGTCACGCGCCCGCGCCTGATCAAGGAAACATCAAATGGCAATCACCTACCTGAAACAAGCACCTGCACCTGATCAGCAAGACAACAGCGAACTGTCAGCGCAGGTTGCCGGAATGCTGCGCGAAATTGAAACCGAGGGCGAAGCAGCGATACAGCGAATGTCACAGCAATTCGATCAATGGGACGGCGATATCGTTCTGTCAGACGAGGAACGCGCCCGGGCCATCGCATCTGTTCCTGACGACGTCAAATCCGACATTCAATACGCCTACGACAATATCAGACGTTTTGCAGAGGCTCAGTTGGCCTCTGTTAGCGATTGCCAGATCGAACTGGCCCCCGGCCTGATCGCTGGTCAAAAACTGATCCCGGTAAGTTCTGCCGGGTGCTATGTGCCGGGCGGGCGCTATGCGCATGTGGCCTCTGCCCTCATGACCATCACGACGGCCAAAGTTGCCGGGGTCGGACACATCACTACCGTATCCCCGCCCAAACCTGGCGTCGGCATCCCACCTGCCATTGTTTACACAATGGATCTGGCCGGGGCGGATACGATCCTGAACCTGGGCGGCGTCCAAGGGATTGCCGCGATGGCGCACGGGATGTTCGAACAGCCCGCGGCTGATATCCTAGTCGGTCCTGGCAATCAGTTTGTGGCAGAGGCCAAACGGCAACTCTTTGGCCCCGTTGGCATTGATATGTTTGCAGGGCCCACCGATTCACTGATCATAGCTGACGAAACCGCCGATGCCCGCACTGTGGCTTGGGACTTGGTCGGTCAAGCCGAACATGGCTACAATTCCCCGGTTTGGCTGGTCACCAATGACAAGGCGCTGGCAGATGCGGTTCAGGCCCATATTCCAGGTTTGATTAACGAACTCCCCGCCGTTAACGCGCAAAACGCCACTGCCGCCTGGCGAGACCATGGCGAGGTGATCCTGTGCGACACGGTAGAAGAAATGGCCCAGGTCGCTGATCAATACGCCCCCGAACATCTGCATGTTCAAGCCTCTGATCTGGATTGGTGGCTGGATCGGTTGACCTGTTACGGTTCGCTGTTCCTTGGCGCTGAAACAACTGTGGCCTTTGGCGACAAATGTGCAGGCCCCAACCATGTTCTGCCAACATCAGGCGCGGCCCGCTATACCGGTGGCCTATCCGTGCACAAGTTCCTGAAAACAGTGACTTGGCAACGTGCCACATCCGACGCAGCCCGCCCGGTGGCACAGGCCACGGCCCGTATTTCACGTCTGGAAGGGATGGAAGGGCACGCCCGCACCGCCGACATCCGCGCTGCTTGACTGGGATATAAAACGGCGGGTTATTCCGGGTCCACGGCCTCGATCGCCTCGACAATCATGTCGACAGAACGCGTTAAGAGGTCGGGATCTTCGGCCTCCCCCATCACGCGGATCAAAGGTTCTGTTCCTGATTTTCGGATCAACAGCCGCCCTTTGCCATTCAGATCGCTTTCAGCCGCAGCAATCGTATCCTTAACGCTTGCAGCCTCCAGTGGCGTGGTCGCCGCGTCAAAGCGCACATTTTTCAACAGCTGAGGCACGGTTTCAAAGCTGCGAGTCAGCGCACTGGCGGGTTTGTCGGTCGAAACCATTTCCGACAGAAATTGCAGACCCGCCACCAGTCCGTCACCGGTCGTTGCATAGTCGGTCATCACGATATGGCCGGATTGTTCACCACCCAGATTGAACCCACCTTCGCGCATCGCTTCGACAACATAACGGTCCCCTACTCCGGTGCGATGCAGGGCTATTCCCTGTTCGCCCAAAAAGCGTTCCAGCCCCAGATTGGACATCACCGTCGCGACGAGCGTTTTGCCAGACAATCGATCCTCCGCCGCCCAGCGAGAGGCCAAAAGCCCCATGATCTGATCGCCGTCTGCCTCTTGCCCCTTCTCATCCAGAACAATGACCCGATCTGCATCACCATCCAAACAAATGCCAACATCGGCCCCATGGGCGATGATGGTTTCTACCGCCGCCGTTGTGTTCGTCGATCCGCAACCTTCGTTGATATTGTACCCATTGGGTGCCACCCCAACGGGGATCACCTCTGCCCCCAACTCCCACAAGGCATCGGGCGCCGCGCGGTAGCCTGCGCCATTGGCGCAATCGACCACGACCTTCAATCCATTCAGCTTGCGTTTGCCGGGAAACGTCGTTTTGACAAATTCCACATAACGGCCCCGACCATCGTCGATCCGCTTTGCCCGACCGATATTTTGTGGTTGGGCGGGGATGATCTCCCCCTCCAGCATCGCCTCAATTTCGGCTTCGGCTGCATCCGATAGCTTGAAACCATCCGGCCCGAAAAACTTGATTCCGTTGTCGTGATGTGGATTGTGACTCGCAGAGATCATGATGCCCAGATCGGCACGCATGGAACGGGTCAGAAAGCCAACTGCAGGCGTTGGCACAGGACCAAATAGCAGCACGTTCATACCTGTGGACGTCAGGCCCGCCGTTAGCGCGTTTTCCAGCATATAGCCCGACAGGCGTGTATCCTTGCCGATGACCACCCGGTGCCGGTTCAAACCATCCCGGCGAAAATAGCGGCCTGCGGCAGCCCCCAGTTTCAGGGCCATTTCGGCAGTCATGGGATAAGAATTGGCGCGCCCGCGCACCCCGTCTGTGCCAAACAGTTTGCGGCTCATGCCCTACTCCTCATACCCAACTTGCATCGCTTGCCATATCTGCATCGCTTGGCGCGTTGCATCCATGTCATGTGCTCGAACTATCTGTACACCTTGTTGTAAGGCAAACAAAGCCGCCGCGACGGAACCCGGCGCGCGGTCCTCCGCCAATGGTACCGACGCGATACTGCCAATAAACCGCTTACGCGATGCCCCCAGCAGGATCGGACAGCCCAGCCCGTGAAACAGGCTCAAGCCCCGCATCAGTTCCAAATTGTGTCGCAGTGTTTTGCCGAACCCGATCCCAGGATCCACGATGATTTGGCGTCGTGGTATGCCCGCTGCCTCTGCCGTTGAAATTCTTTCTTCAAGGAAATCAAACACATCCATCAAGACGTTATCATAAGTTGGATTGTCCTGCATTGTCGTCGGATCACCCTGCGCATGCATCAGGCAAACCGGCGCCCCCGCCTCTGCCGTGACCTGCGCCAACTCCGGCTCAAAGGTAAAGGCCGCGACATCATTGACCAGATTGGCCCCAGCCGCCAACGCCGCCCGACCGACCGCCGCCTTGCGGGTATCGATGGAGATCGGCACGTCGCTTCCTTGCCGGATTGCCTCTATCACCGGAACCGTTCGGGCGCATTCCTCGTTTACCGGAACGAAATCGGCACCGGGGCGGGTGGATTCGCCCCCGATATCAACAATATCTGCGCCCTTCTCTACCAACTCCAACGCCCGTGCCAGCGCTGCCTCTGGCGCATTAAACTTCCCGCCATCTGAAAAGCTGTCCGGCGTCACGTTCAAAATACCCATCAAACAGGGGCGCGAAAAATCCAGACCGGCAATCGCAGGCCGCACACAGCTGATCAGTTCCTGCGCGCCATCGGGCAAGTCTGCGACATCGATCCGCGCGCGCCTGCCATCACGGGATATTTTTTCGGCTGCGACACACCATCCGGGGCCACCTGCCACGTCGAGAGCATGGGTCGGTCGGTCCCCGCCCCATTCCACAATTGGGTTGTAATAAGTTTTCATATCTCTGGTTTGAAAGATCGCCGCGCGATTTGCAAGGCTCAGAATATTTTCGCGCTGGCCGGATCAATCTGACGCACAGGGACAGCGGCCTGAACGGCATCCTCGGTGTCCAGAGAGATCATCTCTTCTGCGCTCACCTGGCTGGCAAACCAGGCAACCAGCGCCTTAGGTTCGCGCGCGCTCGCGCTGGTGCCGTCAACTGCGTCCAGCACGATTTTGGACGGCGCCCAAACGCTGATCTGTCCGTTTTTCATGCCCCAATCCAGCTCCGTCCGGGTACCGACAACAACACATCGCTTGTCCTGTCCGGCCAAAATCCAGGCGTTTTGTTCGATGGCCAGCAAATCGATCCGTCGCTGAACGGCCGGGATGTCAGATTGCGGCGACTGCTGATCAGAGGCCCCCACGCACAGAACCACCGGGCGGCCAGAGGCCTGAAGCGCGTCAAGCCAGTCATTCAGATGGTCAGAGGCAATGGCGTCATTCGACAAATAGACCACCAAAGGATGCGGCACGACGGTATTATCTTCTGCTGCAGCAGCCCTCAACGGGACCTGCGTGCGCGAGCGAACAATTTCCACACCAAGAGCCCCGGGGCCGCGATCCAACTTTTCAACCCGCACGAAAACCCGTGTGGCCAAAGGCTCCAGAAGGATGCGATCAGCGACACGTTCTGCCAATGTTTCCAGCAGGTTCAACCGTTCCGCCGCCAGCTCCGTCGCAATCGCTTCGGTAATCGCATCATACGACAGGATCCGGTCCACATCATCGTCCAATGGCCCGACATGTGGTTGAATCTCCACCACCACGTTGAACTGCACCCGTTGCATTGCGCCGCGTTCAGACTGAAACGCACCTATGTCCACTTCGACAATATGATCGCGCAACGAAATCCGGTCGCGTGGGCTGGCCGGCGCTGTAGCAGCGGCACGTTCTGACGGGTGGGCAAATGCCAGATGGATATCTTTACTCATCGAAAACGTTCACTTCGCTGCAAATCCTGGACTAACGCTGCACAGGCGCACCCGTGCAGCACCGTCATAACGTCGGTGGCTCAAATCGCAACAAAATATCAGACTTAAGTCCGGTTTCCGGGCTGACGATAAAAGTGATGGGTCCCGATGGTTGCCGTACGCGGAAAAACACGCGCCCAACGCGGATCAACAGCATTGGTGTGATAGTGGGTTGCCCCAGCTGTCAGCACACGATCGCCACCGTCCATCATCAGCTTGGCAATTTTTGCAAGGCGCTCATACGCTGCGCGTTCGTGGATCACTTCGTCACGTCCGTCACAAGTATAGGAAAACTGACACCGGTTCAGTTCGCCAGTGCCCTGATTGACCACACCGCAAACACTGTTCGGATAGCGCGGGCTGTCAACGCGGTTCAGGATCACTTCGGCCACTGCAAATTGGCCGCGGATGCGTTCTCCGCGAGCCTCAAAATACAAAGCCTCAGCCAAGCAACTCAGCGCATCGCCACCACGGGCCTTTGGCAAACTGTCGAGATATTCACGCGTATAGACAACCGATGCCGCAACTCCAGCCTCCGGCTCCGCTTTGCGGGCGGGTTGTGTCAGTTGCGAAAGCCGATTGGATTGGTCCGCACCCAACAGCTGATTTTCCGGCTCAAAAATCGACGCCAGACGTACAGTCAGCAGCTCTTCGGCCGGCGGGTTAGAAGACGCAACAGTAACGTCTTCAGCCTTCACGCCCGTGGCAACCGCCACGAGCCCTGTCAAAAACAGGGACAACGCAAATCTCAAACGCATTTCAGTGTACCTTCAATCGGGCAGCTTACAACCGTGCCCCCACTGGCCACGATTGAGGGCGAGATAGGAGAAAAAGGGGCATCTGTCTACCCTTTGTTGCCAAAATGCAACGCTTTAAGTGCGAAACTAAATGTCGCAGATAACTAAACAAAGCCCAAACTGATATTTAATCTTTAATATTCAGAGACTTGATCAGAGACAACCAACTGCGCCGCGGCCAGTCTCGCAATCGGAACCCGGAACGGAGAACACGAAACATAGTCAAAACCGACCTGTCGACAGAAGCGAATTGATTCGGGTGTACCCCCATGTTCGCCACAGATCGACAAAATCAAGTCGTCATTCATTTTTCGACCACGTTCTGCCCCGATTTTTAGTAACTCACCCACGCCCTCCACATCCAATGTGTGAAACGGATCTTCAGGGTATACGCCCTTATTCACGTAATCATTCATGAACCGCCCGGCATCATCGCGGGACAAACCATAAGTCATCTGCGTCAGGTCGTTTGTCCCGAAACTTAGAAACGCACAATTGACAGATATGTCGCCTGCCCGCAGCGCCGCCCGAGGGGTTTCCACCATGACGCCAAGCTTGTAGTCAAACTCAACACCCTCAACCGCCTGAACCGTTGCAGCCACTGCGTCGATGCGCGCGCGCACCAGTTCAACTTCGCGCTTGGCAGAAACCAGCGGGATCATGATTTCAGGAACGATCGGTGCGCCCTTGCGAAGAGAGGCAACCGATGCCTCAAAAATCGCACGGGCCTGCATATCATAGATTTCGGGCACCGTGATGCCCAACCGCACGCCCCGTAGGCCCAACATGGGGTTGAACTCTGTCAGGGCTTCAGTCCTGCGAATGACATCTGACATCGGAATATCCAGGGCAGCCGCAATCTCCAACATTCCTTCACGGGAATGAGGAAGGAATTCATGCAGCGGCGGGTCAAACAAGCGAATGCACACGGGTTTCCCCTGCATAATGTCAAACAGCTCGATAAAATCGGCCCGTTGCATCGGCAAAAGCCGTTCCAACGCGGCAGCACGATCAGCGGCGGTGTCGGCGAAAATCATTTCGCGCATCACCGTCAGTCGATCATCTTCGAAAAACATATGCTCTGTTCGACACAGCCCGATGCCGTCGCATCTGAACATCCGCGCAATCTTGGCGTCTGCAGGCGTGTCAGCATTGGCCCGCACACCGATATCCCGCGTTGCATCGGCCCAGCTAAGAAGCTTTTTGAACCAGCCGTCCAGCGCAGGCTCCAGCAAACTCACCTCTCCAGCCAGAACCTCCCCCAAAGATCCGTCAATGGTGATGATGTCGCCTTCGGTAAAGACCCGGCCATCGGGGGATTTCAGTGTTTTCTCCCGGTTGTCGAGCTCCATATCAGACACACCAACGATACATGGCAATCCAAGCCCACGCGCGATCACCGCCGCGTGGCTCGACATTCCGCCGCGCTCGGTCAAAACGGCGCTGGCTGCGTGCATGCCTCTGATATCTTCGGGTGCCGTTTCGCGGCGCACCAATACGCATGGCTCACCCCGGGCGTCACTGGCCAGCGCAGCCGTGGCAGAAAAAACAATTCTGCCCTGCGCCGCACCCGGGCTGGCCGCCAAACCGCGCAATATCGGATCACGAGCCGCCTTTGGGTCCAATTGCTTGTGCAACAGTTCAGCCAAAGCGCGCGGCTCAACCCGCATCAACGCCTCTTCTTTGGTAATGATCTTGTCTTCGGCCAAGGCCACTGCCACGCGAACCGCGGCACGAGCATTACGTTGCACGCGAACCGCATCCAGAATATGCAAACCATCATTTTCGATGGTAAACTCGATCTGCATCGCTTCGCGCAGTTTCACCCGGCAGGTTTTGCCATGCGCGACCAGATCGTTGAAACACTGCGGGCTGCGCTCTTCCATCGATGGCCCACGGGGGTCTTTGGTCAGATAAAGCGCCTCAGACGCTTTGATCAGCGCGTCGCGGCCCTGGCTTTGGCTCAGATAACGCCCTTTGATCAGGGGCTCGCCCGTAGTTTCATCGATAAACTGGATAACGCCCGATCCGCTTTCACCATTGCCCAGCCCCAACGCCATCTGCTGCACAACAAGGCCGAGGCCAGCATCCGCAGGTGCGCCTTTTGCCATGCGCAGCAACCGCGCGCTGGTTCCCTCCCAGGCGCGTGCCATGGATTGCAAAACATCCGACAACTGCCGCGCCGGATCCTGTGGAAACGGCTCTTCGGTTTCAAATTCATAGGTTTCCAGCAAATCAGCCAAAGCCTCTGCCGGGGGCGTATCGCCGATTTCGAACTCATCGGAATCCAGGCGCGCCACATGGATGGCATAGGCCTGTATAAATCGAACATAAAGCGCACTTGCCGCCTCTGACCCGATCGTCTCTGACAATTCAGCGTGTTGGGCATCATTCATGCCGATATTCAGGATGGCCCCTGGTCCGCCCCAATCAGGATCTTCAGAGCTTGGCCTGACCGATACCAGCGGCGCATCGCCAAATCCGACCAGCATATCCTGCGTGTTCAGCAGATGCCCCTGCGCCAAATGATGTACGGCATCAAAGGACAGGGCCACAGTGCGCGGAACAGGCAAATCCAACCTGATCAGTCGTTGCAAACACTTTGCCCGACCGCCATGACGCTCAACCGCAATCTCTGCCGTTGGCGTGATCTCCAGATAGGGCGATATGGTCGTTTTCTTCTGCACTGCAGCAAATCCTCATGCCTCAGCGCAGCATAGCGTAGGATTATGGTCTGACAAGGGCGCGAGAGTGGAATGTTTACCCAACAGGTCCACACAGCCGCTCCGCCAAGGGCAAATTTACCTCTGACGGGCGTATGTTTGGCAATTCAAGGACGTTAGCCCTCGATCCTGTTCAGATCCGCCACAGACAAACAAACCGTGCGAATACGGCTAAGCAAATTCAGACGATTGCGGCGCACCACCTCATTGTCGGTGTTGATCTGAACCGCCTCAAAAAACGCATCAATTGGGGCGCGCAGCGCGGCCATGCCCCGCATGGATGCCGCGAAATCCTCGGCCTCGATGGCTGGTTGGATCGCGCTTTCCCCCTGATCCAACGCCGCAAACAACGCCTTTTCTTCTTCGCTTTCGGCAAATTTCACATCAGCCCCGTAAGAATATTCCACCCCATCCTTTTCTTCGGCCTGGGTCAGGATGTTGTTGGCGCGTTTGAAGCCTTGGAGCAGGTTTTCCCCGTCATCTGTTTTCAGGAAGTCAGACAGCGCACCTGCGCGCTTGACCAGAAGCGTCAGATCATCATTGCCCGGCATGGCAAGGCAAGCATCAATAACATCATGGCGGATGCCTTCATCGCGCAGGTGAACCTTGAGGCGGTCGTGGAAGAAGGAGAGGAGGTCTCCAAATAGCTCATTCGAGTTAGGTAATTTTTTGAGATTTGCTTCGTCACGGCCAACCCAACTACCCTCATGATGACCCTCCGGCTCATCGCGTTTTTTGAATTCAGTGTAAAGCTCTTCGACTAGCAAACGATCATCTCTTTCATCAAGCATTCCAGCCAGATGGAATTGATTGTAGGAACCGTCTTCGATCGGAATGACATCTTTGAAGAATACAGCGAGCGCACGACAAATTGAGTGGATAACGCCATCAAATGAAGTGTTAGTTACTTCGGAGATACAAACCCGCAACCCATTCCCCAACACCAACCGAATAACCCCCAGTGCCGCACGGCGCAGGGCAAACGGGTCTTTGGACCCTGTGGGTTTTTCGTCAATCGCCCAGAACCCGGTCAGCGTGTCCAGCTTATCGGCCAGCGCCACGGCCACGGAAACCGGCGCCTTCGGCACATCATCCGATGGCCCCAGCGGCGAATAATGGTCCTGACAGGCGACGGCGACTTCGGAGGCGAATCCGGCGGCCTCGGCATAATACCGGCCCATCAGGCCTTGAAGCTCGGGGAATTCGAACACCATTTCTGATGACAGATCGGCCTTGGCCACCCGCGCGGCCAGCTCCGCCAAATCCGCATCCGCCCCAACCACCGGCGCGATTTCACGCGCCAGTGCGGCGATGCGGTCGATGCGTTCCTTCTGCGAGCCAAGCTTGTTGTGGAAGGTGACGTTGGACAGGCTCTCCAGCCACGGTTCCATCTTTGCATCCCGCGCCACGCGCAGATCATTTTCCCAGAAAAACTTGGCATCCGCCAATCGGGCCGCCAGCACCTTTTGGTTCCCCGCCAGAATGGTCGCGCCGTTATCTGCGGTTTCCACATTGGCCACGGTAATGAATTTCTCAATCCGCCCGGTTTTCGGGTTTTTGACAGAGAAGAACTTTTGATGTTCTTTCATCGAGGTCTGCAAAACCTCTGGCGGCAGGTCCAGAAAGTCTGCACCAATCTCCCCCATCAGCACGACAGGCCATTCGACCAGACCAGCGACCTCTGCCAGCAATCCGCGATCCTCGACCACTTCAAGCCCTTGGGCAAAGGCCATGTTGGTCGCGTCATGCCAAATATGATCGCGGCGTTCCTCTGGGTTCAGGATAACTTTGCCGGCCTTCAACTGCGCGGCATAGTTATCAAAACCAGAAACCGTAATCCCCTGCCCCATGAATCGGTGGCCGTGGGTGGTGTTGCCCGACGTGATCCCGTCGATATCCAGCGGCACAACCTCTGCACCACCCTCATCCGACAACAGGCAAATGATCGAATGCAGCGGCCGCACCCAACGCAAGGAACCAGCCCCCCAACGCATGGATTTCGCCCAGGGGAAATTGCGAATGGTGGCTTCCAGCACCTCTGCCACGATATCGGCTGCCGGACGACCCGGCTTTTCGATCACCGCGAAAAACACGCGGCCCTTCTTTTCATCCCGTTCTTCCAGCTGATCACGGGTCAGGCCAGCGCCGCGCAAGAACCCTTCGATCGCCTTTTCCGGCGCATCCACACGGGGGCCTTTACGCTCCTCTCGCACAGTGGGACTTTGTGCCAACAACCCCTCAACCGACAGCGTCAGCCGCCGCGGGGTCGAAAACGCACCAGCGCTGGCATAAGTCAGACCAGCCTCGACCAAGCTATTCGTCACTAAACGCTTCAGATCATCAGCAGCCTTGCCCTGCATTCGGGCGGGAATTTCTTCGGAGAACAGTTCAATCAGAAGATCAGGCATGGTCAGTTTCTTTCCGGTGCGGGCGGACAACCCTCTGGCGCGGGTTTTCCATCGAAAACCTCCTCGCCGCAATGATTAATCTGATGCCAGACATAACCGCGCCCGTCATCCATAACGGCAACCACACGGTCAAATCCGTAGGCAATATTAGCCTGCCCTAGAAAGGCCAGCGCCCGGCCCTCTTCCAATGCCAGCCCAATCTCTGCCGCATCAAAGCAGTTAAACCAATTCGGCGCAGTCAGGGGCACAGCATCCTCATAAGACAGGTAGGTTTCCGTTAGCATCGCCTGACTGTGCGGCGTGGTGAAACACGCGCGATAGCGCAGTGGCGAGCTATCAGAATCAATCCCCTGATACCCATCGATCAGGATCGGCTCTGCCGCATTCGTGACATAGCCGGTCAACTCGACAGTGCTGCCCTCGACCGGCACTTCCGAATAAAACCCATAGACCTGCGTATAATACAATCCACCGCCTGCAAGCAGCGCGCTCAAGACAATGAAACCGGCCATCAGCTTTCCAATCACGCGGCGTATCCCCCGGCCTCTGTCATGACAAAGGCATCAGCGCATTTTTTGGCCAGCGCCCGCACCCGACCGATATAGGCCTGCCGTTCCGTCACAGAAATCACTCCGCGCGCATCCAACAGATTGAACAGATGGCTGGCCTTGATGCACTGATCATAGGCCGGATGTGCCATGACAATGCGTTTACCAGTTTTGGGATCGTCATGTTCTTGTGCCAGTATGGCCTCACATTCCGCCTCTGCCTCTTCGAAATGGCGCAACAGAACTTCTGTGTTCGCCGTGTCAAAGTTGAAGCGTGAATACTCTTCCTCTGTCTGGCGAAATACATCACCGTAGGACAGGGCAATCGGCGCATCCGGGTCGTTGAACGGCATATCCATCACGTGATCGACGCCCAGCACATACATGGCCAAACGTTCCAGTCCATAAGTCAATTCCCCAGATACCGGCTTGCAATCATGCCCACCGACCTGCTGGAAATAGGTGAACTGGCTGACTTCCATCCCATCGCACCAGACCTCCCAGCCCAAACCCCAGGCTCCCAGTGTCGGGCTTTCCCAGTCATCCTCGACAAAACGGATATCATGCATGGCCATGTCGATCCCGATGGCGCGCAGCGATCCCAGATACAGATCCTGCAAATCCGGCGGGCTGGGTTTGATCAGCACCTGATACTGATAATAATGCTGCAGCCGGTTCGGGTTTTCACCATAACGCCCGTCCGTGGGTCGGCGAGAGGGTTGCACATAGGCCGCAGCCCAATGATTGGAGCCCAAAGATCGCAACGTTGTGGCCGGATGGAATGTCCCTGCCCCCACTTCCATGTCATAAGGCTGCATGATCGCGCATCCCTTGGACGCCCAATAAGCCTGAAGCCTGAGGATGATTTCCTGAAAGCTGCGTGGTTTGTTTGTTTCGCCCGACATGTTGGCCCCTCGAAATTCGTGTTCTCAATAGGCAACGACAACAAGAAGTTCAATCGGTACTCACACACTATTCGGATGCAAATCCCGGTGCCTCTGTTAACCTTGCCTTCGGAATCGCACTGGAAACAAAGTTATTGGGTCAATGAACAGACTATTTACGATTATCGCCTGTACGCTCTCTATCCTATTCACTCAGACCGCTGCCGCGCAGGACAGTTGGGTTCAGATTCAGGCACGACCAACCTTGGATCAGGCGGAAACAAACGCTCAGGAATTTGCGCGCGTGCTTGAGGATGTGAATGGATTCGCACTCAACACCGGTTGGTACGCGATCACATTGGGACCCTATTCAGAGTTTGAGGCAGAACAAGTGCTGGCCGGATTGCGCCAACGCCGCCTGATCCCCAATGACAGTTTCGTCGCTGATGGGTCTGATTATCGCGCCCAGTTCTGGCCGACTGGAATTGAGACACCGATCACCCAAACGGAACTCAACCAGACCCCAGTGATTGAACCCGAACCCACCGCCGACACAAGTTTCCAGCCCGATGCAACCGACGAAACGGTTGGCGACGCCCGAGCAAGCGAGGCATTGCTGAGCGCAGAGGAACGCAAGCTTCTGCAAACGGCGTTGAAATGGGCGGGATATTACGACTCCGCCATTGATGGCGCCTTTGGTCGTGGGACCCGTGCCTCGATGGAGGCGTACCAGTGGGCGAATGGTTTTGACCCAACCGGTGTTTTGACCACCCTGCAGCGCGCCCGATTGATCGCAGACTACAATGCTATATTTGAGGGGTTGAAGCTGCAAACCATCCGTAGCGAAGAGGCCGGATTGGAACTGACCATTCCAACCGCTTTGGTGGAATTCACACGGTATGAGCCGCCGTTTGTTCACTATGACAGCACCACAAATGACGGCGCACGGGTTTTGCTGATCTCACAACCTGGGGATCGGGGCAGCTTAAAAAGCCTTTACGATGTCATGCAAACCCTTGAAATTGTACCGCGCGAAGGGCCACGACGGCTTCGCCGCGACAGTTTCATCCTGACCGGGCAGAACAACCGAATTCACAGCCACACAGATGCAAGGCTTGAAAATGGCCTGATCAAGGGCTTTACCCTGATCTGGCCTGCCGGGGACGAACAACGCATGGATCGTCTCGTCCAAACAATGAGCGCCAGCCTCGCCCCCTTTGGCGATTATGCACTCGATGAAACCCTGGGTCCCGACGGATCGGAACAACGTATCGACCTACTGGCCGGTCTGGAATTGCGCAAACCCCTTCGCACCCGCAGCGGATTTTTCATCTCTTCGACAGGCTTGATCCTGACTTCAGCCGACGCCGTGGACAAATGTGGCCTAATCGCAGTTGATGGCGAAACACCTGCCGATCCGGCCCATATCGATGAAACCCTCGGCATTGCTGTGCTGCGCCCGCAAGAGCAATTGGCCCCGGCCCGCGTTGCCACTCTCGTGGATGGTGTCACACGCCTGAACGCCGCGATTGCGGCAGCGGGTTTTCCCTATGGCGGTATTTTGGGGGCACCCTCGGTTTCCTTTGGCCAACTCGCCGACATCCGGGGCCTAGGCGGGGAAGAACACTGGCAACGTCTGGCCATGAACACCCAACCGGGTGATTTGGGTGGCCCGGTGATGACCATCGATGGTCAGGTGATCGGCGTTCTGGTGCCTGCTGCCAACAACAGTGTGCAACTGCCCTCAGGTGTTGCGCTTGCTGCCCGTTCCGATGCCGTGCGTTCGGCCTTGCTGGCAGAGGGGTTGCTGCCAGGGCCTGACACCATCGCCAGCACCCCTGTATCTGCTGCTGAGCTGATGTCGCACGCCAATGACATGACGGTATTGGTCAGCTGCTGGGAATAACCTCTAGCGCTGCCAGAATGCTCTTGTCAGCAAGACATATACGGTGATGATTTCCAAACGGCCGACCAACATCGCCGTTGTCAAAATCCATTTCGCGGCCAGGTTAAGATCGGCAAAGTTACCCGCCGGGCCGATCTCCTCACCCAATCCGGGCCCGACATTTGCAAGCGCAGTCGCCGCGCCGGAAACCGAGGTGATGAAATCCAGCCCCGTCAGGCTCAGCAGCACCGCAACAATGCCCAACGTGATGACAAAAAACATGAAAAAAGAGATGACCGAGCTTAGGACATCATGATCAATTGGTCGCCCTTCATATTTGGGCGAGAATATTCCGCGCGGGGAAAAGATGCTGTGGATCTGCGATTTCAGCGCAGATAAAAATATCTGATAGCGAAAGATCTTGATCGAACAGGATGTTGACCCCGCGCAGCCGCCGATCAGGCCGACAAAGAAAAACACCACAACGGCAAACCCACCCCAAAGCTGATAATCAGCACTCGCATATCCAGTCCCTGTCAGGATCGAGGTCAGATTGAACAGCGCCTGGCGAAAGGCAGGCTCTGTATCGCTGCCATTTAATATCACCCGGAACGTGGTCATCACCACAGCCAGCAATGCAACAACCATCATTAGAGTGCGAGTCTGACTGTCGCGAAAAAAGGGAAACATTTCGCCTGAAATGATCTGCACATACCGCACGAACGGCAACGCGGCGAGGATCATAAAGATCACGGCCACATATTCGACCCCACCCGGGTACGCCCCGAAAGAGGCATCATGAGTAGAAAAACCCCCCGTCGCCAACGTGGTCATGGAATGGTTTATGGCATCAAAAACATCCATCCCCACAGCCCGGTAACTCAGAAAACAAACGATGGTCAGCGCGACATAGACCCCAGAAATTCTAGAGGCGATTTGCGCCGCCCGAGGCAGGATTTTCCCCATTGTATCAAAGGATTCGGATTTAAAGATTTGCATCCCGCCCACGCGAAGTTCGGGCAGGAAAACCATAGCGACAACAATGATGCCGATACCCCCGAACCATTGCAGCATACTGCGCCACAACAATACACCCCACGGCATATCATCCAGCCCGGTAAAGACGGTTGATCCGGTGGTGGTCAGGCCCGACATTGCCTCGAAATAAGCGTCAGTCCAACTGGCTTGCGGCTCTCCCAGATAAAACGGCAGGGCACCAAAAACCGGCAGGACAACCCAAACCGCCGTGGTCATGATAAAGGTCTGCTCGATCGTCAGCCCTTGTTTGACCCCATTGGCGCAGGCCAACGCCACCAATCCTCCAGTCAAGACAGAGATCAGCGCCGCTTCGAAAAAAACATCTGCATTCCCGTTGGCGCGGGTAAAATCAACGCCCATCGGCACCAGCATGGTCGCGCCCAAAGTCGCGACCAGCAAACCGATAACATATCCGATTGGGCGTAAATCCAACATGGCGGCAGGGTTGGCCACAGAGAGACGTGAAGTCAAGCTTGGATCACGAGGTTACAGAGTGATTCAGCGCGCGTGTATCAGGGTCGAAAACAGCTGCGGGTCAATGGATTGCGAACAAAATGTATCGCCCTCGGTCAGGATGCTAACCGCGTCATGGCTGTGCAGACTTTCCTGGTGGCTGGCCACAATTCTAAAATCTCCGATCCGCGGATCGTTTTGTAATTGTTCGGAAAACAGACGTGCCGCATCCTCGACAAAGATCGGATTGGCGGCATTCAGCTCTGCAAAGGCCTGTTCATCCTCACGTTTCACCATCACCTGCGTCTCTGTTGGTACGGCCCTGCGGCAATAATCGATCAGATCCTCGAACCACAAGCACGGCATATCCGGCAACAGCTCGACTGAAATGCGTGCGACAGAGCGCTGCGAATGCGGCGTTGCCAATTGCCCCCGGAACTGACGCGCATGTTCAGACAGTTCCAGCGAACATGGGCAGGTCGAAGAATAGACATAGTCCAGATGCATGATGTGCCGGGCAACACCCCGCGTTTCAACCAGTTCCAGCGCGATGTCATAATACTGATATCCGATCAGATTAGACCGCAAAGACGCCACCCGTTTGGGGAAGGAAAACCGCATCATGATCCGGGCATCAAAACTTTCCAGATCCGCCATGTAGTCATTCAAAGCCGCCTGAATCACATCAATACTGAACGTCTTGTCGGCATGGGTGTAAAACGTGCGCATAATGCGCGACATGTTGATGCCCTTCTTCTCTGCCTCCAGACTGACGGTTCCGGTGACAGATGTTTCCAGCGAAATATCCGATCCATCACGACGGTGATACCGGATCGGCAGACGAAAATTGGATATCCCCACATGCTGAATGCGCCGCTTGGCCCCTTTGATCAGGCTTTCCGGTCCATTCTGCAGATCGGGCAAAGTTGCGCGATACTTTTCATCGACGCTGAACTCTTCGGGATAGGCACGCGCCAATGCGGGATAGTTCGACACTTCTTGACCCGGCAACAAACGTGAAACCGCTGGATGCAACTCTGCCACTTCTGTCGCACTGGCCTTTTTGGCCCAGGACTGCAGCAGACGCAGAGCCTTCTCAGCCTCTTCCCGGCTCAGGTCGTCTGTTTGTTTCGGCGATTGGATATTCATACCCCTGCCCTTTCGCGCGCTTTCCACCACCCTAATCTAACGATCTTTGGGTAAAAATGCCATTTACGATTGATTCGATCACTTTGCGACCTGTTATCAGCACAAAAGCTGAAGAATGCGTGAAATCTACAATACACACTTGTCGCCGCCTGTACGCGGGTTACACATGCAAACCATCAAATTGATACGAGGGACAAGATGCCTGCTCTGGAAGTTTTTTTAAAAGATTATACCGTTCCCAACTGGCTGATTGACGACGTTCACCTGACTTTTCACCTTGATCCAGAACGCACGCGTGTTCTCTCTCGTATCCGTTTCACCCCCAATCCAAAGGCACAGAGCACAGATTTCTTTTTGCATGGCGACTCTTTGACGCTGATCTCTGCCGCGATCGATGGTGCTCCTGTTCAGCCAGAATTTATTCCGGGCGGGCTCAACTGCAACGTTCCGAATCAACCCTTTGTCTGGGAGGCAGAGGTTGAAATCAATCCCTCAACTAACACGTCGCTGGACGGACTCTACATGTCCGGTGGCATGTACTGCACCCAATGCGAGGCTGAAGGCTTCCGCAAAATCACATATTACCCGGATCGACCGGATGTCATGGCGCCATTCACCGTCAGAATCGAAGGGTCAGAACCGGTAATGCTGTCCAACGGCAATCCCACCGGCAAAGGCGATGATTGGGCAGAGTGGCACGATCCCTGGCCCAAACCGGCCTATCTATTCGCCCTTGTCGCGGGCAAACTGATCAACCACCCGGATACATTCACCACAAAATCCGGCCGCAAGGTCGAGCTGAATATCTGGGTCCGCCCGGGGGACGAAAACAAATGTGCCTTCGGGATGGAGGCACTGAAAAAATCCATGACATGGGACGAAGATGTTTATGGCCGCGAATACGATCTGGATATTTTCAACATCGTGGCCGTCGATGATTTCAACATGGGGGCGATGGAAAACAAGGGGTTGAACATCTTCAATTCCTCTGCCGTTTTGGCCTCCCCCGAAACATCGACTGACATTAATTTCGAACGAATAGAGGCGATCATCGCCCACGAATATTTCCACAACTGGACAGGCAACCGCATCACCTGCCGCGATTGGTTCCAACTGTGTCTGAAAGAGGGGCTGACGGTTTTCCGCGACCAGCAATTTACCGGCGATATGCGCAGCCACGCGGTTAAACGGATCAATGACGTTGTCACGCTTCGTGGCCGCCAGTTCCGCGAAGATAACGGCCCGCTGGCCCATCCCGTCCGCCCCGAAAGTTTTGTTGAGATCAACAATTTCTACACCGCCACCGTCTATGAAAAAGGCGCTGAACTGATCGGTATGCTGAAAACGCTGGTCGGTGACGAAGCCTACTACAAGGCGCTCAACCTGTACTTCACCCGCCATGATGGCGACGCCGCCACGATCGAGGACTGGTTAAAAGTGTTCGAGGACGTCACCGGCCGAAATCTGACGCAGTTCAAGCGCTGGTATTCTCAGGCCGGAACCCCGCATTTGAACGTAAGTGACACCTTCGACAACGGAACATACACGCTACATTTCAAGCAAAACACGCCCGCAACACCGGGTCAGGAAAACAAACAGCCATTTGTAATTCCGATCAACATCGGCCTGTTATCCGACAATGGCGACGAAGTTCAGCCCACCACACTTTTAGAAATGACGAAAGCAGAGCAAAGTTTCGAATTTGCCGGTCTCGGCACAAAACCCATCCCCTCTATTCTTCGCGGTTTTTCCGCGCCGGTGATCCTGAACAGAGAGATCAGCAACACCGAGCGCGCCTTTCTGATGACCCACGACACAGACTCGTTCAATCGGTGGGAGGCCGGACGAGCCTTGGCCAAGGACGTTCTGGTGCGCATGGTCACTCAGGATGCCACCCCGGATACAAGTCTTTTGGATGGTTTTGCGACGATTGCACGCGATGATAGTCTCGATCCTGCCTACCGCGCATTGGCCTTGGCGCTGCCCGGTCAGGATGACATTGCGCAAACCTTGTTTGATGCCGGAATCACGCCCGACCCAACGCGGATATATCATGCTCACCAGACCCTGAAACAGGCGCTGGCGCAGCATCTGCAAGACACCTTGCCACGCCTTTATGCGGGAATGCATGTTTCAGGCTCGTTTAGCCCGGATGCCAAGGCCGCAGGAATGCGCGCACTGCAAGCAACAGCACTCGGTCTTCTGTCGCGTCTGGACGGGGGTACACAAGCGGCGCAACAATTTGCTGACGCGGATAACATGACACAGCAACTGGGCGCCCTGGGATGCCTGTTATCTGTGGAACGGGGAGCGCATGAACTGGCCGCATTCCGAACTCAATGGTCACAGGATCGTCTGGTCATGGACAAATGGTTTGCCCTGCAAATCGCCCACGCCGCCCCGGACAAAGCAGCCACAATCACCAAAAACCTGACCGGTGATCGGGATTTCAACTGGAAAAACCCCAACCGCTTCCGCGCCGTGATTGGGGCGCTGGCCATGAACCCTGCGGGCTTTCATTCCTCTGATGGTAGCGCTTATGATCTGGTGGCCGATTGGTTGATCCGGCTTGATCCGCACAACCCACAAACCACCGCCAGAATGTCCACTGCCTTTGAAACCTGGCGTCGCTATGATGCTGACCGCCAGGATTTGATCCGCATACAATTGGAACGCATCGCCGGAACAGAGAACCTCAGCCGCAATACTGCAGAGATGATCGGCCGAATTCTCGGTGATTGATCCCGATTTGTCACAGAAAGCATGGGTACGGAATTCCATACTTGTATGGCAGGTAACCTACAGGTAACTATCGCATAGGTGGTGGCGCATAAGATTGCGATACAGGATTAAATGTCTCTTAAAATTGCTATAATTCTGTTGGCTATCTGGTTCGCAATTCTTTGCATCCGCATGCGCAATACACTCCTGGCAGCGGATGGTTTAAGCCGTATTTCTCCAAAAGCACGGCTCGCCGCGCGCAAATTGGGGTTTACTTACGACCCTCGGCAGCATCCCATCGCCCAAATCAATAACGAAAAACTTGCAGCAGCAACGTTAACTGCCGCATTTATTGCGTTGGACGGTTCCGCCACCGCAAAACACCAAACTTCTGCCACGTCGGAGCTACGCGCCGCATATGGGCTGAACGAAAGTGTCGGTGCTGATCTTCTAACTCTCGGCCAGTGGATGGTTGGGTCCTGCAAGACCCCGGAATCCGCAATCGAGCTCGTCCTGCAACGCCTGCATCATTTTGCAGACCAAACCATTTTTGATTCCGTACAACAAATTTTCCACGGAATCGTCTCCAACGATGCAAAATCGCTTTCTGACAAACAGTCGAATGCCATCTCGGCTGTCAATGATCTCCAATCATTGTTCAGAAAAAGATATCCTCGCACAATCGTGACCTCGGAAACTGTTCAGACCTCCTAATCTGCGCATGAAGGGGTTTGCCCATGCGTTATGCGATTCTGAATGTTCTATTTTTGTTGTTGGCCGCTTTTCCGGTGATCGCACAAGACCGCGACGGAAATGACCGTCCCAGCGATTGGGTGGTCAAACATTTCTTCAAGTCCGGCATCTGGGAATCAATCTGTGATGAACGGACAGAAGACGGCCAATTACGGCAACGCTGCTATATTAGACGGGTCGATGTGTTTTCCCCACGTCCCAAATTTGCCGCGCAATTTGTGTTTGTTACACCCGAAGATTCCGGCATTCGAATTGAATTTGGCATGGAACGCGGAACGTTGTTTGCCCCAGACGGCTTTCGAATGATCGACGGCACAGATATCTCTTGGCAGACCCAGCGACCCGGATGTCTAACGGGGCTAACCTGTGTCTTTACCGGACCAGAAGCAGACGAACTTCTTCAAGCTATGCAAAGCAGCGACCGCTTTCTCTTCACTTTCGTGGATCGTCATGGTCGCTCGACAGAGCTTGACTGGCCGCTCATCGGGTTTAACGAGACCTTTCAAGACTTTACACTTGCCGGGTCTGATCGCGGCCTATTTTGAACAATAGCTTTGCGACCGCGTCCAATTGATGATGTCGGTTCGTTTGCGCTCGGAATGAAACGGCCCCCAATCAGCGGCAAAGCCCCGCCCCCCGCGCGAAATCACCCCGTCACGCGGAATCGTCACAGCCGCAATTCGCAAGGCGCAGGACAGGTTCTTTTCACCGTTTTTCAAGGCCTCGCCAGACTGTGCCTGACAGCCATAACCTTTCGCCGTCCCAGGGGAAATCTGCACTAAACCAAACCACCTGCCATCCCCGCCCACCGCGTCGGGGTTCCAGGTGCTTTCGTGTTTGGCCAGTGCCGACAGCAGACCGGCCCAAAACGCCTGACGATCCTCGAGATTGGCCTGCGGGTATGCCGGGCAATAGGTATCGATATCAGCTGGGACAATTTCGGTCAGAACGGCGGCATGATTGGCCAGCGCGTTTAAGCTAACCTTGGTCCATTTCTGCGCCTCTGGCCGGTGATCCCATGCCATCGCGGGCAACGCACGCGCCAGTTCTGGCGCAGGTGCCTTTGTCTCCGGCTCCTTACGGCCACACGCGATTAGCACAACCGCAGCAATACAGCCGGCTATCACGCCTGCTGCCAAACCAACTTTTGTCATTTTCTTCATCCTGCCCTGCGCCCCCAAACCACAGAGTTTTCAATCTTTTGCTATGATACAAGTCAATCCATGATCTTTCCCCGTTTCAGGCGGTGCTTTGCCACCCAAATGCGGCCATTTCCCTTGCCCCTTGGCCGCCCCTGTCCTAGAACACGCGCCGAACCGTCTGATGCAGGAACATACAATGCTGGACCACCTGACCTACACCACCCCTGAACCCAAAGTCATCCATGGCGCCAAATCCGATTGGGAATTGGTCATCGGGCTCGAAGTTCACGCGCAGGTCAGCTCTAACGCCAAACTCTTTTCGGGTGCTTCGACAAAATTCGGGGCAGAGCCAAATGCCAACGTATCATTCGTGGACGCCGCCATGCCCGGCATGCTGCCTGTCATCAACGAATATTGCGTCGAACAGGCCGTCCGTACCGGTTTGGGGCTGAAAGCTCAGATCAATCTGACATCGGCCTTTGACCGCAAAAACTATTTCTATCCTGACTTGCCTCAGGGCTATCAGATTTCACAGCTCTACCACCCGATTGTGGGAGAGGGCGAAGTGATCGTCGATATGGGCCCGGGTGTGGCCCGCCGCGTACGCATCGAACGCATCCACATGGAACAGGACGCGGGTAAATCCATTCACGACATGGATCCGCACATGTCCTTCGTCGATCTGAATCGAACCGGCGTCTGTTTGATGGAAATCGTGTCGCGGCCAGATATCCGTGGCCCGGAAGAGGCCGCCGCCTATGTCGGCAAGCTGCGTCAGATCATGCGCTATCTGGGCACCTGCGATGGCAACATGCAAAACGGATCAATGCGTGCTGACGTGAACGTGTCGGTTTGCCGCCCAGGTGACTATGAAAGATATCAGGAATCACAAGATTTCAGCCATCTGGGCACCCGGTGCGAGATCAAGAACATGAACTCAATGCGCTTTATCCAGCAGGCGATTGAGTATGAGGCCCGACGCCAAATCGCGATTATCGAGGATGGTGGCAATGTCGATCAGGAAACGCGCCTGTATGACCCGGACAAGGGCGAAACCCGGTCGATGCGGTCCAAGGAAGAGGCGCATGATTACCGCTACTTCCCCGATCCCGATCTGCTGCCATTGGAAATCGAACAGGCCTGGGTTGATGACATCGCGGCCAACCTGCCGGAACTGCCCGATGCGAAAAAGGCCCGCTTTGTCAGCGATATGGGTCTGTCAGAATATGACGCTGGCGTTCTGACCGCAGAGGTCGAGGCCGCCGACTATTTTGAATCGGTCGCCAAAGGCCGTGACGGCAAGATGGCCGCAAACTGGGTTATCAACGAACTTTTTGGTCGCCTGAAAAAAGACGACAAAGACATCATCGCCAGCCCGGTCAACCCAGACCAGCTGGGCGGTATCATCGACTTGATCGCCAAGGGCGACATCTCCGGCAAAATCGCCAAGGACGTGTTCGAAATCGTCTATACCGAAGGCGGCGATCCGGCCCAGATTGTCGAGGCACGCGGCATGAAACAGGTCACCGATACTGGTGCGATTGAAGCCGCCGTTGATCAGGTCATCGCCGACAACCCGGCTCAGGTTCAGAAAGCCAAGGAAAATCCAAAGCTCGCTGGATGGTTCGTAGGTCAGGTGATGAAAGCCACCGGCGGCAAGGCCAATCCAAAGGCGGTAAACGAACTGGTGGCGAAAAAGCTCGCAAACAGCTAACATATCCCCCATCACCACGGTGATTGGGGGAACTTAAAATGCTGCTTTTATTGAAATTTATCCACTATCTCGGCTTCAGCATCGGCCTGGGTTGCGGCCTGTCGGCAATCGTCACCGGATTGATGCTAAAGGCAGAACCGGCAATCGCCGCACCCATTGTCAAACGCCTGGGGCGCCTTTCCTTTACCGGCTTGATTCTACTGTGGATCACTGGCCCATGGTTGTATTCCAGCCTTTATCCAGAGGGCGCGGGCGTCGTTTTCATTCTAAAGATGATCGTGGTTGTGGCGCTGACCCTTGCCGCCCTGGCACTGCAATATTTCATCCTGAAGGGCCCGGCTGCGGCATCCCCCTCGACACGGTTGCGGGTCTCTCTGTTTGCCAATGGCTGCTCTGCGCTGGCAATCCTACTGGGGCTTATTGCCTTTGGCTAAACGTCTGGGGATCGCTTAAAACCCTAAGCGTCCAGAATGCCCTGCCCTTCGAACCAGTCTTTATTAGCCTTCAATCGCGGGATCATGAAATCAACAAACGCCCGAATGCGCGCCAATCGCTGCTTTTCCGGATGCATCAGCAGCCATAGCCCCTGCTCTTCTGGGATGAGGGTTGGGAAAACCCTCTTCAAATCCGGGTCACAATCCCCCCAATAGCAAGGCATCATCGCAACCCCTAAGCCCGCCTTTACCAGTGCATTTACCGCCAGAAAGCTGTCTGTCCGATGCCGGACCGCAGCGTCGGGAAAATGTCGCGTCATGATCGCTGCAGCCGCACTATCGGTGCTCCAGCTAATCCAGCCCAGATCATCTCTGTCCTCAGCCGAAATTCCCTTGGCCGTATAAACCGCCAATCCAAAATCACAAATCCGGCGCCCCACAAGCAACTCATGGGGATTTGCGCTGACTCTGATCGCAATATCCGCCTCGTTTTTCATCAGGTTGATCGGGTTCATCGTACCCTCCAGAATCAGCTCAACTTCCGGATACAGATCAGAAAACTCCGCCAGATGGGGTGCCAGAAACCTGTCGATCATCATATCGACACAGGTCACATGTAACCGCCCACTGACGGTCGTGTCCCGCCCGATCAGCCGGGACGTGCGCACGGCGACATCCTCTGACATTTGCTCTGCCATTTGAAAGAGCTCTGTGCCTGCTTGGGTCAGATTGATGCCCAAGACAGACCGGTCAACCAAACGGCAATCGAGCTGCGCCTCTAACCGCGCCAATCGACGAGACACCGTGGATTGATTAATCCCCAACTGACCAGCAGCGCCGGACAGGGACCCAACCTGCCCTACGGCCAACAGCAGTCGCAAATCATCCCAATTCAGATCATGCATGAACGCATGGATATCATGCTTTTACCCTTATTCCCATGCAATTCCACAACGTGTATCTTGGTCGCATAAACATGATGGAGCCCCAGATGAGTGCCTATTTCATCGCACAGATGCAAATCCACGACCCGGAACGTTATAAAAAATACCTCGCGGATTTCATGCCGATCTTTGAACGATATGGCGGGGAATTAATCGTCACCTCCTCTAAACCCATAAAGCTGATCGAGGGTGAGTGGGACTACCCAAGCGTTGTGGTTTTGAAATTTCCCGATCTCGACCATGCTCACCGTTGGCACGATGATCCCGAATATCAGGCACTTGTCGCCCATCGGCATGCCTCTGCACAGGCTAATATGATTCTTGTCGAAGGCATCGATTGACCCGGCAGAACGGCAACACATCGCCACGTTTTTCCCTACGACTTGTGCTGCATGATCCGTATCTGATACTCCGACCGGAAATCAGTTGACGGACATTCGATATGCCACGCTACGAATATATGGTTATCCCGGCCCCCAAACGCGCAGAAAAGGTCAAAGGGCTGAAAACGACCGAGGACCGGTTTGCGCATACGCTGATGGATCTGATGAACCAACACGGCAAGGATGGCTGGGAATATCAGCGCACGGATACCATGCCGGTGGAAACACGTTCGGGGCTCGGCAAAAAGTCGCTTGAAGATCAAAGTGTTCTGGTCTTTCGCCGCGTATTGGCAGAGGAACCCTTGGTCCTGGGAACTCCGCTCAGCAATGCCAAGCCCCACAACGCCCCCAGCCTGCCAGGCGTCAACACAGACGCCCCGACCAAAGCACCACAGATCGCCAGCCCCAAGACGGACCCGGCCGACTGACCCTAGCCTGATATATCCAGCGCCAGGGCATGAATGCGGCCTGTGATGTCCGCCCCCAGCGCCTTGTGCACGGCCCGGTGACGTGCCACACGGCTTTGAGCCGCAAAACCATCTGCCCGGATCACGACACGAAAATGGCTTTCACCACTGCCATCATCGCCTGCATGGCCCTGATGATGGGAACTTTCATTGATCACTTCCAGCTCTCTGGGGTGAAAGGCCGTCTCCAGCTTTACGCGAATTTCTTCTGCTACGGTCATTTTTGTGATCTTTCCTCTTCACACGCCTGCGTAATGGACTAAACTCTTCGCTCCGAGTCGAATAGTTCTATCAAAGGTCTTGGCGATGAAGAAGAACGATCCATTTGGATTTGACATGTCAGTTTCTTCTGCAAAGAAGAAAAACCCACGCGGACGGCGTGGCATGTCCGGGGCGTTTGAGACGTCGACGCGGAAATGTCACAATGACGGCTGTGAAGAGGCTGGCAAATACCGCGCGCCCAGATCCCCGGATCATCTGGATGAGTTTTACTGGTTCTGCAAAGATCACGTGCGCGAATACAATTTGAAATGGAACTTCTTCAACGGCGCGACCGAAGAAGAGATGGATCAGCAGATCCAATCCGATCGTGTATGGAACCGCGACACCAAACCGTTTAAAAAATCGGCCGAGGAACGCGCCTGGGATCGTCTGGGCATCAATGACGCGCATGAGGTTCTGGGCGGCAACGCCACACAGAATCCCGGCAAAGGCATCAGCGGCACCCGCCGCCTGCCCCCGACAGAACGTCGCGCGGTAGAGATTCTAGAGGCCAAGGATCACTGGACCAAGGCCGAAATCCGCAAACAATACAAATCCCTGATCAAGGTTCTTCACCCTGATATGAACGGCGGCGATCGCTCCCAAGAGGAACAGCTGCAAGAGGTTGTCTGGGCCTGGGATCAGATCAAGGAAAGCCGCAGTTTCAAATAGCGTCGGCTACTCCACAGCAGGCACAATTTTCAGATAGGCCGCAATCGCGGCGCGATCTTCATCGGTCAATTGGCTGGTGTTTTCCACCACAGCGGCCATCTCGCCACCAGCAGTGTCAAATTCCGGGGTGAACCCTGATCTCAGATATTCCGCGATATCATTCACAGACCAGTTCAACTTCGCCGGGGTCAAGTTGGGCACCCGGCCCTTTCCTCCCGGCGCAGGGGCACCGCCAAGCCAGCGATCATAGTCCAGCCCACCCAGTGCATTGCGCGGCGTGTGACACTCCCCGCAATGCCCAAGACCTTCCACCAGATAGCGTCCGCGACGTTCCAGATCACTCAACTCCCCTTCAATCACCCAGCCTGTGCGGGCAAAGAGTTGCTTCCATCCGCCAAGACTGCGCCGGATATTGAAAGGAAAACTTACGTCATGCGGCTGGCTCGAGGTTTCAGATGCTGGCAAGATTTGCAAGAACGCATGCAACGCTACGATATCCCCAAGCTCTGCCCGCACATAAGAGGTGTAGGGAAAAGCAGGATAATAATGCTGACCGCCCGGCCCGGTTCCAAACAACATCGCATTGGCCAGATCCTCCGCGGACCAACCCCCAATTCCCTGCTGAACATCGCTGGAGATATTCGGCGCAAAGAACGTGCCGAAATCCGATTTAAACGCCCGCCCACCAGACAGGATCAGTTTGTCGTCGCCCTCCGCCCTTGGCGCAGAATGGCAGGACGCGCAGCCGCCGGCGTAGAAAACCCAGCGGCCACGTTCCAGATCAGGTTCCAACCTCTCCAACGCCCCATGGGGCAGCTTGTCCGGTGCGGTCAGAAACCACCCCGCGCCCAAAGCGATCAGAAATAGGGCAACAAGAAGCCGAACGTAGTTGCGCACCATTCACACCATTAATTGGCGGGGGCGCGATATTCCTTATGGCAGGCCGTGCAAGCCGCACCAACAGGACCAAGCGCGGCTTTCAATGCATCCAGATCAGTGCCCGCAGCGGTTTGCAGATTCGCAACAGCCCCGTTCAATTCGCCAGCTATTTCCATGACACCACCGAAATCGGACCAGATATTTGCCTTGGCACGTGTACCAGAGATGGACTCACTATCCGATCCAGCGGGCCACATTGCCGACATGTCCAATCCAATCACAGCTGCTAGGCTATCCGCTGCGGCTTGCGCGGAATCTGCGTTGTATTCCACATCACCCTTTGCCATCGCAAACATCTGCCCCAGATAAAATCCACGCAGGCTCATCACGTCTTGCCGTGCCTTTACCGCGGGATTGTCACTTTCCTGAGCAATTATCGACCCGGCAACCAAAGCGCCTGCAACGCTCAGCGCAACCATTTTTCCAAAATTCTTCATGAAATTACTCCGTTTCATCATCACAACTATCGAAACTCTATCTTGTGAAAATACCATTTCAATTGCCAAGTTTTTTACTTTAGATGTTAATTTATGAACAACAACTGGGATGATATCCGTTTTGTCCTCGCTGTGGCAGAAACGGGCTCGTTGAATGCTGCTGCACAGCTACTGGGCGTCACTCACGCCACGGTCCTGCGCAGGGTCGCGGCGTTTGAAGCGCGTCACGGAAAAACAATCTTTGAACACGCTCAATCTGGCTACAAACTGCTGCCAGAGGCCGAACCAATCCTCCGCGCCGCCCGAAATGTGGAAGAGGCCGTTCTGACAATCAATCACGCCATCGTCGGCACCGATCAGGATCTGCGCGGTCCTGTGCGCATCGCCTCGACCGACAGCATATGCAACAGCATCCTACCCGGTATTATATCAATAATTTCAGCGCAATACCCGGAAATTGAACTTTCTCTTCTCAGCTCCAACACGCGCCATGATTTTCAACGAATGGCCTCTGACATCGCGGTTCGACCCGCCAAAACCCTCTCCGACGGCCTGACCGGAGAAATCGCCGGCCACCTCGAACTGTGCGTTTACGGCACCTCAAATTCAGATGACCGCTGGCTTGGGCTGGACGGGCCGTTGACCGGTTCAGTGATCGGAAAATGGATGGAAGCCAATATTCTATCAGACCAGATCCATCATCGGGCCGATAGTTTTTACACATTGCAAAAGCTCGCTGTGGCAGGACTGGGCAAGGCTTTCATCCCCCGCATCCTGGCCGACAACGATGACAGGCTGACCCGCGTGAACAGCGAGATACCGCCGATCAAAGTCCCGGTCTGGGTCGCATTGCTGGAAGATCTATCCAGCAATGCCCGATTCCGTGCGGTTCAACGGGTTCTGATCAAAGAACTTTCAAACCGGCTTGGCCCCTATTCCAGCGCGGCTTGATTTGCTCAGACCGCGTCCAGTGCCTGCTTGATATCCGCGATCAGATCGTCCGTATCCTCGATCCCGATAGAGATACGCACCAACCCGGGGGTAATCCCCAGCTCAGCCCGCTGCTCATCGGTCAGACGTTGGTGGGTTGTCGTGGTCGGATGAGTGATAATGCTTTTCGCGTCACCCAGATTGTTCGAGATTTTGAAAATCTCCAACGCATTCAGGAAACGGAAAGCCGCCTCCTGCCCGCCTACGATATCCAACGACAGAACCGTTCCGCCCATTTCCATCTGCGATTTCGCCAGTTCGTATTGCGGATGGTCCGGCAGATGCGGGAAGATGACCCGTTCCAGCTTCGCATGGCCTTGCAGGTCTTCGGCAATCGCCAACGCCGATTTACCCTGGGCCCGGCATCGCAGATCCAGCGTCTCCATACCTTTCAGCATCACCCAGGCATTAAAGGGGCTCAGCGCCCCGCCGGTATGCTTCATATAGGGTTCCAGCACCTTGCGGATATAGTCCTTGGTCCCACAGACCACACCGCCCAGACAGCGCCCCTGCCCGTCAATATGCTTGGTCGCGGAATAGACAATCACGTCTGCACCCAGATCGCCGGAGCGCTGAAAAATTGGCGTCGCAAATACATTGTCCACAATCACCAGCGCACCGACCTCATGGGCAATGTCAGACACACCTTTGATATCAATGACTTCCAGCGTCGGGTTTGACAGCGCCTCTAAAAACACGGCCTTTGTGTCTGGCCGCATCGCTGCGCGCCACGCATCCAGATCGGTGCCATCAACAAATGTCACCTCCACCCCATAGCGGGTCAGGATTTCCTCTAGGATATACAGGCACGATCCAAACAGCGCCTTGGCCGAGACAACGTGATCGCCCGCCCGCAACAGAGAGGTCAGCGCCGCATTAACCGCCGCCATCCCAGAGGCAGTGGCAAAGGCATCTTCTGTCCCTTCCAGCGCCGCAATGCGATCTTCGAACATCCGCACCGTTGGGTTGCCATAGCGGGCATAGATGAACTCATCCTCACCGGTTTCGATAAACCGCGCCTCAGCCTGTTCGGGGCTTGCATAGGCAAAGCCCTGAGTCAGAAATATCGCCTCTGACAGCTCGCTATACTGGCTGCGCCGACTGCCCGCATGCACCAGCTTTGTCCGTGTATTCCAGTCCTTGCTCATTTCGTCTCTCCAACAAGGGCGCCCAATTTATGGGCACAAAAAAACCCTCACCGTTCACAGACGTCGAGGGTTTTGCCCTGACCTCTTTAGCAGCATGTTTAACGTGGCCCGCAATCCGGTGTACAAATCGCCACAGCGCCCTGTTATCCCGGGCGGTCAGTCTGGTCAAGGTAAATTGGGTGGCGCAGCGCTCAGCTATCGCAATGGCGGGCAAGCACCAGAACCCAGTAATTACCGCGTTCCACATAGGCCGCGCCGTATTCGTAAACGCCGCGATGCAGGTTGTTGCGGCGATGGCCCGGACTGTCCATCCAGCCCTGCATCACCGTATCGATAGAGGAATAGCCCCGTGCGATATTTTCTGCCGCCAAACAAGCATTGTAGCCGCGTCGCGTCACCCGGCGGAAATGCGTGGTGCCATCCTTGCTGTCATGCGAAAAATAGCGCTGACGCGACATGTCACGGGCATGATCCATGGCTGCGGTGCTTAGGGTTGGGTTGTAAGACACAGGATGCAGCCCGCGCGACCGACGTTCAGCATTCAGGGCGCGCCCCACTTGTCCGGCAGCCGTATGCGCCGGGGCAACAACCAGTGACACAGGCTCTGCCCGGCTCACTGTACTTTGATAACTGGAACAACCCGCAATACTCATCACTGCACACAAAACGGTGGCAAGTGCTTTGTTCATTTTTCTCTGTCTCTGCTCGTCAGTCCGCATTTTCATACGGTGTCTCCGTTACAAAGCAGATTCGCTGCAGTTACACCAGCGTAACCCCTATCCGGCCAGATTATGGGCAAGAACCTGCTGTCGTCTGACAGCTTGCCCGAAATCTGTGGTCAGAATATGACCATCCTGAACCACTTTCTTGCCATTAACGATCAGATCGCGCACCCGCGTCGGCCCCGCCAGCAACAGCGCGGCTGAATCCCAACTGCCTGCGGCCTCTACCCCTGACATGTCCCAGATGGCGATATCGGCGCGCTTGCCCACCGCCAGACGCCCGCAATCCGAACGCCCCAACACATCGGCGCCCCCTCGCGTGGCAATTTCCAACGCCTCACGTGCGCTCATCGCATCTGCACCGCGGCTAACCCGCTGCAACAACATCGCGTGACGCGCCTCTGCCACCAGATTGCCGGTGTCATTAGAGGCTGACCCATCCACACCAAGTCCGACCTTGACCCCCTGATCTCGCATTTCGCGAACAGGCGCGATGCCCGATCCCAAGCGACAGTTCGAACAGGGGCAATGGGCAACACCGGTTCTGGATTTCGAAAACAAATCAATTTCTTGCATGTCTAACTTAACGCAATGAGCATGCCAGACATCATCGCCGGTCCAGCCCAGATCCTCGGCATATTGCCCCGGGCGGCAGCCAAATTTTCCCAGGCTATAGGCGATGTCTTCGTCATTTTCGGCCAGATGGGTGTGCAACATCACCCCCTTGTCCCGGGCCAGCACTGCCGCATCGCGCATCAATTCGCGGCTAACGGAAAACGGCGAACACGGCGCCAAACCAATGCGCAGCATCGCCCCCTCTGACGCGTCATGATAACGATCAATCAGGCGAATGGAATCGCGCAAAATATCCTCTTCCCGCTCCACCAGGCCGTCGGGCGGCAACCCCCCGTCGCTTTCGCCGATCGACATGGCCCCGCGCGTAGGGTGAAACCGCAATCCGATCTCCTGCGCGGCGTCAATCGTATCATCCAGACGCGATCCGTTGGGATAGAGGTACAGATGATCGGATGTCATCGTACAGCCAGACAACGCCAATTCGCCCAACCCAACCAGCGCCGAAACGCGCATCTCTTCTGGCCCAAACCGTGACCAGATCGGATAAAGCGTCTGCAACCACCCAAACAACAGCGCATCCTGCGCACCCGGAACAGCCCGGGTCAGCGATTGGTACAAATGGTGATGCGTGTTGACCAACCCCGGTGTCACCAGACAACCCGCGGCATTGATCACTTCGCCACGCGGCTCCAAGTTTTCCCCTATTTCAACGACTTGCCCATCTTTCAGGCGCAAATCATGCCCCGCCAATTCCCGGCGGTCATCATCCATTGTCAGGATCAAATCGGCATTGCGGATAAGAAGTTCAGTCATAATCCCTCACATGTCGCCCCTTCGGTTGATGTGAGGGTCCGCCGACAGAAGGGGTAAAGGACTCGGCGGGTCGGCAGCACTATGCCCCAATACCCCGCACTGGGTCAATTCTTGTCAGCCATCGAGCAGCAGCAGCACCTCATCCAGCAGAGCGCGAGAGGAGGCCGCAACCACCTGTCCCCCCTGATGGGCCCGACCCCCCTGCCAGTTGGTCACCACACCGCCAGCGGCCTCGATCACCGCAATCGGGGCCTGAATGTCGTAAGAATTCAGCCCACATTCGATCACCAAATCGATCTGCCCCGCAGCGAGCAGCGCATAGGCGTAACAATCCATACCATAACGCACCAGTTTCACCCGGTCGGCCACCTGCTCAAACGCGTGCCGCTCTTCCTTGGTGCCGATTTCGGGAAATGTGGTAAACAGGATCGCCTCGTCCAATCCGCGCGCAGCCCGGGCCTTAAGCGGCCTTTCGCCAAGGGGCCCTGTGTAATGCGCCTGTCCAAGGCCGCCACAAAACCGTTCCCCAATATAAGGTTGATCAACCACACCATAGATCGGCCCGTTTTCATCACTGACCGCGATCAAAACGCCCCAAGTCGGTGTACCAGACAGAAATCCCCGCGTGCCATCCACCGGATCCAAAACCCAGGTCAGCCCGCTGCTGCCCGGTTGCGCGCCAAATTCTTCACCCAGAATGCCGTCTTGCGGACGCAGTCGTGCCAACGCCGCGCGCATGCCTTCTTCGGCCTCGCGGTCCGCGATCGTGACCGGATCAAATCCCGATTTCAGCTTGTTGTCAGCGGTCAGCCCGTCTGCACGAAAATGCGTCAGCGTTGCCTGTCGTGCGGTATCGGCGAGCACCCTTGCTGTTTCAATGATGCTCTGCCGATCCTCAATCCCCAAAATAGTCATTCCCTGCCCTTGCATCGTATCTGTACCCTACGTAATGCGCAGGGCGCAGCCGTTGGTCAAGGACAGGTCACGTCTTTCAGGCGGCGTCGCTCAGAACGCGGGCCAGATCAAACAGCCGTTTGCGCTGCTTTTCAGGCATGGCGTAATACGACCGGATCAATTCCAGTGCCTCTTTGTCGGCAACCAGATCACCTTGCATCGGCGTATCCTTCGCGGATTTGGTCTTTCCGTCGTCCAAACCTTCGAAGAAATAAGAAATCGTCACATCCATCGCCATGGAAATATCCCACAAGCGCGACGCGCTGACCCGGTTCATACCGGTTTCATATTTCTGAATCTGTTGAAACTTGATTCCAACCTTTTCGGCCAGTTGCTGTTGGGTCATGCCCACCATCCAACGACGTTGCCTGATCCTCTTGCCAACATAAACATCTACAGGATGCTTCATTGTTTGTCTCCTATTGTTCTACTCGTAACGCTGCCCGTCCCATGAGTGGTGCCTGGATGTCCGAACAATCCGCGTTGGACCAGTCGTACACGCAAAAAGCGATCCCACCAACTTGGCCTTTTGGACACGTTCAAATTGAGACTTCCGTGACCAGAAACCGCATTTGTATCTTTATGTATGACAAATTATACACCATTTCGGTGTTTTTTTTAACTCCACTCTCCTTTTGATAAAGTTAACCGGATTTCAGTTTTCGAAAACATGCATCTTTACCCGCCCGCCTCTGCATCGTATCGATCAGGCAGGAGGTCAAACCATGCGTGCCTATCAAGTCATCAGCCCTAACACCGCCAAATTAAATAATATTACCGACCCGACGCCGGGCACAGGTGAAGTGCGGCTAAAAATCGCCGCCTGTGGGCTAAATTTCGCCGATCTTCTAATGATCAAAGGTACTTATCAGAAAACACCCACTATTCCCTTCACACTTGGGCTGGAACTGGCCGGTACCGTTGATGCCGTGGGCCCAGATGTCCCGACATCCATGATGGGCCAGCGCGTTGCCGTCTATTCAGGCCAAGGTGGCTTGGCGGAATATGGTTGTTTTTCAACAGACGCCTGCCTGCCAATTCCCGATAACATGAGCTTTGAACAGGCCGCTGGCTTTCAGGTGGCTTATGGCACCTCCCATCTGGCGCTGGATTACAAGGCAAGGTTGCGGCCCGATGAAACCCTTTTGGTGCTTGGGGCCGCGGGCGGCGTCGGGCTGACAGCGGTCGAGATTGGCAAAGCTATGGGCGCAACGGTCATTGCCTGCGCCCGGGGATTAGAGAGGCTTGAAATCGCCCGTCAGGCCGGGGCAGATCACCTGATCGACACGGACACGCAAGATATCCGGGAAACGGTCAAATCACTTGGTGGGGCCGATGTGGTCTACGATCCTGTTGGCGGCGATCAATACACCGCCGCCTTCCGCGCCTGCAACCCGGATGCACGATATCTGCTGATCGGTTTTGCCAGCGGTCAACTGCCCGACATACGCCCCAACCATATGCTGGTTAAAAACATCACCCTGATTGGCTTGAACTGGGGCGGCTATCTGGATTTCAAGGCAGAGCTTCTTCGCTCCAGCTTGTCTGATCTGATGCGTTGGTTCGATGAGGGCAGGCTAACCCCCAACATCAGCCATACCCTGACCCTTGATCAGGCTGCGGAGGCACTGACACTTTTACGCCACCGCAAGGCCACGGGCAAAATCGTCGTCGCGCCGTAACATCACGCTCGCAACGCCACCGGCGCCTTTGGCCCATAGGATTGCCGCACCAGATCTGCCAGTTCTTTGATGACATCACCACCGCGATTAAGGTCCGCAAGATATAGGTTGATCTTTTTGGTGCCCAAATCCGGCAGGGACCCGCCATGCTGAATGGGCGTCAAATGCCCAGGTTGGGTGCCCTCCAATTGCGCATTTACCGCCAAATCGGCACTAACACTAACCTCGATCGCACGGCTGGAGGAGCTCTCGACCGCCATCTCCCACGCGATTCCGGCTTTGTCCAACGCTTCCTGAACCGTGCGCCGAAAAGCGCAGCGTTGCTCATAGGCCAGACGTAAGGGGCGTGTTTTCCAGGCACAACCATTCACGGCCCCGAACCAGATCAATGGCAGCTCCCTCAGGGTTTCCCCATCCAAATCGCAACCATCCTCTGTCGTCAGGATCAGATCGCATTTCCCCTGGGAAAAAAGCTCCTTCAGTTTGGTCGTGTAGGATGACATCAACTGCACACGCATCCGCGGATACATGGCGTTAAATCGCTGCAGCACAGTCGGGATGGCCGGATAGACGATGTCATGCGGGACCCCCAGAACGATCTCGCCTTCATAGTCGGTATCCGTCAGCTTGCTATAGACATCGTCGTTCAGTTCCAAAATGCGTCGGGCATAGCTTAACAACAACTCCCCCTCACTGGTCAGGGCAATCTGGCGGGCGCTGCGATCCAATAGTTGCACACTCAACATCTCCTCCAGACGCTTCAACTGCATGGAAACGGCTGATTGGGTCAAATGTAGAAAACCTGCGGCTTTGGTCACACCACCGGCATCAGCCACCGCCACGAACGATCTAAGCGCCGTCATATCTATATTTCTCATTCATCAATTCCTGTGATGCATTAAAACAAAAACATTCATTTCCATTATGCAACATGACGTGCCACATATCAACATAATTGATGGCTTACCAGAAACACATCACGAAAGGAAAGGTTATGTCACAGATCATCAGCACCGAAAACTGCACATATGCACCGGCTCCGGCATCCGTTGGATTATTGGCCAGACTGTTTCATATCCTGGCTGTTCGCAAACAGCGCTTGCTACTAACAGACCTGCCCGATGCGGCGCTTCGCGATATGGGGTTGACCCGGGATCAGGTAGATCAAGAAGCCAATCGTTCCATCTGGGATGCCCCCAATTACTGGATAAAATAGCACCACACAGCAAATTCGCTCTTATTTAGTCGGATTTCCTTGAAAAAAGGGGCTTCTTTACCGATATTCCAATAGGAAGGTGGCCCGAATCCGGGCCGCCGGGAATATTATGAGTAGTGGAGACCATATAAATGGCTGAATTCCATCAAGCAGACGTCCGGGTTGGTGCCCGCTCTGCCGAGATTGACGAGGGCCTGCGCGCCCATATGAACAAAGTCTACGGCACCATGTCCGTGGGCACATTCATCACATTTCTGGCTGCTTGGGCCATCGCCGGTCTGGCTGTCACCACCGATCCATCTGCCGCAACTGTGGCCATCCGCGAAGGTCAGTATCTGACCGGCTTGGGTGAGGCGCTGTACATGTCGCCCTTGAAATGGGTGGTGATGTTTGCACCTCTGGCCTTCATCTTCCTGGGCTTTGGTGCCGCGGCCAATCGTATGTCCGCCGCTGGCGTTCAGCTGATGTTCTATGCATTCGCAGTTCTGATGGGGATCTCGATCAGCTCGATCTTCTTGGTCTTCACCGGCCAATCAATCGTGCAGGTCTTTCTGATCACCTCGATCGCTTTTGCTGGCCTGTCGCTCTATGGCTACACCACAAAGAAAGATATCTCTGCTTGGGGTGCCTTCCTGATCATGGGCGTGATCGGCCTGATCGTGGCATCTATCGTGAATATCTTCCTGGCCTCTGCCGCGATGACCTTTGCGATCTCAATCCTGGGCGTTCTGATTTTTGCTGGCCTCACCGCCTATGACACCCAAAAGATTAAAACCACATACCTGGCCCACGCCCATCACGGCGATCAGGAATGGCTGGCCAAAGCCGCCATCATGGGCGCGTTGAGCCTGTATCTGGACTTCATCAACATGTTCATGTTCCTGCTGCAACTCTTCGGCAACCGCGAGTAAGAACACGGTATATCAATTACCAAAGGGCCGGTTGCATAGCGACCGGCCCTTTTCTATTCGCGCGCTCAACGCTTTACGGTTTGAACACAGTAAACTGCAGATCTTCGCATGGTTCATTCGGCCAGCTATCCGCGCACCCGCCATTCATCGAATTTAGTTGAGCATTCAGCAGCCCCTCGATCGGTTGCTGATGGCTGCGAATAACCGAATGCACTTCGGCCTTATAGGCATCGAGCAAGCCCGGCCCGGCCACCGCCTCAGAGGTATCGCCCACCGGCAGATGGCCACGGAACTGCGCAGTTCCATCCTTGTCGATCACGATGCCATCGGCGCGTAAGAGCGAAATGCCAGCAGCTTTCCAGGCATCCATATTCAGGGGTGGCACGCCGTCCGGGCTGTCGGCAATATTGCCGTCTGCATCCATGACCAGCACGTCATCCTCACCACATTCACCATCTGAACAGTTGGCAGGCTCATTGAACACAACCCACCACATTGTCACCGCATCGCCGGGGGTCAGCTCCTTGGTATCAACCACCATATAAACGCCAGTATCCATACGGGTCAGCATCCCCGTCGCCCCGTCAATGACCGAGGCATCGGTAAACCTGTGAACTGTGGTTTCCTGTGTCATGCCGCCTGACAAGGCTGGCGCTGCGAGTCCTAATACGAGGAGCACTGATAACATAACCGTTGCGTGAATCTTCTTCATGTCAGCCCCCTATTGAAGATCAGAGAATACCCTTCTCCGCGGGACCGCCCGACAGATGGACCATAGCACAAATCGGGCCAAATATCGACCGGACGACTAGAACTAAAACAAAAGCCCGCCAAAAGGCGGGCCAGTGTAGATAACTGTACTGGGTTGTGATCAGTTCAGTGCAGCATCCGTAATTTCATGGGTCCAGGCCCCCTCCGGCGCGGCAGAAATCACCGGATCAGAGCCGCCACCCAAAAGCGTATCGACTGTCCGCTGGTAATCCGCCTCATCCAACGAACCATTGGATCCGGCCGTCAGTTTAGCAATCTCGCCCATCATGCGACGTTGATGCTTTTCAGTTTGGGCACCGGTTTCATCGTATTCCAGTACGATATCAGCGGCGGCATCAGGGTTTTCCTCTGCCCATTTCCAACCGCGCATAGAGGCCCGCACAAACCGCACCAATTGATCTTTGAAATCCTCGTCACTCAGGCGTTCTTCGATCACATAAAGACCATCTTCCAGCGTCGCAACGCCCTGATCCTCATACTTGAACGTCACCAGATCATCGGCTGAGAGGCCCGCATCAATGATCTGCCAATATTCATTATAGGTCATGGTCGATACGCAATCGGCCTGTCCCTGCAGGATCGGATCAACGTTAAAGCCCTGTTTCAGAACGGTGACGCCCTCCTCGCCTCCCTCTGTGGAATAGCCCAGCGTGCTCATCCAGCTCAGAAACGGGTATTCATTGCCAAAAAACCACACGCCCAGCGTCCGACCCGGGAAATCTGCCGGGCTGGCCACGCCGGTATCTTTGCGGCAGGTCAGCATCATGCCCGACGACTTAAACGGTTGGGCGATATTGACCAATGACAGGCCTTTTTCCCGCGCCGCCAGCGCCGAAGGCATCCAGTCGATCACCACATCGGCCCCACCACCAGCCACAACCTGCGTGGGGGCGATATCCGGGCCACCGGGTTTGATGGTGACGTTCAAATCCTCATCGGAGTAAAACCCGTTTTCCAGCGCAACATAATAGCCCGCAAACTGTGCTTGCGTGACCCATTTCAGTTGCAGCGTCAGATCGTCGGCCGCATTGGCCGCCCCTGCGCCCATCATCAGCGCCGAAGCGCCCATCAACAGCTTTTTCATTTTCCGTCTCTCCCTTGTTGATTATCCATTAACTTCTTTGCGAAGGATGCCAGAAGGTCACCCCCTTTTCTATCATTGCGACAATACCGTAAAACGCCGACCCTGCCAGTGCCGCGACAGCAATTTCCGCCCAGACCATGTCCAGCCCCAGCCGCCCGACCTCTGTCGAGATGCGAAACCCCATGCCACGCGTGGGCGATCCGAAATATTCCGCCACAATCGCCCCGATCAGTGCCAGCGTCGTCGCAACCTTGAGCCCATTAAAGATAAAGGGCATAGCCGCCGGCAGGCGCAGCTTGATCAGCGTCTGCGGATAGCTGGCGGCATAGGTCTGCATCAGGTCCAGCTGCATGCGGCTGGCCTCTTTCAGCCCTTGGACCGTGTTGACCAGGATTGGGAAGAAGACCATCACCACCACAACCGCGGCCTTTGAATGCCAGTCAAACCCGAACCAGTTGACCAGTATGGGTGCGATCCCGACGATTGGCAAAGCGGCCACAAAATTCCCGATGGGCAACAGGCCGCGTTGCAGGAACATGCTGCGATCCACCAACAGCGCCGTGCCAAACGCGGCCAATGCCCCAATGATGAACCCCGACAACGCCCCCTTCAGCACGGTCTGGCTGAAATCCAACCACAATGTTTCGGTGGAACCGGCAAAAGTCGCCGCAATTGCAGACGGGGCAGGCAATATGATGGGCGAGATGTTCAGCCCCAAAGCCAACCCCTGCCACAAAGCCAGCACCGCCAACCCAAAGATCACAGGAATGGAAATTCTAACGGCTCTGCGGTCCCGATAGGCGGAATTTGCCAGCCACCAGTTCAATACCCAGGCGGCGATCCAGATGATCAGGGCCAGTGCAACAGTAATCATTGCGCCATCCCCATCCGTTTCAGCGTCACGCGCTGCATGAACCCGATCAGGCTGACCAGGGCACCGGCCAGAATGGCAGCGGCAAACAGGGCCGCCCAGATCTGTATGGGCCGTCCGAACTGATCACCGATCAAAATGCGCGCGCCCAGCCCCTGAATGGCCCCAGTCGGCAACTCACCCACAATGGTGCCCACCAGCGCCGCGGCAATGCCGATTTTAAGTGAGGTAAACAGATAGGGCACCGAACTGGGCAGGCGTAGCTTCCAAAACGTGTCCGACCCCGACGCGCCATAGGTTTTCAGCAGGTCCAGTTGCATACCATCCGGCGACCGCAACCCCTTGGACATGCCAACCAACACCGGGAAGAAACATAAGTAAGCCGAAATAATCGCCTTGGGCACTGTCCGCCCATCAATGCCCACAGAGTTTGACAAAACGATAATCATCGGTGCGATAGCCACGATTGGTACCGTCTGGCTGATGATCGCCCAGGGCATCAGGCTCATCTCCAGCACACGGGAATAGACAATCCCAACCGCCATCAGCACACCCACCGTGATCCCCAAGGCAAAGCCCCAGAACGTCGCCGATAGCGTCACCCAGCCGTGATAGATCAGGCTGCGTTTCGATGTCACCTTCTTTTCCACTGTGGTCTCCCACAGCTCCGCGAACACCTGATGCGGTGGTGGCAGACGTGGGCGTTCTTGTGCTTGGGTATCTGCGATCACCTCTGACATGGTCAATTCTACCCCAGCCCGATCTGCCTGTGCATAGGTCCATTTGGCATTCATCAAAACCGATCCGGCGTACCAGATCGCCACAAGTGCGGCCAAAACGGTCAGAATGGGCAGCAGATTACGCATGTTTCATCCCATTTTTTGGACACCGACGTAATACCGACGTTATGCAGTCGCGTTGCAGCATAGCGTTTTTGCGCATCTCACACCTCATCGCCATGCCCCGCCCGCAGCCCTTCGCGCACCCGGTGGGCAATCTCGATGAACTCAGCACTGTCGCGAATATCCAATGGCCGCTCCTTTGGCAGCGGGCTTTCAATCACATCCGTAATCCGCCCCGGCCGCGGGCTCATCACCACGATTTTCGTAGATAAATAAACCGCCTCGGGGATGGAATGCGTCACGAACCCAATCGTCTTTTCCGTCCGTGCCCACAAGGCCAAAAGCTGTTCATTTAGATGGTCGCGCACAATCTCGTCCAAGGCGCCAAAGGGTTCATCCATCAACAGGATATCGGCATCAAAGGCCAAGGCCCGCGCAATCGATGCCCGCTGCTGCATGCCGCCAGATAGCTGCCATGGGAATTTCTTACCAAATCCTTTTAATTCAACAAGCTCCAGAACATTTTCAACACACTTTTCCTGTTCAGATTTGTCAAACCCCATGATCTCCAGCGGCAGTTTGATGTTGCCTGCAATCGTCCGCCAGGGATACAATCCCGCCGCCTGAAACACATAGCCATAAGCCCGATTTCGCCGCGCCTCATCCGGGGTCATCCCGTTGACAGACAGGCTGCCCCCGGTGGGGTTTTCCAATGCCGCGATGGTGCGCAGAAATGTCGTCTTGCCACATCCCGACGGGCCGATAAAGCTGACAAAATCACCTCGGTTGATCTCCAGTGAAACATCCTTCAACGCATGGATAGGCCCATCGTTGGTCTGGAAGGTCAGATCAAGGTTTTTCGCCTCTATTACAGTGTCTTGCCCCAAGGAATTCATCCTCTACTTAAATCCCCGCCGGAATATTCATTGGATCGCGGTTGATCTGTTTTGGTGCTGTTAACTCTTTCCATTTACTCAAGGCAGCATGAGCAGACGGGAAAGCAGGACGCGGCACAAACCGACCCCGGCCCGGTTGCGGTTGGGAGTTTTGACCCCAGGCCCAGATGACCTCGCCGCGCGAGATTGTATAACGGCTCTGCGCCTTCACTTCGAACCCTTCAAACACGTTGTAATCAAGGATCGAATGATGGTTTGACTGGCTGATGGTTTTTGAAATTTTCGGATCCCAAACCACGATATCGGCATCTGCACCTTCAACAATCGCACCTTTTTTTGGATATATATTCAATATCTTGGCAATATTTGTTGAAGTAGACGCCACAAACTCATTAGGTGTCAGGCGCCCGGTTTCCACGCCCTCGGTCCACAGTACGGCCAGGCGCTCTTCCAACCCATTAGACCCATTCGGGATCAGACAGAAATTGTCTTTACCCATCAGTTTCTGCTCTGATGTAAACGCCGCATGATCCGTCGCCACCACCTGCAACGACCCGGATTGCAGGCCTGCCCACAGGGATTGCTGGTGTTCTTTGTTGCGGAATGGCGGGGACATCACCCGACGAGCTGAATGCATCCAGTCGCCCTTGAAATACTCCCCCTCATCCAGCGTCAGGAACTGGATCAATGGCTCCCCATAAACCCGCATCCCCTTTTGCCGCGCCCGCCGGATCGCCTCATGCGCTTGCTCGCAGGATACATGCACGATGTACAAAGGCACGCCCGCCGCATCTGCAATGGTGATCGCCCGGTTCGCAGCCTCGCCCTCAAATTCAGGCGGGCGGGAATAGCAATGCCCCTCTGGCCCTGTGATCCCCTTGGCCAGCATTTCCTGCTGCTTATCAGCCACCAGATCACCGTTTTCCGCATGGACCATCGGCAGCGCACCCAGTTCAGCGCAGCGTTTGAATGAGGCATACATTTCATCATCCTCGATCATCAACGCGCCCTTATAGGCCATGAAGTGTTTGAAGCTGTTGACGCCCATGTTAACAGCATCTTCCATCTCGTTGAAAACGCTCTCATTCCATCCCGTCACCGCCATATGGTACCCGATATCGGAACAAATTTGCGGCGCCGATTTGCGGTGCCATTCATTGATGGCGTTCTTGATCGATCCATCTTCGCCAGGCAGGCAGAAATCGATCAGCATCGTCGTCCCACCCGCCGCCGCGGCCCAAGTGCCGGTCTCAAATGTCTCTGCCGCCGTGGTGCCCATAAAGGGCATTTCCAGATGCGTATGCGGATCAATCCCGCCGGGGATCACATAGGCGCCCTCAGCGTCGATATATTCGTCGCCGGCCAGACCCTCACCAATCTGTTTGATAACCTCACCCTCAATCAGAACATCGGCCTTCCAAGTACGATCCGCGGTGCAAACGGTGCCGTTTTTGATGACTTTGGTGGTCATTTGAATTTCTCCCAGAACTCGGAGCCCTTAAGCTCCAATCTTCATTTTGCCAAAAATACTCCGGGGGTCCGGGGGCTGGCCCCCGGCCCGGTCAAGCGTTTCACTCCACAATCTCCGCCGTTTCCACGACCGCATGCATCAGCACATCTGCCCCCGCAGCAGCCCATTCCTTTGAAATCTCTTCGGCCTCGTTATGGCTCAGCCCATCCACGCAGGGGCACATGACCATGGCCGTCGGGGCCACGCGGTTGATCCAGCAAGCGTCATGCCCCGCACCAGAGATGATATTGCGGTGGCTATATCCCAGCCGTTCAGCGGCGCTCCTTACAGCCGTCACACAGCCATCATCAAAGGTCACAGGGTCAAACCCTCCGACCTTTTCAAATTCCACGCCCAACCCCATTTCATCGCAAATGGCCTGCGCACCCGTTTTCAGCCGCGCCTCCATGTCCTGAATGACAGCCAGATTGGGCGAGCGGAAATCAACCGTAAAGATAACTTTGCCTGGTATCACATTGCGCGAATTGGGAAAAACGTCGATATGCCCCGCCGCACCCACTGCATCAGGCGCGTGGGATTTAGCGATCTGATCCACCAGTTCCAACACATGCGCCATACCCAGACCCGCGTTTTTGCGCATCGGCATTGGGGTTGATCCGGTATGGGCGTCCTTGCCGGTAATGGTCACCTGCGTCCAGCTTAGCCCCTGCCCATGGGTAACAACGCCGATATCCTTGCCCTCGGCCTCCAGAATCGGGCCTTGTTCGATATGCAGCTCAAAGAACGCGTGCATCTTTCGCGCGCCGACCTCTTCATCACCGCGCCAACCAATCCGGGCCAGTTCATCGCCGAACTTCAAGCCTTCGGAATCTTCTCGACCGTAGGCCCAATCTTGAGTGTGAATACCTGCGAAGACACCTGATGCCAGCATGGCAGGGGCAAAACGGGTGCCTTCCTCATTTGTCCAGTTGGTTACCACGATGGGATGTTTGGTTTTGATGTCCAGATCGTTCAGCGTGCGGATGATCTCTAACCCGCCCAACACGCCCAGAACGCCGTCATACTTGCCGCCAGTGGGTTGAGTATCAAGGTGCGAGCCAACATAGACCGGCAGCGCATCAGGATCGGTGCCTTCGCGCCAGGCAAACATATTGCCCATCTGGTCCAGCCCCATGGTGCAGCCTGCCGCCTCGCACCATCGCTGAAACAGCGCGCGACCCTCGCCATCCTCATCGGTGACCGTTTGCCGATTATTGCCGCCTGCCACACCCGGTCCGATCTGCGCCATTTCCATCAGGCTGTCCCACAGCCGATCGCCATTGATTTTCAGATTCTCTCCGGGGGCGGGCATAGGTGTCTCCTCTGTCAGAATCGGGTATAGGCCCGGTGGGGTCCGTTTTCGGACTTCTCCACAATGTTTGACCATTTGGTCAGGAACACGCTATCAAAGACAGAAGGGCAGTCAAGGACTACGGTGCCGATATTGCCAAAACTGTTAAAAAAGCGCGAACGGGGACAGAAATTGACAGAAGCACGACGTCGCACCCGCATCCAGATGAAGAATGTCGACAGAATTCTGGAGGCCGCATTAGAGATATTCTCTCAACATGGATATCGCGGCTCAACCTTGGATCAGATCGCTGCAGCCGCCAATCTGTCCAAACCCAATGTACTTTACTATTTCCCGGGCAAAGAGGCGATCCACCATGAATTGCTGTCGGGATTGCTGGATCTGTGGCTTGACCCCCTGCGTGAATTACAAGCAGATGGCGATCCGCTAGAAGAAATCCTTGGCTATGCGCAACGTAAGCTGGAAATGAGCCGCAACATGCCACGCGAAAGCCGCCTGTTCGCCAATGAGATTATCCAAGGCGCCCCACGCATCATCAGCACGATCGAGGGGCCCCTGAAATCTCTGGTGGATGAAAAGGCCGCTGTTATACAAGGCTGGTCCGATACTGGGCGCATTGCGCAGATCAACCCGTGGCACCTGATATTTTCGATCTGGTCGCTCACCCAGCACTACGCGGACTTCGAGGTTCAGGTCAAAACGCTGCTTTCAGGAAAAGAGGATGATCCGTTTGTCGAGGCCCAAAGTTTTGTGACAACAGTTTTGACACGGACCTTGACCCCTTAGGCCAGCTCAATCACCCGCCTGTTCAAATTGCGACCATAACACCGCCGCAAAAATCACGCTGCCGCCTGCAATCGTGGCGGCAGGAGGGATTTCAGACAGAAGCAGAAACGCCCAAATTGGTGCGAGCGGCGTTTCAATGGTTCCGATCAGGGCGGCTTTGGCCGCGGGGATGCGCCTGACCCCTTCGAATAATGTGACTGAGGCGAAAGCAAAGAACAGCCCGAAGCACAGCAAAACAACAAGGTCACCGGGCGCTGAACTCGCAGGGTCTGTTAGCATCCAGCCAAAGGGCAACAAAAACACAGATGACAGTGCCGCCGAAAGCGAGGAGGGAGTTTTTGGCCAGACCCGAAAGACCGCCATAGAGGCCGACATCAGGACAACCATCACCCCCGCTAGGACATCCCCAATCAAACCGCCGCTGCCAAAAGACCCCACCATCACAATCAGCACGCCGCATGCGGATAAGCCGGCAGCGATCATGGTTCGCGCGCCCGGACGTTCGCGAATGGCGATCCATGCCAGAATTGCGGCCACAAACGGCGAAACCGCCCAGATCAGCACCACGTTGGCCACGCTGGTCAACTTGAACGCATTCAGAAAGGCCGCCGTGGCAACCGCTCCCAGGGCTGCGGCCAGAACCGCAGGCCAACCAAACGCTGAAAGCTCACCCCGCAATCGCCCGGAAAAGACCAGATAGGCGCAAGTAAACGCCGTCGCACTCAGCCCACGCCAGAAAATAACCCCCCAGGCATCTGTCTGCACCCCTTTGGTAAAAATCCCTGCCATGCTGAACACCAAGGTGGATAGCAGAACCAGCACGACACCAATTGCATATTGCGTTTTCAATTCATCAATCCTTTGAACGTCATTTCGGCTTTGCATATGCCCTCTCTGCTGACATGTATCTGTCAGCAGGCTTCTGCTATGCAGAGGAAAAGGAGATCCCATGTCCCGATCCGCCCGTATGTTCGAAATCATCCAACTGTTGCGCAGCGCCCCGCACCCGTTAACGGCTGCTGACATCGCCGAAACGTTGGAGGTCACAAAACGCACCATCTATCGTGATGTTGCCTCTTTGCAGGCGATGCGCGTCCCCATCGATGGCGCGGCGGGCATTGGGTATATCATGCGTCCGGGGTTCGACCTGCCCCCCATTAATTTTGATATCGACGAGGCCGAAGCCATCACTGTCGGGCTCAGCTTGTTGGGGCGAACAGGTGACAAGGGCTTAATCCGGGCAGCCAGACGGGCCGCCGCCAAACTGGCATCGGCCACGCCATTGCGTGACGGGCTCTATACGTCTAGCTGGGGCGGCGTCCCCGAAGAGGCAACACTTGATTTGTCAGAGATACGAAATGCAATCCGTCAGGCGAAAAAGGTTTTCATCCGCTACGGTGATGAGGATGGCATTCTGACTGAACGCACAATACGACCCATTGCCATGGTCTATTTCACCGAGTCCGTGATTGTTGCGGCATGGTGTGAACTGCGCGACGATTTCAGGCACTTCCGCCCGGACCGGATCAGCGACATGACAGTGCAGGAGACGGATTTCCTTGCTGAGGCCCACCGCCTGCGTCGGGAGTGGGCCCAAACCAATACTGACTGGCTACGGTAACTTCACGCCGCAACGGCTTTGTGCCGACAATAACAAGAGGCCCGGATCGGCACATCTGCCCGCGCAATAGCCTTGTCCAGTTGCAAACGGACATGCAGCGCCTCATCCCAGTTTTCCCGGCGAACCAAACATTCATGCAACCCATGCAGGCTCCAAACATTACCCGGGTGCTGGCAAGCCCGGCTGAGGGTGTGATCCAAGCCTAAATCGGCGCGGTAGACAGCTTCGGACTCTTCAAACCGCTCTTGATCCAACAATAAAGCGCCCAACGCGTGCCGTGTCGGCTGCATCCACCCCCAAGGTTCATCATAGGGCAAGTTATCATCCAGCTCGATCGACTTACTCAGATGTGCAAAGGCCGCGTCGTGGTTGCCTTTGTGATACTCCAATTCGCCCAGCATCATCTGCTCTGCCACCGTCAGAATATCGCGGCAGGAATTGTTAAACAGCATGCGAGTTTCGGGCACCGCTGCATACGCTGCCAAAAACACCTCTTTTTCCGCTTCGGCCTCATCAATCCGATGCAAATTCGAAAGTGCCACCGTACGCGCATAGCGCATCATGGCTGTGGTTACACAAAACAGTTCCTGATCTTCAGGCAAACTCTGATCCAAGATCTCCTGCCACATGCCAAACCGGATTAGCGCGTGCTGCTTCATCGGAACAAAGGATTCAAACCAGTCCGCCATTGGCCGCACGACCTGATCAGGCAGTGAGTTGATCAGCTCATCCGCGGTATCCAGCGCGGCTTTCGGTTGGCCCAAAAACATCGCACCATAGATTTTGAAGTGGTAGTTATGGCATCGGTAGACAGTATAAAAATTATCCGCCCCGGCATGTTCAACAAATTTTCGATCCGCTTTAATTGCTGTGTGATTACGCGACACCACGTTCATATAGTCGCCACACAAAACATCGATATGGGTCGACATATGCAGCAAATGCCCGGCGTCGGGCACCAAAGTGCTTAACCTGTCTCCCTGGCGCAAGGCGCGTTCCGGATGCGGGGACATCTCCATCAGATGGATATACATGTGCAGCAGGCCAGGATGCTCCCACGCGCCCTCAACCTCATCAAATGTCCGGTCAAGAACCCGAATGGCCTCTTCGGTGTCCGCCCCCTCCGCCGGTTTGCCGGTGGGCAGATCCCATAATGCCCATGGGGTGCGGTTCATCATCGCCTCGGCAAAGAAACTACAGACATCCAGATCAGCCGGATTTGCCTTGTACACTTCGCGCATCGCATCGGCGAAGGCGTCATTATGCGCGCTGAAATCTTCGATCTCCTCATCGCCGGAATAGCGTTTCTCTAACGCCTCTATCAAAGCTCGCTCTACCGGCGAAACACGTCCCGACAAAGAAGCGGCAAGCGCAACTTCAGACCTTGCAAGCGCCAATGCCTCTGGTCGTTCATCCTCTTCAAAGGCGTCCCAAGGTTTATTGTAGTTGGGACCAATGGCATAGGCGATGCCCCAATGCGCCATCGCGCAGTCCCGGTCGGCCAAAAGCGCCTTTTCAAAGCAGGCGATGGCCTCCTCATGATTATAGCCATAAGTCCAGATCAACCCCCGATCAAACCAGGTTTGCGCCACATGGGATGATGTGGTTATCGGACGTGAATAGGTGCCAAGATCAAAATACGTCATGCGATCCCCCCAAGAATAATCTGAATATCTTACCAGAAAACGCGGCAGGGCTCTACCGTCGGGGGTCCAACCCCCCTCTCCAACTCAGATTTCCATTCGCAAAAATACCTCGGGGTGAATTGGCCAATGGCCAAGAGGGGCAGCGCCCCTCTCCGCACGTAGTGCCAGAAACCTTGCGGCGCAGCCGCTCCGCAGGATTATTCTGCCGCACAAGACCCGGGATTGTTGGGATGCGTTGTCCAGTTGGCATAGTCTGCCTCGACCTTGCGCCCAGTGCGTGGATCAATCTCACCCGGTTGCATCTCTTTCATCGTGATGCAGCCCTCAACCGGGCAGACATTGATGCAAAGGTTGCACGCCACGCATTCTTCATCTTTTACGGTAAAGACCCGGTCCTCGGACATGGCAATCGCCTGGTGGCTTGTGTCCTCACATGCTGCATAGCATCGGCCGCATTTGATACAGGCGTCCTGATCAATCACAGCCTTGGTGATATAGTTCAGGTTCAAATACTGCCAGGCGCTCAGGTTCGGCACGGCCCGCCCCACCACCTCGTCGATCGAGCTGTAGCCTTGATCATCCATCCACGCTGACAGACCGGTTTTCATCTCTTCCACGATCTTGAACCCATAGGTCATGGCCGCCGTGCAGACCTGCACCGATCCCGCGCCCAAGGACAGAAACTCTGCGGCATCCCGCCAGGTCGTAATCCCACCAATACCCGAAATCGGCAGGTCGGCGGTCTCGGGGTCGCGGGCGATTTCTGCAACCATGTTCAGCGCAATGGGTTTCACCGCCGGTCCACAATACCCACCATGGCTGCCCTTGCCATCAATTGAAGGCTCCGGCGACATCGTGTCCAGATTAACCGCAGTAATGGAATTAATCGTATTGATCAGACTGACCGCATCAGCCCCACCTGCCTTCGCTGCGCGCGCTGGATGACGAATATCGGTAATATTTGGGGTCAATTTCACAATCACCGGCATGCGCGTGTTGGCCTTGCACCACCGGGCGACCATTTCGATATATTCCGGCACCTGCCCCACGGCCGATCCCATACCGCGTTCGCTCATCCCATGCGGGCAGCCGAAGTTCAGCTCAATCGCATCCGCGCCGGTATCCTCAACAAGTGGCAGGATCGCTTTCCAGGCAGCCTCTTCACAAGGCACCATGATCGAGGCGATCAATGCCCGATCCGGGTAATCGCGCTTCACCGCCTTCATCTCGCGCAGGTTCACTTCCAACGGCCGATCGGTGATCAGCTCGATATTGTTCAACCCCAGCAGGCGTCGGTCAGCGCCCCAGATCGCGCCGTAGCGCGGCCCATTGACATTAACCACCGGTGGCCCCTCTTCTCCCAGGGTTTTCCACACGACGCCGCCCCATCCGGCCTCAAAGGCACGGCGTACATTGTATTCCTTATCTGTCGGGGGGGCCGAGGCCAGCCAGAACGGGTTCGGGGATTTGATACCAACGAAATTTGTAGAAAGATCTGCCATTATGTCCTCCCTCAGCCGATCAGGCTGGAATGTATGTCTTCTGCAGCATCGCGCCCTTCGGCCACCGCAGTTACAGTCAGGTCATCACCACCGGTGGCACAGTCACCACCAGCCCAGACGCCGGCTATGTTGGTGCGACCAGCACCTGTAACCGCGATCTTGCCGCCGTCGATCTGCATGCCCTCTGGCGTTTCGCCCAATGTCTGGCCGATCGCTTTCAACACTTGATCTGCGGCGATACGGAAGGTTTCCCCAGTGCCGGTCAATCCATCGTCGCCGTCACGAGTATATTCAAATTCGACTTCCCTAGCTGCCCCGTTGCCAATGATACGCACAGGTCGGGCATTCGCGACAATTCGCACACCATTGGCAGAGGCCAGGTCTTGTTCAAACCCGGACGCGCCCATCTGATCCCGCCCCCGTCGATAAGCGACCGTGACATTTTCAGAGCCAAGCAGCTTCGATTGAACCGCTGCATCTATGGCCGTCATACCCCCGCCAATCACAACCACATTGCGCCCCACCGGTAACGCAGACAGATCTTCTGCCTGACGAAGGGTGGAGATGAAATCAACTGCATCGCCGACACCGTCTTTGTCCTCACCCTCGGCACGCAAGGCATTCACGCCTGACAGTCCAATGCCTAAGAACACGGCGTCATAATCTGCCTTCAACCCGTCCAATGTCAGGTTCTGTCCCAAAGACTGGCCATTGCGCACGGTAATCCCGCCAATACCCAGCAGCCAGTCGACCTCTTGCTGCGCAAATCCGTCAACGGACTTATAGGCGGCAATGCCAAATTCATTCAAACCACCTGATTTGACCTTTGCGTCATACAGATCAACAGAATGACCCAGCATCGCCAACCGGTGCGCACAGGACAGGCCCGCAGGCCCGGCCCCAACCACCGCAACACGTTTTCCAGTCTCCGCAGCACGTTCGAAGGGGTGCTCCTTTGCATCCTGCATCACGTCTGTGGCATAACGCTGCAATCTACCGATTTCCACAGGCATGCCTTCTGCCGCTTCACGAACACAGGCCTCTTCGCACAATGTCTCGGTGGGGCAGACCCGTGCGCACATGCCGCCCAAGATGTTCTGGGATAAAATGGTGCGCGCTGCCTGATCCGGCCTTCCGGTCTGGATCTGGCGAATAAACATCGGAATATCGATATCTGTTGGGCAGGCCGTGATGCACGGCGCATCATGGCAGAAATAGCAGCGATCTGAAGCAACCGCCGCCTCATGCGGATCCAAGGGTGGATGAAGGTCAGAGAAATTATCCTGATAGTCGCTGTCGCGCAAACGGCCGGGGACAATTCCCGGGGTAAGTTGGCTGTTTGGCATTGGCCGCCTCCCTGCTGGCTTATTTTCATCATAGCCTGCCACAGGTTTATTTTTTTATCAAATGGTAAATTTTTTAAATTTCACCCCTACGAAAGCTGTCTGAAAACATTCACGTTAAACATTCGCTTCCCACCGCCGGTTCACTGGCCTATAAACAACAAAACAAAGGCAAGCCCGCAAAAGATGGGCGCAAGACCGTTCGAGGATTACATGACAAAAAACAAACATGATGCTGATGTCGCGTTCGTAGAGGCACTGGCCGAATTGCTGCGCAAGAATGATCTGACCGAGCTTCAGGTCAAACGAGAATATGGCGAAAAAGACAGCCTGAATGTCCGCGTCAGCCGGGGGGGCAATGTAGTCACAAACGTCGTCGCAGCACCTGCTGCGGCCCCTGCACCCATCGCAGCGCCTGCTGCTGCACCCGCCGCAGCCCCAGCGTCAAATGATGATCCGGCCCAGCATCCTGGCGCCGTGACGTCGCCCATGGTTGGCACTGCCTATATGGCCGCTGAACCGGGGGCTCCGGCCTTTGTATCTGTCGGCAGCCAGGTGTCAGAGGGCGACACATTGATGATCGTCGAGGCCATGAAAACCATGAACCACATCCCGGCACCAAAGTCTGGCACGGTAAAGCGGATCCTGGTCACCGATGGCGACCCGGTCGAATTCGGCGCCCCGCTGATGATCGTCGAATAAGGCAGGCGCGCGTATGTTCGATAAAATTCTCATCGCCAACCGGGGTGAAATCGCCCTGCGTGTGATCCGTGCCGCCCGCGAGATGGGCATTCAGACGGTCGCCGTGCATTCGACAGCTGACTCTGACGCCATGCATGTTCGTATGGCCGATGAGGCGATCTGCATTGGCCCGCCGCCTAGTGGCGCCAGCTATCTGAATGTGGCCTCCATCATCGCAGCCTGCGAAATTTCCGGCGCTCAGGCCGTTCATCCGGGCTACGGTTTCTTGTCGGAAAACGCCAATTTCGTTCAGGCGCTGGAAGATCACGAAATCACATTCATCGGCCCGACCGCAGAACATATTCGTATCATGGGCGACAAGATCACCGCCAAGGATACGATGAAAAAACTGGGCGTGCCTTGTGTTCCGGGCTCTGATGGTGGCGTGCCAGATTACGAAACGGCACAAAAAGTCTCAGAAGAGATGGGATACCCGGTGATCATCAAGGCGACAGCTGGTGGTGGTGGGCGCGGCATGAAGCTGGCCACAACCGCAGCAGAGCTGGAAACCGCGTTTCGCACCGCCCGCGCCGAAGGCAAGGCCGCCTTTGGCAATGATGAAGTTTACATCGAAAAATACCTCGGAAAACCGCGCCACATCGAGGTGCAGGTCTTTGGCGATGGTAAGGGCAAGGCCGTCCATCTGGGGGAGCGGGATTGTTCCCTGCAACGTCGCCACCAGAAAGTGTTTGAAGAGGCCCCCGGCCCCGCCATAACGCCAGAAATGCGTGATGAAATTGGCAAACGCTGCGCCGAGGCCGTTGCAAACATCGACTATATCGGCGCAGGAACTATCGAATTTCTGTATGAAGATGGCGAGTTTTATTTCATCGAGATGAACACACGCCTTCAGGTCGAACACCCGGTGACCGAGGGAATTTTTGGCGTTGATCTGGTTCGCGAACAGATCCGTGTTGCCGCCGGAATGGACCTGTCATTTGAACAGGAAGATCTGGTGATCAACGGCGCCGCGATCGAGGTGCGCATCAACGCAGAGCGCCTGCCAAACTTTGCGCCCTGCCCGGGTAAAATCACCCAGTATCACGCACCAGGCGGTCTGGGCGTCAGGATGGATTCTGCGCTTTATGATGGCTATTCGATTCCACCCTATTACGACAGCTTGATCGGCAAGTTGATTGTCCATGGCAGAGATCGACCAGAGGCAATCGCGCGTTTGAAACGCGCCTTAGGTGAATTGATCATCGATGGGATCGATACCACCATCCCCTTGTTTCACGCCTTGCTGGAACAAGAAGATGTGCAAACCGGCAACTACGATATCCACTGGTTGGAAAAGTGGCTGGAAACAAATTTGGCCGAATGATCTTGTTCGGGGCCTTTATGGCCCTGACCTACCCCCAACGCGGTGCCGATCATGATGGATGATCCTCCGTCCCTTTCACCCGATTTACTTCTGCATGCCTATGCCTCAGGCGTATTTCCGATGGCAGAGGCCGCTGATGATCCTGATATTTTCTGGCTCGATCCAACCCACCGCGGCGTCATCCCTTTGGATGGGTTTCACATGTCTCGCAGCCTGGCACGAAGGATCAAGCAGGGCAATTTTGCAATCACCCTCAACCGGGATTTCGCCGCCGTCGTCGATGCCTGCGCCGATCGGACTGAAACATGGATCAACGACACGATCCGCAGCCTCTATGTCCAGCTACATCATCTTGGCCACGCCCATTCGCTTGAAGTTTGGCAAGAGAATACATTAATCGGCGGTGTCTATGGGGTTCATTTAGGTGCGGCTTTTTTCGGGGAAAGCATGTTTTCGCGCCGAACCGATGCCTCAAAAATCGCGCTGTCTTATTTGGTGGACCGGCTGCGCTACTGCGGATTTACCCTGTTCGACACCCAGTTTCTGACCCCACATCTGGCAAGCCTCGGGGCGATCGAAATTCCGCGCGATGACTATCATCTGCGTCTGAAGCAAGCCCTGCAACAACCTAAAAACATTGACTGTCTTTCAGGTTTTCCAACCGGTCACGAATTGGTGCAGCGCAGCACCCAAAGATCGTAGCGCGGATGATCCATCGCGTTTAATGCTGGCGAAGAGGCCAACATCCATCCATTGAAAAGCGCGGCGCCGTTATTGTCGGTGACTTCGACCCGGGCATAAGCGTCGCCCGACGGATTGCCCGTCGGATACCTGCATTCTTCCAATTGGATGCTCAAAGGGCCCAAATTTGCACCCTCGCCCACCGACAGGTCATAATCCACCAACTGCCCGTTCATCCGATCCAGGCCACGCAATATAGCCCCATCAGCAGCGGTGGCCAGTTCGGTATCCTGCGCCAGGGCTGGAAATGCGAGAAATGCCAGAAGAGAAAGCGACCGCATCATTCGCCTTCGGCGTTCCCGGAAACAAACTTGGACAGCAATGCCACCAATCCAACCGCACCTTGCGTATCGACAATCTCTCCGCCGGCCTCAAGATTTTCAAATGACCCGCCCGGTACGATTTCCATATACGTGCCGCCCAGCAATCCCTCGGTCGAGATCTGCACCAGACTGTCATCCGGGATCCCAATATCGTCGCGTATGTTCATGATGGTGTCAGCGCGGTAGGTGTCAGCGTTCAGATCCAGGCCGGTGACAGTCCCGATCTTAACCCCCGCCAGACGCACATCAGTGCCTATGGAAACCCCCTCGGCAGAACGAAAACTCGCGGTCAGCGGATAGCCATCCGATGCGGCTGAAAGACCGGTCGCCTGACCCACATAGACCAGAAAACCCAACGCCACGGCCAGAACCGCACCGCCAACCATAACCTCTGTGGTGTTTTCTGCCATCAGCTTACTCTGGCTGCCAGGCTTCGTAATCGCTACGCGGGGCCGGGTTCGGTTTACGGATCGATCCGGCAGGCGCATAAGCCAGTGCAGAGCCCGTCAGGTTTTCCTGATGGGGCTGCTCCCACTCTTTATGCGTCAACGGCGCAGTGGTTGGCGGCTCATTCCAGGTAAAATGCAGCCACCCATGCCAATCGGGCGAAACGCGGCTGGCCTCTGCCTCATTATCCGCATAGACGACCCAGCGCTTTTTGCCATCACGGGTTTGATAATACTGATTGCCCAGATTGTCCTGTCCAACCTCAATGCCCTTGCGCATTGTGAACAGTTTGGTCCCCAGCGTGGAGCCGTGATACCAGGTCAGCAATGACAGAATGAAGCGCATGAACCCCTCCGAAGCCTTTGAATCCGTGTATGCCCCATCATTGCACGAAGGTCCAGAGCGAAGCCCGATCACAGATTTAATTCAGGTGAAATTCGCGCTCCGCATAAAAAATGCACAGGAATTCACCTACGCATTCTTATGATTTTTTTCGCGGCTGATTAACCTGCAGAAGCAGAGCCTTGGTCCGCATCGGCATGGACCAACAGCGGCGCCGCGTCCGAGTTAACGGCCTCTTCGTTGACCACGACCTCTTCGACACTGTCCATGCCGGGCAGTTCAAACATGGTGTTCAACAAGATATCTTCGAGGATCGAGCGAAGCCCGCGCGCACCGGTTTTGCGCTCTATCGCGCGCTTGGCGATAGCCACCAACGCATCATCGGTAAAGGACAGCTTGGTATCCTCCAACTCAAACAGGCGCTGATATTGCTTAACCAGAGCGTTTTTGGGCTGCGTCAGGATCGTGACAAGTGCGTCCTCGTCCAGATCTTCGAGTGTCGCAATCACAGGCAAACGACCGACAAATTCCGGAATCAGCCCATATTTCAGCAGATCTTCGGGTTCCAGATCGGTGAAAATTTCCCCGACACCACGGGTGTCGTTTTCTTTGACATCCGCACCGAACCCCATGGCAGAGCCTTTGCCCCGGGCGGCAATGATCTTGTCCAGCCCCGCGAAAGCACCACCACAAATAAACAGAATATCGGTGGTATCGACCTGCAGGAACTCTTGCTGTGGGTGCTTGCGGCCACCTTGTGGCGGCACAGCCGCAACCGTGCCTTCCATCAGCTTCAACAACGCCTGTTGCACACCCTCACCCGACACATCGCGGGTGATTGACGGATTGTCAGACTTGCGGGTTATTTTGTCGACCTCGTCAATGTAAACGATCCCGCGTTGGGCACGTTCCACATTGTATTCGCTGGACTGTAATAGCTTGAGGATAATGTTCTCAACATCCTCACCAACATAACCCGCCTCAGTCAGCGTGGTCGCATCGGCCATTGTGAACGGAACATCCAAAATCCGTGCAAGTGTCTGGGCCAGAAGTGTTTTACCGCAACCTGTCGGTCCGATCAGTAGGATGTTGGATTTCGCCAACTCTATATCGCTGCCAGATTTTTGCGAATGGTTCAGGCGCTTATAGTGATTGTGCACGGCCACTGAAAGCACCCGCTTGGCCACCATCTGGCCAATGACATAATCATCCAGAACGGCGCAGATATCTTTGGGCGTCGGCACCCCGTCAGAGGATTTCAAACCAGCGGATTTGGTTTCCTCGCGGATGATGTCCATACACAGTTCAACACATTCGTCGCAGATGAACACCGTTGGTCCGGCAATCAGCTTGCGCACCTCATGCTGGCTTTTACCGCAGAAAGAGCAATAGAGCGTGTTTTTGCCGTCGCTGCCAGAGTTGTTTGCCATCTCAATCCTTTTCGGCTCTCGCCTTTTACCCTTGCTACCGGTTTCCCGATCCGCGTCCGTATCCCTCTCAGCTTAGGACACCGCATTTACAAGCTCAATGTCAAATTCCACCCCATCAATTAGGAGTGAGTTCGGTATCAGTCTTCGGATTTTACCCGATTTGTTACGATTTCGTCGATCAGGCCCCATTCTTTGGCGTCCTCTGCGGACATAAAATTGTCCCGCTCCAACGCATCAACGACCGCTTTCATCTTCTGCCCGGTGTGATTGACATAGATTTGATTCAGGCGATCTTTCAGTTTCTGGGTTTCCTGCGCATGGATCATGATATCTGTGGCTTGCCCCTGATATCCGCCCGATGGCTGGTGCACCATGACCCGGCTGTTGGGCAAGGAAAAGCGCATCCCCTTTTCACCCGCGGCCAGCAGCAAAGACCCCATAGAGGCAGCCTGCCCGACAACCAGGGTTGAAACCTTGGGCTTGATGTATTGCATCGTGTCATAGATCGACAGGCCAGAGGTCACGACACCACCCGGGCTGTTGATATACATGGAAATTTCCTTGGACGGATTTTCCGCCTCCAGATGCAAAAGCTGCGCAACAATCAGGCTCGACATGCCGTCATGAATGGGCCCTGTAATGAAGATAATTCGCTCTTTCAGCAGACGAGAGAAAATATCATAGGCCCGCTCCCCACGAGAGGTCTGTTCCACCACCATCGGGACAAGGTTGTTCATGTAATGATCAATAGGGTCGTGCATATCGTTCCGCCTGCCTGTGTTGTCCCGCTGTTACCTACTGCGGGATACCTACCAGAGTCTTAGTTCCGCGTCCCGGCGCCCGCAAGAGGCCGAATGCGTTTTTGATGTTCTCAACAACTCTTCACACTAATTTCTAAGATGTATGCCGTCGATCACCATTAGGCACGTCGTTGGACTACGCTCAGTTCTCGATCCCATGCATCTTTGCATCAAACAGTGTCGCTTGCGCCCGCCCTTGGCTTTTAGAGGCATAAAGCGCCATGTCGGCATCGTGCAAAAGACTATCTGGATCCGGTTTTAAAGACATTTGGGTGGTGGTGATCCCCACGCTGCCTGATATCCGACACTCTTGCCCTTCAAAGGGGATAGGCACTTCTAATCCCTGAATAATCCGACGGGCTATGCTCAACAATACTGACTGATCTGTCAGACGCGGCAACAGAATCACAAACTCATCTCCACCAAATCTGCAAACCGTATCCTCCACTCGGGTTTGCGATATCATCACCTCTGCCACGCGCTGCAATACGGCATCACCGGCCGCATGTCCCAGCGTGTCGTTGACCTGTTTGAAGTAATCCAGATCGATGTGCATTAACCCAAATGGATCGCCCCGGCGCACATGTCGCCCCAAAACATAATCCAAAGCGCGTCGATTTTTCAGCCCGGTCAATGTATCGGTAAAGGCCTGCTCCTCTGCCGCGATCTTGGCGCCATGCAAACGGGTGTTTAGATGTTTCAGCTCTTGGGTAACCGCTGATTTCGCTTCCATCAGATACAGCATCTCGACGGTCAAATCGGTCGGATCAAAATCGCTCATCGTCAAGCCAAACGCAGCCACCGCGTCGGTTAAAGCAATGCCAAACGACATATTCAACAAAATATACCCCCCCCCGCACAGAGGCACGGTCTGCGCCTTAAACGATATCTGCGCGCAACTGCACAGACGGAGCTTTATCCGTTGACCCACATGATTTGAAAGCGCCTCGAACGTCGCATCGATCTGGGGAAATGAAACATCAAAAATATCAGATAGGCATAGCCCGACCATGTCGCGATCATGTAGTAACTTCTTCATCGTCGGGCCTGCGTGGACAATTCGCCCACCTGGTCCCGCAACCACATTCATCGGCATCAGTTGATCCAACCAGCCACCGTCGATTGAAAATTCTTTCAAAACAGTCATGCGTTTGCGCCCGCCAGTTCAAAGTGACGGCCCTCAGCAAAACTGGATTCGGCTATGATAATCGAAATCATCTCTGCGTTTTTGTCGACTGCTTCGTAGTCAAGAAGTACCAGAGCACCAAAATCATCCGCCATACCCCGCAACACCCCCATAACAACATGACCAAAAATTGCCCGTTCCCAAATGCAGCACAGTTCGAACATGCCGGGTGCGTTTTGGCGCAGATATAGATCCGGCAATTCCAGATCCGGCACAGCCATTCGGGCCCGATCGGGCAACTCGTCCAGTGACAGTAAAAATTCCTCGAAAGTCCGTCCACCAAATCGCAGAAGCCGCCTGACCCGTTGGCATTTTTCATGGGCAACCAGATAGGTACCTAAACTTTCCAGAAAATCGCCGCGCGCCTGTCTCAGTTCTGCTGTGGCCGCCTCGATGACATCCGTCGTTTGACTATCATCATATGTCAGCATGGCTTCAAACCCGGATACGGGTATTTCTGCCTTTTCTGCGACAACTCGCCAGACGTGATCACCATAGGTGTCGCGAACAAAGCATTGGAGTGAAAGATTAATCAGGCCGTGCATTTGCGTCTCCTCTGAAAGAGGAGGCTACGCATCAGATGTTAACAACGACCTTAACGGTTACGGTTGGATAAAGATTTCGGCATTTCCCACTGAAAGTACATTGATCCCTGACGGTTTGACTTCCGCCTGATCAGCGTGCAGGGCGTCAATCACTGACGCATCCATCAAACCTCCGCCATGGGTGCGGAAATTACGCGGGGAATAATCGATCTGATAATTTCCTGCTTGGGTCTGTTTCAGCGCATAAATCTGCACCCGGTCATTGCCCAATAGGAAAATCAACAAATACTCTCGTCCCGCAGCCGTCGGCACCAGATCAACGGCAACGATTGCACATCCCTTATGGCCCGCGGGCGTGGAACGGGCGCAACCGGCCTGCATCTGATTGATTTGCACAGACGGAACATCATCCAGAACACCGGCAGGCAACGCAGCCGCTCCGCCACCCGGAATGGCAAAAACCGGCACTTCCGCCCTCAGATCAGATCGCGCGGGTTGTGCGGTGGTCTGTTCGGTGCTTATGTCAAATGCATATTCGCTGTCCGACGTTTCCAACGTCACCAACCGTTCCTGTAAACGTTCCGCATCCGGATGATCTGTCAGGGCCGACAGGCGGGCAATTCCGGCCTCCCCGCGTTTGCCCCAATCATAGCGGATTGACCAAAGGTCCAGATCGTCAACGCCGGTTTTACCCGCCTCAAATCTTGCTACCTGAGAATTTACCGACATGGCCTGGATATTCATAACCGGGCTCATGAACACAAACGCCAGCCCCAACACGCCAAGCGCCAGGTAGATATTCACCTGACGGATACGCTCCAACCAGCCGTCTTTGGAAAGTGAAAAGATCAGATAGGCCAGCGCATAGATCAGAACGACCCCACCCGCGATTGCCGCCGCGAAACGATCCGGGGTCCAGCCATATTGTGCAACCCTGATCCAGATCGCATAGACCGCCAGAAATGCAATGACCGGGTTCATCAGGATCATGCCCCGTGTGCCCAATGTCATCACCCGGCTTTGCACGGCCTCAAGATCGTTGCGGTCAACTGCGGTAGAAATCAATGTTATCGCGCCGATCGCCATCGCCATCAAAATCGCTGCGGTCGAAAACCCACCAAACAGGTCAGACAACCCTCGTAATGGCAGTGCGATGATGAAAATTCCAACAACGACCAGAAAAACCGGTAACAACAGACGCAACAGGCGCACCAACAAATACGGCGTCACATAGTCCGATAATTCATCGACAACAGCCAGCGCCACGCCCAGCGCCGCGCCGGTCAGCATGAACGGCACCGGATCGATTTCCAGCAGATCCTCGATCAACTCCAGACCGACGATCTGCAGCAATGCATCGCTCAGATACACGACGCTCCAGAACACAGCCACAAACAACCAAGCCGCCGCATAGCGCACCACAATCGACCAGGCCTGATCAAACAGGGCCTCGTAATTGCGCCAATCCCCTTGATTGCGCTCAATCACGATAAGAAACGGCAGCGGCATCCCCACCAGCAGGGCAAACGCCACGATCGGATGACCCGTTTGCAAAAAATCTTCGGGCTCGACAAAACGAAAGCTTGCCCAGACCAACAAGGCGGCAGATGGCAGCGCGACGGCAAGTGCCGATTTAATTGCCGGGAACAGCCGGACGGGACCCAACATCGCCAGCAACGCGGTAAAGAACGCAGATGTGGACGCAAAAACAAACGTATACAGACGAATGTTGTCGATATAGTTGTCGAGATATTCGATCAGTAGCCACAAACATAACCCGGCCAACGCACCCGTGGCGGTGAAGGTTAACCTATTGTTAACTGTCGCGTCCTCTTGATCCCAACGCATTTTGGATACCCCTTACACTTTGTCTCAGGGTATTACGTTGCAGTGAAACTTGCCAGCGCCTTGTAATCGGTCAGAAATCCGTCGGTGCACCGCCCTCTTCCTTGCGCTTTGCAACGAATGTTGCCAGCTCTTCGCGAATGGCTTCGTCCATGGGTGGGGCTTCAAATTCGTTCAGGATTTCTTTGTATTTCAGATGCGCACGCTCTGCGGTCCATATCCCGCCGGCTTGTTCCCAGGCCTCATAATTGCGCCAGTCAGACAGGAAGGGTTGATAAAATGCCGTTTCATAACGGTCCTGCGTGTGCTGAACACCAAAGAAATGCCCGTCGTTGCCCACTTCTCGGATCGCGTCCAGCGCAATATCACCCGGAGTAGTCGCCGTGATTGCGGGTTCAAAATACCGCTGAATCTGCTGCAATATCTCGCAATCCATCACGAATTTCTCCGGGCTTGCGATCAGGCCACCTTCCAACCAACCCGCTGAATGGTAAACCATGTTGGTCCCCGATTGCACCGCAGACCACAAGGCGTTGGATGTCTCCCAAACTGACTGCCCATCCGGCACGTTAGAGGCACAAGACCCAGAGGCCCGCATCGGCAGCCCATAAAACCGCGCCATTTGCCCGGTCATCTGGGTTGCACGCATGTATTCGGGTGTTCCAAAGGCCGGCGCCCCGGATTTCATATCGACGTTAGAGGTGAACGTCCCAATTGCGCAGGCCACACCGGGGCGAATATGTTGCGCCAAGGCGACCGCGATCAGCGCTTCCGCGAGCGACTGCGCCACAGCACCCGCCATTGTGACCGGCGCCATAGCGCCCGCCAGCGTGAAGGGGGTCACCACCAACCCCTGCCCGCGCCGCGCTAACCGCATCCAGCCATCCAGCATTGGTTCGTCATGCTTCAAAGGCGACGTAGAATTGATGTTGGTGTACATATACGGCTTGCTGTCGAACTGCTCGTGGCTGACCCCCGCCGCGATCCGCACCATCTCGACAACGTCTTCGACCCGTTCCTTCCCCAGACTATAGGCATGGGGCACCTTGTCGGTCAGTGTCAGCTTGTCATAGAGTACATCCAGATGCCGGATTGATGGATGCAAATCAACAGGTTCGACCGGATAACCCCCGGCCAAATGGATGCAGTTGAAATACTGAACCAATTTCAGAAGGTTAGCGCAATATTGACGGGTCCCGGACACTTTGCGCCCGATTTCCATATCCCAATAGCTTGGTGGGCTGGACACACCACCAAAGATGATATGTTTGCCGCCAATCGTGATTTCCCGATCTGGATTGCGCGGCGTCAGGGTAAAGCTTGAGGGTGACTTTCGGACCAGTTCCATCACCGTATCACGGCCCATACGGACATTGGTGCCTTCGATGATGCAATCCATCTCGGCAAATATGGCCAATGCTTCGGAGTTGAGAATCTCGATGCCAATCTCTTCGAGAATACGCATCGCACCATCATGGATGGCCTCGACCCCATCCTGATCCAGCGGCTCTATTGGTATGTCCGGATTGACCGGCACCCGCCATGGCATCTGAGTGACTGCAGCAGCCCCGCTGCCCCGAACATTGCCGGCACGACCTCCGGATCGACGACGTTTTGTCTTATCTGCCATCTGCACCTCCCATGCTTGATTCAATCAAGCCTCGGCAAGCATCCAAATAGGCGTCCGTTTACGACAATAATTGTCGCATACATTTGAAGACAGCAGAAATCATGGCCGTCAAAGGTGAAAATTTACTCTGGTAGATTCATCCAATCTGGCAGATGGCCGATGTCCGGCAGGACAACATCCGCATGAGGCCCCAGCTCAGCCTCATCGGCCAACCCCGTCAGAACCGCAACAGTCGCCATCCCAGCAGCCCGACCAGCATGCAAATCATGGGTGCTGTCACCAACCATGATGCAATCGGCAGGATCCAGGTCGAATTGCTTGGCAAATGCCAACAACATCCCCGGGGCGGGTTTTGCGCCGAAACCACTGTCAAATCCCGCAATGAAATCGAATTGCCCTGTCACGCCCAACTGTTCCACATTCGCGCGCGCGGGTTCCTCTGCATCATTGGTGGCAACACCAAGTTTCAGACCATGGCGGGCAAGTCGTGCCAGCAACGCTTCTAAATCGACAACCCGTGCCAAAGGAACCTCGCCCGCCAGTTGGTTCATCCGCGCTAAAATTTGATCGCGAGACAGGTCGGGCGCTGCGGCAACCAAGGCATCAGCGATTTCACCCGGTGTTCCGGCAATGATGACACTGTCGCGATCAAAGCTGGCACTGTCGAAATCATAGCCAACGATGCCGGACAGGTTGACAGCGCGGTCCCGGTCCCCGTCTGAAATGTCCATGAAAAACCGTTGCGCCCACACCGACCAGGTTTCAGAAAAGGAAAACAACGTGCCGTCCTTGTCGAATAGAATCCCACGATATCTGGTCAACAGGCCATCCTCCGTCTGCCCTACGATTGTGACAGGCGTAGCGTGATTCAATCGCCGTCGCCAGATAGAAATGTATGATGGGCCAAGAACATATTTGAAAATGTCGCCGTCAACCGATACCACTTAACCATGATAAAATTGATTGACTACGATCTTACGAATTCTCTGGGCTATCAGATCTCGCTAACCGCGCGACTGATCGAAAGGAAATTTGAAAAGTCTCTGCAGAAATTCGGCCTGAACCGGACCAGTTGGTCTGTGCTTCTTTCCATTAGCAAGCCTGATATCTCTAGCCCAACACAGATCGCAGACTATGTCGGTATCGACCGGACCGCCACATCACGCGCCCTGCGGCATCTGGATGTCGATGGGTTGATAGAGCGTCTGTCAGGCAAGGAAGACAAGCGAACCCGGCAAGTGAAATTGACGGAGAAGGGTCGTGCCTTGTTGTTAGAGACACTGCCATATTCTCAGGAAAACGCCGATCATTTCCGCCAGAAGCTCACCGAATCAGAACGCACAAAGCTGTTGCAGCTTCTATCTCGGTTGCGCGAAGACGAAGCGGCCAACCTGTCGCATCTCTGATCAGGTCCAGTGCGTCTGCGCCCCACCCGGCAGATGCTGGCGTGCACGCATTGGCGCATCGTAACCAGTGCCGGCTTGATCGCAAAAACCAACCACCCATGCGTCATCCATCATAAGAAAATCAAGGACAGAGCCCAGAAATTCCGGCTCTGCAATCCTTGATCTCAGGTCTTGCTCTGACGCGCCGGTCGCGCCCAAAAACACCGGTAACAACTCTTCATTCGCGACCAGCCACGAAACAGCCTTCAACGCCAATGTCTCTGCAGCCGCGGTTTCATTGCCCATGGAAACGTCCCTTTTCAAGGATTTGTTAACGATTGAGTCGCAAAACTTAACATAACGCTGACAAGTTATTTAAAGTTTGAGAGAACGCAATGCCAGGACGCATCCTCCTTGCTGATCAGGACGCACAAACCCGCACCCTGTTGCGACTCAAACTCAGTATGGCATGCTATCAGGTGAACGAAACCGGAAACTGTCTCGAACTGCTCTCTCTGGCCCATGCACTAAAACCGGATGTCATCATCCTGTCCACGCAATTGAATGACATTGACGGTTACACGGCCTGCAAACGCCTTAAGGATCATAGCGACTTCAAAAACATTCCGGTTGTCATGATCATAAACCCGGGCGACGCGGAGGAGCGTATCAATTCGCTGGAATGTGGTGCTGATGATTATCTGGTTCGACCGGTGGATGAACTGATTTTGCTGGCGCGGGTCCGAAGCCTGCGCAAAGCCGCGACAAAAATGAATGAACTTCGGCTTCGCTGCGCAACCAGTCGGGCGCTGGGATTTGCAGAAGAGCGGACCAAGTTTGAACGCCCGGGGAATGTGGGTCTGATATCGACACATGATGTTCAACTGGAACGCTGGAAAAACCAGCTTTCCGGCCCATTAGGGGGGCGTGTGCGCTCCTTTGAACCAGAAGAGGCTCTATCATTGTCCTCTGCGGATCAGGTCCCCGATGTCTTTGTCATTTCCGGCGACCTGCAACGCGCCGGGGAAGGTCTGCGCATCCTATCCGAACTTCGTAGTGCGACGGCCACACGCCATGCCGCGTTTATCATGATTTTTTCGCCCGCGGCGCAACAGGATGCGATTGTGGCGCTGGATGTGGGTGCCGCAGATCTGATTTATGAAGGTTTCGCACCGCGCGAACTGGTTTTGCGTGTCACCGCGCAAATACGGCGCAAGCAAAACGCAGATCGGCTCAGAAAATTCGGGGATGACGAACACCAATTGGCAAATATCGACACGTTGTCGGGCCTCTATAATCGCCGTTACGCGTTCGCCCATCTGAAACGCAGCACTAAATGTTCTGTCGCTGCAGGTCGCTGCATCGCGGTCATGATGGTGGACATCGATCGCTTCAAATCGGTGAATGATCGTTTTGGACACGCAACGGGGGATCTGATCATAAAAGAGGTTGCAAATCGACTGAAGCAACATCTGCGGGCGGAGGATCTGTTGGCGCGCATTGGGGGAGAGGAGTTTTTGATCTCCCTAATAGACACCTCGCCAGAGCAGGCAGAATATGTCGCGGAACGGCTACGTCACGCAGTGGAATGTGCGCCCATCAATAGCGGCGATCTGCAAATCAGTGTCACCATATCTGTAGGCCTGACCATCACCGACACAGAAACCGATATAGATGACCTTCTATTGCAGGCCGACAGGGCGCTTTACAGGGCGAAGAACGCCGGTCGAAATCGTGTGTGCCACGCATCAGATGTAAACCCCGGGGATGACTTTAATCGCCTTTCCAGCGCCGTGCGCGACGTTCCAACCGATCCGCATAAGCCGCCCTTTCTGCATCGCTCAACCCGATGATCCTGACAACCAGCGCGTCCCGCCCAATCTGCAACTGTTGTTCGTGCAGATTGACCGTGTCTTCAAAATGTGTGCGCAAGGCCTCTGCATCAAAGGGTTGATCGCGCAAAACCCCTAATAGCTGCTTCATCCTGTCTTGTGGGCCTGCATTTTCCTGACGGTGATGAGAGGCAACCCATCCCCGAAACTCTGACCGCAGCACGTCACGTTCCGCTTTGGGCAACGCCATGACCAATGGGATCAACCGATCTCCTCGATCATGTTTTGCATGCGGTCCCACCCGCCACAACGTACCTGCAACCAGTCCGACGAACAACAGATTGAACGTCAATGAAATGACCAACAATATCTTGGGCCAGCGCCGCGCCTTCGGCATTCCGTCCTTTTGCTCACTCATGTCACATATCCTCTGCCAGATAGGAAAGATCTGCGAACATCTCTGTCAGATACAAATCCGTTTCCCCATAAAATACTTCAGTGCCCTCAAGGGTCATCGGCGGCTTAAGCCCAATCCAGATTCCAACCACAACGGCAGAGGCCATCGCCGTTGCGACCCCCAAGCCTCCCATCGGGTGAAACATTGCGCGTAGCTTGTCGAACATCGAAGCTTGTTCTGCCATCCGTCGCGGCACCGGGGAAAGACACGCCGCCGCGTCATCCATTATCCTGTCGCTCAGCGCGTCAGACAATTCAGGGGGATGCCGCTGCGCTGTCTTAAACAGCTCATCCAGATCTGATGATGCCATCATCTGTGATGTCGGTTCATGTTCAGTCATCGCGATACCCCAGCTCCTCTTTCTGTGACGCCAGATTTTCTCTCAGCGCCCTCTTCCCACGCGCCGTCAAACTTTCCACGGCTTCGATTCCCACATCCAAGACCTGCGCGATCTCGGTATTACTTAGACCCTCTATGTGGCGCAAAACGACGGCTTGACGCTGCCGCTCTGGCAACTGCCACAGCGCCCGGTTCAGGGCCGCCAGACGTGCCTTATCCTGCAGATCGGCATCGACCCCGGTTGTTTCATCCTGAAACTCTGCCTCCGGATCCATCTGCTCTGGCTTGGACTTGCGCAACCGATCTATGCACAGGTTCCCCGCCACCCGGTACAACCACGTTGACACGCGGGCCTGCCCCTGTTGCCAGTTCGGTGCCATTTGCCACAAGCGCAACATGGCGTCCTGCGTGACGTCCTCGGCCTCTGCACGGTCCCCGCCCAACATCCGCGTGGCATAAGACAACACCCGCGGTGCCAACCGATCCGTCAGCAATCGCGCAGCAACCAAATCACCATTACCGAATGACACAAGCAACGCGTCATCAGATACTTCTGACTTTGGCTCTGCGAAATCGATCACGCGCATATCCATGGCTGTCTGCGGTTTATGGTCTGACTATGCGCGAAACGGGGCTGTTATCCAGCCCCGTTGCATCTGTTTCATCATCTCAATTCGAATGCTTGCGACCATGCCGTTCTTTGAACCGCATCATCACCTCTTCGAATTCTTCCTCAGATATCGCCCCGTCAGAGTTCGCATCCGCCCGTTCAAACAGGCGCTCCCCATGTGCGTGCCGGCCGCTTTGCAACTCTTCCACACTCAACGCACCATCGCCATCGGCGTCCTTGTGCTCCAGCATCCTGGCGACATGCTCTTCGACCTTACCCTGTGCGTGGACGGTCAGTTCTTCGCGGGTCAAAATGCCGTCGGAATTTGCATCAGCCGCCTGAAACCTGTTCTGGCGCATGTTTTTCATCTCTTCCATGGTCAGTTGCCCATCCCCGTCTGCATCCAGATCAGTAAAGCTTGGCAACATGGAGTCTCGCCCCCCATGCGCACCTGCATCCATTACACTACCCAGCGAAACCGCTGTCACAATCAATCCGCTCAACAAAGCTGCCTTGTACATGGTAAACTCCTATTTTCATCCAAGGTCACTGCGGGTTTTGTCCCGCATATACTTGTTCAACGGGCCAGCCAGACATTTCCGTCGCAATTGCTGAAACTTTTTTCGACTTGCGACATGCCGACGCGGCGATGCAAGCATCCCTTTTATCTGCGCACCACAAGCGTTATCTTGCACCCATCAATGCGAACAGGAGCTCCCCGTGGCTGAAGCAACCCTTGCACTCACTGACGAACGTGCGATTAAACCCGCAATGCTGCGTGGTTGGCGTCGGAAATGCCCCAATTGCGGCTCTGGCCCCTTGCTCAGCGGGTATCTGAAAGTGCGCGAAACTTGTGCGACCTGTGAACAGGAATTGCACCATCACCGCGCCGATGACGGCCCGGCCTATTTGACCATCCTGATCGTCGGGCATCTGATGGCCCCGATCATTCACATTATGTACACACAGCTGCGCCCCGATCCACTGATCTTGGCCAGTGTCCTGTCCATCGGATGTGTGGCGCTATCACTTTACCTGCTACCGCGCCTGAAAGGCGCCATTGTCGGTTTCCAATGGGCCAAACGCATGCACGGTTTTGGCCGGGCTGCCAATGCCTGATCCCGTGGTCGACAAAACTGCCATTCGGCACGCGTCCACAGTTATCCTTTTGCGAGATGGTGAAACGAACCCTCGGGTTTTGATGGGCCAGCGCGGTTCCAAAGCTGCCTTCATGCCATCCAAATTTGTCTTTCCCGGCGGTGCCGTGGATCAGGGGGATCATGATATTCCTCTGGCAAACACCATGTCGGTGGATCTTTGCGCAGCTTTAGCCGAAGATGCCGAACCGTCCTTGGTGCATGGTCTACAGGTCGCCGCGATCCGCGAAATGTGGGAAGAAACCGGCCTGATCCTTGGGCAACGTGGGGATTGGTCCAGGCCGCCGCCCGTTGACTGGGCCAGCTATGCCAAAACCGGCTTCGTCCCAAGTGCCGCTGAATTCAGTTTCGTCTTTCGCGCCATTACACCACCCGGACGTCCGCGTCGGTTCGATGCAAGGTTCTTTCTGGCCGATGCCAGCGCCATTCAGGGCGATCCCGATGATTTCTCTCGCGCTTCTGATGAGCTGTCACAGCTGCAATGGGTAGCGTTAAGCGACATGCGCAACTATGACCTGCCGTTCATCACGCAGGTGGTTCTGGCCGAAATTGCAGAGATTGCCCGCACAGGTCAGCAAACAGGCGGGGTCCCGTTCTATAAAAACGATGATGAACAAAGCCTGTTTTTGCGTTTGGGTGGCCGCAGCCCGCTACATTCGATCTGACGATCAGGTTATCGCCAGGGCCAGCACGACAATACTCAAGACAATCAATGCCATTGCCCAGATTTCCCTTGGGCTGGTTTTTTCCTTAAACACCATGATCCCGGCCAGAAAGCTAAAGATCAGCTCCACCTGCCCCAAAACCTTTACATAGGCCGCATTCTGAAGGGTAAAGGCAGTGAACCAGCAAAAACTTCCGATCATGCTGGTGATCCCCACCAACGCTGCCACGCGCCATGCCCGCAGAACGCGCGCGATCTCGCCTCGTTCGCGCCATGCCATCCATGCCGACATAATCGCCGTTTGATAGGTGGTCACAATCGCCAGCGTAAATCCCGCACGCAGGATCACGTCTTCGGACCCCAATGATAGCGAGGCTCCGCGATACCCGATCGCAGAAATCCCGAACAGAAATCCCGACAGCAGCCCCAATCCGGCAGCGTGATTGAAATATCGCCCAATCCCCACGCCACTCTTCGCATCAGGGGGATCAGACAGCAACACAACGCCAACAAATCCGATGGCAATCGCCACCACCGCCAGCGAGGACACCCCCTCCCCCAGCACGACCAGCCCGACTAGTGCGGTTTGCAGAACTTCGGTTTTTTTAAAAGTGATCCCGACAGCAAAATTGCGATGCTGAAACAGCGCCACAACACACATCGTCGCCAATATCTGCGCCAAGCCACCGGAAAAGGCAAAAGCCCAGAACCCTTGAGGAATGGCCGGGAAGGATTCCCCACGCGCGTTGACGTAAAGCGTGATTAGCACCCAAACCAGTGGCGCCGAAAATGCAAAACGCGCAAAGGTCGCCCCTGCCGTAGACAAGGCCGCCGAACGCAGTTGTTTTTGCAACATGAACCGCAGGTTCTGCGAAAACGCTGCAGCAATTGTGACATAGACCCAAGCCGCCATGCCCGTTCTTCCCCCGGGCACGCCAAACTGTCCAGACCTATTCGCAGAAACCCGCTACTTTACGGGCCAAATGGGGTGTGCAACGGGATCTTTTCGCCGGAATAGAAACCGACGAAATACCGATGCATAAGACCGAAAATAATATCCGCCATTGCGTTCCAAAAACGCCTCACGATTGGCGCGAAACAGCGTTGGCAACGCGTACCAGGGCACCCCAGGATGTGCATGATGAACGCTGTGAAAGTTGTTGTTTAAAAACAATAATGACAATACTCCGCGATCTTCAATCACCACAGTGCGGCCTTCGGCCTGTTCATGTGCCTTATGTTCCAGAAAAGTTCTGATTTTCAGGATCGATGTTCCGCAATAGGCACTCAGGATATATAGCCACACCGGCATCTGGCCAACGCTGACCACCCACCACAAAACAAGCGCCACACCGGGAATATGCATCAGCCATCCCATCATGACAGATCGCTCGCCCTGCCGGATTGCCTGCAGGTCGCATCGCATAAACGCATATAGCGAAATCAGCGCCCCAATCATCAGTCGGCCGATCAAAGTGTTGTTGAAACTCAACACCGCCCGTTTCCAACCGGGATAACCCGCCCATTCGTCAGGTGTGACAAAATTGGATTCCGGGTCATCATAAGGATCCGTCAGGCGTTCATCCTGATGGTGCTGCAAATGCGTATCGCGAAACCGCATATACGGGATCATCAGACCCGGCGCCGGAAAAACCAGCGCCTCGCTCAGACGTCGATTGCGAAATGGATGGCCATGCAGCACCTCATGTTGCAACGATGAATGCAGGGTGATCGCCAGCACGGTCACTACAAACCCCACAGGCAAGGATAACGCACTGATCAGCGTTGTGCCCAAGACCCACGCCACATAGCAGACAATGACCAGCAACAAGGTTGGCCATTCAATTGCGGGCACTGTTTTTGCGCTCTCAGACATTCGCACCGCGCCCCCGGTCATCCGCTCTGCCCCAGGAAATCCGGTTCCAAACACGTTCATACAGGAAATAGATACACAACCCGATCAACGTATTGATCACTGCGATCAACCCACCGGAAGACATCGATCCGGTGACAACAAAGCCAACCAGAAACATGGTGGTCAGGCCCATCGCTTGCCAGCACAACGCCTTGATCCACGTGCGTAACTTCGTATCCATGAAACTATGATCCCCTTCGACATACAGGCCTATCGCCAGATCACGTTTTTGTGTATTCAGGGAATGCGAAACAAAACGAAACAATGTTTAATATATTAAACTAATGCCCCAAAATATCGACAAACGCCAACGCGCCCTTCTGTTTTCTCAACGCCTGAAAGACGGGTTAGAGCTGTCAGAGCACAATCAAAGCTCCCTCGCCCGGTCGGTCGGCGTGGATCGCTCGACAATCTCGCAATTGCTCAGCGGTGTGAATGTGCGATTGCCCAATGCGCAGGTCGCCGCAGGCTGTGCTGCAGCGCTTGGCGTCTCAGTCGACTGGCTCTTGGGTCTGTCTGAACGCCCTGAACGTGTGGCAGAGCTTTTGGCCGCGTCCGTCAGCCTGACCCAAGCCCCCCGCGCCATGGTCGACGAACAAATGCTGATCTGGCACAAAGAGGCCGCCGGGCAAAAAATCCGCCACGTCCCGGCCACCCTGCCCGACTTGCTGAAAACCAACGACATTTTGCGCTGGGAATACGAACCGCATCTGGGGCGCACGATTGATCAGGCCATTGGCGCGACCGAAGATACGCTAAACTATCTGCGCAATGCCCCTTCGGATTATGAAATCGCAATGCCGCTTTACGAGTTACACTCTTTTGCCCATGGCGAAGGATATTATCGCGGACTTGACCTAACCCATCGCATCGCACAGCTCGACAGGTTGGCGGAGCTTCACGATCAGCTTTATCCGCGTCTGCGCATCTATCAGTTTGACGCCCGAAAACTTTATTCCGCCCCACTAACCATTTTCGGCGTCCAGCTTGCAGCACTTTATCTGGGTCGAAACTATCTGGTTTTCCGCGATCTGGAACGGGTGGAGGCCATCCGCACCCATTTTGACAACCTGATACGAGAGGCAACAATTGCCTCCCGCGACCTTCCGCAGGCGCTACACATGTTGCGCGCAGAGATTACCGACTAAACCTTGGGGTCGGGGTTTTCCGTATGTCCGTCTACGGCAATGATCTGGCCAGATACAAACCGCGCCTGCGAACTGGCCAAAAACACCGCCATATTGGCAATGTCTGACGCCTCAACAAAACTACGCATCGATGTGCCAGAGGCATATCCTTCGTAAACCTGATCGCGTGTCATACCCTTGGCGGCGGCCTCGCGCTCCAACACCCCTTCCATACGCGGCCCCTCGACCGAGCCGGGGCAGATTGCATTGGCCCGGATGCCAAAAGGGCCCAGTTCCATCGCCAAGGTTTTCATCAATCCGATCATCGCCCATTTCGCTGCCGCATAGGGGGAACGGTTGGGATATCCGAAAATACCAGCGGTGGATGAGGTCAGGATCATCGCGCCAGCACCCGCCGCCTTCATCATCGGGGCCGCATATTTCGCCGCCAGAAACGCCCCTTCCAGATTGATCGACACGCATTTGCGCCAATCATCCAGCGCCACATCTTCGACCAGTGCCGTTGGCCCTGCGATCCCGGCATTCGCGCATAACACATCCAACCCGCCCCACTGGTCAGCGATCTCCTGAAACAATCCGGCCATTGCCTTTTCATCTGACGCATCCACAAGGCTGGCGCGCCACCCAGCATCCACGCCAGCGATATGATCCTCAACCACATCTGTGATCCACACCTCAGCCCCGGCCGCGCTGAATGCCTCTGCCATGGCCCGCCCGATGCCCGCCCCTCCTGCGGTGATCAAAACTCTCTCGCCCATCACTGGCCTTCCTTTCGCTTAAAATACCTTGGGGTGAATGCGTCACAGACGCAGAGGGGCAAAGCCCCTAATCTTACAATTGGCCCAGCAATTCACCGCCATCTCGCCTCAATACGGCATTGGATGGGCCCGATGTGCCGCATTTATCTCTTCGACCAGCGCATCAGAAATCCCAACATCCACCGACCCCAACGCCACCTGTAACTGATCCAGATTGGTCGCTCCAAATATCGCTGTGCCCATAAAGGGCCGCGTCCGGCACCAAGCCAGTGCCATTTGCGGCAAGCTCAGCCCATGTCGGTCAGCAATATCCCGATAAGCCTCAATCGTGCCCCAGATCCGTGGTGTAACCCGCCCGCCCATTTCCGGCACGAGGGATCGCCGCGATCCTTGCGGGGTGACGTCTGGCGCGTATTTCCCGGTTAAGAATCCCGCCGCGAGCGGGGAAAACGCCAACAATCCCACGTCTTCATTCACCGACAGCTCTGCCAAATCCGTGTCATAGAGCCTGCACAGCAGCGAATATTCGTTCTGAATGCTTTGCACACGGGGCCAGCCACGCGCGTCGGATATGCGTAGCCACTGCGCTGTGCCCCAAGCCGATTCATTGGACAGGCCGAAATGCCTGATTTTGCCCTGATCTTTCAGCTTTTGCAGGGCCTCCAACGCATCCTCCATATGGTCAATCGTTGTGTCGCGGTCCTGATGTTCCGGGTGATAGTTCCAGTTTTTCCGAAACATATACGACCCGCGATTGGGCCAATGGAATTGATAGAGATCGATGTATTCGGTCTTTAACCGACGCAAAGACCCCTCAACCGTATCGGCGATCGTGGCGGATGTAATCGGCGCGCCATCGCGAATATTTCGGTATCCTTCGCCGGCATGTTTGGTGGCCAGAATGACCTCTTCCCGCCGCCCGGTGGCATCGAACCATTCCCCGATGATTTCCTCGGTCCGCCCGGCGGTTTCGGCGGATAAGGGATTTACCGGATACATCTCGGCCGTGTCGATGCAGTTCACACCATGACCCAGCGCCATATCGATCTGGGCATGTGCCTCTGCCGCCGTGTTTTGCGTGCCCCAGGTCATCGACCCCAGACACAGCTCGCTGACCTCCAGATCAGACCTGCCCAGCCGTTTCGTTCGCATATGACCTCCCGCGCGTTTTGGCGAACCTGCCCGATCCCTTCGGGGGGCTCAAGGGAAAAGTCATTGCGAACAAAGCATGAACATAATAATCTATCCAGATGACCCTGCTGATCCCCCATCGCGCCATGTCACACCTGTCAGAGCTGCCGTTTCTGAACGATCTGGCCCTGACCCGCGGTCGGGTTCATGAACTGTGCGGCGATGCGCGGACGCCTCTCGCCCTGATCATCGCGCGGGCTTGCAAGGGGGCGATCTTCTGGGTCCACACGCCCCGCAGCGGTGATCCGTTATTTGCACCCGGGCTGGCGCACTATATTGATCCGTCCCGCCTGTATCTGGTCCACACCTCCAGCCCTGAGGATACGCTTTGGACGGCAGAGGAAACCCTGCGCAGCGGTCAGGTCCCGTTGGTGATTGCAGAACTTCACACCCCTCTGCCCCTGACCCCGGTGCGCCGCCTGCATCTGGCCGCCCAAAGCGGCAGCGCGGGCCGCCGCACATCTGCCCCTGTGGGGCTGCTGCTCTGCCCCGGACAAGGCGGATCGCAAGGCGTGGACAGCCGCTGGCAGATGTGTGCCTGTGACGGTGGCGGGCATGGCGCGGGCTGGAAATTGACCCGCCTGCGCGCCCGTACCGCCCCGCCCAAATCCTGGTCCGTTCGGGAAAAGGACAGCCAGCCAATATTGGCCGATACACACGAAACGCTCACGGCAAAATGACTTTGGACGGGTCTAAGGCGTAGTATCCTTTCCCCATGAACATGACGACCCGCAGATCGATGCTTACCGGCCTCGCGGCCTATGGCCTGGCGCATAGCCCCGCCACACTTCACGCGGCGCCACAGTCGTACAGTCTGGATGACGCAAATTCCGAAGTCGGCTTTATCTGGAGGCTCGGGAACGACGCAATCCGGGGACAGATGCCCATTCTTCGGGCAGAGTTGACCATTGATGTCACCGATGTGCGCCGGTCCAGCGTTCAGGTAGATCTGGACGCAGCCAACGCTCGCGCCGGTTTCATCTTTGCCACACAGGCGCTTCGAGGGCCGAAAATGCTCGATGCGAACAACCACCCGATCATCCGCTTTCACAGTACCAACATACGCAAATCTGCAACGGGCGCCTCAATCGACGGACAGATCACAATTCGTGATGTAACCCGCCCAATTCGGCTAGAGGCTCGCCTGTTTCGACCAGCGGATAGCGCTCCGACCGATCTGGGCCATCTGAGAATCAATCTAGAGGGCACCATCAACCGCAGGGCATTTGGGGCGACCGGCTGGCCGGATATGGTCGCCGATGAGGTGCAGCTGGAAATCGATGTTTACATCAATGCGAGATCCTGATGAGATTGCAAAACACATCCCAAACCTATGGCAACATCAGCCGCGGCCTGCATTGGTTGATGGCCCTGGGCCTGATTTTCATGCTCGGCCTTGGCTGGCGCATCGCAAATATGGTTCCTTCACTGTCAAATCTCTGGCTTTACGGCCTTCACAAAAGCATTGGATTTTGCCTGCTGATCCTTGTCGTGCTTCGACTGATCTGGCATCGGTTCAGCCCCCCGCCGCCAGCCATCTCCACAAATGTACCCAATTGGCAGCTGTGGTTGTCGTCCCGGGTGCATTTTGTGATGTATCTGCTGATGTTGGCCATACCGCTGACCGGCCTACTTGCCAGTTCAGCGACTGGGATCAGCACCGTCTTGTTTGGCAGCATTGCTCTCCCACCACTCACACCGGTGTCGGAACGCTGGGAAAGCGTGCTTTTTGCTGCCCACAATGTGCTGACCAAAACATTCATTGGATTGGTCGTACTGCATATCGCAGGCGCCTTGCAGCGCCATTTCATCAAGCGTGATCAAACTTTAAGGCGAATGATCGGGCGATAACAAAACAATTGCCGAAATACGCCTTGAAAAATGTCGCAAAACCGGTAGGCCCGTCGTCAGCTTCCTATCAGGATACCCCTGAACAAAGAGCGATACCCGATGCGCCTGATCATTTCCTTTGCGGCCCTGTTTCTGTCTCTTGCTCTGATGCAGCTCTCGTCGGGCGGTGTGGGTCCTTTGGATGCGGTCTCTGGCATTGCTCTTGGATTTACCAAACAACAGATCGGTCTGTTGGGTTCAGCGCATTTTGTCGGCTTTTTTATCGGATGCTGGTGGGCGCCACGCTGGATGGGCACAATTGGTCACAGCCGCGCCTTTGCCGCCTTTGCCGCCGCGGGCGCAATTGGACTTATATCCCATACACTGACGGATGATCCCTATTTGTGGGCACTGTGCCGGGTGGCGTCCGGGATTTGCGTCGCCGGCAGCTATTCTGTGATCGAAGCCTGGCTAAATGCCAAAACTGAAAATGAACACCGGGGCCGGATGTTTGGCACCTACAGGATCGTCGATATCGGGTCATCGACCTGTGCACAATTGCTGATCGCCGTGCTAGAGCCCGCAAGCTATATCAGCTACAATATTCTCGTGATCCTGTGCTGCGCCTCGCTGCTGCCTTTGGCACTGACATCCCATAAACAACCTTCAACACCCCAAACCACGCGGCTGAAACCCTCCCTCGCATGGCGGATTTCTCCGCTTGGGGCGGTTGGCGTGGTGATCGCCGCCCTGTCCACAGCGGCGTTTCGCATGGTTAGTCCGCTTTACGGGATGGAAATTGGCCTGCGCGTGGATCAGATCGCATATTTTCTGGCCAGTTTCACCCTTGGCGGGGCGCTCGCGCAATACCCGATTGGATGGCTCGCGGATAAATACGACCGCCGCTGGGTGTTGATCTGGTTGTCCGGCCTGTCCGTGTTTTCGTGCATCATCTCTGTCAGTATCGGTGGGGTTGGCACGGCCTGGGTTTTGGTCGGCGCTGCCTTCTTTGGCTTTGCCACAATGCCGATTTTTTCGGTCTCTGCCGCCCATGCCAATGATTTTGCATCCGATGAACAACGGGTCGAACTGGCCGCATCACTGGTTTTTTGCTACGCCTTGGGCGCCATTGCCAGCCCCTATGTCGCCTCTGCTCTCATTGAACTATTTGGCTCTATGGCGCTGTTTGGCTTCATCGCTTTGGGCCATACCGCACTTGCACTCTTTGGCCTGAACCGCATGCGCAAACGCAGCAGTGTGGCGGAACGCACACCTTATACATATACGCCGCGTACATCATTCATCATCGGGCGAATGCTGTCGCGGTTCCGGGATCGAACCTGACCTCAGGCTTGGCGCAGATTGGGCCTAGAGCCTCACGCACCCTTGCGTTATGAGGGGCCGGAACTCTTTCAAGAAGGCTGATCAATGGCACGCATCCTCATCACCTCGGCGATCCCCTATATCAACGGGATCAAGCATCTGGGCAATCTTGTCGGCAGCCAGCTTCCGGCTGACCTCTACGCCCGGTACATGCGCGGCCGTGGGCATGAGGTGATGTTTCTCTGCGCCACGGACGAACACGGCACCCCGGCAGAATTGGCCGCGGCCAAGGCGGGCCAGCCAGTCGATACCTATTGCCGCGAAATGCATGCTGTGCAGACAGAGCTGTCCAACGGTTTCCGCCTGTCTTTTGACCATTTCGGCCGCTCCTCCAGCCCGCAAAACCATCGCCTGACCCAGCATTTTGCAGGCCGTCTGGCCGATGCTGGCCTGATCGAAGAAGTGGTCGAGCAACAAATCTATTCCGCCACCGATGGCCGTTTCCTGCCGGACCGGTATGTCGAGGGCACCTGCCCCAACTGCGGCTATGACAAGGCCCGTGGCGACCAGTGTGAAAACTGTACCAAACAGCTTGACCCGACAGACCTGATCGACCCGCGCTCCGCCACCTCCGGCGCCACCGATCTGGAGGTTCGTGAAACCAAACACCTGCATCTGCGCCAATCCGCGATGAAGGACCAACTCAACGATTGGATCACTTCCAAACACGACTGGCCCGTCCTGACCACCTCCATCGCCAAGAAATGGCTGCACGATGGTGACGGGTTGCAAGACCGCGGCATCACCCGCGATCTGCACTGGGGCGTGCCGGTGAAAAAAGGCGATCAGGACTGGCCGGGGATGGAGGGCAAGGTCTTCTACGTCTGGTTCGACGCGCCCATCGAATATATCGCCTGTTCCGCCGAATGGGCCGAAGCACACGGCAAGCAAGACGCCGATTGGCAACGTTGGTGGCGCACCGACAAGGGCGCCGATGACGTGCGCTATGTCCAGTTCATGGGCAAAGATAACGTACCGTTCCACACCCTGTCTTTCCCCGCGACGATACTGGGCACCAATGCCCACAACGCGGCCACCGGATCTTCCGAGGCATGGAAGATGGTCGATTACATCAAGTCCTTCAACTACCTCAACTATGACGGCGGCCAATTTTCGACCTCTCAAGGGCGTGGCGTCTTTATGGATCAGGCGCTGGACATCCTGCCCGCCGATTACTGGCGCTGGTGGTTGCTAAGCCACGCCCCGGAAAACTCTGACAGCGAGTTCACTTGGGAAAACTTCCAGGCCTCCGTCAACAAAGACCTCGCTGACGTTCTAGGCAACTTCGTCAGCCGCATCACCAAATTCTGCCGCTCTAAATTCGGCGAAGAGGTGCCCGCTGGCGGCGACTACGGCCCGCAGGAAGAGGCCCTGATAGAGGCCCTGACCACCCGCATCCGCGCCTATGAGGGCCATATGGACGCGATGGAGGTGCGAAAATCCGCATCTGAACTGCGCGCCATCTGGGTTCTGGGCAACGAATACCTGCAAGAGGCCGCCCCCTGGGCCGCCTTCAAAACCGACCCGGACCGCGCCGCCGCAGTGGTACGTCTGGCCCTGAACCTGATCCGCCTCTACGCGGTTCTCTCGCGCCCCTTCATTCCTGACGCCAGCGCCGCCATGCTGACCGCGATGAACACCGACAGTGCCGATTGGCCCGGTGACATTGATCAGGCGCTGGCCACTCTCGCCCCCGGCCACGCCTTCACCGTTCCCGATGTCCTCTTCGCCAAAATCAGTGACGAAGAACGCGAAGCCTGGCAGACAAAATTCGCAGGCGTACGACAATAACACCCCCTAATCCAAGACGAATTCCGGGGCACCCGCCCCTTCCATTCGCCAAAAATACCTCGGGGTCCGGGGCAGCGCCCCGGTTCTACCCCAACCACCCGCATCACCCCTGAAATATCCCTTGTCAGCACCCGCCACCTTAGGTCTATTCAGCGTGATCGGAGGCTCAATGTCAGACAAACCCATCATTGTTATCGGTGCGGGCATATGCGGCGTGTCCACGGCCATCTGGCTGCAACGCAGCGGTCACCGCGTGATCCTTGTCGACAAGGACAAGCCTGGCATGGCAGCGTCCTTCGGCAATGCTGGATTGATCGCACAATGGGCGGTGGTTCCGGTAACTTCGCCCAGCCTGTGGCGTGATGCGCCGAAATACCTGCTTGATCCCAACAGCCCACTGTTCATGAAATGGGGATATGTCCCCAAGATGCTGCCGTGGATTATGCGTTTCATGTCTCACGCCACCGACAGCGGCACCAGACGCATCGTATCCCATCTGGCTCCGATCCTCACCGATGCGGTTGATCAGCACAAATCGCTGGTACGTGGCACGCCGTTGGAACACTGGGTGCGCGACAGTAAATTCAGCTATGCCTATCCGTCAGAGGCCGCCTTTAACGCCGATGCCTATAGCTGGGAAATGAAAAAACTGGCAGGCTTTAACCCCACTGTCCTAACCGGCCCCGCCGTGCAGGAGGAAGAACCCATCCTGGGGGCCGCAGTCGGATGCCTTGCCCAGCTTGAAGGGCACGGCCACATCACCAATCCGGGTCAATATGTGACAGAACTGGCCCAACATTTTGCCCAGCAGGGCGGCACCGTGTTGCAGGCCGAAGTTCAGGACATTCACACAGGCCCCGACGGGCGCGTCACCCATATCGATACCGATTGCGGGCAAATCGATTGCCATAAGGCCGTCGTAACGGCGGGGATCTGGTCCAAAGAGTTGATAAAACGGCTAAAGCTGAAAATCCCGCTGGAAACAGAACGCGGTTATCATGTTCTGTTTGAAAACCCATCTGAAACCCCGCGCAACCCAATGATGATCTACAAGGGAAAATTCGCCGTCAATCCAATGGATATGGGATTGCGCTGTGCTGGCACCGTTGAGTTGGGCGATCATCTGGCCGGACCCAGCAAGGCCCCGATCAAACTGATCAAACGACACGCGCAAACAGCCTTCCCCAATCTGACATACAGCGGCACGCAGGAATGGATGGGCTTCCGCCCCTCCACACCCGACAGCCTGCCAGTGATCGGTGAGGTGGGGAAATCCGGCATTTTTACCGGCTTTGGTCATCAGCATATCGGCCTGACGGCAGGCCCCAAAACCGGTCGCCTATTGGCGCAAATCATTGATGCTCAGACCCCGAATATCGATATGGCTCCTTATCACCCGGCGCGCTTTGCACGCTAAAGTGCGCTCACTTCGTCAGGATCAGTTTTCCAGCCCGAGTGATGCGTAGTGTGTAGATTTTCCCATCCAGTTCGATATTGGCGACCGACCCGCCCCGAGTTAACGCACGCGCATCATGGGCGGGCAAAATCTCGTGCATATCACGTTTGATTGATTGCTTGCTAAAATCTATCATCGCATTCATGGCGACCCCCGGACTGATGGCTGAATGACTGGCTCCCCGGCAGGGTGGCTGTGTTTGATCCATTATCTGACTATTTTTATCGGATATGTCAATTCCGGATTTCGAATAATCTTATCTGGTCAGTAATCGCGCTCAAAAAAGATACCGATACTGGTGTCGCCGTCCTGCCCCAGTCCCCCCTTGACCGTGACAGAAGGGCTTAAATCCAGGATCAGGTTGATGTCAGAACTTCCATCCTGCCCCACCTCCACTTCGGTATACAGATTGTCCGACAGGTACTTACCGGCCTTGACCTCTGTGCCACCCTCGTCTGAACTGGTGACATCAAAATCATCCAACCCGAACTTTTGCCGCAAGGTTCCGACCAATCCCTCGCCGCCATGCCCGGCCAGCGTCGCAACTGCCGCTGCCAACTGTGCGGCCTGAAACGCAGATATTTCTGTAATCGACCGGCCAAACAACAACAGTGCCAGCACTTCATCCTCGGGCAGGTCCGGTTGAGAGGTAAAGCTGATTTCCGGATTTTCCGCCTGCCCCTCAACCGTCACAAACACTTCTGCATCCGGCGCGTCCGCCGTCGCCACCATCCGCATCCATGGCGACAGGCTGCCCAGCATCTGCACCAGCCCTTCGGTCAGCGTCAGGCGTCGGCCCAGAATGTCCAAACGACCCCGGATCAGTTCCAAGCCGCCTTCGGGCTCAACCTCTGATGTCGTGCCTTTGATGCGCACCGATCCCCCCAGTTCAGCGTCCAGACCGCGCCCCCGAACAAAAATCTTGCCCGGCGCATTAACCAGAATATCCAGCGGATACACCGCAGCAGAACCGCCTTGGCTCTCATCCTTGATCAATCCCGCCCGCGCACGGGATTGCCGAACGGCGGCGGGCTCATTCACATGGGCCAGATCCGGCAAGCTTCCAATCCCGGGGCCAGAACTAGACGGCACCCGAATTTCCGTTTCCAACATATCAATGCGGCCGCGGATTTGCGCACCACCGGCCAAGGGGCCGTCGACGGTGATATCCGCATTCAGCCGCGCATCATAAAGTTCTGGGTCAATCAGACGCGCCCGGTCCAGGTTTAGATTCAGCGCCCCGGAAAATGGGGCTGTCAGCCCGACATTCCCGCCCAGCGTCACCCGCCCACCAGAGGCCAGCGCGCCGCGCAGATCAAGCTCTGCCCGTGCCTCTGCGACATCAACGCTCACCTGAACCCCGCGCAACGCAGTACGCAAATTTGGCGCGGAAAATCGCGCATCTGACGCAGACAGTCGACCACTGAGAGAGGTCAGCGTCAAAGGCCCGCGCAGCCCTATATCCAGATCCGCCATCCCCCCCATCGACCGCGGCGCGATCAGACCATTCAGCAACCCCAGCGCAAACCGGCCTGTCCCTCGTAAATCTGCAGCCTGGCCATCTGGCGCGAGGCTCCCCGCGACGGTTAAATCTGCATTTCCACCCTGTTGGGCGCGCGCATTCACTTGCCAATCGCCGCCCCGCCGCGTGGCGGTTAGCGAACTGGTCAACGGGCCGCTAAACCCATCCACCAGAACCGCAATATCTTTCACCATTGCCTCTGCCGACAGGTCACCATCCTCGGCACCCAATCGCCCGTTGGCGTCCATCTGCACCTGCGGCGACGTCACACTTAGCTGGCGCAGGCTCAAACCGTTGGTGTCACGCAACAGCGACACTGAAAGATCCGATCGCCCCGCCAATAGCCGATCCGCTTCTGCCCGACCAATCCGCAGGCTGTCCGCCCCACCATCCAGCTGCAGATCAAACGCCCCGCCCAGGGGTTTCACCCAACCCGCCAGATCAAACTGGGCCGCGCCGCCCAGATCGCGGCCCGCCAAATCCGCCCAGCGCGACAGGTCACGCGCATTGACCTGGACATTGCCGCTCATCCGCAGCGCATCAGACAGACCATCGATCATCAACCGGCCCAGCAGCCTGAAATCATCCCCGGCCAGCGCGAACTGCTGCAGCTCCAGCGGCTCACCACGATTCCACAGCGCCAATAGCGCCCCTGTAATGCGCTCTCCGGTCGCCTGACGCATGGCCGGATTGGTGAATCCGATCCCCTCCAGCGCATAGGCCATATCGGCAGTGATCTGTCCGATACCAACCCCGCCATCCCCACGCTCTATCCGGCCAGAACCGCCCACACGGGCCCGATCCAGTGCCAAATCGGGGCGCATGAGGCCCTCTACCGTTACGGCACCGGTCCACCGATTGCTCGCGGCAGCGTCATAGCTCAAAGAAAGCTCCGCCTGACGCAGTCGCGTTCCGAGCCCACGCCCAGGCAGCAAAACTGCATTGCCTTTGGGGTCTTCGATTTTGGCCTCCAGAGCGAAACGCTCCGGCCAGCCACCGGCACCGATTTCCGCCGCACCCTGCAGGTTCAGCGATTGTGCGTTCAGGGATAGGTCCTCAACCCGAACACCCTGCCCAGGTTGCCAATACACAGTGCTGGCCAATCGCAAGTCATCGCCGAAAAACGCCCGATGCTCTGGCGCAAAAAGTGGCGCAATATCGCCTTGCAGGTCAAAAACCGCGCGCCGCTCTCGGGTCTGCACCCATTCGGCATCGATCAGGGCCTCCAGTGCCAGCTCGCCAGCCAAGCGTTGGGTGCCATCAGTCTCCAACCCCAGTTTGGCAGAGTAGGCGTCAATCGGCCCCGCGCCGGTCACCCATAACCGCGCGGCCGGCGCGCCCGGCAGGTTCAACCGGGTGGCCACCAAACCACCTGCGGCCTCGCTCAAATCAATATTCAGCATCAATTCGCGTGAAGCATTGGCATAACTGCCTTCAACCACCCAGGTCCCGGCAATGTCATCCAGACGCTTCAGGGTCAGCGCCCCGTTGCCCGCACCATCGGCCAGTTGCATGTCCCCCTCAACAGATACACGCAGCGCCTGCCCCAGGATGGTTGCCCCCAGAGTGACCTCTTCAATGTCCAACTGTCCGATATTCACGGAAACTGGTAACTCCGGCAAGGCAAAGCCGGTAAACTCCGTCGCCGCTGCCTCTGGTGGTTTGGGTTCTGATTTTGGCAGGCGCGACAGGTCAATCTTTGCCGCGCTCAGCGTGTTGACCTCCACCCGTCCACGCAACAGCGCGGTGCGGCTCCAATCCAGCACCACATCTTCGAGGCTCAGCCAAATACCATCCGCATCGGCGATGGTCAGCTTTGCCATCGTGGCCTGCGAACTCAGCGCGCCAGCAAAGCCGGTGATGGTGACTTCCTGATCCTCGGTCGACAGGTTCTCTTCCAACAACCGGGTCAGATACCCCCGGTCATCCTCTGTCGTGTCCTGCGCCCAGGCCGCATATGCAAACATCACGGTGCAAAAGAGTATCGCCAGACCCCGCATCAGAACGCCTGCCCGATGCCGACGTAAAGCTGCACGCCGGACCCATCACCACCCACAGGCATCGCCAGATCCACCCGGATCGGTCCAATCCCGGTGTCATATCGCAGGCCCAAACCCGCGCCACCATGCCATTCGCCGCTGCCATCCGGCACGGATGCAGCACCAATATACCCCGCATCGACGAACCCAACGACGCCCCAGTCACCCTTGACTGCCAGGCGCGCCTCTGCCGACAGTCCCAGAAAGGATCGTCCGCCTCGACTGCGCCCGTCACCCAGATCAATATCCAGCGATTGATAGGATTGCCCGCGAACGGTGCCGCCCCCGCCCGAATAAAACAGATAATCCGGGGGCGCCGTGGCAACAGATGGCCCGGTGACCGATCCAAATTGCAAACGCCCGGCCAGTACCAGCTTTTCCGATATCGCATGATAGGTCCGCCCATCCGCGAACAGCCGCAGCCCGCTGGAACTTGCCCCAGACGTCAGAAACGGGCGCAGTTCGGAATAGAGATATGTCCCCCGCTTCGCATCCAGCGGCTCATCCCGCCGGTCCCAGGTGGCTGTCACCGGCAGGCTCAAAACATCCAGACTTGCACTGATAACCTGATCAGATACGCGAATATGCTGCCACTCCACAGCGACGCTTCCGCTCAGCTCCTCACTAAATCGCCGCTCCAAACCGACGCCCAGCGTATATTGATCGGCGGTGAAATCCGGCTCTTCCAACCGCTCTATCTGGAAATCGACAAACAGATCGCTTTCGGGATCAGGCGTTGCCGGTCGCGTATAGCGGGCCCCAAAGCTTAGATCGGTGCCGCCAGTTTCCCCGGTGACGCCCGCGATTTCGGCTTTCAACCTCAACCGTTCGGCGCCACCCAACAGATTGCGATGAATCCAATAGGCGCTAACCGTCGCCCCCTCGATCGTGGAATATTCGCCGCCAAAACCGATCCGCCGACGTTTTTCGTCCACGAGGTTTGCGGTCACATCCAACGTCCCATCCGGATTTGGCTCTTCGGCCTCGCGCAAGGCAACCGATCGAAATGTGCCGGTGCGGCGCAGCCTGCGGGCGACATCCTCCAGCTTTGCGGGGTCAAAGACCTCACCTTCGGGGAACCCGGCGATCTTGTGCACCCGTGATCCACGCACCCGGGTTGCCCCCTCCAGATGCAAAGTGCCAAACCGCAACTGCGGGCCGGGCTGCATCGTTAGTCGGGCGTCCAGAATTGCTCGCCTATGATCTGCCCTCAGCGATTGCGCGCCCAGATCGGCCTTGGCATGCCCGGCATCCCGCCACGCCGCAACGCCCGCCCGCGCGGCCTCTTGTATTACATCGCTTCGCGCAGGTTCACCCGTTTGAAATCCCGATGGGATGTCAGCCACCGGGGGTAAAGGGGCGACCTGCGCCTCACCAAACCGAAACACCGGGCCCGGTCGGACAATCAGGTCAATCCGATCAATGCGTCCGGGCGCATCAACCGCTGAAATCTCTGCCGCCTCACGCCCATCAACCTTGACCTGAATAACCCCGGAATAGCGCCCCTGCGCGTAAAGAACACCGGTCAGGCGCGCATAATCCGCCCGCGCTGCTGCCAGCACATCCTGCGGGTTACTGACCCCATCGCGTTTGGCGGCAAAGACCAGCGATGCCGCGCGCAAATCATCCTGCAAATCCTCTGATGCGTTTGGGGCAGACAGCGACACCGATTCCAACGCCTGCGCGGGTGCTGTCGCGACCAACCAAGGGGCCGCACATAGTACCAAACACAGCAAGAAATGGCGGCCAAGCCTCATGACATACCTCACACCATCAGGTGTGCAACACACCCGAGTCGTTTCAAACTTATCCGAACTCTCGGGTATGTTCAGTCACAGATCACGCCCGCCGCGCAGAATTGATCATTTTTCGGCCTATGGCCCGCGGATCAGGTGCTGATCGCGACCTTGCGTGCGCCGTCTGGGGCAGTATCGCCCTTGCGCGGGACAGAGATCGTCAAAACGCCGTCAGTCAGACTCGCGGTCACGGCCTCCTGATCTGCATCCGGTGGCAAACGGAAACTCCGACTGAACGCCCCGTACTGACGTTCGCTGAAATACCATTTGTCGCCTTTTTCCTCGCGCTCGGACTTTTTCTCGCCCTTCAATGTCACGATTCCATCGTGAACTTGCAGATCAACGTCAGCCTCTGCCACGCCCGGCAATTCCACGGCGATCCGATAGGCATCTTCACCTGATGACGCCTCTGATGCGGGTGCGATCCATTCCGCCAAACGCGCCCCCGCTGTTCGAAGCGGCTCATAGAGCGAGGGCCAGAAACCGCTGGTGTGGGACTTTTCAACCATTTTCGCCTCCTTTTCCCGCGTTTCCACTACGATTCTAGCAAATCCCACACATCGATGCCTTGACCTGCGTCACACGCTTGCGCAACCGGCCTGCCATCGCTAGGACCCACATGAAATATGAAAGGAACCCCGATGCGCGCGCTGATCCAAAGAGTGTCCCAGGCCTCTGTTTCCGTTGATGACCAAACCATCGGCGAAATCGACGCCGGCCTGATGATCCTGGTCTGCGCGATGCAGGGTGATACAGAGGCAAACGCCGACAAGCTTGCCGCAAAAATCGCAAATATGCGGATCTTTCGTGATGATCAGGACAAAACCAACCTATCGCTTCTAGATGTCGGTGGCGCAGCGCTGGTGGTCAGCCAATTTACCCTGTCGGCCGACATGTCCCGCGGCAACCGTCCTGGTTTTTCGGCGGCCGCCGCCCCGGCAGACGGGGAACGGCTTTATGAATACTTCGCACAACAACTGCGCGCACAGGGGATCCAGGTCGCTCAAGGCCAATTCGGAGCCGAAATGCAGGTGTCACTGATTAATGACGGCCCAATGACCATCTGGGCGGAATTTTAACGATCTGCTGATTGAGAAAGAAACAATCGTGCGCAATTGATCAAAATTTTGCCAAAGTTTTTAGCTAAGTTGTCTCCAATTAACGGAGAATACTAATGGTCCTTAGATACGCTTCAGCCTTTATTTTCATGGCCTTATTCGGCCTTCTTGGTGTGCTAATCATGACCGGTGGTCTGCCCGATCAAATTGGAAACTCCAAAGATTCCAAAATACTTCTTGGGGCGTTAAAAGACGCCGTAGACAACATTGGCGCGACCAATGCCGGCATTTATGCCCTCGCGGCCGCCCTGATTATCCCGCTTTTCTGTTTGTCTCACAAACGGGATGAGACATAGCAGCCACATAAAATTTCCGCGTTCTGCAAAGAACGAGTGGCTTGATATATTTCAAGTATGTCTGGAAGGAACGTCAAGGCAACATCGAATTGGTCCAGAGATCTCTCCCCATGTGACCGCTCTACTCTCGCCCTTATTTCGCCGTTTTCAACTCATAGCGTGTATTCAGGAATCGTGCACAATCCTTGATTTTGGGGGCGGTCAGGAAAATCACGTTCTGTGAGAGATGGAAAGGAACACACACATGGAAACGAACCCCGAAACCCAAAAACAGACAAAACCCATAAAACTTGCCGCTGCAGTCATTGTCTTTGCCGCGCTTGTGATGGCTATTGTGATGTATATGTGATCGTCCCGAAAGATCCCGAAATTCACAATTTCAAAGTAAAAAACGGGCCAGAAACCTCTGACCCGTTTTTCTTTTTCTGATTTCAGCCCTTATTCCGCCGCGTCGGCATAAGCCTCCATCGGTGGGCAAGTGCAGACAAGGTTTCTATCGCCATAGGCATTGTCCACCCGGTTGACCGGCGCCCAGTATTTATCCACCCGGAATGCACCAGCAGGATAACAGGCCTGTTCGCGTGTATAGGGGCGATCCCAATCACCAACCAGATCCTCCACCGTATGTGGTGAATTTTTCAGCGGGTTGTTTTCCGCGTCGATCTTGCCATCGATGATGTCCTGCGCCTCTGCCCGGATCGACAGCATCGCGTCACAGAACCGGTCAATCTCTGCCTTGGGCTCGGATTCTGTAGGCTCTACCATCAGCGTGCCCGCCACGGGCCAGCTCATCGTTGGGGCGTGGAAACCGTTATCAATCAGGCGCTTGGCAACATCATCAACGCTGACACCCGCACTATCGGCCAGTGGTCGCGTATCCAGGATACATTCATGCGCCACCCGACCATTCTCAGACGTGTAAAGGATGTCATAGGCATCCTTCAGCCGTGTCGCGATATAGTTGGCGTTCATGATCGCAACCTTGGTTGCCTGGGTCAGGCCCTCGCCGCCCATCAGCAACACATAGGCCCAGCTGACCGGCAGGATCGAGGGCGATCCAAACGGCGCAGCCGAAACTGGCCCGATCGCCGCATCACGTTCCGGGTGCCCTGGCAGATAGGGTGCCAGATGTGCCTTGACCCCAATCGGGCCCATACCGGGGCCACCCCCGCCATGCGGAATGCAAAAAGTTTTGTGCAGGTTCAGGTGGCTGACATCCCCACCGATAGAGCCGGGCCGCGCCAGACCTACCATCGCATTCATATTGGCCCCGTCGATATAGACCTGACCGCCATGTTTGTGGGTGATATCACACACTTCGGTCACGGTTTCCTCGAACACACCATGGGTCGACGGATACGTGATCATACAGGCCGCCAGATTATCCGAATGCTTTTCAGCCTTCTCGCGGAAATCCTCGACATCGATGTTGCCCTTGTCGTCCGATTTCACCGGCACAACCTTCCAGCCCACCATCTGGGCAGAGGCCGGGTTGGTGCCGTGCGCTGACGTTGGGATGATACAGATGTTGCGATGCTCTTCCCCCCGGCTGGCGTGATAACCGCGGATGGTCATCAGACCCGCATATTCCCCTTGGGCACCAGAATTTGGCTGTTGGGAAATCTCGTCATATCCGGTGATCTGACACAACTTGTCGTTCAGATCATCGATCATTTCCAGATATCCCTGCGCCTGATCATCCGGCACATAGGGGTGCATATTGGCGAACTCGGGCCAGGTGACCGGGATCATTTCGATCGTTGCGTTCAGCTTCATCGTGCACGATCCCAGCGGGATCATGGCGCGGTCCAGCGCCAGATCACGGTCAGCCAGACGCCGCATATAGCGGGTGATTTCCGCCTCTGACCGGTTCAGGTGGAAAATCGGATGATCCAAATAGCCGCTTTCGCGCAGCATATGTTCCGGCAACCGGTATTCGCGGTTGGCCTGGCTGTCATCGGTCATATCGCCGCCAAAGGCACGCCAGACGGCCTCGATCGTTTCCGGGCGTGTCTGCTCATCCAGCGAAATGCCAATCCGGTTATCGCCGATCTTGCGCAGGTTGATGCCCTCGTTGACCGCAGCCTTCAGCACGACACCCTGCAGCGCCCCGACATCCACGGTGATCGTGTCAAAGAACACCTCGGGCTCCACCTTGAAGCCCAGGCTTTCCAATCCTTTGGCCAGACGTGACGTTTTGCGATGCACTGATTGGGCAATCGCCTTGATCCCATCGGGGCCATGGTACACCGCATACATCGACGCCATGACGGCCAACAGCGCCTGCGCCGTACAGACGTTGGAATTGGCCTTCTCACGCCGGATATGCTGTTCACGGGTTTGTAATGACAGGCGATAGGCCTTGTTGCCGCGGCTGTCGATCGACACACCAATGATCCGGCCCGGCATACCGCGCTTATAGGCATCTTTACAGGCCATATAGGCCGCGTGCGGGCCGCCATAGCCCATGGGCACGCCAAAGCGCTGGGTAGATCCGACGGCAATATCGGCCCCCATTTCGCCCGGGCTTTTCAACAGCGCCAGCGCCAGCGGGTCAGCGGCAATAATCGCCAAGGCCTTGTTTTCATGCAGGCTGGCAATGATGTCAGTAAAATCACGGGCAATCCCGTAGGTACCCGGATACTGGAAGATCGCGCCGAAATACTGGCTGGCGTCGAAACTCAGCGGATCACCGGTTTCAACTTCGATGCCCAGGGGTTCTGCCCGGGTCTGGATCACAGCGATGTTTTGCGGATGGCAGTTTTCATCGACGAAGAATTTGTTCGACTTCGACTTTGCTGACCGTTTCGCCATCGTCATCGCTTCGGCCGCTGCGGTGGATTCATCCAAAAGCGACGCATTGGCGATATCCAACCCGGTCAGGTCAGTGATCAGCGTCTGGAAGTTCAAAAGTGCTTCTAGTCGCCCTTGCGAAATTTCTGGCTGATAGGGGGTGTAGGCCGTGTACCAGGCCGGGTTTTCCAGAATGTTGCGCAGGATGACCGGGGGCGTGGTGGTGCCGTAATAGCCCTGCCCGATCAAAGAGGTCAGAACCTTGTTCTTCGACGCCACCTGCTTCATGTGATGCAGCGCATCACGCTCTGTCATCGCCGGGCCCCAGTCCAGAGGTTCCGACTGACGGATCGCGTCTGGCACGGTATCATCGATCAACTGATCCAGTGTTGTGTATCCAATCACCTTCAACATATCGACCGTTTCCTGAAGGCTCGGTCCGATGTGGCGGCGGTTTGCGAAATCGTAAGCGGCGTAATCTGTAAGTTTGAACGGCATATATGCCCCCTATCATTGCCCACCCCGCCGGATTATCCGGCAAGGTGAATGTTGGGTAAAGTTGAGTGGTTTTAGCCGATAAAGGCTTTGTAGGCGTCAGCGTCCATCAAATCGTCTAGCTGGCTCGCATCGGTGATTTTGATTTTGTAGAGCCAGGAATCGCCTTCCGGGCTGGCATTCAGATCGCCGGGGGCATCCACCAGTGCCTCGTTGGCCTCGATCACTTCGCCGTCAACCGGTGCGTAGATTTCAGAGGCCGCCTTGACGGATTCGATCACGCCAATGTCGTCACCTTTTTCAAACTCGTCGCCCTCTTCCTTCAGTTCGACGAACACCACATCACCCAATTGCTCAGCAGCATGTTCAGTGATCCCGACGGTTGCGGTATCCCCTTCGACAACGACCCACTCGTGATCTTCTGAATAATAAGTTGCCATTTATATTTCTCCCAGAGTTAACGTTTGTAGTTTTGCTGCACGAATGGCAGGGATGCCACCGTCGCGGGTTGCGCTTTGCCACGCACGATCAGATTGACCTTTGTACCGGCCTCGGCGTGGCTGCTGGACACATAACCCAATGCGACCGGACCACCCGCTGTCGGACCAAACCCGCCAGAGGTGATCTGACCCAGAGTATTGCCAGCATCATCCTGAATTTCAACGCCTGCACGCGCCGGGGCCCGCCCATCTGGCTGAATTCCCACCAGTTTACGCGCCGGACCATTGGCAATTTCGCCCTGAATACGTTCCGCGCCTGGAAATCCGCCCTCTTCGCGGCGACGTTTCTGGATCGCCCACAACAGATTCGCCTCGATCGGGCTGGTGGTGCGATCAATGTCATTGCCATAGAGGCACAGACCGGCCTCCAACCGCAGACTGTCCCGTGCGCCCAGACCGGCAGGGCCACAATCCTCATGCGCCAGAAACGCGCGGGTGATCTCTTCTGCCCGGTCGTGGGGGATGGAAATCTCATAGCCATCTTCACCGGTATAGCCCAGCCGCGACACCCGGCATTCGGCCCCCATAATCTCCAACACCGTGGTTTCCATGAACTTCATGTCCACGGCAGCAGGGCATAGCGCACCCACCACATCCACGGCCTTGGGCCCCTGTACGGCAACCAACGCCCGGTCGGTGATTTCAATCACCTCAATCCCATCCAGATGGGCGCGCATATGCGGAATATCCTGATCGCGCATCGAGGCATTGACCACCACGAACAGATGATCGCCCGCGTTTGAAACGATCAAGTCGTCCAGAATGCCGCCATTCTCATCGGTGAAAAATGTGTACCGGGCTTTGCCTTCGGCCAGGGGTGTGATGCTGGCAGGCACCAGAGATTCCAGCTTTTCCGCCGCCCCGTCGCCGCGCAGCTCTACCTGCGCCATGTGCGACACATCAAAAACCGCCGCTTTTTCGCGGCATAGATTGTGCTCTCCCAGTACACCCATCGGGTACTGGACCGGCATCTCCCATCCCGCAAATCCAACCATTTTTCCACCAAGCTCTACATGTAAGTCATACAGTGGCGTGCGAAGCAGTTCGGTTTGATCTTGCGGCATTGGTGTTCCTCCGGTTTTAATTCTAAGCCCTACAGGCAAGTGTTCTGATCGGATCAAATGTTTCCTATAGTGAACTTACGCTCCTATAGGGTCATGGCTGATTCATTGCAACCCAGATTTTCCCCCCTCAATCCGACGCAGTGCCATCGGAACTAACGTCATCAGAATCAACAATCTCGCCACATGGTGCGCCGCGACGAAGGTCGGGTCCAGACCCAGCTGTATCGACATAGCGATCATCACCTCTAACCCACCTGGGGCAAAGGCGATCAATAATGGGGCCAGCGGCAAACCCAACACCCAGGAAACCAACCAGGCCCCGATCAGGGCAATCACTGCGGCCGAAAAGGTCACAACCAGACCAGCCCTGACATCCGCCCCCATGTCACGTACCCGGCGCCCCCGAAACCGGGTGCCGATCAAAGAGCCGATAATCACAAAAGCCATGATTGAAACTTCATCAGGAATTCCGCCCCGGGTCAATCCGGTCAGGCTCGACGCAGCACCAATTAAAACCCCAACCATGATATGGGCGGCAGGCAGGCCTCTTTTTCCAAGCAAATTGCCGGATATCCAAACCACGCCCAGCAACGGGAGCAGACCATAAATCGCCATATCCGGCACCGTCGTCCCGGTCGTATAGGTATCCACACCCCATAGTTTCAATAGAATCGGTACGACCAATGCCAAAACCAAAACCCGTACCGACTGCACCAGACTGACCCGGGCCACATCAGCCCCGCGATCCATGGTCAGGCTGACGATAAAGCTCAAAAGTCCCGGCACCGCACAGATCACCGCTTCATCCTTGCCAAACCGAAACAGGCGCAACAACAACAGCGCGCCCACCAGGATCGACAGCCACTGAACCAATGCAAGAAAGGCAAAACTCACGGGCCAGTTTAACGCCGTTGCCATAACCTCAGGACTGACACCAGACCCAATCCCCAAGCCAATGGTGACAAAACAAAAAGTGCGGAGCGGCCCCGGAATTCGCAGCGGCGCGCCGACAAGCGCGGCAAGTGTTACACAGGCCGCGGGCCCGGTCAGAAAGGCCGCCGGTAACCCGATCAGCCAAAACAACAGTGCACCGGCAATGCCGATGCTCAATGTCAAAACAGTTTCACCGATCAACCTTGCGTCCGGCAACATGGGTCAAACACCTCCGACTCGGACAGTATGCAGTTGTATGCAATACAGCCCAATTTTGCCGGAAGCGCAATATAGGTTTGATCACAGTCCAGCAGCAAGCCGCAGCGGCAAATCCTCGACCGCGTTGCGATACCAACGGATGATCGCTTTTCGCTCTTCTTCTTCCATAAGGCTCAGATTGGCGGGCGGCATCGCGGTGGTCACCCCGGACTGCAAGTAAATCTGGCGCGCGGCACGGGCGATATCAGCAGGCGTTTCCAACACAATGCCCTTGGGCGCACGATGCACACCGTCCCAAAACGGTTCGCGGTTGTGACACATAGAGCAACGGCCGGGGATCATCCCGGCCACCTCGTCAAAGCCTTCAGCATTGGCAAAGACTTGTTCAATCTCGCTCATGGGGGGCGCCTCTGACATCTCCGTCGTGTCTTGTCTTAGCGGTGCGGTCGACAGCCACATAATCGCGATGAAAATCATTGCTGTAACCAGCCAGGTCCATGTGGGTTCCCCTTTGCGGGCATGCATGGAGTTGAAGTAATGCCGGATCGTGACGCCCATCAGGAACACCAACGAGGCGATGATCCAGTTATATTCCGTGGCAAAGGCCAGCGGGTAGTGGTTCGACAGCATTAGGAACACGACCGGCAGCGTCAAATAGTTGTTATGGGTTGATCGCAGCTTGGCGATCTTGCCGTATTTTGCATCCGGCGTGCGGCCGTTTTTCAGGTCATCCACCACAATCCGCTGATTGGGCATAATGATGAAAAACACGTTTGCCGTCATGATCGTCGCGGTAAACGCCCCCAGATGCAGCAGCGCCGCGCGCCCGGTGAACACTTGGGTATATCCCCAGGCCATCACGACCAGTAGGATGAACAACAACACCATCAGAAAGGTCGGCTGTTCCGCCAACCCGCTTTTGCACAGACGGTCATAGACCAGCCAGCCGATGGTCAGCGAACCGGCGGAAATCAGGATTGCAACAAAGACAGACAAATCCGCGACATTCGGATCAATCAAAAACAGCTCTGCCCCTGACCAATAAACGATCATCAGCAACGCCGCCCCAGACAGCCATGTCGCATAGCTTTCCCATTTGAACCAGGTCAGGTGATCAGGCATTTCTGCCGGGGCCACCAGATATTTGCGAATGTGATAAAAGCCACCGCCATGGACCTGCCATTCCTCGCCATGGGCTCCTTCGGGCAGATCGGGCGCCTTGCGCAACCCCAAATCCAGCGCAATAAAATAGAATGATGACCCGATCCAGGCGATCGCCGTGATGACATGCAGCCACCGCACAGCGAACCCAACCCAGTCCCACATTATTGCAATATCCTGCATCACGCCCTCCAGTCGGAAATTTTTATCAGGCTAGCCTATTTGCTTTTTTCCTTGAATTCACGAAATGAACCAAGCAGTTTCAAGTAAATCCGATAAATAAGCGGGGGACACACATGTCCTATATCGACAATGTCCGAACTTTCATCCGGGTCTATGACTTGGGCAGCATGTCCGCAGCCGCGCGTGATCAACGGATTTCGCCTGCTGTGGCCTCGTCGCGCATTTCTCAGCTAGAGGGTCACTTGGGCGTGCGGCTTTTCCAGCGCACCACCCGCAGCCTGCAACCCACGGAACAAGGGCGGATTTTTTACGAGGGCGCCCTGCGCATCGTTGACGCAGTGTCAGAGGCAGAGGCCGCAATCTCTGACGTCACCCACAACCCACGCGGCACCCTGTTTATCGCCGCCCCCTTGGGCATTGGACGGCGGTTTGTGGCCCCGATGCTGCCGAAGTTTAAAGAAGAATATCCGTTGATAGAGGTCCGCTTGCGCCTGTCAGACCGCAAGATCGATCTGACGCAGGAAGGATTGGATGCCGCGTTTTTCCTTGGAACCCCCGAAGACAGCAACCTGAAAATGCGCAAGATCGCCGATTGTGAACGCGTGCTGTGCGCGTCACCCAGCTATATTGCCCGCCGGGGAATGCCCGAAACCGGCGGCGATCTGATCCGCGACAAACATGATTGCCTGAACCTGCGTTTCCCGGGCGCGCCTGAATTTCAATGGATGCTGCAAACCCCAGATGGCCCCGAACGGTTTGCCATCTCTGGCCCCTACGAAACCGATGATGGTGATGTGTTGACCAACTGGGCACTGGATGGTCATGGAATTGTTATCAAACCACTTTATGAAATGGCGGAATATCTGAACAGTGGCGCTCTGGTCCCTGTGGCCACCCAAACCCCGCCCGTGCCGGTTCAACTGGGCTGCCTATATGCCCATCGTCGCCATCAGGATCCCAAGGCGCGGTTGTTCATTGATTTTGCAGCCGGCCGCGTTGCCAACGCGCTGAAGGAATTGTTGGAGTGATTAAAGGGGCCTTGTCCCGCCTATTCCCCTCAGCTCCCGCGATAGGTGGAGTAGCCGAACGGCGACAACAACAGCGGCACATGGTAATGCGACGCCTCTGACATGCCAAACCGCAGCGGGATCACATTCAAAAACCGGGGATCCTCTGGCGGTGTCCCCGTCGCATCCAGATAGGCCCCGGCGTGGAAGATCAGTTCATAAGTCCCGATTTCAAATTCGGCCTCTGGCAGGATCTGACTGTCGGTGCGCCCATCATCATTGGTCACCAGACTGCGAATATGGGTGCGGCTGTCGCCTTCGATCCGGTACAGATCGATTTTCATCCCCTCGGCCGGGCAACCCCGTGCGGTGTCCAGAACATGAGTCGTCAGATATCCAGCCATGTGATCCTCCTGTTTCATCGGTTTTGCCGTGATTCATTTTACGGAAAAACCCTATAAATATCGAAAGTGCTTACGATATTATTTGAAGGTGAATTCTCACCACTCGCCCTATACTCCACGAAAAGTTAAGGGACTTCACAGGTGACACGATACCCAAGAGATATGCAAGGCTACGGCGCAAACGCACCGGACCCGGCCTGGCCGAGCGGCGCGAAGATCGCCGTACAATTCGTTGTAAACTATGAAGAAGGTGGTGAAAACTGCACCCTTCATGGGGATCCGTCGTCAGAGGCATTCCTGTCCGAAATCGTCGGTGCTGCAGCCTGGCCCGGGCAACGTCACTGGAACATGGAATCAATCTATGAATATGGCGCACGCGCCGGATTCTGGCGCTTGCACCGCCTGTTCACCGAACATGACATCCCCGTCACGGTCTATGGCGTCGCCACCGCATTGGCGCGCTCACCTGCCCAAGTACGTGCGATGCAGGACGCTGAATGGGAGATCGCCAGCCACGGCCTGAAATGGATTGACTACAAGGATGCGTCAGAGGCTGATGAACGCCGCCACATGGAACGCGCCATAGCGCTCCATCGTGAGGTTACCGGTGAACGCCCAACCGGCTGGTACACCGGGCGCTGCTCGGTCAACACCATGCGGCTGGTGGCAGAGGAAGGCGGCTTTGACTACGTCGCCGACGCCTATGATGACGATTTGCCCCATTGGGTGCGTTACGGCGAACGTGATCAGCTCGTGGTGCCTTATACGCTTGATTGCAACGATATGCGCTTTGCCACGCCGCAGGGGTTCAATTCCGGCGATCAGTTCTATGCCTATCTGAAAGACACCTTTGATGCGCTCTATGCCGAGGGCGAGGCCGGTCAGGCCAAGATGATGTCCGTGGGCATCCACTGCCGCCTTCTGGGCCGCCCAGGCCGCATTCAGGCGCTGCGCCGTTTCATCGAATACGCCAAATCACATTCTGACGTTTGGTTCGCCCGCCGCATCGACATCGCGCATCACTGGCACGAACACCACCCGGCCCCCGCCCCTTGGGCACGACCATCCCAGATGGATAAAGACACGTTTATCGAATCTTACGGCGGTATCTTCGAGCATTCGCCGTGGATTGCAGAGGGCGCGCATCGTCTGGAACTGGGCCCCGCCCATGACACCGATGTCGGTCTGCACAATGCGCTCTGCCGAGTGTTTCGCGCCGCGCCCGAAGCCGCCCGTCTGGGCGTCCTGACCGCCCACCCCGATCTGGCCGGCAAACTCGCCGCCGCCAAACGCCTGACGGCTGAATCAACCGCCGAACAGGCGGGGGCTGGATTGGATGCCCTGACCGACGAAGAACGCACCATGTTCACCGACTTCAACACCCAATACACCGATAAATTCGGCTTCCCCTTCATCATTGCGGTGCGCGACCACGACAAGGCGTCGATCATGGCGGCCTTTAAAACCCGCATCAACAATGACCGCGAAACCGAATTTGCAGAGGCCTGCCACCAGGTTGAACGCATCGCCTATCATCGCCTGACTGACATTTTACCGAGCGCCTGACATGACAAAACTGACCGCCCTTCCCCTGACCGCAGATGCTTTCGCCCCCTTTGGCGATGTGATTGAGCCCACCGGCGAGCCCAACAAATACATCAACCAGGGCCTCTGCGGGCGGTTTCACGACCGCGCCAAGGTGGATATCAACGATGGCCACACCGGGGTGAGCCTGTTTCAATCCGAACTCTTCACCCTGCCCTTTGCCGTGCAGATGGTCGAACGCCACCCAGAGGGTTCGCAATGCTTTGTGCCTATGTCGGACGCGCCCTTTCTGGTGGTCGCCGCAGAAGGTTCAGACGCCAAGCCGGGACAGCTTCACGCTTTCATCACCCAGCCTGGCCAGGCCGTGAACATCCACCGCGGTGTCTGGCACGGGGTACTGACGCCCTTGGGCGGCAATGGGCTTTTCGCCGTGATTGACCGCATCGGCGATGGCCCAAATCTGGAAGAACACTGGTTTGACGACCCCATTTCCGTGGTCGCCAACGAATAACAAGAGCCGTGTCAAAACGGCCCATATAGGGAACAGTCGACAGGGAGGAAACCAATGACTGACACGACCCATGTGATCGCCAACAGCGATCCCAATGTGACACCCCCGCTCGGTACCGCCATACCTCTGGGGGTTCAGCACGTTCTGGCGATGTTTGCGTCAAACGTCACCCCATCCATTATCGTGGCCGGGGCTGCGGGCCTCGCCTTTGGCAGTGCTGAACAGGTTTACCTGATCCAGATGGCAATGCTGTTTTCGGGCCTTGCTACGCTCTTTCAAACCGTCGGTATGGGCCCAGTCGGCGCGCGTCTTCCAATTATGCAAGGCACCAGCTTTGCCTTTGTGTCGGTCCTGACCGCCGTCGCCGCAACCCAGGGGTTGGGCGTTGCGCTCACTGCCTGCCTGATCGGCGGCGTCATCCACTTCTGCCTTGGCTCTATCATTGGCAGGCTGCGGTTTCTGTTTCCACCGCTGGTCTCTGGCCTGGTGATCCTGACCATCGGGCTTTACCTGATCCCGGTCGCCATCAAATACGCCGCTGGTGGTGCCGCCAAATTCCAGATGGAGGCCGAAAGCTTTGGCTCCCTCATGCATTGGGCGGTGGCACTGACCGTTGTGATCGTCGCACTGGGCCTTAAATTCTGGGGCAAGGGCATCGTGTCGGCCGCCGGTATCCTGATCGGCATGACCGCAGGCTATATCCTCGCCCTGATGATGGGCATGGTCAGTTTTGGCGCCGTGGGCAAGGCCGCCTGGATCGCCGTGCCAGAGATTATGCCCTATGGCTTCCAATTCTCGCTGGGTGCAGTGATAGCGGTATCGCTGATCTCTGTCGTATCGGCCATTGAAACCGTCGGGGATACATCGGCCACAACCAAGGCAGGCGCCGGGCGCGAAGCCACCGATACCGAAATCGCGGGCGCCACCTATGCGGATGGTCTGGGCACCACCGTGGCGGCTATCTTTGGTGGGCTGCCCAACACCTCGTTCAGCCAAAACGTGGGCATCATCGGCATGACCGGCGTGATGAGCCGCCATGTGGTCACCATCGCAGGCCTGATCCTGATCGTCTGCGGTTTGATCCCGAAAATCGGTGCCATCATCGCCTCTATGCCTCTGCCGGTGCTGGGCGGTGGCGTGATCGTGATGTTCGGCATGGTTGCAGCGGCTGGCCTGAACATGTTGACAGAGGTCACCATGAACCGCCGCAACATGATCATCATCGCCGTATCGCTGGCGGTGGGTCTGGGTCTGAACCTTGTGCCAACAGCCGTGCAATACCTGCCAGGCGTCATGAAAACGCTGGCGGTCTCTGGCCTCTTGCCCGCAGCCCTGATCGCGATCGTGCTGAACCAGATCCTGCCGGAAGAGATCGACTGAGAAAACCGGACAGGTAAAACAACACCACGGGGCCAGTTTGGCCCCGTTTTTTTTGTAAACCAACGCCAAATACAATGCATCATGAGTGGTCTGCGCAATATGACCTTCTCCACCGGATGACCAAACTGAATGATCAACAACACAATCAATCCCACTTGATATTGATCAAGGCGCTAGGGGAACAGGCAACATATCTGCATGGATGAGTCGTTTCTGTTTTTTTGGAAAAGACCCAACCATTCACACGCCTAAACCTGCCCGGGGAACCCTGATGACATCGACATATTTGATCGTTTATCTCTGCACTATCAGCCTGATCGGCTTAATCGCGATATGGTGGGCAAGATCTGCACTGCTCAAGGTAAAAACCAGCCGCTCAAAACGAATAGAGATGCTCGACAGTTTGGACAGCATTGAAACCAAGTCGCCTATCAGCCAAGACGACACAAATGAGATCGATGTCGCCGTCGAAAACATCAAGAACCGGTTCACGATCATTGGAAAAATAGCCGTCTTTCTGCTGACGGCGGTATGGGCATTCGCCTTTGTTCTTCCCTTTCTGGATTCGATCCCCACTGCCTTCATTTCCGTACTGGCTGCCGCATCTAGCGTGGTAATCGGTATCGCGGCGCGACCGCTGATCGAAAACATCATCGCTGGCATGGTGCTGTCCTTTTCAAAGGCAATTCGCGTCGGCGACACCATCATTGTCGATGACTGTTACGGCACCGTTGAAGACATCAGCCTGAACCACACGATCGTGAAGCTGTGGAACTGGAAACGACTGATCATCCCCAGCAGCAAAATGCTGTCCAAAGAAGTGACCAATTTATCCTACCGGGATGGCTACATCTGGGTGCATGTTGCCTTCTACATTTCGTACGATACGAGCCTTGAACAGGTGAGGGAAATCGCCATCGACGCAGTTCAGAGTAGCGAGAATTTTTCATCCAACGAGACACCAAAATTCTGGGTCATGGAGATGGAAAAAGATGCCTTTCAGTGCTGGGTCGCTGGTTGGACCGATTCAGCGGTGAAAGCATGGAACCTTGCCAGTGATATTCGAACCGGCATTGCAATGCGCTTTCAATCCGACGGAATTCAGGCCCATCGCTTTGGCGTGGAACTGCTGCCCAACCGCGCCTAGCCCTGTTTTCCCCAAGAGTGTCTGGGGCTAAATCTGATCCAGCCGGAAAATACCGACCTGACCGACCAAACAAAAAAGGATGATAAACACGGGACCACATCGTCCCAGTATTGTTTTAGGATAAAAATGCCTGCTACGCGGGCTTTGTTGTAGTTTCCAACACTTTTACAACGCTTGAAATTTGACTACGACAGGTTCGACATTCATGGATCGGTAAATTGAATGATAAACATACCCAAGTTGCAAACTGACCGAATGGTGCTTCGCCTCCCCTCAATGGAGGATTGGCCGCATTTTTTAGAACTGATGCAATCGCAACGTTCAGTTTACATGGGCGGGCGGTTTTCAATCGATGATGCTTGGGGGTCATTTTGTCACGGTATCGCGCTATGGCAGTTACTGGGCTATGGAAACTTGACGATGGAAAACCGCCAGACTGGTCAGTGTCTTGGTCAGATTGAAATTAATCACGGGCCGCTTTTTCCGGAACCAGAACTTGGATGGCAGGTTTACACTTTTACCGAGGGAAAGAACTACGCCTTTGAAGCAGCCTGCGCATTGCGCAAATGGGCGTTCGAAGTGCGCAAGCTGGAGACATTGGTCAGCTACATTGATCCCAACAACCTTCGCTCAATTAGTTTGGCGGAACGGTTGTGTGCACAGCTCGATAAAAATGCTCAGAGGCCAGACCCAACAGATCTAGTTTTCCGGCACCGTCCATTAAAACAATAACGTCTCAGCGCCACATTAACCTTTCCCGCACCGTCGCAATACCGACAAAATACCGACGTGGCACCGACGCTCTCAAAATGGCAGTTTCGGGTGTCTGTTAACGTCTTTGTAGAGCAGATACCGGAACTGCCCCGGTCCCCCGGCATAGCAGGCCTGCGGGCAGAAGGCGCGCAACCACATATAGTCACCTGCCTCGACCTCCACCCAATCCTGGTTCAACCGATAAGCAGCTTTTCCTTCAAGCACATAGAGCCCATGTTCCATGACATGTGTCTCCAAAAACGGGATCACGCCGCCGGGCTGGAACGTCACAACGGTGACGTGAAAATCATAGCGTAAATCATTTGGGTCCATAAACCGTGTGGTGCCCCAAGCATCATTAGTGTCGGGCATAAACACAGGGGCGATATCCTGATCAGAGGTAAAGATCGGATCAGGGCGTTCCAACCCGCTAACCTCTTCAAATGCCTTGCGAATCCAATGAAATGTTGCAGGCTGGGCACCCTTGTTTTTCAGGCTCCAATCGCTGCCTGCCGGTAGAAATGCAAACCCACCTTCCTCCAGTACATGGGCTTGTCCGTCCAGGGTCACCTCTACCTGTCCGGCGGTCACAAACAACGCCCCCTGCGCCTGATCATTCAGTTCTGGCCTCTCACTCCCGCCGCCAGGCTGCACCTCAACGATGTAATGCGAAAATGTTTCGGCAAAGCCGGACATGGGCCGGGCAATGATCCACACGCGCGTATTGTCCCAAAATGGCAGAAAACTGGTCACAATATCACGCATCGTGCCCTTTGGGATCACGGCATAAGCCTCTGTAAAGACTGCGCGATCTGTCAGCAACTGGGATTGCTCGGGCAATCCGCCACGCGGGCTGTAATAGGTGTGTTTGCTCATCTTTTCCAACTTGGTTATCTGCCCTCAAGTCAATCAAACCCGACCCCGAAACCCAAGCATAAACCCGACCGGCTCAGCGGAAAGGACATGCTTGATTTTTTTGAATATCCGCATTGGGATTGACAGCACCCGCGAACCTACCCATCACCAAAGACTACAGAGCAGAAAGGTCAGACCATGAAAATTGCAATGATTGGCACCGGTTATGTCGGCCTTGTCTCTGGCGTGTGCTTTTCCGATTTCGGGCATCAGGTCACCTGCGTCGACAAGGATGAAACCAAGATCGAAGCGCTGCGCAAAAGTCAGGTACCGATTTATGAGCCCGGACTTGAGGAACTGATTGCCCGCAACACCGACGCCGGGCGCCTGCAGTTTACACGTGATCTGAAAACTGCTGTGGCCGAGGCCGACGCCGTCTTCATCGCGGTCGGCACCCCCACCCGCCGGGGGGATGGGCACGCGGATCTTCAATATGTCTTTTCTGCAGCCGAAGAAATTGCCCATTCGATTTCTGGACACACTGTGATCGTTGTCAAATCGACTGTCCCCGTCGGCACCAACCGAAAGGTGGCTGACATCATCCAGAAAACCAATCCCAATGCCGATTTCGATATCGCATCCAACCCCGAGTTTCTGCGTGAGGGCGCTGCGATTGAGGATTTCATGAGGCCAGACCGCGTTGTCGTCGGTGTCGAAAATGATCGTGCTGCACAGGTGATGAATGATGTCTATCGCCCGCTCTTTCTGCGCGAATTTCCGGTTGTGATCACCGATCTGGAATCCGCCGAAATGATCAAATACGCCGCCAATGCCTTTCTGGCGACCAAGATCACTTTCATCAACGAGGTGGCCGCGCTGTGCGAACGCGTCGGCGCCGATATCAAACAGGTGGCCAAGGGTATTGGCCTGGATGGCCGGATCGGTAACAAGTTTTTACACGCAGGACCGGGTTATGGCGGGTCCTGTTTTCCAAAAGATACCAAGGCCTTGGCGCGAACCGGTCAGGAAAACGCCTGCCCAATGCAGATCGTGGAAACAGTCATCAAGGTGAATGATGAAACCAAACGCAGGATGATCGACAAGGTGATGGATCTGTGTGGCGGGGTCGTGAACGGGAAAACCATCGCGGTTTTCGGGGTCACGTTCAAACCAAACACGGACGACATGCGCGAAGCACCCAGCCTGACGGTTGTACCCGCACTCGTCGGGGGTGGAGCAGAGGTTCGGGTGGTCGATCCCCAAGGACAGAATGAAGGTAAAAAACTGCTCCCCGGTGTGCACTGGCACGATGATGCCTACAGCGCGGCCGAGGGGGTCGATGCCATCGTCATCCTAACTGAATGGAACGAATTTCGCGCATTGGATCTATCCCGCCTGGCGGGGATCATGTCACATGCGGCATTGGGGGATTTCAGGAACATCTATTCCGCCGCAGAGGCCAAAGAGGCCGGTTTTATCTCCTACAGCACCATCGGGCGCGAAGAATTCGGCCTGTTGGATATCTGACCCTGCTTCTCCACAGGTCCAATCTGACAGGTAGCTGAAAAAATTCAGTGGCTTGACGCTTCGCCCCGCTTGGGAAACAATCAAATCATCCCCGCAGGTCGCTTGGGGTGAGGCAGTTTCAATATCCGGCCAAATGCGTGCACAGCTCATCGTCACGCCGCTTATCCGTGCAGTCGAACAAATCGAAGGCAGATACAGGAGAGCCTGACATGAGAGTATTTTCCGTCATTGGACCATCACAATCCGGCAAGTCTGCGTTGATCTCGGCGCTTGTCGGGTTGGAAGGCAGGCCGGGCAAGACAATGTCCGTTAAGGGTGTGGCTGACGTCACCAAATTTCAATTTATGGGGGATGACTGGGCGGCGCTAGATTTCGCGGGCGGGCCTGATAACCTTGCCAATGTCGGACCAGCCTTGGCAGCCTGTGACGCCGCGGTCCTATGTATCCCTGCAGATACAGACGCCGCTGTATTATGTGCCCCTTACCTGCGACTGCTCGAAGAATCCGGCATTCCCTCTATCCTCTTCATCAACAAGATCGACGCAGCCGCAGAACGGATGAGCGAGATCGTCGCAGCCCTGCAAACCTTCTGCAGCCACAGTATCGTGCTTCGCCAAATTCCTTTGCGCGACGGCGATCAGGTCATAGGTGCCATTGATCTGATTTCTGAGCGCGCCTGGAAATATCAGGAGGGCGAACCATCTGCCCTAATCGAGCTGCCACAAGAGGCCGAAGAGCGCGAACAAGAGGCCCGGACAGAGCTTCTGGAATCCCTGGCTGATTTTAACGACACCTTACTTGAGCAGCTGATAGAGGATAAACGCCCCGCCACCGATGAGGTCTATGATGTCGCGACATCCGTTTTGCAGCATCACGATCTGGTTCCGGCACTTCTGGGGTCAGCGCTTCATAGCAATGGCATCATGCGTCTGATGAAGTCTTTAAGGCACGAGGCCCCAAGAATTGACCAGACCAAGGAACGGCTTCAGGATTTAGGGAATGTTCTGGCCGTCGGATGTCTGGCCGACATGGCCAAACATTTGGGAAAAACTGTTCTGATTAGAGGGTTTGCAGATGGGTTGAGCGGCGGCAGTTCTATTGCCGGTGACACTATTGGCAGCCTGACCGACATTGATGGCAAAACCGCGATCCCGTCGCTGCGTGCAGGTGAAATAGCCCTGACCGTGAAAACAGATCACCTGAATCTGGGATACGGATATTCCGCTGATGCCAATATCACCCTGCCCAATTGGGCGGTGCCTCGTTCAGCGGCGTACCAGCGTATCATCACCCCAACCAATGAACGCGATGAAACCCGGCTGTCCAATGCACTGTCGCGGCTGTCAGAGATCGAACCGGGCCTCAGCGTGGCACAGGACGAACAGACAGGTCATGCACGCCTGACACTGCAAGGTCCACTTCATCTGCGCCGCGTGGTTGGAAAACTGTCCGATAGCTTCGGCATCCAGGTCGAGGATGCGCCAGTCCCCCCCGCCTTGCGTGAAACCATTTCCCGAAAGGTTGAAAAACATCATCGCCACCGCAAACAATCCGGCGGGGCCGGTCAATTTGCCGATGTCCTGATCGAACTCAAACCCGAACCACGCGGATCAGGCTTTTCATTCTCAGACATCGTCAAAGGTGGCGCTGTTCCAAAGAACTACATCCCATCGGTAGAGGCCGGCGCGCGCGACGCCCTGCTTGTCGGGCCAAACGGATTTCCGGTGGTCGATGTCAGTGTGCTGTTGAAGGACGGCAAGCACCACGCCGTTGACAGTTCCGACTATGCCTTCCGCACCGCCGGCAAAAACGCGGTTCGCGAGGCGATAGATGAGGCTGGTGCCAAGGTCCTGCAGCCGATCATGAGTGTCAAAATTCATGTCCCATCCATCTATTCGGGTGGCCTGGTCCCCATCGTCAGCGGGATGAAGGGGCAAGTGTTGGGATTTGAAAACCATCCAACGGCTGCCGGTTGGGATGTGTTCAACGCGCTCTTGCCAATCACCGCCCAAGATGAACTATTTGGGGCATTGGGTGGTGCAACACGCGGCACAGCCTGGTTCGAAATCGAATTTGACCACTATCAAGAGGCCCGACGCGAAGATCTGGCAGCACTTGAGCTGGCCTAAGAGGAGCCCGCCTAAAAAAGAAAGCCCTGGACCATATCCAGGGCTTCTTCATTTTCTGTTGTGATTATCAGATCATGTCGGCAAGGATAGCTTCCAACTTCTCGCTATCGGCGGCAAAGCCGCGAATGCCCTGCGCCAGCTTTTCGGTCGCCATGGCATCGGCATTCATCTGCCAACGGAAATCGCCCTCGCTCAACGGGGTGTCTTGCGCTTTGGTTGCACCCGCATCTTCCAGCATGCGCGGCAATTCAGCGGTTTCGCCTTCCATCTCGTCCAACAAGGCTGGGCTGATGGTCAGCCGATCACAACCGGCCAGTGCCTTGATCTCTCCCGCGTTGCGGAAACTGGCACCCATGACCACCGTCTTGAACCCGTGATCCTTGAAATAGCGGTAGATGTTGGTGACAGAGACCACGCCCGGGTCATTTTCCGCCGTATAGGTCACATCCGGGTTCGCAGCTTTGTACCAGTCCAAAATTCGCCCGACGAAAGGCGAGATCAGGAAAACCCCTGCCTCTGCACAGGCACGGGCCTGGGCAAAGCCGAAAATCAGGGTCAGGTTACAGTTGATGCCTTCTTTTTCCAGCTGTTTGGCAGCGCGGATCCCTTCCCAGGTCGCCGCAACCTTGATCAGCAGGCGGTCTGCTGCCACACCCTGATCAGCAAACATGGCCACTATCTTGCGGGCCTTTTCAATCGTGCCGTTGGTATCAAAGGACAGACGCGCATCGACCTCTATCGATACACGGCCCGGCACCAGATTGACGATCTCTTTGCCAAACCCCACGCCGATCTGGTCAATCACTTCGGAAATCACCTCGGCCTGTGACAGACCGTTGCGATCCACCCGGCCAATCGCCGCCCGAACCAGATCGGCATATTCCGGCATCTGTGCGGCCTTCAGGATCAGGGATGGGTTGGTTGTGGCGTCAATCGGGTTCAGACGCTTGATCGCGGCAATATCGCCGGTATCGGCCACAACGACGGTCATGTCGCGCAACTGGTCCAGAACGGAATGGGCGGGGGAAGAGGCATCAGCCATTTATCTTGTCCTCAAATCTGTGATCGGCCAGAGTTTATCGCCCCAGCCAAGGGAAGGAAAGCGCCTTAGCCCGCTACAGCGGCCCGGATCGCACGGATATTGTCACCATATGGGGTCGGATTAGACACTGATCCACCCTTGAACACGGCAGAGCCTGCCACCAGCACATCAGCACCTGCATTGGTCACGATTGGCGCGGTTTCGGGTGTTACCCCGCCATCGATTTCAATGTGGATCGGTCGATCGCCGATCATGGCGCGAAGTTCACGAATTTTTGCCGACATGTCGATGAATTTCTGCCCGCCAAAGCCGGGATTCACCGTCATCACACAGATCAGATCGGTCAGGTCGAGTAGATGTTCAACGGCGCTGGCAGGGGTGCCCGGGTTCAGCGCGACGCCAGCCTTGGCCCCTGCCCCGCGAATGGCCTGCAACGTGCGGTGAATATGCGGCCCTGACTCGACATGGGCGGTGATGACATCGGCACCAGACTCGGCAAAGGCCTCGATATACGGGTCCACCGGGGCGATCATCAGATGCACATCCATGACGCCCTTGATATGCGGGCGGATCGCCTTGCAGGTCGCCGGGCCAAAGGTGATGTTTGGCACGAAATGCCCGTCCATGACATCCACATGCACCCAATCGGCGCCCTGCGCCTCCACCGCTTCGCACTCCAGACCGAAATTGGCAAAGTCGGCAGACAGGATGGATGGGGCAATTTTAATGGATCGGTCAAAGGACATGTGGCAGTCTCCAAGGGCAGCTTGCCCTCTCGTATCGCCAATCGTTTGGCTTGAAAAGGCGGTTATGTGCATCAAGTCTTGACCAAATGGTCAAACTTGCAATAACGGCAGGGCCATGACACGCTTTAACCTCACGCAATCGGGGGAATGGATGCAAACCAAAGAAACGATTCAGGCAGCAACGACTTCGGTTGCCCGCTTGCCTCAGGTTCACCTCCCCCGGAATCCCGGCATGCCGCTGGATCTGGATTGGGTGGCCGCTGTTCAGGTGAACACCTCGGCCGTGGAGCGCCGCGCCTCCACCCTGCCCGGCCGCCGCACTGTAAAGAAAGACTATCAGGCCGCGTGGCTCTTAAAAGCTATCAGTTGTATCGACCTGACCACGCTGTCGGGCGACGACACTGTGGGCCGTGTGCGCCGGTTGTGCGCCAAGGCCCGCCAACCCGTTCGTGCCGATTTGCTGGCCGAACTGGGCATGACCGGCCTGACCACCGGCGCCGTCTGCGTCTATCACGACATGATCGAAACCGCCGTTCAGGCGCTTGACGGCACCGGCATCCCGGTGGCCGCCGTTTCCACCGGTTTTCCCGCTGGTCTGTCCCCCTTCCACCTGCGCGTGGCAGAGATCGAGGAAAGCGTCGCCGCAAGCGCCAAGGAAATCGACATCGTCATTTCCCGCCGCCACGTTCTGACCGGGAACTGGCAAGCGCTCTATGATGAAATGGCCGAGTTTCGCCGCGCCTGCGGGGATGCACATGTAAAGGCGATCCTTGCCACGGGCGAATTGGGCACGCTGCGCAATGTCGCGCGGGCCTCACTGATCTGCATGATGGCCGGGGCCGATTTCATCAAGACATCGACCGGCAAAGAAAGCGTCAACGCCACCCTGCCGGTCACACTGGTTATGATCCGGGCCATCCGCGACTATTATGACCGCACCGGATACCATGTCGGCTACAAACCTGCAGGTGGAATATCCAAGGCCAAGGATGCGCTGAACTACCTCGCCCTGATGAAGGACGAACTGGGCCACCGCTGGCTGCAACCTGATCTTTTCCGTTTCGGCGCATCGTCGCTTTTAGGCGATATCGAACGCCAACTCGAACACCACCTGACCGGCCGCTACTCCGCCGCTCACCGTCATGCGATTGGGTAACTTATGACCATCAAAGAAATTTTCGACACAATGGATTACGGCCCTGCCCCCGAAGACGCCAAACCGGCTCTAAAATGGATCACGGACCGTGGCAGTAATTTTGGCCATTTTATCAACGGTGCATGGACCTCTCCGGCAGAAGGCTTTGAAACGCGCAACCCAGCCACAGGCGAAACGCTCGCATCCCTCTCCCAAGCCACCCACGCCGACATTGATGCCGCCGTCGCTGCGGCGCGCAAAGCGCAAAGCCCATGGGCAAAATCCGGCGGCCATGCCCGCGCCCGCGTTCTGTACGCCCTTGCCCGCCTGATCCAAAAACATGCCCGTCTGTTCGCGGTGCTGGAAACCATGGACAACGGCAAACCCATCCGCGAGAGCCGCGACATCGACATCCCACTGGTGGCACGACATTTTTACTATCATGCGGGCCTCGCCCAATTGATGGAGGCAGAACGCCCCGATTTGGAACCCGTCGGCGTTTGCGGCCAGATCATCCCGTGGAACTTCCCACTGTTGATGCTCGCCTGGAAAATCGCTCCCGCCTTGGCCGCAGGCAACACCGTGGTTCTGAAACCCGCCGAATACACCTCGCTGACCGCGCTTCTTTTCGCGGAAATCTGCCAAGAGGCCGGCGTTCCCAAAGGCGTCGTCAACATCGTCACCGGCGACGGCGCCGTGGGCGAAATGATCGTCACACACCCCGATATCAATAAAATCGCCTTCACCGGCTCCACCTCTGTCGGTCGCCGCATCCGCGAGGCCACCGCCGGGTCCGGCAAGGCGTTGACCCTGGAACTGGGCGGAAAATCCCCCTACATCGTCTTTGACGATGCCGATATCGACAGCGCGATAGAGGGGCTGGTTGACGCGATCTGGTTCAATCAGGGCCAAGTCTGTTGCGCAGGCTCCCGCCTTTTGGTGCAAGAGGGCATTGCCGAGCGATTTTACACCAAACTTCGCACCCGCATGGATGGGCTACGCATTGGCAATCCGCTGGACAAATGCATCGACATCGGCGCGATCGTTGACCCGGTGCAGCACCAAACCATCACCCGCATGGTGACTGAGAGCGGCCCGGAAGGTACCGTCTATCACGCCAACACCCCCCTGCCTGACAATGGCTGTTTCTATCCGCCCACCCTGATCACCGATCTGCACACCAGCGCGCGGTTAATGCAGGAGGAAATCTTTGGCCCGGTTCTGGCCTCCACCACCTTCCGCACCCCGGCAGAAGCGATCGAGATTGCCAATAACACCCGTTATGGCCTTGCAGCCACGGTCTGGACGGAAAACATCAACCTTGCGCTGGATATCGCGCCGAAACTGGTCGCAGGAGTCGTCTGGGTGAACGCCACCAACCTTTTCGACGCAGCCGCAGGCTTCGGCGGTGTACGCGAAAGCGGCTTCGGGCGCGAGGGCGGCTGGGAAGGCCTTGCGGCCTACACCAAACCCAAAATCGCGATCAAACAGTTGACCCCGACCCCCCCGGTCGCAGCCCCTGCCAAGCCAATGACAGAGGGCATCGACCAGACCGCCAAGCTCTATATCGGCGGTAAACAGGCCCGCCCCGATGGCGGCTATTCCACGCCAGTTTGGTCACCCAAGGGCAAATTGCTGGGCCATGCCCCGATTGCCAATCGTAAAGACGTGCGAAACGCGGTCGAAGCCGCACACAAGGCCAAAGGCTGGGCCAAAACCACCGGCCACCTGCGCGCGCAGATCATGTATTACATGGCCGAGAACCTGTCAGCCCGCGCAGGCGAATTTGCCGCCCGCATTGATGCGATGACCGGCAAGAAACAGGGCACCAAAGAAGTCGAAACCTCGATTCAGCGCCTCTTCACCTACGCCGCCTGGGCCGACAAGTTTGATGGTCAGGCGCATGGCGTCCCGATCCGGGGCATCGCACTGGCGATGAAGGAACCGGTGGGCGTAATCGGCACCCTCTGCGCGGATGAGACGCCGCTCCTGAGCCTGATCTCCGTCATGGGGCCAGCAATGGCAATGGGCAACACATCTATCCTCGTCGCCTCCAACCCCTATCCGCTGGCCGCTACTGATTTCTATCAAGTTCTGGAAACATCAGATGTGCCCGCCGGTGTTGTGAACATTCTAACCGGCGATCACGCAGAGCTTGCCAAAACCCTGTCTGATCACATGGATGTGGATGCGGTCTGGAACTTCTCCTCGGCTGACATTTCAGGCGACATCGAACGCCGTTCCGCCGGCAACCTGAAACGCACCTGGGTGAATAATGGCCAGTCGCGCGACTGGTTCGGCCCCGCAGGCGCGGGCCGCGAATTTCTGGAACACGCCACAGAGGTCAAAAACATCTGGGTGCCCTACGGGGAATAACCCCAGCTTTCTTTTCCAGCTTTCTTTTTTTTGGTAAAAAATACGCGCGCCGCAGGCCTGAAATCCCCATCCGGGGATTTCAACTACTCTCGGCGAGACAGACCCAGACGCGCCTTGGTCCGGTTCCACCAACCGCTGGCGCGATCTTCAACCTCGTCCCAATCGGCCATGGCCTCGTCCATTGCAGGATCGATCTTGCGTTCTCGAAACTGTCGCCAAGCGGCGCGCAAAAACAAAACCCCAACGATCACAAAGATAAAGAAGAAGATGTTAAACCACGGAATTACCGTCGCATCGGGGCCAGAGACCGGCTTGATCCTGACCGCATTGGGATAGATGCTCAGGATCCGGTTGCGCCAGCCATAATGGGTGATCACCACCCATTGTTCGTCATTCTGATCCACGCTGGCGGCGGCTTCGGCCTGCAGGTCCGAACTGTCAAACTTGAAATAGGGCGGCCAAATCCAGCCCGTATCCTCGTTGCGATACACCATCACCTCTGTCGCGTCACGCGATACGAATCCCAACAGAAATGTTTTCTTTTTCTCGGTATTGATCAGCCGCAAATCCCGGGTCTGCAGCTGCGCATTCCCACTATCGGCCTGCGCATAAAAGACCTCGTTATACCAACTGAAATCAGTACGAATGATCTCTGTCGAGGTGACACGCACAATGTCATGTTGGGGCAGCACGTAATGCATAAACCCACCAAGCAGCACAAAAACAGCAATCTTCAGATAAAGCCCAATCCGTTTCATCTGGTCCTCAATTAAAATTCGTTATGATGAATATAGTTACGATTACAGCAATCGGAACGATATAGACCAGCCAGATCAGCTTTTTTCTGAACCCACGCTCATATTCTTCCATGCCCGACTGCAAAAACACCTCGCGGTCGTCCGGCACCGCCCCTGATCTATCTTCTGACGCCCATTCATTTTCCAACTTTTCTCGGCGAACTGACCGGGAATAGAGCGAAACCAACCAGTAGATGGCCGTCAGAACCACAAACCCAATAATCAGTAGCTTGATAAACCCCACGAAATTGCCTGCCTTGTTCCTTCACCCTTCGCCCGCTAGCCTGTCAGACAGCAACGCAAGAGACAATCCATGCTGAAACCCGGCCCGACAAACTCGATCTCCGATATAGATGGCCTGCTTGTGGGAAACGCGCAAGATGACGGGCTGAAATCCGGCGTCACGGTCCTGACCTCTGATCAGCCCTTCACCGCCGGGATATCCATCATGGGCGGCGCGCCCGGAACCCGCGATGTCGCGCTGTTGGCCCCGGATAAAACCGTGCAACAGGTCGATGCACTGGTGCTGTCGGGCGGTTCCGCCTTTGGGCTCGACGCCACCTCTGGCGTGATGGAGGGTTTGCGCGCAGACGGTCGGGGGCTCGCCGTTGGGACAGTCCGGGTGCCCATCGTGCCAACCGCTATCCTGTTCGATCTTCTGAATGGCGGGGATAAGGAGTGGACGGAAAACCCTTACCCCGCACTTGGCCGGCAAGCATACGAAAAACGCGCCGCAGAATTTGGTATAGGCAGCATCGGCGCGGGCACCGGGGCCACGACTGCTGACCTGAAGGGCGGATTGGGCACGGCTTCAATAATCCTGCCATCCGGCCACATGGTTGGCGCGCTAGTCGTGGTCAACGCATTGGGTTCAGTCGTGGGCAACAGTGGTCCACATTTCCACGCTGCCCCATGGGAACTGAACCGCGAATTCGGCGGCCTCGGCCCGGCACCGTCCCATGATCCCACGCAACAGCCCCCGATCAAATCCGCCCCCGCTAGCAACACCACCATCGCCATTGTCGCAACCGATGCGACGCTAGATCAGGCCCAATGCACCCGTGTGGCCACCGCTGCCCATGATGGCATGGCGCGGGCAATCCAACCCTCCCACACACCGATGGATGGCGATCTGATCTTTGCGGCCAGCACCGGGCAGCGCCCTGTCACCGCCGAAGACCTGCTTTGGATTGGCCACGCCGCCGCCACCTGCCTGACCCGCGCCATCGCCCGCGCCGTTTATACCGCCACACCTGCGTCGGGCGACTTGGTTCCATGCTGGGCAGACAAATTCGCAGGTTAGATAAATATTTTTCCCCTTTACCAAGGATTGACCTTTGCCCCGCGTCCAACAATCGTGATGCGTATGACGGTGACAGATGAAGAACTGGCCTTAGCGGCCGCCGGTGGGGATCGGCAGGCTTTCTCAAGCCTGCTCTCACGCCATTATGACCGCATTTACCGTTTGGCCTATCGTCTGACCGGCGCGCAGGCAGAGGCAGAGGATTTGACGCAGGACATCTGCATGGCCCTACCCGGCAAACTCGGTGGGTTTCAGGGTCGGTCTCGCTTCACCACTTGGCTTTACCGCGTCACCGTCAATGCCGCCCATGATCGCCGCCGCCGCACCGCCACTTACACGCGAGCATCCGAGGGCTGGGGCGATTGGGAAATTGGCCGCCGCGCCAGCGTCGCAGAGGCCCAAGACGCCGCCACCTGGTTGGAAACCGCGATGCGCGCCCTGCCCCCTGACCTGCGCGATACCGTTGCCCTGATCCTGGGCGAGGAACTGACCCAGAAAGAAGCCGCCAAAGTACTCGACCTGTCTGAAGGGACCATCGCCTGGCGCATGTCAGAGGTCAGAAAACACCTGCGCCACCAGTTTGAAAAGGAGGCAGAGCAATGACAAATGATCCGCTCGACGCCCTCAAATCCGCCTTGCAGGACACGCCCGCGCCAGACGCAAACGCCAAGGCGCGCCATATCGCCATGGCAGAGGAAAATTTTGCGACCTTCCAAGAAAATCGTGACCGCGCCCGTCCCACTTCTGATCGCCCCCAATCGGCGGGGCTCTGGACAGGAGTGAAAACCATGCTGAATTCCCTGACAACCCGTGGCGCCCTGACCGCCACAACCAGCCTTGCGGCCCTTGGGCTTGTTGCGTTCGTCATTTTACCACAGGGGGGGCTCAATACTCTGACCGGGCAGAGAGAAACCCTACCGGCCATTCCAACCTCCGTTGACGAAACAGAAATCGCATCTGCACCCATTACCGTAGAACGCCAGGAAGCAGAGGCCAAAACCGCCCTGCGTAATCTGGCAGACAGCTCAAGTGAACAAGACCTTATGATGGCCGAAGAACCCGTCATGGTGGAACCACTGATCGTCGGCGACGCGAGCGAGGCTTTTGCAGCTGCGCCCGCGGAATCGCGTGGTCGTGCCGCGCTAGAGTCTCTTGCCTCACCCGATCTGAACGCCCATTTCGACGCACCAGCCATCCAGCCCGAGCAAAACACCGAGGCCTTCGCCAATGCTGCGCCCAACCCGGTAAAAGTTACGGCAGAGGAACCGGTTTCCACCTTCTCCATTGATGTTGACACGGCCTCCTATGCCGTCATGCGCTCGTCCCTGATGAACGGCTACCTGCCCAACCCCGATGCAGTACGGGTGGAGGAGATGGTGAATTACTTCAACTATGACTACCCCGCCCCGGATGGCGAGCACCCCTTTGCCACCTCCGTGTCGGTCACCCAAACCCCTTGGAACACCGGCACCCAGCTGGTGCAGATCGGCATTCAGGGCGAATTGCCCGCCATTGACGACCGCCCGCCCCTGAACCTCGTCTTCCTGATTGATACCTCGGGGTCCATGCAGGACGCCAATAAACTGCCGCTGTTAATCCAAAGCTTCCGCCTGATGTTGAGTGAGCTGAACCCGGACGACCGTATTGCCATCGTCACCTATGCGGGCAGCGCGGGCCAAGTTCTGGCCCCCACCCAGGCCTCTGATCGCACCACTATCATGGCCGCGTTGGAACGTCTGTCGGCGGGCGGCTCGACCGCCGGTCAGGCCGGGCTGCAACAGGCCTATCAGGTCGCGGGTGACATGGCAGAGGACGGCAACATTTCCCGCGTGATCCTTGCCACGGACGGTGATTTCAACATCGGCATTCATGATCCCGAAGCTCTGAAATCCTTCATCGCCGACAAACGCGACAGCGGAACCTACCTGTCTGTGCTGGGCTTTGGTCGTGGCAATCTGGATGACGCCACGATGCAGGCGCTGGCGCAAAACGGCAATGGGCAGGCCGCCTATATCGACACGCTGCGAGAGGCTCAAAAAGTGCTGGTTGATCAGTTGACCGGCGCGCTCTACCCCATCGCAAATGACGTCAAGATACAGGTCGAGTTCAACCCGGCAGCCATCGCCGAATACCGCCTGATCGGGTATGAGACCCGCGCACTGCGCCGCGAAGATTTCAACAACGATAAAATCGACGCGGGCGAAATTGGCGCAGGCCACACAGTGACAGCGATTTACGAGGTCACGCCCGTTGGCTCTGATGCCATCGTGAATGATCCGCTGCGCTACGGTGAAACCGCGCTCGCAGGTGACGCCTCTGAACTCGGCTACCTGAAACTGCGCTACAAACAACCGGGTGCAGCAACCTCGACCCTGATTGAAACGCCAATCGCCCTTGGTATGGCAGAGGCCAGCGCCGACGCCCGTTTCGCCACTGCCATTGCAGGCTTCGGCCAACTGTTGCGCGGTTCAGATTACCTCGGCAACTGGTCCTATGCAGACGCCATTGCCTTGGCCGAGGGCGCCCGCGGCGCAGACCGTTTTGGCTACCGGCAAGAGGCTGTCACCCTAATGCGCTTGGCTGAGAGCCTGTCAAACTAAGGCACCGCCCTTCCTTTCGCCAAAAATACCTTGGGGTGAGCGGCGTCACGGAATTGACCCAGTGAATCAATTCAGCCGCGCTCGGGCGGAGCCCCGGGAAAAGGAGCAGCGCCCCTTGAAATCAAACCGGGCCGCAATCCCCTTGCGGCCCGAAACTCTTTCCCGCAATCTCTAACCATGTGCGGAAGAATGATAGCCGGCCCCTATAAATGGGCAGAGGTGTTCGAGATCCTTCAAGGCTTTCTCGACACATTGCATCTTGATCCCGATGCCCCGCAACCCGCCTGTGGCTTCAACATCAAACCCACACAACAAGTTCCGATCATCGCAGCGAGCAAGGGCGAGATGCTGCTCACCACCGCACGCTGGTGGTTCGTGCCCCATTGGCACAAGGGCGATGTGAGGGATTGGAAGGCCACAACCTTCAACGCCAAAATCGAAACCGCCGCCGAAAAACCGACCTTCCGCACAGCCTGGCGAGATGGCCGCTGCCTGATCCCGGCGCAGGGCTATTATGAATGGACAGGGGCCAAGGGGCAAAAACAGCCTTGGTATATCGCGCCGCAAACCAATCAGCCGCTGTTTTTCTTTGCAGGGCTTGCATCGTCACTGGCCGATGGCACCCGAACTTGCGCAGTTCTGACCCGCGCGGCCCTGCCCCAGATCAGCCACCTGCACCCCCGCAGCCCGGTCATGCTGGCGCAAGAGGAACTTACCCCCTGGCTATCTGGTGTGGTCGGGACAGAAATCGGTCAGTCATGGGAGGGCCGCATGTCCCATCACCCCGTCCGCAAATTCGGGCTATACGATGATGGCGAGGACCTGATCGAACGCGACGGTTTCTCCCTTTAGCGCTGATATCGTGCTACAAAGTTGCGCAAAATTCGTTCGGGCATGGTCACATCCGCTGCCCGACACATGTCGATCAAAGCCTCTGCATCCTCGGGGGCAAAATAACCTTTGTGCTTGTAGATACCTATCCGCACTTCGAACCCGGCCGCATCGGCCTCTGGGTGAAACTGCGTGGCATAGACATTCTGGCCAAACCGGATCATCTGATAGGGGCATGTGGGCGAACTGACAAGATGCACACAGCCCGGTGGTAGCGCCTGAACAGCCTCTTTATGACCGACAAAGGCTTGAAAAGACAGGGATATCCCTGCCATCACCGGATCATCCTCTGCCCCATCGACAATCGAACAATTTGCGGTGCCGACGCCCTCTGAAAACTGCTCTTTGCTGACCACACCACCCAGATGGTGACCCAGAATACCGATCCCATAGCAGCACCCCATATAGGGAAAGTCCCGGGTCGTGATGTCCGGCATCAAACCCAGAACAGCGGCCTCAATCCGGGCCTCAACAGCACTTTTCTTTGCAGGATCGTCGCTGACACAACCCGGGCCACCACCCACGATCACCCCTGAATAGTCATCAAGGTTCAGATCGTCAGGCAAATCCACCTGATCCAGCCGCACGCGCACGGCCTGATCGGCGCGCAATCCACCCTTTTCAAGGATCGCCCGAAATTCATCATCAGAGGCTTCATCCTCTGGTCGCAATTGCAGGATCAGAAAGGGTTTATTCACGTCTCAGGCTCCGGTTCAGATCGGCCCAACTCACATAAAATCATACATCCCGTCAACCAGCACGCCCCCCCATACAAAAAAGGTGCGCCACAAAGGGCGCACCATCCAGCCACAGGGAAGAAGCAACTGGATTATTCTGCGGCTTCCAGCACTTTCGTGGTCACAGACTCACCGCTGGAAATGGCAATTCGGCGTGGCTTTAACGCCTCGGGGATTTCGAGCACCAGATCGATATGCAACATTCCGTTCACATGGCTGGCACCGTTGACACGCACGTGATCGGCCAGATGGAAGCGGCGTTCAAAAGCACGGGTCGCAATACCGCGATGCAGATAGGTGCGTTCGGGCGCATCATCATCCTTGCGGGCCGCAACAATCAGGGAGTTATCCCGCACTTCGACGTTCAACTCATCCTCGGAAAAGCCGGCAACAGCCACTGAAATCCGGTAAGCGTCATCTGCAGTTTTTTCGATATTATAAGGGGGGTAGGACACTTTGTTGACGTCATTTGTCAACACGCGGTCCATCAAATCAGCCATTTGGTCAAAGCCGACCGAGGCGCGGTAAAGGGGGGAAAGGTCAAAAGCTCTCATAGGTCATCCTCCATTGAGCGATAACGGATATGGCCCTCCACCATGGACGGGCCTAGTGAATCGCCCGGCCCCGCAACGCGGCGACCGGACAAGACAGAGATATGATACGATTTCAGCGCTTCAAGGGTCAGGGTTTGACAAAAAGCGCCCCGGTTCCGGAATTACGCTGACCACTGATCAGTCTTGTCGGGTTGGTGTTCACTTCGACATGGTTTTCCACCACATCTCGACCGGTGCGCAGGGCCTCTCTCAATTCAGCCACACGCGAGGGCAGTTTCATCCCCACGGATCGGTCATTGCGTCCTATTTCACTGCCGGAAATGATTGAAACAATCACCGGCCTGTAGCCGGATGTATCAAATACCGGGGAACCTGACGCGCCAAAATCACTTAAACAGTTGAACACCAGCAATGCGCGGTGTTCTTCCAGCAGATTGCACCCCCGCTGCCAGGACAAAACCTGATCACGTCCGCGGGCATAAGATATCAGGCTGACCTCCCTTAATTGCCGTGCCTTGGCGACGTGAAAGGCCGAAATCACCGATGACGGTACCGGCTCTGACAGCTGCATCAACGCCACATCCACGCGCACGCTGTCATAGTCATTCTCTGCGCTGTTTCGGTAGCCCGGGTGGGTCACAAAGCGTTTTACACGTCGTTCCACGATGGAAGTCCCATTGCGAAACCCCGCGCGAAACGTGATCTCCGCCGGATCTGCGTGCGTGTCCGATTTGCGCGCCTCATACAGGCAATGCGCGGCCGTCAAAACCAGATCGTAATCGATCAACGTGCCGGTACAATAACCAGATCGCCCAACATCCACCCGACCCACGGCTTTCCACGCGCCCAGCTGATCTGCGCGCTCCAAGGGGACCAAGTGACTGCTTTGTGCAAATGCTGCCTGTGTGAAAAATATGCTAACAATGACGGATAATAGACTGATAATATTTATTTTAATTTTCATGGTTTAACAAATTTTGCTCCTGTTTGCGATCTGCTCGCATCTGGTGCGATCCGTTCAGATGTGGATACGCTGGTCGTGGCATTTCTGGGGCTTGTCAGCATCGCCTCCATTACCTCATCCAATGCCAATCCTAATGAGGATCCCAAGGCCACGCGTCGCTCCCCAATCTCTGCCTTGGCGGACACCACAGATACGATACGCGCCACGCCATCTTGGATCGCAAAAACCGGCGCCCCGGAGGATCCGAAATCCACGTCACATGACAGCACGATTGATCCAAAGCGTCGCGCCAACACATGGCAAGGCTCCTGCAATGAGGGCGTATCATCCCGGTCATGCGCATAAGAGACAACACCCACAGCGTCCCCCTTGTTTGGGGTTCGAGAGGTTTCAAACGGAATGACACGCCCATTATCGATGGGACGATCCAGCCTCAAAAGCGCCAGATCGTTAATCACCTGCGGGCGGCCCTCCGCACTGTAATTGTATCCCGGATGCGGAACAGCGGACCGCACAGATCGATAGGCCGCCGCACGCCCATGACGCAAACCAGCTTGAAATTCGATCTCAGAGGCCGGCACCAACCGATGGTTTTCGCTGTCATACAAACAATGCGCCGCTGTCAGAACCAGATCAGGTTCAATCAGCGCCCCGGTACACATGCCGCTTCCTGCAAAATTGATTCTGCCCACAGCTTCCCAACCGCGGCTGTCGTCACCCGTCAAAAGCTGTCTGAGCGGTGCCGGAGATTCCGCACTCGCGCTACAGGTCAACCCTGCAATCATCAGAAATAAAACGACAATTCTCCGCATAACTACTTATACACCATTTCGAGTGCGCATTACACTCCCGTGTCTAATGGTGCCATTGGGCAGGATTAAGGCAGCTTTCTGGTATCCGAGGTGGATCGTTATCCCTGCTGCAACGCTCTGGGCCTCGGCCCGCCTGTCGCCCAATCCAGCAATTCGACTGTGTGAACCACCGGAACATCTGTTCCCGACCCGATCTGAACCATACAGCCGATATTGCCCGCCGCGATAACATCGGGGTTTTTGGCTTGCAGATTGTCTACTTTCCAGGTTTTCAGCTGCGCGGATATCTCGGGCTGCATCAGGTTATATGTCCCGGCAGAACCACAGCACAGATGGCTGTCAGCGGGTTCCACCACTTCAAAACCGACACGTTTTAACAATGTTTTCGGTGCTGCCTTCACCTGTTGGCCATGTTGAAGCGAACAAGCCGCATGATAGGCCACGCGCATCCCTTTGGCCTGCCCTTCTGGCAGATCGATCCGGGACAACAGTTCCGAGATATCCACTGCCAAACCCGAGATTTGCGCTGCAGCCTCTGCCACCGGATGATTGCGCAACATATGGCCGTAATCCTTAACCGTCGTGCCACATCCCGAGGTGTTGATCACGATCGCATCCAGGCCATCGCCATCAACCTCTTTCATCCAGGCGCGGATATTTGCCTGCGCCGCGCTGTGGCTGTCAGCCTCACGCCCCATATGATGAACCAGCGCGCCGCAACACCCGGCACCCTTTGCCACAACGACCTCGCACCCCAATCGGCGCAACAAGCGGATCGTGGCGTCGTTGATATCGGTGTTCAGCGCCTTTTGTGCGCAGCCTGTCATCAGCGCGACGCGCATTTTCCGTTCGCCCGTGGCCGAAAACACCTGTGGCCGGTCATTCGGGCTGACAGGCGGTATGTGTTTGGGCGCCATATCCAGCATCGCCCGCAGGCGCGGGTCCGGCATGAATCGTGCCAGCGGTCGCGTCAACCGTGCCCCCATCAGGGCCAATCTGAACCGCCCGGGATAGGGTAAAATCTTTGCCAACATCCAGCGCAACAGCCGGTCCATGACAGGCCGGCGATAGGTCTGTTCGATATGCGCGCGCGCCTGATCCACCAGATGCATGTAATGCACCCCCGACGGGCAGGTCGTCATACAGGCCAGACAGCTAAGGCACCGATCAATATGTTTTACGGTTTTCGCATCCGCCGGCCGATCGTTTTCCAGCATATCCTTGATCAGATAAATCCGCCCACGCGGGCTGTCCAATTCATCGCCAAAGACCTGATAGGTCGGACAGGTCGCGGTGCAAAATCCGCAATGTACACAAGATCGCAGGATTTCATTCGCTCGTGCGATATTGGGGTCTTTCAACTGTTCAGGGGTGAAATTTGTTTGCATAACCTACCCCATCAATCCCGGGTTCAGAATGCCCAGCGGGTCAAACTGTGCCCTAATCCCTGCCGAGATTTTTGCCAATGCCGCCGGTTCAGGCTGAAACACCGGATGGCCCGTACCCTGCACCAGCATATGATGCCCGCCCAAGGCGGCATTCACGGCACGCATATCCACATCTGTGCCGACCCGCGACCAGACCAGCCCGCCACCCCAGTCAATCACCTGTGCGGCCTCGTCCGGCCCATTTAACGCCACCAAATCTGTCGGGCGGATATGGCTTTTCCAAAGGTTGCCCTGCCCCTGCGCCAAGGGGTCGACATCGCGGATCATGGCCCACAGGTTCTGGTTATCCGCAGCATCCCACACAACCTGATCGGGCGAACCCATTCCCGCAATTTGCACGATCTGATCTGCGCGATACCTGACAGAGTTTTCAAACCCTTCCAGCCGCAACACCGAGACAGGGGCACCATCATCACCGGTATATCTGGCCGCGCCGCTGACCTCATATGGCGATGCCAGCGCTTTGGTGAACAGATCAAGTGAGGGTTTCATGCCCAACCCTTGCCAGACCAAACTGGCCACCGCTTCTGGCTTGGGCAATACCTTGAACGACAGCTCTGTCAACACCCCCAGGGTGCCCCAACTGCCGGTCAGCAGCTTGACCAGATCATAGCCGGTGACGTTTTTCATCACTTGGCCACCGTTCTGGATCACATCGCCACGGCCATCAACAAACCGCACACCCAGCACGAAATCCCGGCATGCGCCCACTTTGAACCGCCGGGGACCAGAGACATTTCCTGCTGCAACACCGCCGATGGTCGGCGCGCCCTGTGTTCCCAGCACCCTACGATGATCCATCGGTTCAAAGGCTAGCATCTGTCCCTCTGCCGCCAGGGTCGCTTCGATCTCTGCCAGGGGCGTTCCGGCGCGCGCCACCATGGTCAGCCCGCCGGGATCATATGATGCGATCCCGGTCAGGGCTGACATATCCAAGACGTCCACCCCATCTGACCGCTGAACCGACCGCGTCCCCCCGCCGCGGATCCGCACCCCGCCGGTTGCCGTACGGATCGCCTCTGACACTTCTGTCTCGTTCATTGGTCGGATCATTCTGCGGCCACCTCCGCGTTTCGGGTGATGTCCAGCGGGAAGACCTTACCGGGATTAAGCAGCCATTTCGGATCAAACACATCCTTGATCCGCATTTGTGCTTCCATGTCGGCCAGGCTGTACTGCACCCCCATCAGGTCGCGCTTTTCTATGCCGACACCATGTTCCCCGGTCAGACAGCCGCCGACCTCCACACATAGTTTTAAAATCTCTGCGCCCAGCGCCTCACAAGTTTCCAGCTGCCCGGGTGTGTTGGCGTCAAATAGGATCAGCGGATGCATGTTGCCGTCGCCAGCATGAAAGACATTGGCGACCTTCAGACCAAATTCGTCAGACAGCTCACCAATCCGTTTCAACGTGTATGGCAGTTTGGAGACAGGCACAGTTCCATCCAGACACATATAGTCATTGATCTGCCCCATAGCGCCAAAGGCTGACTTGCGCCCCAACCAAATTAGGGCACTTTCCTCTGCACTTTGGCTTTCACGCAGTTCAACAGGGTTCAAGCCGCTAGCAATGTCAGTGATGCGGTCCAACTGATCATCAATTTCGGCCTCTGATCCTTCGACTTCGATAATCAAAAGCGCCTCACACATGGGGTATCCTGCACCGGTGAATTTCTCGACCACTTCGATGCAGGGTCGGTCCATATATTCGATCGCCACCGGCAACACGCCGGACCTTATGATTGCCGCCACGCATTCCCCGGCCACCTCGGCGCTGTCAAAACCGATCATCACCGGACGCGCGCCTTCGGGCTTGGGCAGAATGCGCAACGTGGCCTCAGTCACCACGCCCAGCTGCCCTTCTGATCCGCAGATCACCCCCAGCAGATCCAGACCAGACGCATCCAGATGGGCCCCGCCGATCTGCAAAACCTCGCCTGCCATTGTCACCATCGTGACCGCCAAAAGGTTGTTCGTCGTCATCCCGTATTTCAGACAATGCGCACCGCCGGAATTCATCGCGATATTGCCCGCGATAGCGCAGGCCAACTGGCTGGACGGGTCCGGCGCATAGAAAAAACCCTCACCCTCCACCGCGCCGGTCACAGACAGGTTTGTCTTGCCACTTTCGACCCGGATAAACCGATTGTCGAAATCAACCTCCAACACCCGGTTCATGCGCGCGATGCCCAGAACAACGCTGTCAGCGTTGGGCAACGCCCCACCAGCCAAAGAGGTGCCCGACCCGCGCGGCACCACGGGAATACCGTTCGCATGGCAATACTTTAATACCGCGACAACTTCGTCGGTCGACCCCGGCAGAACCACACACAGCGGCGGGCAACGATAGGCGGTCAGCCCATCACATTCATAGGCCTTGACCTCGACCTCCGCATCAATCACCGCCAAGGCGGGCAGCAAAGCCCTCAAATCCCGAACAATTTCGGATTTTCGCAAGATTACAGATTGATCTGGTTGCGGAAGGTCCATCCGATTTACTCCCTGCAATAAACATATTGGTAAACTTATTTAACCAATTTATGATTAAGGTGCAAGAGCCGGAAATACGCGCCTCTCTTTATTGCCCACGCAATTAGGCTTAGACTGTGCGAATGAAACCTCTCATTGCAGCCTTCATCCTCGTCCCAACATTGGCCCATGCTGATCCGGCAAGTATCGAAGATGTGACAGCAAGTCATCAAGGTGATCGGTTTTGGACATTCCATGTCACGGTTCGTCATGATGACACGGGCTGGGATGATTACGCCGATGGCTGGCGCGTTGAACAAATCGATGGCAAGGTTTTAGGCGAACGCGTGCTCTATCACCCGCATGTGGATGAACAGCCCTTCACCAGATCACTGTCCAATGTCGAAATCCCACAAGAGGTCACAACCGTCGAAATTCGCGCCAAAACCCTGACCGAAGGCTGGGGCGATACGACATTCAGCGTGAATTTGACCGATTGATCCCCCTTTATCGCCGCCCTTCGCGCAGCCATCCCAGGATCAACAGGCTGGAGGCCAGGATCAGATAGGCCCAAACCGGCAGGAGCGGCCAGATTGATACGCTTTGGGTGACATAGGCATCTCGGGGCACCAGGCCTAACCAACCACGGCCCGCTGCCACCCGGCCCTCTCGTGCGTTACGCAGGCTTGGCAATCCGTCTTCGATCCGGGCGACACCGCCATTCGCGGCCTCGATAACAGGCATCAGATCATCGCTGCTGGCAATCGTTTCGATAAATTCACGCGGGGAGGCAGGGCCGAGCGCGGCCACAGCCTCCATCTCCCCCGATCGCAAACGATAAAGCCCCAGTTCGGCGCCTTCATATTGCGCCTCAAACCGCCCCGGGCTGACCTCAGAAAGCGGCAAGGTCTGCGCCTGACCATCCGGCGCGATTACCGTCAGGTCTTCCACCTCCTCCGACAGGGTTCGGCGAATAATCTTCATGCTTTGGCCTGTCGCCTCTGCCCACAGGGCCTCCTCTTCCAGTTCCGGTTCTTTCAACATCCAATGGGCCAGACGGCGCAGCAGTTCCAAATGCGGCCCCCCGCCCTCAAACCCACGCGACCACAGCCAGCTTTGGTCAGACCCCAACAGGGCGACCCTGCCCTCGCCGATCCGGTCCAGAACCAACAGCGGCGTGCCCTCGGCACCTGTCATAACGGTCTGCGCCTCAGGGTGAGCCTGCAATTCGATCTGGCGCAGCCAACGCCCCCAAATCGGCCCATCCTCAACAAACGGACCCGGCGCATAACTGCGCAGATCGGCGGTGACCGGATGCCGCAATCCCAGATCAGACACTTCGGGCAAGAACCCTCGCTCCAGCAACCGCGCCGTTGGCCGGGCCGGCATCACATTTGCCAGATCAGAATGATAGAGGCTCTCTGCCCCGGCAAAATCCGGGCCTGCGGCGAACAAGACCGCCCCGCCATTTTCCACATAGTTGCGAACGTTGGACAGATAGATTGACGGCAAAATTCCCCGCCGCTTGTAACGGTCAAAGATGATCAGATCGAACTCATCAATCTTTTCCAAAAACAGTTCGCGCGTGGGGAAGGCAATCAAGGACAGCTCGCTGACTGGCACACCAACGCTTTTTTCTGGCGGGCGCAGAATGGTGAAATGAACCAGATCAACGGAACTGTCTGATTTCAGCAGGTTACGCCAGGTTCTTTCCCCGGGATGCGGGGCGCCTGACACCAACAACACGCGCATCCGATCCCGCACACCATTGATCCGGGCAACAACAGAGTTGTTGCGCCCCGTCAGTTCACCCTCCAGCACCGGCGTTGACATTTGCAGCGTATTGATCCCCCCATGTGGCAGGGTTAGGGATAAATCCACCGAGCGCCCCACCGGCACCTGAAATCTCTGTGGGTCGCCTGCATCGACCGTGATCTCAATATCGACCAGCCCAATGGACGCCTCATCAAGGCCCAGATCATCGACCTGCACCGTTATTCCAACCGGTTCCCCCAAAATGGCAAAGGGCGGCAGCGTCAGGATAGACAGCCGTCGATCGCGATCAGACCGCTTTCCCGTCATCATCAGATGGAATGGGGCTGGCATATCGGGGGCACGGTGTAGATCGCGCACTTGACCATCACTGATCAGAAGAACCCCCGCCAGACGATCGGCTGGGATGGTGACCAACGCATCGGCAATCGCCGACATCGCCAAGGTTCCCTGATCATCAACGCTGTCATAGACAGAGATTTCCCGCAAATCCGTCCGGCCCCTGTTGGCAATGGCGCGGCGGATATGTTCGGCGGCCTCTTCGGTCTGCTGATCCCGTCCGCCAATGTTCTGACTGGCGGTCCGATCAATGGCCAGCAGCACGATATCATTCAGGGGGTCACGCTCTTCTTGCTGAAGCGATGGGTTGATCAGCACAGCCAGCAACACAGTGGCCGCCAAACCGCGCAAGGCCCAACCGCTTTGCCCGCGCCACAGCGCCACGGCCAAGACCACAGCCAACATCGCCGCTAGCCCTGCAATCATCACCAGGGGGATCAGGGGATCAATCAGGATCATCCGCGCCATATCACTGCCCCAACCGTTCCAACAGCGCCGGCACATGCACCTGATCAGACTTATAATTCCCAGTTAGCACATGCATGATCAGATTGACGCCGAACCGGTACGCAACTTCGCGCTGGCGCTCCCCGGAAAATCCGCGCCCAACAGGATAAAGCGCGTTCCCAGACACATCCACCGCCCAGGCCGCCGCCCAATCATTTCCGCCAATGACCACCGGGGTCACGCCGTCATTCAGATTTCGAAACGGCATCCCCTCGATCTGTTCGGCATCTGCAGGGGCGGCCTCCACCCAGACGTCCTGGCTGTTGAACCGGCCCGGAAAATCCTGAAGCAAGTAAAAGGTCCGCGTCAGAACATGATCGCCCGGCACACGTTCCAGCGGCGGGATATCCAGCGCCGCTGCCAGATTGCGCAAATGCCGGGCCTCGGCACTATTGCCCCCGCCATAACCCGCATCGCGCGTATCCATCAGGATCATTCCACCTGATTGCAGATAGGTGTTCAGCCGGGCATAGGCCAGATCCGACGGGATCGGCTGATCGGTGGTAATGGGCCAGTAAACAAAGGGCAGCAACGACAGGTCATCTTGTTCCAGATCAACCGCGACGGGCTCTGCCGGTTCGACAGAGGTCCGGCGCGTCAGCATGCGCGACAATCCACGCAATCCCGCCTCTGCCGTGCGATCAACATCGTCATTTCCCGTGATCACATAACCAAGGGCCAATTGATTAGCCAACTGCAAGGCCCTGAAATCATCCGCGTCCTGTGCGGCGGTCTCCCGGGGATGGAATGCCAGCAATATCCCCAGAACCATTGCGCCGATCGTTGCTTTTCCACGTGCCTGCCCCGACAACCTTATTCGGCCAGACAGCCACATCGATGCCAGCGTATCAATCACCAGCAGGATAAGAGCACCGGCAACCGCCCAGCCCATCAGATGCGTTTCTGCCTGAACTCCCAACCCCTCAACCGGGACATCGGTGGGCCATGTGGACTCTGTCAGCACGGTGTCTGATGCCAGAACATTCAATGCAAACGTCTCTGACCGCCCGGCAGAGGTATAACGCCCCGGCGGCATCATTGCCGATGGCGGGCCTGCCGCCAGATCTTCACCCGCCACGCCAGCAATCGAATCCGTTTCAGACAGCTCGCCAAACGCATTCAGGATGTTTTCGGCGCTCCACACCGTGTCGGTCATACTGTCTGCCGTTCGCCCCTGTGATCGGCCAGAAATCGAAAGACGCTCCAACATATCTACGAAAAGGCCAGACAGCGGCAGGCTCGACCATTCGGCATTCGCGGTGACGTGAAACAGAATAACCTGCCCATCGCCCAACCGTTTGCGCGTGACCAGCGGCGTACCATCTGACAGGGCCGCAATAGTGCGTTCCGCCAGCGTCGGATCAGGCTGCGCCACAACTTGTGAGGTGACCAGCACATCCTGTGGTATCGCCAGCCCATAGAATGGGGAGCTTTCGTGGAAAGGTTGCAACGTCTTGGGTGCCCCCCAACTCAGCGTTCCACCCACACTGCGCCCCCCACGGCGCAGGCGCACGGGCATCAGCGGGTCTTCGCTGCTGCGGCTCAAATCGCTGGAGGCCAGCCTTGGCCCCGCAAACCGCAACAATGTCCCGCCATTTGCGACCCATTTCGCAACTTCCACGTTTTGCCCATCCGGCAATGTCGCCACATCGGCAAAGATGATCACATCTGGGTTGGCGGGCAAAATATCGGCCAGATTCCCCTCAAGCAGATCGGCAGTCGGCTCCAACGCTTTGCTCAGGTAGTGGAGCGGCGACAAAAGCTGCAGGGTCTCTTGCTGCGCACGGCCGGAAATCAACGCCACCTCTCGCCGTCGCAAACTGTCATCGGTCAACGCCACCGCTCCGGCAGAGCGTGCGCCCGCAATCGTGAACCGGCTGATCCGCCCCAATAGCTCTGCAGGCAGATCGAACGTCACCCCGACAACGGGCTCCCCTGCAGGCAAAACTGCCACCTTGCGATCCAAGACACGTTCCAACCCCGCCGGGTCGCGTCCGACCACCTCGATCACGCGTTCCAGATCGTCTGTGTGCCGGTTGCGAATGACTTCGATTGAAATCAAACCTTGATCAGAGGTCAAAGGCCGTAATCCCAACACCGCGGCAGCGGATTGGAACACCGTCACATCACCTGCGCCTTGCAACCGATCCAAAAGATCAGATCGCCACGCATAGTCGATCCCATCAGACATCCAATAGGTTTCAAACCGCGTGTCCCCTAACCTGTCTGACCACGCATCAATGGCCTCCGGCTCCGGTGACCAGGGATTTGGGGTCAGCCCTGCAAGCCTGCCCACCCAATCATTAGCAGCCTGAAAGACAGGGGGATCGGGATCGGGCTTGGTCAGTGTCATAACACGTACGGGGCGTGCCGCCTGATGCGCCTCTTCCAACAATGCCGCCACACGATCCTGCCGAGCTGACCAGCTCGGTGCATCCGCCCATGTCCCATCCATCAGAATCAGCAGCGGCCCATCCTGAGTGCGAACCGGTTGGGGGTTAAGCACCGGCCCCGCCAGCCCAACGATCACGCAGGCCACCAGCAACATCCGCAACACCAAAAGCCACCATGGCGTCCGATCACTGTGGCTGTCTTTGTCCAGCAGGCCCAACAAAAACACCACGCCCGGAAATCGCCGTTTGCGCGGCGCCGGCGGCACGGCACGCAGCAAAATCCACAGCGCTGGCAGCAGGACAAGCGCCCATAACAGCCAGGGCGTGATGAAACCTATGTTGCCCAAGGCCATCATACCCGGCGTCTTTCCGTGGCCGAATAAAGCCACAGCAAAGCTGACGCGGCGCTGTCACTGGTGTGATGACATTGATACAGCCACCCCGTCGCCCGCGCCAAGTCGTTCAAATCGGCCTTTCGCTGCCGCAACCGTTCAAGATACCGGTCGCGAAGATCCCCCGCTTTCAGCGTCTCATGCCGCAGGCTGCCGGACATGCTTTCAAATATCGTGCGCCCGTCATAGGGAAACGCCTCCTCCGCAGGATCAAGAACCTGCAGGATAGCACCTTTCACCCCGCGATCCGCGGCTTTGGTCAACGCCTCTCGTACGGGCTGCAGATCCCCCATGAAATCTGATATCAACACCGCACGAATATGCGGCTTCAACCCGGCGAAACGAGGCGCGCCATAGTCTTGTCCCGGGTCGGCTAGGCACAGGTCATCCACCAGCCGCAAAATCTGCCCCTGCCCCGTCCCCGGCGCGGCCTCGCCATCGGCCAGCCCCACGCGTTCGCCACCTCTGATCAACAGGATCGCCAGTGACAACGCCAGCAACCGGGCACGATCAGATTTTGGCCCTATGTCCTTGTCAGACGAAAACGCCATCGATGCCGATCGATCGACCCAGAACAGAACAGTTTGCAAGGCCTGCCATTCTTTCTGGCGGACAAAGCGCGCATCGGATTTCGCCGATCTGCGCCAGTCGATCTGCCGGGCGCTATCGCCGGGAACCGCGGCGCGATACTGCCAGAACTCGTCGCCGGTGCCCGCCCTGCGCCGCCCATGCTCGCCTACCATCATCGTAGCCGCCAGACGTTCCGCCTGCGCCAATAAGGGTGGCAATGGCCGGGCCAGTTCTTCGGCCCGCCGCCGCAATATGCGGTCTGGTGTCATGCCGCGCTTTCTTGGGGTTTGATATGGTCCAGAACCGTCCTGATCAAACTATCCAGATTTTCACCGCGCGCCCGTGCGGCAAAGCTCAACGCCATACGATGGCTTAGAACCGGCAACGCCATTTGGGCAACATCATTGACCGACGGAACCAACCGCCCCTCCAGCAAAGCCCGCGCACGTACCGTCAGCATCAGCGCCTGCGCTGCGCGTGGCCCCGGCCCCCACGCGACAGAGGATCGCACAGGCTCAGGCGCGGCCTCGTCCTCGGGCCTGCACGCACGCACCAGATCCAAGATCGCCTCGACCACACTTTCTCCAACCGGCATGCGGCGCAAAATGGTTTGCGCCTCGATCAGCTCATCTGCGATGAAGACCTGATGCGCTTCATTCGCCTCTATCCCGGTGGTGGCGCGCAGGATGTCACGCTCTGTGTCACGCCCCGGATAATCAACGCTGATCTGCACGAGGAACCGATCCAGTTGGGCCTCTGGCAAGGGATAGGTGCCCTCTTGCTCTATCGGGTTTTGCGTTGCCAGCACATGGAACGGCACGCCCAATGGTCTGTGCTGCCCGGCAATCGTCACCTCTTTTTCCTGCATTGCCTGCAGCAAAGCGGACTGCGTTCTGGGGCTGGCCCTGTTGATTTCATCCGCCATCAGCAACTGGCAAAAAACGGGCCCCTGAATAAACCGAAACTCGCGCGCGCCTCCGGCCTTTTCTTCCAACACCTCTGAGCCCAAAATATCGGCGGGCATCAAGTCAGGCGTGAACTGCACCCGGTTGCTGTCCAATCCCATCACCGTGGCCAACGTATCCACCAACAAGGTCTTTCCCAACCCGGGCAACCCGATCAATAGACCATGTCCGCCACATAGCAGCGCCGACAGCGCCAGATCGACAACCTGCTCTTGCCCGATAAAGCGTTTGGTGATGCTGGCCTTCGCCTCAGACAGCTTACCACTCAGCCTTTCGATATCGGCCACCAGATTTTCGGTGCTCCCCTGTTCAACAGACATGGTGCCTCTCCTGTGTTGTCGTTATGTTGGCATTAAAGAATGTTCTGCGTCCAAGGACAAATGACAATCGTGATGAAAGAACAAAACTCCGTGAAACCATCCGCCGATACATTGGCCACTGCTGCGAAAGCAGCAACAAAAAAAGGCCCCCCGCGGGTTCATCTGTGGAATCCGCCATTTTGCGGTGATCTGGATATGCGCATCGCGCGTGACGGAACCTGGTGGTATTTAGGCACGCCCATGGGCCGAAAAGAGCTGGTAAAGCTATTTTCCTCGATCATTCGCAAGGATGGCGATGACTATTTTCTGGTCACGCCGGTCGAAAGAGTCGGCATTACGGTTGATGATGCGCCCTTTGTCGCCGTGGATTTTGAGGCCGCAAATCCTGGCCCTGATCAGGTACTGACTTTTGAAACCCATGTCGGGGATTTTGCCGCCGCCGGACCCGATCATCCCATCCGCGTGACCCGCGACCCCGAGACCGGCGAACCGTCGCCCTACATTCTGATCCGCGCCAATCTAGAGGCCCTGATTGACCGCAAAAGTTTTTACCGGTTGATAGAGATCGGCTGCCACGCGGAACATGACGGTCAAAGCTGGTTTGGCCTTTGGTCCGGTGGCGTCTTCTTCCCCATCATTCCGTCGTCGGAATTGCCCTGACGGGGCTTGTTCACATTGACAACGCGCGCCTCAATTCGCGACACGCGTTGTTTGATTAACCCAATATCCATATATGCGCCGTCGCAATGCCGCGCGAATACCGACGCAATACCGACGTGCCATTTCCGGGGGTTTTAGGCCCCTGGCGGATGATAGGCTGCTAAGGCGGTTTCCGCTTTTTCCATCGCCGTAATGCCATCGGCGGGCGTCACCAGCTTGGTGGTCTTGCCAGCACTGGTCGCCCCGGACGCCCCGACCGCCAGCGCACAAGCCGCCATCGTCACGTCATCTGGCGCCTCGATCAGCACAACAAAGTCGTAGTCACCAAAGCAAAAGAAAAAGCTATGCAATTTGCCGCCAGCCGCTTCGATCAATTGCCGCGCTGCCGCCTCTCGATTGTTCGGCCGTTTGATCATCGCGGCCGCCGCTGCCGAGGTATAAGACCCTTGATACATGTAGAACGACATCACTAACCCCCTATTTTAATTTGTGTTTCGATAAAATCGCATCGCGCGTCCCGACGCATAAGATCAGCCTACACCAAGATTTTCGAAAAGTCTTTATTTACAATAATAGCCGCAGGAAAAGCCAATCAACACAGCCTCTCCACTGATAAATTACGGCAACTTAAGCTTAATGCGCCTCTGCCCAGTTCGCGCCTTGCCCGGCATCAACCAGCAGCGGCACATCGAACTTTACAGCCGGCAAGGCAGCCCCCTGCATGATATCCCTGGCAACAGAGATGGTCTCCTCAACTGCGTTTTCATCGACCTCGAACAACAGTTCATCGTGGACCTGCAACAACATCTTTGCAGGCAGATGGGCAATCGCCTCTGGCATCCTGATCATCGCACGCCGGATCACATCCGCCGCCGTTCCCTGAATTGGCGCATTGATCGCCGCGCGCTTAGCAAATCCCGCATGTGGCCCTTTGGCATTGATCTCTGGCGTATGAATGCGCCGCCCAAACAGCGTTTTCACATAGCTGTTGTCCTTTGCGAATTGCACCGTTTCATCCATATACCGCCGGATGCCCGGAAAGCGTTCAAAATAACGGTCAATAAAGCCCTGCGCCTCTGCCCGGGGGATGCGCAGATTGCGCGCCAGACCAAAACCGGAAATCCCGTAAATCACCCCGAAATTGATCGCCTTGGCCTGTCGGCGCACATCCGGCGTCATCTCATCCAGTGGCACGTCAAACATTTCAGAGGCCGTCATGGCATGAATATCCAACCCATCGGCAAAGGCCTGCTGCAACGCGTCAATTCCCGCCACATGGGCCAGAATGCGCAGCTCGATCTGGCTATAGTCCAAGCTTAGCAAGATCTTACCAGGTTCCGCCACAAATGCCTCCCGTATCCGCCGCCCCTCTTCGGTGCGCACCGGGATGTTCTGCAGGTTCGGATCGGTCGAGGCCAACCGCCCGGTATTTGCGCCCGCGATGGAATAGGACGTATGCACCCGCCCCGTGTCAGGATTAATGTGATCCTGCAACGCATCGGTGTAGGTCGATTTCAGCTTTTGCAATTGCCGATAATCCAGAACCCGGCCGGCAAAATCATGCTCTGTTGCCAAGTCCTCCAACACATCAGCGGGGGTGGACCACTGGCCGGTTTTTGTCTTCTTGCCGCCCTCCAAACCCATCTGATCAAACAGAATAGACCCTACCTGCGCCGGGGATTGAACGTTAAAAGGTTGACCGGCGATGTCATGCAACTCCGCCTCCAACCCGGCCATTTTCTGGGCGAAGGCATTGGACATCCGGCTCAGCGTATCGCGATCCACCTTGATGCCTGTCATTTCCATCTGCGCGAGCACCGGCACCAGCGGACGTTCCAACGTTTCATAAACCGTCGTGACGTGTTTACGATGCAGATTGGGCTTCAGCTTCTTCCACAAACGCAGGGTGATATCGGCATCCTCAGCCGCGTAGGGCACTGCCTCTTCCAGCTTCACCTTATCAAAGGTGATCGCGGATTTACCGCTGCCTAACAAAGGCTTAATCGGGATTGGCGTATGATCCAGATAGCGTTCCGACAGCAGGTCCATGCCGTGATTATGCAACCCCGCGTTTTGGGCATAGGAAATCAGCATCGTGTCATCGATCGGGGCGACAGCGATGCCGTAACGCGCGAAGATCTTCGCGTCATACTTCATGTTCTGCCCGATTTTCAGGATCGAGGGATCCTCCAGCACCGATTTCAACGTGGCCAGCACATCATCCATCGGCAACTGACCCTCGGCCAGCGCGTCAGAGGCAAAGAGATCACCCCCCGCCTCTGCCAGATGGGCCACGGGGATATAACACGCCTCCCCCATCTCCACACACAGCGAAATCCCGACCAGACCGGCGGTCATTTCGTTCAAACCGGTGGTTTCCGTATCCACGGCCACATAACCCCGCCGATAGATCGCCGCGATCCAGTCCTGCAACTGCGCATCGGTGCTGACTTGTGTATATTTTGCATCTTCAAACGATGGTTCATCCGGCGCATCTGCAGCGGCGGGTGCGCCCTCTGGTTCGGGGATTGCGGGTGCCTCCAGCCCCAACCGATCCGCCACGCGTTTGGTGAGTGTTCGAAACTCCATCGAGGCCAGAAATCCCAGCAGGTCATCGGCAACCGGATCCTGCAATTCCAGAGATTCAAGGCTGAAATCCAGCTCCATATTCTGGTCCAGCTCCACCAACCGTTTGGAAATACGGATCAGGTCGGCATTATCCATCAACGTCTGGCGGCGCTTTGGTTGCTTGATTTCTTCGGCGCGCGCCAGCAGGCTTTCCAAATCCCCGAATTCATTGATCAATAACGCGGCGGTCTTGATCCCGATCCCGGGCGCACCCGGTACGTTATCCACACTGTCACCTGCCAGCGCCTGAACATCGACCACGCGTTCTGGGCCCACGCCGAACTTTTCTTCGACGCCCTCGCGATCAATGCGTTTGGATTTCATCGGATCGATCATTTCGACCCCACCACCAACCAGCTGCATCAGGTCTTTGTCGGAAGAGATGATCGACACCCGTCCCCCGGCCTCCCGCGCTTGACGGGCGAGCGTTGCGATAATGTCGTCCGCCTCGAAATTCTCCACCTCGATACAGGCAATATTAAACGCGCGCGTCGCATCCCGGGTCAGCGGGAACTGCGGCACCAGATCCTCCGGTGCTGGTGGGCGGTTGGCCTTGTATTTATCGTAAATCTCGTTGCGGAATGTCTTACCAGAATGATCAAAAATCACCGCCACATGGGTCGGTGCGTCGTCGCCCTTAGCATCCTCGACGAACTTGAACAGCATATTGCAAAAGCCCGCCACCGCCCCAATGGGCAGCCCGTCCGATTTCCGCGTCAGGGGTGGCAGGGCGTGATAAGCGCGAAAGATAAAGGCCGATCCATCAACCAGATGCAGATGACATCCCTTGCCAAAACTCATAACCCACGCTCCCTGTTTATACTTGGGATCAGTAATGCCATGAGGCGCGAGGGAGTGCCAGAGCCGATGGGTGGGCTGCTGACAGGAAATGACCAATGTCGGTTATGCGGGGTGATTTCAACGGATCGATGCAACACATGCATTAAACCGTTCTGCTGGACAAAATTTTCATTCAGGCAACCTGCACAAGGGACTTGCCTGACCCGGCCGTTCCATTGAAATACCAGTCTGCCCTAACCATATATAAATAAGCTCCGGAACAGCCGGACCTGATCGATGCGACTGTCTCGAAGGCCAATCGCTCATCTCTTTTTCGGAAATCGTGCCTTTAGCCAACCCGCTCATGTCGGTGACTTGGCCATCACGATCGATTTTCTCAGTTACAACCGCGAAAGGACAACTTATGGGCTATTCGTCCCCCAAGAAGCAGCTGGATTTGAAAGAGTTTCTCGACAAACCGGGCAAACCCCGGCCCTCACGATACAATTGGAACCGGACGGCAATGCCGCCTTCGAAGACGGCTTCGTCAGACAAGTCTAAAGCATCTGTGAAGTCCTGATGGGAAAAGGCAACAAAAAACGCGGAAACCGGGAAGTGAAGAAACCAAAGCAGGAGAAGCCTAAGACGCTGGCAACTGCCAATTCCGGTGCGGTAAGGCCAATCACTCTGGGCGAGAAGAAAGGAAAATAGGCCTACATGTGGGCAAGAGGTTTTTACACACCGTCCCAACGCCTATCGGCCAAATACCCTTCCAGAGAAAGCGAAATCGAGACCCTCTCAGATGTTGGAGGGTCTAGTGTGATTGTTGTCCCATCGTTGTGATACGACAAATCAGGAAACGAACGAAGTAAACCCTCGGCAAGTGCAACAACGTCCATATGGTGACCTCAAATATCCTCAGGTATCTCACAGCAATACACAGCAGCCTCAGTGTCACCAAATCATGTAATAGTTCATTTGGTTGCATCGGGCTCTAAGCGGCCGCACCACCCAATGGGCGACTACCCCTCTTCACGCCCCTTCAATACGATCTTCTTGTCGCAATAGGGGCATTCCACGAAACCTGTCGCGGGCGTGATTTGCAGCCAGACGCGCGGGTGGCCCAACGCGCCCTCCCCACCATCACAGGCAACGCGGGATGTCTCAACAATCACGGTTTCGGGGGCTTGGGTTGTCATCTGGCTCGGCCTCTTGTTTCTGGTCGATTATTCGCTGTAAGTCAGGGCAGATGATACGCAAGCCCGCGCGGGCGGGCAAGCACGAAGGGCGCCCCACATGACCACAAATGCGATAGAGATTGAGGGGCTTGTCAAAACCTACTCTGTCAGGGGCAACCAGCCGCCGAAACCGGCGTTGAAGGGAATTGACCTGACAATCCCCGCAGGATCCGTTTTCGGCCTGCTCGGCCCCAATGGGGCGGGCAAATCGACGATGATCAACATATTGGCCGGGTTGGTGAACAAAACCAGCGGTACGGTGCGCATTCAGGGTCATGATCAGGATCTGGAAATGCGTGCTGCCCGTCGCGCCATCGGCGTCATGCCGCAGGAACTGAACCTTGATCCATTCTTTTCGCCGCGTGGCGCACTAGAGGTTCAGGCGGGCCTTTATGGTATCCCGCAATACCGACGCAATACCGACGCAATACTGCATATGATCGGACTGTCCGATCAGGCAGAGGCCTATGCCCGCAACTTGTCAGGCGGAATGCGGCGGCGGCTGTTGCTGGGCAAGGCTTTGGTGCACTCTCCTTCGATCCTTGTACTGGACGAACCGACCGCCGGGGTGGATATCGAACTGCGGCAGATGTTGTGGCGTAACATTCGGGAATTAAACCAGAAAGGCACCACGGTCATCCTGACCACGCACTATCTGGAAGAGGCCGAAGAGATGTGCGACGAGATCGCAATCATGAACAGGGGCGAACTGCTGATCTGCGAAAAAACCGGCGACCTGATTGGCCGGATCGACCGGAAAACCCTTGTGATCACAGTAGATAATCCCGAAGTCCGGATCGAACTTCCCCCAACCGTTTCAGAGGATCGGCGCAAGGACGGCACCATCGCCCTGTCCTACCGAATGTCCGAAGTTCCCGCCGGTGCCGTTCTACAGGCCGTGGGTGCGGCGGGTCTGGGGATACGCGACATTCGCACAGAGGAGCCAGATCTGGAGGAAGCTTTCCTCGCCCTGACCCGCGACAAGGCAAACAGCCCCTAATCGGGCGATGCAATCAGCCCGCTATTTCGTCAAAATCGGCCCCAAAACCCGGCCCGCCAGCAAATGAATATGCATATGCGGCACCTCTTGCATCCCATGTTCGCCTGAATTGGTGATCAGGCGATACCCAGCGCCATCATTTCCGGGCTCCAGCCCCAGTTCCACGCAAATCGCCCCGATGCTACGTGTAAAATCCGCGATCTCTGCATCTGATGCCTGTTGAGCAAAGTGATCATAGTTCACATATGCGCCCTTGGGGATGACGACAACATGGTCCGGGGCCTGTGGTGCAATATCGCGAAAGGCCAATGTATGTTCGGTTTCCAAAACGGTGGAGTTGGGGATTTCCCCACGCAAAATCTTCGCGAAAATGTTCTGATCGTCATAGCTGTAAGCCATTTTTCCCCCTAGTCGGAAAACAGATGTTCGATTGATGCAATCTCTTGCGCCCTGTTTTGCGGAATATGCAGGAACTGGGCAAGCGAATTTGCATTTTCTTCTAAACCAGCGTCCTCTCTCATGCGGAAGTGATCAGGAAAGCCTGCATCACGCAACTGATCCATCTCTGACATGACCTGATTTCGGATGACCGGCAGCAAGGGCGACAAAACCGAAGCCGAGGATTCTTCAGACGCGAGCCCCACGCGCTTTGCGTGCCCTTCCAGATAGTCATCCGAAAACTTGCACTCTATTTCCAGCATCCGCGCTTTTGACCGATCCGAATAAAAGTCCCGGAACAAGTCCATATTGGCCGGATCCATGCAGATGATCATTCGATCGGTCTGATAAAAATCAAACAGCATCCATGTCAGCGCCCGCCTGTGGCGGCTTCGTTTCAGGATGGTTTTTTCGATCCCGCCAAGATCAGGCAGTTGTGCTGCCTCTTCATCAAAGACGTATTCCAGCGCCACCAAATTGGTCATCTGCTGAATACGCTCCACCAGTCGTTTTGCCACGTGCCATTTTTTACACACCACAATCAGCAATTCGCGGTCGCGCCCAAGGCTGCCAAAATTCTCCCAGAAACGCGGGCCAAAGCGTTCGCCAACACGCCCGCGCTGGCTGAGAAAGGCATAGAGACCACGCCCTTCGCCGGAGATATTGATCGACGCATCTTTATCCGCGTATAGCTGCCCAAGACGGTCTTTCAATTCATGCGCCTGGGGGCTGATTTTACGGGCAAATAGATAATCCTGACCCAGCAGTAAATCATAGTGATCATTGTAAAACGTGACTGGCATTCCATAATCGGAAAACATCAAAAATGTCAGTGTCCGGTTGCGGATTTCAACATCGGGAACCAGATGCCTTGCCAATGTCTGAAAAAATGTCTCGTCCGGGATCCAAGTGGTTTTGAAATACCTGATGACATCAGGCCGGATTTCAATAAACTCCAAAATTGCCTCTACCGTTCGCCGACGCAGGCAACACCATTGGCTGCCGATCATCATTCTGAAATCACTTGGAATTTTCCGTTGCAACCTAAGTCTTTTTTGCAAACTAAAGGAAAGATAGAACAGTTTTTTCTGCGTCCGTTCGTTGAAGAAATGTCGATAGATTAGGCGATCTTCCTTCAGCCCGGTTTTGATCCAGTCACTGTTGTGAAAATCATGACATTCTATGTAATCGGCATCGTCAGAATCCAGCAAATCACGCGCATATTTCGCAGGCTTGATCGCCATGCAATCGCCCGACAGCATGTAGAAATGCGTGGCTCTAGGGAAACGTTTGGCGGCCAGTTGGATCGCGCGCAGCGTGGCCTTGACCAAGGACCACTCCCCCCAACCGCATTGCACCCGGTTCTTGACCAGTACGACATTGGGATTGTCTGCAAGGGCTACTTCGATCCGGCGAAAATCTTCCTGCCCCGATCGCGCATCGAAGTGAATGGAAATGTAATCACCCGCGGCCGTCAACTGACGCGCCTGCGCAACAATAGCATCCGGGTTTTTGTGGCATAATAATATGAACGCTATTCTTGCCATTACCCCGCCTGAGCTTGCTGCCCCGTTTAACTATATGACCTGAACTATCAAAGACCGATTGAAAAAACACTCAATCTTTGGTCTTTTTCACCCACAAGCATTTAGAAAGCACCGCAACAGCGGTTTTAATGGGTTTAGGGGTCTTGTTTTTATGGGTTTTCCCGGCATTTGGATGACTGAAAGTGAAAGCATGGTCTATCGGGTCGTGCCAAAATGCGCGTGTTCGACCATTGGCCAGATCATGTATTATTCTGACCATGGAGAGTTTTTTGACGGGGACATCCATGATGCGACCCAAGGTCTGCACAAATGGGCGCAGGATCATAGTCAACAGCCAATCACCGACAATGTAGCGGCCCACAGATCCTACACTTTCACATGCGTGCGTAATCCCTACACACGGATACTGAGTTCGTTCTTTGACAAGATTTGCGGCATTCAACGCAATGGACGCCGATATCGTGGGAATTTGGTGCCGACACTCATTCAAAAATACGGGATCGACGTTGGCGGTGACGACGGGCGCGATGATTTCGACCAGATCAAAAGCTTTCGCAGATTTCTACTATTCGCGCGCGATACCATCCGTTGGCGCAAACCAATGGACCCGGATATCCACTGGTCCTCGATGTCAGGGCACATATCGACATTCATCATGAATGGTGGGCGATATGATCAGATTTTTTGGACAGAAAACTTTAACAGCGGGATGCAAGGCGTTCTGAACAATACGAATATCAAAAAACCAATTTCATTGAACAATATTCCCAGATTCAATGAATCAGAGGGGCACGGCCCAAAACGCGCGCATCCTGTACAGGACTATTTTGACGATCTGTCGATGCATCTGATGTACGAAATCTACAAACAGGATTTCGATCTGTTCAAGTATGACTTCGCTGATCCGGCCAACAAAAACCCGATTGCAGAGATTGATTTGAACGAGGTTCACGCAAAACTCGGTGACTAAATCGATCCGCGCACCATCAGCGTGTTGAAAAAGCGAAGGGACCACGCCAAGCTACCCGTTGCGAGGCAGGTGTATTGAGTGGGTAGAAAATGACAAGAATAGCACTAATTGGCGCTGGTAGCTTACAGTTTGGCACCGGCATGTTGGGCGATATCTTTCAGTCCCGCACGTTGTCGGGCGCGGAAATCATTCTTCACGACATCAACATCGGGGCGGCAAATCGGGTTCTGAAAGTCGGACTGGATTATGTGGCTGACAAGAATTTGGATTTCAAACTGTCGTCTGAACCCGATTTGAAGCGCGCCGTCACCGGGGCCGATTACATTGTCATTTCCATCGAGGTTGGAGATCGATTTGCCCTATGGGAAATGGATTGGAAAATCCCGCAACAATATGGAATTCCACAAGTTTATGGCGAAAATGGCGGGCCCGGGGGTTTGTTTCACAGCCTGCGCATCATTCCACCAATTCTGGATATCTGCCGAACGATTTCCGAGGTTGCACCAGCTGCCACGGTTTTCAATTTCTCCAACCCGATGAGCCGGATTTGCACAACAGTGCACCGCGCCTTCCCTGATTTGAAATTTGTGGGCATGTGCCATGAAATCGCGTCTTTGGAAAACGGATTGCCGAAGATCTTGGGCCAGCCACGCGAGAACATCAAATATCGTGCCGCTGGTTTGAACCATTTTTCGGTTCTGACGGATGTTCATTACGCAGACAGCGGCGAAGACGCCTATCCTGATGTGCGCGCCAAAGCCGCTGCATATTACGAAGCCCGCGCCGGATATTACGAACATCTCGAGGCTTGGCGTCAGTCCGGCCACCTGATGAATACAGAAGGTTGGATGAAGGTGGATCGATCTACGGTGAAAGCATCGCGTCCCTGGTCGGATCACTGGTTGTTCAAAGAGGTGTTTGAAAAATTTGGATATCTTCCAATCACCACAGACAGTCACTTTGGGGAATACATCCCATGGGCCCACGACGTCGCCGATCATCAGGGCATCCTTGGGTTTTTCACCTTTTACAAATTGCTTCTGGGGGAACGCGAACCAAAGATTTCTGATCAACTCCACGAACGGATTGTACCGATGATAGAGGCGATGGTGACGGGGGAAATATACGAAGAGCCCGCCGTTAACATCCCGAACAAAGGACAATTGATCGCAGATTTGCCAGAGTGGATTGCTGTCGAAGTTCCTGCGATGGTCGGAAAAACTGGCATTACGGGCGTACAAATGACGCTTCCACCCGGGATCAAGGGGCTCTTGACCAACCAGATCGGCATTCACGAATTGTCTGCCTTGGCGGTGTTGGAACGATCAAAGGACTTGGTTGTTCAGGCGCTACTTGTTGATCCGGTTGTCGGCACGGCAAAAAACATTCCCACGCTTGTGGATCACATGATAGCTGAACAATCCCCGTGGTTGGATTATCTGACCTGACATTCACAACCGATCGGGATGGAATGCGGCTGGCGATCTGATCAAAGCTGCGATAAAGCCTGATTGGAACGCGTAGATAAGGATATACCCATGAAAGCAACCGTATCCTGGGCCGACGATCGCAGATTTATTGGCACATCTGGCACCGGACATTCGATTGTGTTTGGCACCAAAGGATCGGCCGAGGTCACCCCCGGCCCCAGCGCGATGGAATTGCTTCTGATCGGAACAGGCGGATGCTCTGCCTTTGATGTCGTTGCGATCCTTGAAAAAACCCGGCAGGACATCGACGACGTGATCGTTGAACTGGATGCAGATCGCGCCGAAACCGACCCCAAGGTGTTTACTCGCATCCACCTGCATTTCATTGTCAAAGGCCGCAAGGTTGATCCCAAGCATGTGGAGCGGGCGATTTCCCTGTCTGTTGACAAATATTGTTCAGCCTCGGCCATGATGGCGGCCATGGCAGAGGTGACACACGACTTTGAAATTCAGGATGTTTCCTGACTTTCTCGGATATTAAGACGCCATTCCATGATCATATCAGACCTTGGGCTTTGAACAGTTGCTTGAGATCTGCATGTGGGCGGGCACCAAAATGGCTGATGACCTCGGACGCGGCAGCACACCCCATGCGCCCGCAGATCTCCAGCCGTTGGCCTGTCGCGAAACCATATAGGAACCCGGCCGCGAATTGGTCACCTGCCCCCGTTGCATCCACAGGGACGATTTCATCAACCGGTACCACGGCCTGTTTTTCCCCCTTCAGCAAGACAACATCGTGGCCGGAGCGCGTGCAAACGATCAGCCCGGACTCCTCAGCAGCCTGCTCCAACGCTGATGACAAATCAGTTTGATAAAGCGATTCCCATTCGTGCTCATTCCCGATCACATAGTCCAACTCTTTGACAAGACGCCGGAAATCGCCGCGATGGCGATCTACACAAAATGGATCTGATAAGGCAATTCCGGCCTTACCCCCTGCCTGACGGCACAGATGGGCCGCGCGTTCAAAGGCCTGTTTGCCGGCAAGTTTGTCGTAAAGGTAGCCTTCAAGAAACAGAATCTCTGCTGCGCCGATCACATCGTCTGATACATGTTCAGGGCCCAACTCTGACGAAATACCCAGATAGGTATTCATCGACCGCTCCCCATCCGGCGAGACAAAGATCATGCTGCGAGAGGTAGGCAATTCCCCCTCTGGATCTGGCTCATTCACGAAAGAAGTGCCATCATGTTCCATTTCGTTGGCGTAGAAACGGCCCAGTGCATCATCATGGACCCGGCCCACAAATCCGGTGCGCAGGCCCAAATTTCCCAATCCTGCCAATGTGTTGGCCACCGATCCCCCTGGGGCCTGGGTGCGGTTTGTCATTGCACCATAGAGCAATTCACCCCGTTCCCGTTCGACCAGTTGCATGATGCCTTTTTGGATACCCATCAGTTCCAGAAAACTATCGTCAGATTGCGAAAAAACATCGACGACGGCGTTCCCTATACCAACGACCTGAAAACGTTTGCTCATAAGTTTTTATCCTCAAAAGGGCAGATGTCGCGGATCAGACAATTGCCGCAACTGGGCTTGCGGGCCTTGCAGATATAGCGGCCGTGCAGGATCAGCCAGTGATGTGCATGGTGTTGAAATTCCGCGGGAGTATTGTCTTCGATGGCGCGTTCAACTGCGTTCACATCCTTGCCCGGTGCGATGCCGGTGCGGTTGCCAATGCGAAAGATGTGCGTATCGACCGCTTGCGCGGGCTGGCCCCACCACATGTTCAAAACCACATTTGCCGTCTTACGGCCCACCCCAGGCAGGGATTGCAGGGCCGCGCGGGAGGACGGGACCTGCCCGCCGTAATCGTCCACCAGAATGCGGCTTAGCTTCATCACATTTTTGGCCTTCTGTCGAAAAAGGCCAATGGTTTTAATATGTTGGATCAAGACGTCCTCACCCAATTCCAGCATTTTTTCCGGTGTATCAGCGATTTTGAACAGCTCTTTCGTGGCTTTGTTGACGCCCACGTCGGTGGCTTGTGCGGACAGGGCGACCGCCACCACCAACGTATAGGCGTTGGTATGGTCCAGCTCGCCCTTGGGCTCTGGTTCGGCCGCTTGGAAGCGGGTGAAAATTTCGAAAATAGTCTGATAATCGAGTTGTTTGGCCATGCCCCGATATGCACCGGGGCGGTGCATGAGTCTATCCCCTGCCCTGTCAATAACGTCAAAAATGGCGTGTCGGTATTGCGTCGGTATTCCGACTGCAGCGCGACAGTGTGAATTTGCCCCGACCAAACCGCAGCTTTCGGGTCGCATCACATGAGGCAACTGCTTATCCTTTGATCAAACGGAGGCACGGATGAGCACAGAGAACAGCTATCACTTTCAACTGATCCGCCGGGCGCTGGATGAGATCGACGCTGGCGGGCCACAGATGTCGCTGAACGACTTGGCCCAGCGGATGCAGATGAGCCCCGCACATTTTCAACGCGTCTTCAGCCGCTGGGTGGGCGTGTCGCCCAAACGCTATCAGCAATACCTGACCCTGAACCATGCCAAACAGTTGTTGCAGGACCGGATGACCATTTTGGGAACCGCCCACGAAACCGGATTGTCCGGCAGCGGTCGGTTGCATGATCTTTTCATCCGGTGGGAAGCGATGAGCCCCGGCACCTACGCTGCCAAGGGCGAAGGGTTGACGATCCGCTGGGGCTGGTTTGATGGCCCCTTTGGCGAGATGCTGGCGATGGGCACAGATAAGGGGCTGTGCGGGTTGGCCTTTACCTCTGAATGCGGGCGTGATCACGCGATGGGGGATATGACCTCGCGCTGGCCAAACGCGCAATTCATCGAGGATGCTGATATTCTGCGCCCGTGGATCAGTGGGGCGATTGAGGGCACCGAAACCCGGCTGACACTGATCGGATCGCCCCTGCAGATCAAAGTGTGGGAGGCCTTGTTGCAAATCCCATCAGGCCACGTCACCACTTATTCCGAAATTGCCCAATCCATCGGCAATCCGCGTGCCGTTCGTGCCGTCGGTACTGCTGTGGGGCGCAATCCGGTCAGTTGGCTGATCCCGTGTCACCGCGCGCTGCGTAAATCCGGGGCACTGGGCGGTTATCACTGGGGTTTGCCTGTCAAACGGGCCTTGCTGGCTTGGGAGGGTGCAAGAGAGGACGCATTGGCCGGATAATCGGCATAATTGCGCCGCGACATCGAAAAACAACGCTTTGATATTCGATAACACGCCGCTTTGCCCTATCTAGATCATCGAACGACACAATGTGCAAAAAGTGAGTACACGATGATTCGAGCAAAATATCCCCTGTTGCTGAGCACCTCTGCCATGATGATGCTGACCGCCTGTGCGGATCCCGGCGCCTATGACAGCGGCGAGCGCAACCGCACAACCGATGGTGCCCTGATTGGTGGGGCTATTGGTGCTGTTCTGGGCGGCACCCGTGAAAGCGGTAGCGATCGGTTTAAGAACGCCGTTATTGGCGGGGCGATCGGTGCCGGTGCCGGTGCGTTGATCGGCAATCAGCTGGACAAGCAAGCCCAAGAGCTGCGTCGCGACATCGGCGATGACCGGATTGGGATTGAAAACACAGGTTCCGAACTGATTGTGACCATGCCGCAGGACATCCTGTTTGAAATCGACAGCACCTATGTCCGCTCAGATTTGCGTGATGATCTGCGTATTCTTGCATCCAATCTGCAGGATTATCCAGACACCACTGTGGATGTCATCGGCCACACTGACAATACCGGCAGTGCCGCCTATAATCAGGATCTGTCGTCGCGCCGCGCCGGTGCTGTGGCGGGGGTATTGCTGGACTCTGGCGTGTCCAATTACCGCGTCCGGTCTTATGGTCGGGGTGAGAATGAACCAATTGCCTCTAACCTGTCGGCAGAGGGTCGCGCCCAGAACCGGCGGGTCGAGATTGTCATACGTCCGACCAACTGATCGGATAGAACCAATTGGAAAGGCCGCGGTTTCCCGGCCTTTTTTATTGCCGATCCACCGAACTGGTCATATGATTTTACCAAATCATACAGGATCATCATGCCCTTTCATCCGGTTCATTCCCAAAAGCTCTCTGATAGTGTCGTTGATCAGATCGAAAAGCTGATCCTGCGCGGCATCCTGCACCCCGGCGAACGACTGCCTGCAGAACGGGTTCTGGCAGAGCGGATGGGCGTGTCGCGGCCCTCGTTACGCGCGGCCATTGCAGAGCTGCAGGATCGGGGGCTTTTGGACAGCCGCGCCAATTCCGGCATCTTTGTTGCTGATGTGCTGGGATCTGCGTTTTCACCTGCATTGATCGAACTGTTTTCCAAACATGATGAGGCTGTTTTTGATTATCTGACCTTCCGCCGGGATATGGAGGCACTTGCGGCACAGCGCGCGGCCAGCCATGCCTCTGCCACCGATCTAAAGGTGATCGATACCATCTTTGCCAAGATGGAAGCCGCCCACGACAAAAATGACCCGGAAAAGGAAGCAGAGCTGGATGCCGCGTTTCACATGGCGATTCTGGAGGCCAGCCATAATGTTGTGATGCTGCATATGATGCGATCCATGTTCGATATGCTGCGCAAGGGAGTTTTCTATAATCGCAGATCCATGTTTGGGCACCGCGCAACCCGCGATCAGCTATTGGATCAGCACAGCGCCATAAATGACGCCCTGCAAAGCCGCTATCCAGATGCCGCCCGCGCGGCGGTAGAACGCCATCTTGATCACGTATATCAATGCCTAAGCGATCTGAAGACGGCCGAGCAGAACGAAGCTATTGCCAGCCAAAGACTGGAACATGAGGCGACGCGGAAATAGGTTAGTCGGGTTAAAAATCCAGACCCAGATCAAGCACTTTGGCGGAATGGGTGAGCGCACCAACGCTGATGTAATCCACACCCGTGGCGGCAACTTCGGCAATGCGGGGCAGCGACATGTTACCAGAAGCTTCGGTCACGATCTGCCCTTTCATGCGGGCCACGGCCTCTGCGAGTGAGGGGGTGTCGAAATTGTCCAGCATCACGACATCGGCGCCACCGACCGTCAAAACTTCATCCAGTTGATCCAGACGGTCAACCTCAATCTCCACCCGGATCATGTGCGAGGCCGATGCCTTCACCGCCTCCAGCACCTGACGGATGCCGCCAGCGGCGGCGATGTGGTTGTCCTTGATCAGGATTGCATCAGACAGGCCCACACGGTGGTTAAATCCCCCGCCATGCAGGACGGCCTGTTTTTCCACCAGCCGCAGCCCCGGTGTGGTCTTGCGGGTGCAGGTGACGCGGGTGTGGGTGCCGCGCGTTTCGGCCACGAATGCGGCGGTCAGTGTGGCGATGCCCGACAGCCGACCGGCAAAGTTCAGCGCCACGCGTTCGGCTGACAGGATCGCGGCGGCGGAGCCCTCGATCGTCATTACCGTATCACCGGGTGCAACCGTGCTGCCATCCGGCAAGAGCGTGGTGATCTTGAGGCTGGGATCAACCAGACGAAAGGCGATCTCTGCGATCTGAACACCCGACACGATGCCGGGCTGGCGCGCGTTCAGGCGGGCCGAATAGGTAGCGCCCGACGGGATCACGGTGCGGGTGGTGATATCGCCGTAATTGCCCAGATCCTCGGCCAGCGCCGCACGCACGAGCGGTTCGAGCATCAGGTCAGGCAGGCGGTTCGGGGCGGGTCTGTCTGTCATGCCAGTTCCTTTGTCACTGTGTCACGGATGGCGATGGCCTGAATCAAGGTCATTCGGGTCCGGTGTGCAAGATCGGGATTGGTGTCAGGGAAATCCTGCCGGCAATGGCCGCCACGGGATTCTTCTCGCTGCAGGGCCGCAGCCGTAATCAGGGTCGCCGTCGCTGTCATGTTGCGGAAGCTTTCGGATGTTGTTTCAGCCTCCAGCTGGGCGATCGTGGCCAACGCCGTTTTCAGCCCCTTTGCCGTGCGCACCACACCCACATGGGCCGTCATCGTGTCACGCAATGTCTTGATTGCCGTTGCATCGACAACGGGTGAGGTAGGCGCGAAGGAGATCGCGATCTCTGGGCTGTCTGCCGCCACATCCAAACCCGCAGCGATATCCAACGCGGCACGTCGGGCGTAAACCAGCGCCTCCAACAACCCGTTAGAGGCCAGACGGTTTGCGCCATGCAAGCCGGTGGAGCTTGCCTCCCCACACACCCAGAGGTTTGAAAGGCTAGTACGCCCATCCTCATCTGCCGATATGCCGCCCATATGATAGTGCGCAGCCGCGGCAACCGGGATCGTTTCGGTCACTGGGTCTATACCCGCACGGGCGCAGGCCTCTGCCGCTGCCGGGAAATGGTTGGTAATCTCTGCCCCGATGGCCGTGCGCGTGTCCAGCATCGGTCGCCGCCCCGCCTGCCATTCGGCAAAGATCGCACGGGCCACGATGTCACGCGGGGCAAGCTCGGCGTCGGGATGCACCGATTGCATGAAACGTTGACCCGCCGCATTGATCAGGATCGCCCCCTCGCCGCGCAACGCCTCTGTCGCCAGGGGCGCGGGATCCTCGCCTATGTCAAAGGCGGTCGGGTGAAACTGCACAAATTCCGGGTCGGCGATTTCAGCGCCAGCGCGGGCCGCCATGCCAATCACCTGCCCGCGAATGCGCGGTGGGTTGGTGGTCACGGCATAAAGCCCGCCGGATCCGCCGCCCGCCAACAGATGCGCTGCCCCGCAAACCAGAACCGGCTGTGTCGGTGCCGTTTCAATGGCTGATTCCAGCCAGACACCCGTGACCCGCCCGTCCGACATCTCCAAACCAGAGGCCAGAACATCCTCCAACACCTGAACAGATGGGGTTTCACGAACCTCTTCGATCAGGGCATCCATGATCTCTCGTCCCGCCTGATCACCCCGAACGCGCACGACGCGGGCAAAGGAATGCGCGGCCTCTCGTGACAGCACATATTTTCCGTCAGCGTCCCGATCAAAAGGTGTTCCCAGAGATGTCAGGTCAAGGATATGGGCGCGGGCCTCTTCCGTCACCGAATGAGCGACAGAGGCGTCCACTGTCCCGGCCCCGGCAGTGATCGTATCACGCGCATGGGCATCGGGGCTGTCACCGTGTGCCATGGCGGCAGCCACACCGCCCTGCGCCCAGGCAGAGCTTGCCCCCGTCCCCAGATTTTCAGGAGAGATCACCAAAACCGGGCGCGGCGCAAGTTTCAGTGCGGCGTAAAGCGCCCCCATCCCCGCGCCTACGATGATGACACGATCCGTGTGGATGGCATCCGTCACCGGTGTCAGAGCCCCAATTTACGGCTGAGGTCGATCATCTTTTGCACCGCATCGCGGGCTTTTTCCGCCACTGCCGGGTCGACGATGACCTCTTCCTGACCGCTGTGCAGCGACCAGAGGATTTTTTCCAGCGTGATCTTTTTCATATAGGGGCACATGTTGCAGGGCTTGGCGAACTCTACACCCGGCAGTTCATCTGCGATGTTGGACGCCATTGAACATTCGGTGACCAGCATCGCCTCTTTGGGTTTGTGCTGATGAATCCAGTCAACGATCCCGCCGGTCGATCCGGTGAAATCGGCCTCTGCCACCACATCGGGCGTGCATTCTGGATGCGCGATGATCTTGGTTTCCGGGTGCAATTCACGGTATGCGCGCAGATCCTCTGCGGTGTAAAGTTCGTGCACGATGCAGGACCCTGCCCACCAGACGACTTTTTTCTTTGACTGATTGGCAACGTTTTGGGCCAGAAATTGATCCGGGGTCATGATCACAGTGTCGCTGTCCATCGCATCGACGATCTGCACGGCATTGGCAGAGGTGCAGCAAATGTCAGAGGCGGCTTTCACCTCTGCCGTGGTGTTCACATAGGACACAACCGGCGCGCCGGGGTAATTGGCGCGCATTTCTGCGATACCTTCGGCAGTGATGGATTCGGCCAGCGAACAGCCCGCTGCCGCATCCGGGATCAGCACGGTTTTGATCGGGTTCAGGATTTTCGACGTTTCCGCCATGAAATGCACACCGCATTGCACGATGATGTCCTGTTCAACCTCTGTCGCCTTGATCGCCAGCGCTAGGCTATCGCCCACGAAATCGGAAATGCCGTGGTAAATTTCGGGCGTCATATAGTTATGGGCCAGAATAACAGCGTTCTTTTCCTGCTTCAGCTTGTTGATCGCGATCACATAGGGCGCATAGATCGCCCAGTCTGCTGGGGGCACGACCCGCGACATGGTTTTATAAATATCCGCTGTCGCCTCGGCCTTTTCCACGGACGGCGCCAGATCATAGATCTGAGGCAGAGTTTCGCGGATATGCGTGATGTCGAGCATTTCTGGCCACTCCCTTGGTCAACCGCGGGTTCTTTAGCATTTGCAGGTGCAGAAACCCAAGCGCAAAAACATCGCTGATAGCGTCACCATCGGCATATGAGGGCTGTTTATCAGGGCAAAACGGGGAAATCCGCAACATTGTCCCCTTGATCGGTGATTTTTTGCGGCTGTGAAAGGGCTTATATATAGTTGGCGGGCCGAAAAATCGGCCCGCCCTAGGGTCGCGTCACAAGGTTGCGAACTAACCGATGATGTTGTGTTCCGGCCCATAGGGGAAGCCGGTGATGTTCTCGGCCCCATCTTCGCCCACAACCAGAATGTCGTGCTCGCGGTAGCCGCCGGCACCGGGTTGGCCCTCGGGCACCCACAGCATCGGCTCCATCGACACCACCATGCCCGGTTCCAACACTGTGTCGATATCTTCGCGCAGCTCCAGCCCGGCCTCGCGGCCATAATAGTGGCTGAGAACACCGAAAGAATGACCATAGCCGAAGGAGCGGTACTGCAGTAACCCCTCGTCAGCAAAGAACCGGTTCAGTTCTTCGCAGATGCCAGAACAGGTGGCGCCGGGTTTGATCAGGCTCAGGCCCAGCTCATGTGCGGCGACATTGGCTTTCCAGATGCGCAGGCTGTCTGTATTGGCCTCGCCCACAAACAGGGTGCGCTCAAGCGCCGTGTAGTAGCCGGAAATCATCGGGAAGGTGTTCATCGACAGGATGTCGCCGCGTTCCAGCTTGCGAGTTGTCACAGGGTTGTGCGCCCCGTCCGTGTTGATCCCCGACTGGAACCACACCCAGCTGTCGCGCAGTTCGCTATCGGGGTGGGCGCGAGATATTTCCAGCTCCATCGCGTCGCGACCGGCCATGGCCACGTCAATCTCTCGTGTGCCTTCGCGGATCGCGTCGCGGACGGCGGCACCGCCCACATCAGCAATCCGGGCGCCCTCGCGGATCAGCGCGATTTCCTCTGCCGATTTAACCATGCGGCTGGTCATGGTGTCGGGCGCGATGTCGACCAGTTGCGGATTGCCCAGCATTTTTACCGCCGTGTCGCGCAAGGCCAGTGTCAGGTGGTCGGCTTCAATCCCGATCCGGGTTGCCCCACCGATCAGCGATTGAACGGCACGCCAGTAATTGTCGCGCTTCCAGTCGGTAAAGATCACGTTGTCCGCAACCGACCGGCGCCAGGGTTGGCCCGCATCGATATTGGCAGAAACGGTGGTGCAGGCCTCCTGTGTGACCACACAGCCATAAGGCCTGCCAAAGCCGCAATACAGAAAACCCGAATAATACGCGACATTGTGCATGCTGGTCAGCAGTACGGCCGGGATATCCTTGGCCGCCATGATGGCGCGCAGATTGCCCAGACGACGATCATATTCTGTGTGACTAAAGGGAAGCGGCGCCTTTTCACCATTGTGGCAGGTGAAGAATTCAGGCCGAGTTACCATATCTTTCATGTGTCAATTTCCTTGTCCACTGCCGGACAAGTTTTGGTGCCCGGCTACACGTCCCGGCGTTCAGGACGGCAGGTCACTGGCGTGACCATGACAGGGGACCGGGCCGCGACGCCATCGCAGCATCTGTCATAGGCGAAGGAATATGAACAGTAGCGGATTCGGTCAATAATTTTTGTATGCCAGACAAGCAAAAGCCCGAACCATCGGTCCGGGCCCTTTGGTATTTTGATGGTGTGTTGGCTCAGCTTGGCGTAATACCGCGCAAACGCTCTGACCGGCGGCGCAGCAGCTCAACTGTGGTCAACAGACATATGGAGATCGCCACCAGAATGGTCGCCACAGCCAGAATAGTTGGGCTGATCTGTTCGCGCAGGCCTGTGAACATCTGCCATGGCAGCGTTTTCTGGCCAGAGGACCCAACAAAGAGCACCACCACAACCTCGTCAAACGAGGTGATAAAGGCAAACAGGCCACCCGAAATCACACCCGGCAGGATCAGCGGCATCTGCACCTTGAAGAAGGTGCGCACAGGCCCTGCCCCCATATTGGCCGAAGCGCGTGTCAGGCTGCGGTCAAACCCGACCAACGTGGCCGTCACTGTGATAATCACAAAGGGAATACCCAAGGCAGCATGGGCCAGAACGACACCGATATATTCGCCCTGCAGGCCGATACGAGAGTAGAAGAAGAACATACCAGCGGCCGAAATGATCAACGGCACGATCATTGGCGAGATCAGGATCGCCATGATCGCCCGACGGAACGGCACGTGATCCTGGCTCAGGCCAATTGCGGCCAGTGTTCCAAAGCTGACCGACAGAATTGTCGCCATTGGCGCGATGGTGAAAGAGTTCTTCAACGCGTGCTGCCAATCAGAATTGGTAAAGAAGTCGCGGTAGTGCTTCAACGAATAACCCGCCGGATCAAAGGCCAGCATTTCCGGCGTGAAGGTAAAGAAATCCTGCGCGTTGAAGCTGAGGGGCATCACGACGACGATTGGTGTGATCAGGAAGAAGAAGATCACACCACAGATCAAACGGAATGTGTTGTGCCACAGAACATCGCCCGACGTGGCATAGATCGGCACACTGCGGCGGTAATCCCCTGAATGCAGCCAATAGGCAAACCAGCTGTAGATCAGACCAAAGATTGTACCCACAACAAAGCCGGCAAAGCCGCCCAAGAGCAGCCCGGCAATGGCCAGAACAGCGGCAGATCCCAGCCTTCCCAAGGCCCGGCTTGGCACCATTGTGATCAGAACATAACCCAGCGCTGCCGCCAGGATGATACCGCCGATCACCCCCATAAACGGGTTTTGGTTCGCGGTGCCGACCAGATAGCCACCAAGGGCCCCTGCCCCTGCCATCAATGGCAGGATAAAGCCGGTCAGGCTGGGGGTCGGAATTTCGGAAAGTAGTTTTGCCATGTTTCTTACCCCAGCTTCACGTTATCGATGCCGACAATCTTGTCATAGACCCAGTAGAGCGCCAAAACGGCGACCAATAGGATCGTTCCCAAAGCCGCAGCCAGACCCCAGTTCAAAGAGCTGGAGATGTGATAGGCAATCCGGTTCGAGATAAAGACACCCTTGGTGCCACCCACCAGTTCCGGCGTGATGTAGTAACCAATCGCCAGAATAAAGACGAGGATACAGCCCGCGCCTATCCCCGGCACCGACTGCGGGAAGTAAACCCGCCAAAACGCCGTCCAATTGGTTGCCCCCAGCGATTTCGCCGCGCGTACGTAGCTGGGCGGAATGGTCTGCATCACCGAATACAGCGGCAAGATCATAAAGGGCAACAGGATATGGGTCATCGCCACAATGGTACCGAACTGGTTGTTGATCATCACCAATCGAGAAGCATCATCAACCAACCCCAACCAGACCAGCGTATCATTGATCACACCTTGTTGCTGCAACATCACCTTCCACGCTGATGTCCGCACCAGAAGCGATGTCCAGAACGGCAGCAGAACTAAGATTAACAACAGGTTCGACGTTTTCGACGGCAGGTTCGCCAACAGGAATGCGATCGGATACCCCAACAGAACGCAGGATCCCATGATCACCAACGACATGAACAACGTTCTCTTGAACAACAAGATGTATATTTGTTGATCTTCGTCCCGCATCTGAATGCCATCGGCAGTTTTCTGGCGGTCAATCGAATTTAGAAAATACCCGCTTGTATAGTTGGAAGAGAATGTTTTGATGACTTTCCAAACTTCTGGATCAACCCAATCCTCATCAATATCAGCAAACTGCTCTTTGAACGGGCCGTCGGTTTCCAGATCCCAATTCTTGACCTTGCGACCGGATTTTCGAAACAGAGAAGAAATGCCCGTCATTTCATAATTCAGTCGCGATCCCAATCGCGTGTGTATTTTTGCCTCTACCGCGACCTGCATATCTTCCGCGAAGGCTCTGAACACTGCTTCGTCAGGAGCTTCCCCAGAGTTTTCATCCCAGTTGTCTAGGATCACGACTGTCCGTGGAAGTGTATTCTCGACAATTGAGTTTTCCACCGACCGGAACAGCATATCCGTGATCGGCATGATGAAAGTAATCAGAATGAAAAGCAAAAGCGGCGCAATCAACATCAATGCTCGCAGTTTTTCGCGCCTAAGCGCGCGTGAAAGACTGCGTTTGAGTGGCGTGCCGTCTGCGGATAATACGGGTCCGGTCGCTTTGGCGTCGCTCATGATTTTCCCCTGTCTTCGTACATTCTGTCAGCCTTTTTTGGCTTTTATCGGGGGCGCAGCGCCTGCGCCCCCTTTTTTATCGTGTAATTATTGGGCCAACCAAGCGTTGAACTTGGCATCAATGTCGTCCCGATAATCAGCCCACCATTCGTAGTTGTTTACGAAGGTGTTTTTGGCGTTATTCGGATCGGTCGGCATGTGTGGGGCCATCTCGATACCCAATTCAGCGTGGGTGCTGACCATTGGCGCAGATGATTTACGTGCCGGGCCATAAGAGATGTACTTGGCTTGATCAGCCAAACGCTGAGTGTCCGAAGAGAAGCGGATATAGTCCAGCGCGCGGGCTTCACGCTCTGGGCTCAGGCCTGCTGGGATCGCCCAGCCGTCCAGATCAAACATCTGCCAATCCCAAGCCATACCGACAGGCTGATTCTGCTCCACGATCATGGAAAAGAGGCGACCATTGTAAGTCGATCCCATGAAAATCTCGCCGTCTGCCAACATCTGGATTGGTTCGGCTGCTGCCGACCACCAGACGGTCTGATCCTTGATGGTGCCGAGCTTGGCCAGTGCTCGGTCTTGACCTTCATCGGTTTCCAGCATGTCATAGACGTCTTCATACGCAACACCGTCGCAGATCAGAGCCCACTCCATGTTGGCAATCGGACGCTTGTTCAGCGCGCGCTTGCCCGGATAAGTTTCCAGATCGAAGACATCGCAGGCTCCGGTCGGCGGCTCCGCGCCTTCAGGAACCAAGTCCGTCCGGTAACCAAAAGTCGTCGAATAGACGATGGTAGGGATATAACATGGCGAGACAAGCTGATCGCCAAAGTCCTCTGATGCTGGGGTACCATCAGGGGCCGGTGCCAAGTGCACATCGGGATCAATCTCGATGATCAGACCCTCGTCGCACGCGCGGATGTTGTCCGCTGCCTCAAGGTCTACCACGTCCCACGTAACGTTGCCGGCTTCATTCATGGCACGCAGCTTGGCGACGCCCTCGGATGAACTGTCGTCGTTGATGATGTTCACGTCAGGATTAAGTTCCATATACGGATTATGATAGGCGTTTTGCTGGGACTTCGTGTATGCCCCACCCCATGACACAATGGTCATGTCTTCGGCGATCGCACCGCTGGCAGCGACGGCCACAGCACTGGCTGTCAGCATAAGTTTAGTTGATTTCATAATCTTCTCCCTGGTTATCCCGATTTAATTTTGTTCAGCGTTCCGGGTTTAACGCCGACACATTCAACCCGCTGCGGAGTGACGCAGCAGGCCCTGCCGCTGGATCAAGCATCCAACGCGCGGCAATCTTGAGGCAGCCAGCCAATTTCGATTTGTTGACCAGGCTGCAGACGCACCTGATCGGGTGCGTTTCTGGTTTTAATGATAAATTCGTCATTTCCGGCGACACGCAGGCGGGTGCGGAAGATGTCGCCCATGTAAATAAACTCCAGAACCTCTGCTTTCAGCGTATGAACACCTGCTTGCAAACGTTCCTTGTTATATTCCACACGTTCTGGGCGGATGGATACACGGGTGCGTTGTCCAACTTCGCTGACGTTGATCGGTTTGCAGTCAATCAGTTCACCGTCGTCCAATTCCACCAAGGCCTGTTCACCTTTGATTTCCTTAACCGTGCCCAACAGCGTGTTATTTTCACCGATAAACTGGGCGACAAAGCTGTTATCTGGCTCTTCATACAGCTTGTCTGGCGGGGCCAGTTGCTGAATGCGGCCATCTTCGAACACAGCGACACGGTCTGACATGGTCAGGGCCTCGGTCTGGTCATGGGTCACGTATACGGTGGTGATGCCCAGATTGTGGGCCAGATGGGTGATTTCGAACTGCATCTTTTCGCGCAGTTGTTTGTCCAAGGCGCCCAACGGTTCGTCCATCAAAACCAGTTCAGGTTCAAAGACCAGAGCACGGGCCAAAGCCACACGTTGCTGCTGACCACCGGACAATTGTGCCGGGCGACGACCGCCAAAGGCCCCCATTTCAACCATATCCAGCGCGCGTTTTACCTTGGCCTCGCGATCAGATTTGCTCATCCCGCGCACTTCCAGCGGAAAGCTCAGGTTTTCCGCAATCGTCATATGCGGGAACAGGGCGTAGTTCTGGAACACCATCCCGATGCCACGCTTGTGGGGCGGAATATTGTTGATCGGCCTTCCATCCAGCAGAATTTCACCATGAGTGGCGGTTTCAAAACCGGCCAACATCATCAGGCAAGTTGTTTTGCCAGAGCCTGACGGCCCAAGCATCGTGAGGAATTCGCCCTTGGGCAATGACAGGTTCAAATCTTTCACGACAAGATTTTCACCATCATAGCTTTTCTGAACACGTTGAAATTCTACGAATGGGGCTTCATTGGACATAGCTGTCACATGGCCTCCCTGTTTTTGGTTATCATTATTGTTGAGGCCTGAGTGTTGGCCCCTTTCTCCCTATCGGCACCATTAAGGATATCAATCCCATCAAGTGCAAACACAATTTGCGACCTATTGGGTCCAATTTGCGCCATCCCCGCAATGATACTGGTCAATCCGCATTGAGTTATCAAGCTAAAATCAATCCCAAATCTTTTAGATATCCTATTGATACTTTGCCGTGTGGCTCGCCTGAATCCCGATAGATGGCGTTGAAAAGCTCTGGAATACACGGCCCAATCCTGATCTCGCCCAACATCGCTCACGATAGGATGTCCGCTATTGGTTGCAAGTGACAATATTCCCCGGTTGTGGAATCGATTGATCCGGGGATCAATGTACAAAACATGTACGACGCAGCGCGTGACTCCAATGATTTGCCCGCAAACTGTAAGACAGGTAAACTAAGTAGATTCATAAAACTGGGACGTATCTGATACGAAATTAATCCCAAAATGCGCCTAGAGAGAGAATTATCGGATCATGGACCCAATCGACCTGGATATCCTGAAACTGGTTCAGGGAAATGCCCGCCTGACTGCAGACGCGATCAGTCAAGAAGTCGGTCTGTCACCGCCTGCCGTTCAAAAACGCCTGAAAAAGCTGCGCGATTCAGGTGTTATAGAGCGCGAAATCGCGGTTCTGAATCCCGCAAAACTTGGTCGGGAAATGACGATTATTGTTGAGGTCAACCTTGAACGCGAAAGCCGGGTTCATCTGGATGATTTCAAGCGGAAAATGAAAATGAACCCCTATGTGCAGCAATGTTACTACACGACCGGAGAGGCCGATTTCATGCTGATCCTATCGGTCCAGAACATTCAGGAATACGAAGAATTCACCCAGCAATATTTCTTTGACGAATCCAATGTTGGCCGCTTCAAAACCGCAGTTGTCATGGATCGGGTGAAAGTATCGCTGGATATTTTGTAGGAACGCCCCCGGGGCTGCCAACGATCGTCAAAAGTAGCCTTGCTTATTGACCAGATGTGTCCAGATTTCGGCTTCCCTGCCGCTGTCGCGATCGGCAAGTCGGATCAACATGATGTTGAGTTTCTGCTCTGATAAACTTGGGATGAGAGTCAATCGTCCGGCGTCCAGATGAGCTGCAACCAACGATTTAGGCAGCCAAGCGACCCCAATTCCGCCCAAGGCATATTCACAGGCGGCCAAGGTTAACGCAGTTTCCGCCTTAGGCGTGAAAACTGCGCTTTTGGGCAAATACGGCAGGATGGTTTCGGCGAAAATGCGACCTAGGAATACATCCGGAGGATAGGTTATGGCAGGAATTTGCCCCAGTTCAATTTCGGGCAAAAGCGATGGCGCCGCGACGGGCACCAAGGTATCCGATCCGATCTGTCGAGCCTCAAAGGCCGCAGGCACGATCAGACCCAATTCACCGGGCTGTTCATAGGTCACGGCAAAATCTGCCTCACCCGACAGCAACATCATCAAACAATGGTCGCGGTTGCCCGTTCTGACTCGTACAGGAAGTTCTTGCAAACTTGTCAGTTGCTTCACGATCCACGGCGATATGGTGGTGGTGATGGCGTGCTGACAGACAAAAGTGACCCCGCCCCCTCCTCGTTCAACGGAGGCTTTCAAATCCTGTTGCAAACGCCTTAGCCGGCTGCTGAGTTCTCGCAACTCCGGTTCCATATCCAGAACACCGGGCATTATTGTGACCGGTTTTCGCGATCGATCAAACAACGCAGTGCCCAGACGATCCTCAATGCTGCGCACCCGCCTGGTAAAGGCCGATTGGGTCAGAAAACGCCGCTCTGCGGCGCGGGCCAGCGATCCGGTGTCAATCACCGCAAGGATATCATCGATCCAATCTAACTGCATCGAGTGTCACCTCATCAGCCATAATATGCATTTCTAGCATATTAATAAGCAAAATTCGCATTAGCAACGCCCTATGGATAGGAATAAATTGCGCAAATCATATATTAGGAGCTTATCATGCATCTCGCCCGTTATCCCCGAAAATTCCTTGCTCACTTGCCCACACCGCTAGAGCGGTTGGACCGTCTCTCTGCCGAACTGGGCGGGCCGGAAATCTGGATCAAGCGCGATGATTGCACCGGGCTATCCACCGGTGGCAACAAGACGCGCAAGCTGGAATTCCTGATGGCAGAGGCAGAGCTGGAAGGCGCCGACATGGTCATGACCCAGGGCGCAACCCAATCTAACCATGCCCGTCAAACTGCTGCTTTTGCAGCTAAAATGGGAATGGCCTGTCATATTCTTTTGGAAGATCGCACCGGATCGAACAACGCAAACTACAACAACAACGGCAATGTTTTTCTGGACCATCTGCATGGCGCCACGACCGAAAAACGCGCGGGCGGACTGGACATGAATGCCGAGATGGAAAAGGTCGCCGATCAGTTCCGGGCCGAGGGGAAAAAAGTCTACACCATTCCCGGCGGCGGCTCCAACCCAACCGGCGCGCTGGGTTATGTGAATTGCGCGTTTGAGATGCTCGGCCAATTCAACGAACGTGGGCTAAAGGTTGATCACATCGTGCACGCCACAGGCTCTGCCGGGACACAGGCCGGACTGATCGTCGGATTGCAGGCCACCAACGCACAAATCCCGCTCTTGGGTGTTGGCGTACGCGCCCCAAAACCCAAACAAGAGGAAAACGTCTATAACCTCGCCTGTGCCACGGCTGATAAGCTGGGTTGTTCCGGTGTCGTCGCCCGCGAAGATGTGGTCGCTAACACGGATTATGTTGGCGAAGGTTACGGCATCCCAACCCAAAGCGGGCTGGAAGCCATCCGCATGTTCGCAGAGCTGGAGGCAATCTTGCTGGATCCGGTCTATTCAGCCAAGGGTGCTGCCGGGTTCATCGACTTGATCCGCAAAGGCCATTTCAAGAAAGGTGAACGCGTCGTTTTCCTGCACACCGGCGGCGCCGTGGCCCTGTTTGGTTATGACAGTGCCTTTGACAATTCCAGCCGCTGGGTTGGCTAAGTCGCTGTAATCTTTACTCTTCAGGTCGCTCTCGGCGGCCTGAAGATGTTGCAATTCAACTGCAACTGTCCGGGCGAAAATGCCTTGCTCAAATCACTCAGGACATGAAAATAAAAGCCCACAACAGAAGGTGAACTTAGTCGCCGCTTCGCATTTTTTTGGAAGTGGCGGACCGAGGATCACCATAACTTATCACTTAACACATTATAATTAAACTATTATTACATACGATATATTTAGCTTACCACAATAAATACCACATGATGTCGCGTTTTTTCTGATTCACATCCGATCAACCTACCCACAAATCGCAATCTAGCTTAAGTTCTAACAAAGCGTCCTTAATCACTCGCTGCTCCACAATGCGATCAATTCCGCAAAGCAACAAACTGGTTATCTATATGCATGGCATGATCAAAACTCTTACCAAGATTTGCCGCGAGTCCGGCGAACTGGCAAAACACTATTTTGATAATCAAAGTCAACTCATTATAGATAGTAAGGGTCACCAAGATTTCGTGTCGCAGGCTGATCGCGAGGTGGAACTACTGACGCGTAAGCTTCTGCGTAATCACTTCCCCGATGACACCATTGTTGGGGAGGAATATGCCCCCACTTCAGGCACATCCGGCTTTACCTGGGTCATCGATCCCATCGATGGTACAACGAACTTTATCAATGGCATCCCAGCATGGACGGTTGTGATTGCAGGCGTCAGTGAAGGCCGGACCCAGATTGGTATCATTCACGATCCTTGCAACAACGAAACCTTCATTGCAGCTCGGGGCAAAGGGGCGTTACTGAACGGAACGCCTTTAACAATCAACGATGACAGGAAACTGTCCGAAGGGACGGTAGGTATTGGGTATTCAAATCGTGTCCATGACCGCGGCATCGTTCGGCTGGTTACAAGTTTGATTGAAGAAGGGGCCATGTTCTACCGCAATGCCTCTGGCGCTCTCTCGTTGGCTTATGTCGCGGCAGGGCGTCTTCTTGGTTACGCGGAAGAGCACATGAACGCCTGGGATTGTCTTGCGGGGCAACTGATCGTGTCAGAGGCCGGCGGGCGGGTTGAGGATCAGAACGCCGATGACATGATCCAGAACGGTGGGCGCGTTGTAGTTGGTCTGCCAAATGTCTTTGACCAGCTTCTACGGATATCCATCACCGCATTCGATGTCGAAGGCTAGGTTCGGGGCAGCAAAACCGGGCCTTTGTGGGCAAAGCCAACGGTGACATCCGACCCGACCTCTAGCGGCGCATCCACATCGTCCTGAACGGCAAACATCGATCCAAACGCTGCTTCCAATGTGTATTCCATACGTACACCGACATAGGTTGCCTTGACGACTTTTGCAGAAAAGCCGCCTTCTGCACCAATCACCAGTCTGGAAGGTCGAACCGCCAAAGTCGCGGTTCCCGCTTCCAGTCCACGCGCGGGCAACTGATGGCGATATCCCTCGATGTTGATATTTGCCTGATCGTTTTCAACACTCTCTATTGTGCAGGGCAAAATGTTGGCTTCGCCGATGAAATCGGCAACGAACCGGTCAACCGGCGCATCATAAAGCTGCCGAGGTGTTCCAATCTGTGCAATGCTTGCATTGCGCATAACAACAATCTCATCCGACACCGCAAGGGCCTCTTCCTGATCATGGGTCACGTAAACCACTGTCAGGCCGAGATCTTTTTGAATGGCCCTTATGTCTTCCCTCACCTGCCGACGCAGCTTTGCATCCAGGTTCGATAATGGTTCATCAAATAGCAAAACCTGCGGTTCCAAGACCAGGGCCCGGGCCACCGCGACGCGCTGCTGTTGCCCACCTGACAATTCGCTGGGCAAACGGCTGTCAAAACCTTTCAGGCCAACTAAGTCCAAGCCAGCCAAAGCCCGATCGCGTGTCTCTGACTTGGAAAATCCCGAAAAGGTCAGCCCATAAGAGACGTTTTCCAGAACGCTCATATGCGGAAACAACGCATATGATTGAAACACCATCGACACGTCGCGATCAGTTGCGGGTAATTTAGTGACATCCTTGTCACCAATCAGAATGCGACCTGATGTGGCCATTTCCAGCCCCGCAATCATCCGCAACGTCGTGGTTTTTCCGCAGCCAGACGGCCCCAGCAATGTCACTAGTTTCCCTGCCTTGACGTTTAGATCAATGTTGTCCACGGCGACGACATCGCGACCAAAGCTTTTCGTTACGTTTTCGAACCTGACGGGGGCAGCTTTGCCGGTGATTTGAGTTTCAACCATGTTTATTCTCCTGCCTCGAACTGCGTCCGGCGGCCAATTTTTGTGCGTCCGACGATAAGCTGCAAAATCCCGACGGCCGTCAGCATCACCACGATCAGCGTTGTGGAATAGGCAATCGCGAGCCCATAGTCATTATTTTCGACCCGCCCGATGATATAGCTGGTGGCCATGTCATATTCTGCCGAAACCAGAAAGATCACCGCCGATATGGCCGTCATGGCGCGGACGAAACTGTACACCAGCGCTGCCAATATGGCCGGACGCAGCAACGGCAGAATGATCTTGCGGAAGGTCTGCCATGAGTTTGCGCCCAGTGTCAGGGAGGATTCATCCAGTGATTTGTCCAACTGGCTCATCGAGGCGATACCAGCACGCACGCCAACCGGCATGTTTCGGAAGATAAAGCTGACAATCAGGATGATCCCGGTGCCCGTGATCTCGATCGGCGGTACATTGAAGGCCAGAATATAGCTGACCCCAATCACAGTACCGGGGATGGCAAAGCTGAGCATGGTGCCGAATTCGAACGCATTTTTTCCGGCAAAGGTCTGACGGGTCAGCAGATACGCCGTGATTAGCCCGACGATGGCCGTCAGGGGTGCGGCGGCTGCCGCGATTTTGATTGTAGTCCAGAAACTATCCCAGGCGGCACCGGTCCAGCGAATGCCGGCTTCTTCAATACGGAAAGAAAACGCGGTGACGTAATGCTTGAAGGTCAGCGTATTATTGACGCCCCAAAGTTCAACCACGCTGCCGTACAGGATCATGCAATAGACGACCAACGTGAACAGCCCCCAGATCGCGGCGGCTATAAAAACAGGAATTGCTAGTCCGTTTGGCATCAACGGATGCACGCCTGCATCGCCCTTTCCCGAAACGGTAGTGTAGCTTTTCTTTCCCAGCCACATCCGCTGTGCATAAAAGGCCGACAACGTAAAGAAGAGCAAAACCATCGCCAACACTGCCGCCCGGCCCTGGTCATATTGTGCACCCACAATCGCAAAGAATATCTCGGTCGACAAAACATCGAAATTGCCACCCAAAACCAGCGGATTGCCAAAATCGGCCATGCTTTCGATAAAACCGAGCAAGAACGCATTCGCCAAACCTGGGCGCATCAGGGGCAAAGACACCGTTCTGAAAGTCTGCCAACGACTGGCGCGCAACGTTTGTGCGGCCTCTTCCATAGAGGGAGAGACCCCTTCGACCACACCGATCAGAACCAGAAAGGCAATCGGGGTAAAGGCGAGCGTCTGCGCGATCAAAACGCCGGGCATCCCGTAGAGCCATCGTGTGGGTTGAACCCCGAACAACTCCGCGAAAAATTGGGTCACCGATCCGGACAATCCAAATAGCAAGATCAATGCCAACCCGATCACGAAGGGCGGCGTAATGATCGGCAATACCGTCAGGGCCCGCAGCAAACGCTTGTAGCGAAATCCAGACCGAGTCACGACAAGGGCAAAGACAAGCCCCAGCGCGGTGGTCAGAAACCCGACGATGACAGCGAGTATTAAAGAATTCAGCGCCGCCCCACACCGACCACCCGCGAAACAGCCGACCCCCCATAGCCGATCGTCAAAGAACTTTGCGGTAAAGACTGCTGCCGAATACCCGCCTTCCTCTGTAATGAAAGCTGCAATCAACATCTTTGCGATCGGGAAGAATACAAAGGTGGTGACAATTACGATGACGCCGCCAATCGCACTGACGACAAACACATCGCCATTGATTGCGCCGCGCGCAGCAATGCCTTGGGTAAAAAGGAACAGGAAGGAGGAAGCGACGAACAAGGCCCCATAGCCCATTCCGAATTGTCGATCCCCCAGATCGCCAAACAGTGCCTTCAACCAGTCAAAGGTGAAACCACGGATGCCGATCCCAAAGCCCTGCATCATCAGATAGCCAAACCCGGCAGCACCAGACAGGATCAGAATCCGGGCATAGTTTGGATCGCTTTTCGCCCTCTTCAACGCAAACAATGACGCGATCATCGGGATCAGAATGGGCGCAAGCCACAGCTTTTCCCCCTGCCCGATCAGAAAAATCCCCGGGGCGTAATCCTCGTCAAACGGATAACCATCAATCAACCATTCAAACGTGAAAAATCCATCCTCTATCCCGTACCAGGGCAGAAGACAGAACCCGACCCACCCGACGACGATCCAGAAGATCAGTGCCGGATGAGCGGTCTTGTCAAGGATCATGCCGCGCAAGGTTTATTGCGGAAGTGTAGAGACTTCTTCGTCCCACTTTTGCAGCAGGCGCTTGCGTTCGTCAGACGATCCATATGTCCTGAAATCATAGTCAATCAGTTTGATTGTCGACATGTCCGGTGCGGACGGTGACGTTTCGGCATTCACATTCGATGGCACCTGGAACGCGTTTACTTGCAACGCTAGGTTTTGCGCATCTGCGGACAAGGCCCAATCATAAAACTGCTGAGCTTCGTCCATGTTCCGCGCGCCGGAAATAATGGACATGGACCCAATCTCATACCCTGTGCCCTCACACGGGGCGACAACATTGATTGGGAACCCCGAAACCGCCTGCTTCACGGCATCATGCATGAAGACGATACCGATGGTGTTTTCACCACGTCCCGCCGCCTTGATCGGGGCAGAGCCTGATTTGGTGTATTGGTTGATATTGGCATGCAGGCCTTTCATGAATTCAAAGCCTTCATCCTCGCCAAATATCTGAACCATGGAGGCTAGCGTTGTATAGGCTGTGCCCGATGAGTTCGGGTTCGCCATCTGAACGTGGCCTTTGTATTCGGGTTTCAAAAGGTCGGCCCAGCAGGACGGTTCAGGCAGGTCATTCGCCGCCAAAAGCTCTGTGTTATACCCGTAGCCCAGCGCGCCAGAATAGATGCCGATGGTTTTGTCACCCGCACTTTCGGCCTGACTGATTGCCCAGCCATGCAACTGATCCCGCATGGGCGAAACATAAGGTTCTGTCAGGCCTTCCTCTGCGGCCTGCAGATGCGGATCACCCGTGCCACCCCACCATACATCCCCCTTGGGGTTCGAGGCCTCTGCCTTGACTTGCGCAAATGTCTCTCCGGATGATTTCCGGGTCATGTTCACGTCAATTCCCGTGGCATCCTCAAAACTGCGGGCAATCAACTGGCACCAGTCTTCCTGTGCAGAACAATACAGCGTCAATTTATCCGCACTTGCCGCAGATACCCCTGAGGTGATGGCGACAACAGATGTCAACGCGAGCAGATGAATTCGTTTCATGTTTTTCTCCCTTTGGTCAGGCGATGGAACATTCTTCAGGTTCCGATCATTTTGCCTTTTTATCTGACACCGCGTGATAAATTGTATCTCAGTGTCAAAGCACGATGCCAACGCGGTGCCATTCCAACGACTTAGGTACAATCGAATATTGGGCTGTTTACGCTAACATTCACTCTGGCATATGAAGTCAAAGCAGCCAATATTGTCAAGACTTTCAATCCGCTGAAATGAACATGGGCCGGTAATTCAAATGATCGCAGCAAAACTCCACACACCAACAGGGGCATCCGATCTTGCCTCAGATCGCTGGTATGAACATTGCGTAAATGGCGGCTATCTTGGGTTCATTTTCGATTGTGACGGCACGCTGGTCGAAAGCGAAGACGTCCATTTCGAAGCGTTCAGATTGGCGACACTTGAACAAGGGGCGCTGCTGGACCGTGATTGGTATTTTACACGAACCGGTCTCGACAGGTCCTCTCTGATCCGGGAGTTCTCATCAAAATACCATCCGAACCTCGATATTGAACGGGCGATCGAACGAAGCATATCGATATTCATCGAAACCAGTTTTCGCGTGCAGCCTATCGAACAAACGGCTGATTTGGTTCGCGATTTGGCGGGTGCGTATCCTTTGGCCGTTGGCACAAATGCCGAGCGATCAGTTGCCGGCGCTTCACTGACTGCAACTGGAATGCTTCAGCACTTTGACCATATCGTATCGATAAGCGATGGCTGCTTGCCAAAACCATCGCCCGAGATTTTCAAAAAGGCGGCTTCCCTCTTGGCCGTCGCGCCGGAGCAGACCTTGGTGATCGAGGATTCTGCGCAAGGTGTAAAGGCGGCACTAACCGCCGGAATGAACGTGATCGAAATCATAGGCTTTGATCGTTAGGGATCTGAACTAGCCCAGCCATTTCTGATAGTCGCTGACCAATAGATGAACCGGCGCTTCATCTTCTTCGATCTCCGAAAATCGCCCGATGGGTTCTCGGAATACATTGTCTGTCTCGTCGTCGTTGACGGTGGACACTTCACCAATCAGCACATCGCCACCCTCTCCCCAAAACGCATGCCAGTCGCCTGGTGCCAAAGTCACGCTTTCACCCGGGTTAAGTTTTATTTTTTCGCCTGGTACGAATGGTCTGTTCATACCGTCGCACAATACGGAACCACCACGATCCTCGGCAAAGTTACCATCATCATCGGATCCATAGAGTTCGACAACCAAGGTTGCCCCGCCGCGATTAATGATATCTTCCGATTTGATGATATGAGTATGCATTGGGCTTAGCTGATCCTTCTTTGAGATCAGGAGCTTTTCAGCATAGCACATTCCGCCGCCTCTTCTCAGATCACTCAGACGTCCGTTGCGAAGAGTAAACAGAAAGAGCCCCATCTGATCAAATCGTCCGGCCCCGTAATCGGTGATATCCCATCCACAGCGTGCATCGATCACATGGCAGACCATATCGCGTTTGGCTTTGAATTCAGCCGGGCTCCACGCCGCGAATGGCGGCAGGACAAAGCCGTGTCGACGTATCATATCATGGGCTTGCGCCATAATAGTATTAACGGAAGATCGTTTCATTTGTCCCCTGCGACATCATCTGGTGCCAATGCTAAGTCACGCCAACCACACATAACATTCTTTCATACAAATATGCATATTCAAGGCGATAGCAGATGGCGGTTGAATTTATTCCGGTTAGGATGATCACGAAGGCACTGCACCATAGTATGCGCATCGGGGTGAATGAATGATTTTATGTTGCGGAGAGGCGTTGATCGACATGCTGCCCTCTGAAACGTCGTCTGGGCAGACAGTATTGACGCCAACATCCGGTGGATCTGTATTCAATACAGCCATTGCCCTTGGTCGGCTGGATGTGCCGACCGGGTTCTATTCAGGGCTATCGCTCGACCTGTTTGGCCGGCAACTCATGCAAACCCTGCACGCAAGCAATGTGGATACAACACATGTCGTTTTGTCAGAGCGACCCACCACACTGGCATTTGTTCAACTCACTGAAGGACATGCTACTTACACGTTCTATGACGAAAACAGCGCCGGTCGAATGCTGCAGCCCGCTAACATCCCCAATCTGCCGCCGCAGGTCAAAGCGCTCTATTTCGGTGGAATTTCTCTGGCCAGTGAACCCTGTGGCGACACTTATTTAGAACTGGCGCAAAGATATTCATCTGATGGCTCTGTCATGGTCGATCCGAATATTCGGCCCGCATTTATCAAAAACGAAGGTCGGTTCAGGGATCGCATCGCTCAGATGTTTTCATTGGCCGATATTGTGAAAGTGTCAAACGACGACCTGAACTGGCTCATTCCAACATCGCAATCGGATGAGGATAAAGCCGCACAAATACTCGCGCATGGGCCAAGGCTGTTGGTGCTCACCAGTGGCAGCCGAGGCGCGACCGGCTTTACATCGAACGGCGCAGTGATTGATGTTGCAGCCGCCAATGCAGACGTGGTGGATACGGTCGGTGCGGGCGACACTTTCAACGCAGGGTTCCTTGCCAAGATGGACGAGTTGAACGTGCTGGAGAAACCATCGCTTGGAAACTTGAATGAGTCGCAAATCGCGACCGCGATGGAGTGTGGCGCACGCGTTTCAGCGATTACAGTCGGACGCGCGGGTTCCAATCCACCATGGAAGAAAGAGCTGTAGCAGCTCAAAACCCAACAATCCGATGAAAAAGGCAGTTGTGATGCAGTGAGCCTCAGCCCTGTTACCCCGCCTAACAATTCGCTGGTCAGTTCAAGCGGACACTGGCAACTGACAGAACCAATGTCGTCTAAGCGGACAAAGCCGCCATCGCTATGGACGGTGCACGTGACCGCTTTTTCGTGACCTAACCCGCTGCGAGAGTTTTCGTCACGTCCGCACGAACATGGTTCAGTTCGATTGGCGTGCACTATACAGACAAAGTTGAATACTCAATTCCGCGGGCGTGCGAATGTAGACAATCTGTTTATCTCGTCCAGCCGCTCCAGATTTACCACCGTGGACAGCATCAACCTGTCATGGCTCCAATCGCCGGGTTTTTGGATTGCGACTGCGCACAGCATGATAAAACCCACAATCGGGATGATGATCGCCACATTTATCAGCTTCTGATTTGGCATTTTACGCATCTCCAACAAGGAAACGATGCGCTGTTCAAGAAAGCTCATCTTCCCATTGCGCAAAGCTGAGCGATCTGCCGTCACCAGTGTGACCTTTGGTAACGCAACCACAAACATTCGGTCGCGCCGCAATGTTTGCTGACATACGGACATCAGAGTTTCACAATAGGCCCGCACATCAAAGCGTCCGCGGATCAAGACTTCGCTATCGCAATTCAGTTCCCTCAGATCTTCGACCTGCCGCTTCCACGCATGATAAGCGGGATTCAGGAAGAACAAGGGTTTCAGGATTTCAAGAAGAATCTCCCACTCGATGTCATGTTGGCGAAGATGCTGAAATTCATGCGCGAGTGAAATTTTCAACTCTTTACCCTGACCCAGCATATGTGATGGCACAACGACGTAGTAATTGCGCAATCCTCGGGTAGAGAAAGGCACAAGCGTGCGATCTGAAAGTCGGATGTGAACACGCCCAAAGCGCCGCCACGCATAGCTGTCAGAGACGATTGTATGCAGGCAAAACACCGAAACCAAAAGTCGCATGGTGCCAACACAAAGCCCGGCAAGAAACGCCGCAATGATGGCCCAAGACAGCCATCCGGCAGTATTCATGATGTTGATCGTTAGTGTGTCACGCATCATGACCAGGCGTTCGAACTCCGCGGCGCTCATCTCGATCCCGCCATTCAGATAGTGCGAGACAACCATGTCAGACAGATTGACACTCAGGGCTTTGCCAAAGCCGATTTCTTGCAAAAGATTGAGCCCGAGGATCATGAATGGGGCCAAGGCAATTGCAAGAAAGACGCTGTTCAGAAGTTTCAAATGGGTGCCATGAGCCCCCTTTAACCCCAAACGGTCCAAAGCAAACCGTACGAATGACCATAGAGCATAAGCCAGAACAATCAGTATATTGGCATCGATGAAAGCGTCGAGAATTGCATCACCCGGTATCATTTTTCAACCTCCGATCAACAAGTGCCCGGATTTGCCCCAATGCTTCTTCGGTCAATTCTTCATCATTAACGAGGCGCGCAACCAAAGAGGCCGGCGTGTCGTCAAACAGCTTCATTGACAAGTCTTTCAACGAGCGGGTTTGGTATGCGTCTTTTTCCAGCAAGGGTTTGAAAACATGTCGTTTCCCCTCTTTTCGGCTGGTTGCAAATTCCTTCTGTTCGAGGATGCGCAAAATGGTCGCGGCGGAGGTGTATGCAAGATTTCGGTCGTCGGGCAACTGGTCGAGCACATCACGTACCGTACCTTCACCCATTGACCACAGCACATTCATGAACTCCAACTCCACTTCAGTGAGAAGCTCATGTTTTTTCTTTTCTCTCATGTTATCCCATCCGCGGGTTTCGCTCGCTTGATAAGCAGAGCTAGTAAATACTTATTATTGGCATATCGGAAGCAATTTCTCATACCTTCCGAAAACAGAACACGGCCCAACCGATGCTAATCGCCAATGGCCACCAAAGCGGTTGCCCCACAAGGCCCAACCAGGCCAAAAAAATGTAAGACGTACCAAGCAAGGAGATAAACAAACGATCGCCGCGCGTGGTGACAAGGCCAAGCACACCTTTTCTCTCATCCCCACCTGGGCGATGGATCTCCAGAAATGTAATCACACCCATCGCGGTAAAGATCCCGCAAAAGAGCACGAATGTTGCCGGTGTCCATGCCATCCAGAAATCCGGCCATAGCGGTGCTGTCCAGGAAAACCCCTTGTCGTCCTCCGTGCCGACATTACCCCACCCTTGGGCAAGTGCGTTGCCAGAGGACAGAAGGATAAACATAGGCGTCGCAAATCGTCTCAACATCATACCCTCCCCAAGGCGAAACCCTTGGCAATATAGTTGCGCACGAAATAGATGACGATTGCACCGGGGATAATCGTCAGCGTGCCCGCTGCAGCCAGCAAACCCAATTCATACCCTGCAGAAGATGCCGTTTTCGTCATCGTGGCCGCTATTGGCTTCGCAGCAACAGCAGTCAACGTTTTTGCAAGCAGCAGTTCCACCCATGAAAACATAAAGCAGAAAAAGGCAGCAACACCGACACCCGCTTTGATGGTCGGCAGGAATATGGTTATGAAAAATCGTGGGAATGAGTAGCCATCAACATAGGCGGTTTCGTCCAATTCTTTTGGCACGCCCCCCATGAACCCTTCCAAGATCCACACCGCAAGCGGGATATTGAAGAGGCAGTGGGCCAGCGCCACAGCTATGTGCGTGTCAAACAATCCGACAGATGAATAGAGTTGGAAGAACGGAAGAGCAAACACTGCGGCTGGCGCCATGCGGTTTGTCAGCAACCAGAAAAACAACTGTTTGTCGCCCAAAAACCTGTAACGCGAAAATGCATAAGCCGCCGGCAAAGCCACGCTGACGGATATGACCGTGTTCAGCGACACATAGATGATCGAATTGATATAGCCCCAATACCAGCTTGGGTCAGTGAAAATGACGCGATAATTCTGAAGTGTGAACGTTTGTGGAAACAGGCTGAATCCAGACAGAATTTCCCCTGTTGTCTTAAAGCTCATCGCGATCAGCCAGTAGATCGGCAACATCAAAAACAGAATATAGATGATGGGTATCAAGGAGCGTTTTCTCATTTCGCATCATCCTTTGTCATAAGAGTATAAAATAACCAGCTGACGAGAAGCGTGATTGCAAAATAGATCAGCGACATAGCTGCGGCCGGACCTAGATCAAACTGCCCCAGTGCAATTTTCACAAGGTCGATCGACAACAATGTCGTTGAGTTTCCGGGCCCCCCGCCTGTGAGCACAAAAGGTTCGGTGTAGATGTTGAAACTGTCCATAAACCGAAGCAGGACGGCGATTGTTAAAACCGTTTTCATCTTGGGAAGCTGGATGTAACGGAAAACCTTCCAAGGACTTGCGCCGTCAATCTTGGCGGCCTGATAATATGCATCAGGGATTGAGACGAGGCCCGCATAGGACAGCAGCACAACCAAAGACGTCCAGTGCCAGACATCCATTGTTATGATTGTGACCCAGGCCGCGAACGGATTTTGAGTCATATCATAAGGAATGCCTAAAGTGTGGTTCATAAGATATCCCAACAAACCGATGTCAGGCAGCGTAAAGATATTCCACATAGCCCCCACAACATTCCAAGGAATGAGCATCGGCAACGCCATCGTGACCAGACAGACGGGTACCCAGACGCCTTTTTTGGGCATGGACAGGGCAATCACAATTCCCAATGGCACCTCGATTGCCAAAATGAGGAACGTGAAAAGAAACTGACGCCCCAGCGCGGCGTGAAAACGATCGGAACGCAGTATTTGTTCAAACCAATCTAGGCCCTGCCAAAAGAATACATTGTTGCCGAAGGTTTCCTGAACCGAATAGTTAACGACGGTCATGATCGGTACGAGCGCATTGAATGCGACCAGCAACATGACTGGCAACACGAAAAACCAGGCTCTTTGATTCTCTGTTCTCATCTTGCAGCCTCTGTTGTTATCCACCCATCACGGTAAAGACGCGTTTGATCATGTCGGAATTTCAAATGAACCGCATCTCCCTGAATGGGTGCGTCACCTTCGATTATGGCTTTGACTGATGTGTTCCCGATCATCGCTTCGATCACCGAATGTCGCCCCACGTCCGAGACCTTGCGCACACGAGCTTCAAATCCATCATCTGCAATCGCCACAAACTCTGGACGGATCCCAATTTGCGTTAGCCCACCATATCCTGTGACTTTACCTTCCAATGCGATGTTAAGGCCTTCGAACGAGACTTTGCCGCCGATCTCTTGCGCCGGCAGGATGTTCATACCGGGTGATCCGATAAAATGCCCGACAAAGACATGCTGAGGCCGCTCAAACAGTTCAACGGGGGTTCCGATCTGTACAATTTCACCATCCTGCATCACCACCACCTGATCAGCGAATGTCAGAGCCTCTGTCTGATCATGGGTGACATAAATCATGGTGGCGCGTACTCTTTGATGCAGCTCTTTAAGCTTTGATCTGAGTTTCCACTTCAGGTGGGGATCAATCACAGTGAGAGGTTCATCAAACATGACAACGTTCACATCGTCGCGCACCAGCCCTCGGCCCATGGATATCTTTTGCTTGTTATCTGGGGAGAGATGCGCAGCGCGCGTATCCAGCATGTCCTCGACTTCAAGCATCGCTGCGATCTCCGCCACTCGTGTGGCGATACGCGAGTTATCGACTCCACGATTGCGCAATGGGAACGCCAAGTTATCGCGCACGGTCATCGTGTCGTAGATTACCGGAAACTGGAAAACTTGCGCAATGTTTCGCTGGTCTGGTGTCATGTCGGTAACATCCCGATCATCAAACAAAATGCGCCCTTCAGAAGGCGTCAAAAGGCCAGAAATAATGTTGAGCAGCGTCGACTTCCCGCAACCAGATGGTCCAAGAAGCGCGTAAGCACCTCCGTCTTGCCAATCTAGGTCTATTTCCTTGAGTGCATAATCTTGCGGTCCCTGTGGATTTGGAAGGTAAGAGTGCCGAAGATTTGAAAGGCTAATTTTGGCCATCAGGCAACGAACCCCCCTTCGGCATCGAAATAAAATGCTTGGTCGGGATCCATGTAAAATTCATGAGATTCACCGACTTGATATGCGTGGACTCCGTGGGCAAGCGAGACCCAGCCGTCATCTCCCATCTGGAAATGCGCACTTGATTCAGATCCGGACAATTCAGTCACAAGCACGGTGCCGCTCAAAGCAATGTCACCAGGTTTGGATTTGAAAGGGGTCACGTGGTGTGGGCGTATAGCGACTGTATATTGCCCGTCTTTCAGTTTGGAAGCGTCGCCTTCGAGGGACCAGGAAACACCAGTCTTCATTCGGACAGTACTACCGGTTTTAATGACTTCAGCGGAGTTGATCGGCGGATCAGAAAACACACGTGCGGCCGACAGGCTTTCGGGGTTTCTGTAGATTTCTGACGTCGCCCCAAATTGGGTCACAGATCCGTCGTCCATGAGAGCGGTTTTTCCTCCCAGCAGCAATGCTTCTTCAGGTTCTGATGTCGCATAAACAACAACGGCACCCCGTCCTGCGAAAAGTTCTGGAAGCTGCTCCCGCAATTCTTCCCGCAGCTTATAGTCCAGGTTAGCGAGAGGCTCGTCCAGAAACACGGCTCGGCTTTCCTTGGCGATGGCTCGGGCAAGAGCGCAACGTTGTTGCTGGCCGCCGCTCAGTTCCTGTGGACGGCGTGATAACATTGGGCGCAATTGCAAGATGTCGGCGGCTTCTTCAACGCGGCCTTGGATTTCGGACTTAGGCATGCCTGCCACTTTCAAAGGGGAGGCAATATTGTCGAATACAGTCATATGCGGATAATTCACAAAAAACTGGTGAACCAAGCTGATGTTTCGCTTTTGTGTCGATAGTTTTGAGACATCTTCGCCATTTATGAATATCTGCCCGGATGCCAATGGATCTAGCCCTGCCATAAGCTTGATCAGTGACGTCTTGCCGGACCCAGTTTGCCCCAAAAGGACATTGAAATACCCAGACTCAAGAACAAGCGATGTCGGCTTGATATGCGTTATGCCGCGCGTCACTTTGCTAGCTTTGATGAGCTCAACTGTCATTGGTCATTACCTTGGTTTTCCCGTGCTCGGCGGGTTGTAAATGGCCGGACTCAGGAAGAGATCCGGCCATTCCCGACCCAATGGTTTACGTTGGATCGGTTGAGTTTCCTACTGGTTCCAGCGGGCGACTAGATCATCGTAGTTGACCGTCTCACCTTGCGGTTTCTCATTGTCCAGCTTGGCCTTTGCACCACCATTGCCGAGCCATTCCGAAGGATCTTTTTCCTCGTTCAGTCGCGGCCCACAGCCACCGTATACATTCGCGGCTTCGTCAGCTGCTTGCATCCGGGCCATGGTGATGTCCATTTCTTCGGCCAGACGATCCATAGCTTGCTGAGGTGTAAACGCACCAGAGTTCACATCCCCGATCTGTTGCCACCAAATCTGTGCCAACTTTGGGTAATCTGGAACGTTGATACCTGTCGGAGACCAAGCAACGCGGTCAGGTGAGCGGTAAAACTCAACCAATCCGCCCAGCTTCGGGGCGCGTTCGGTAAACGATCCATGGTTAACGGTGCTATCGCGTGTGAAGGTTAGTCCAACATGAGATTTCTTCACATCAACAGTTTTGGATGTAACAAACTGAGCGTAGAGCCATGCCGCTTGCGCGCGATCCGAAGGCGTCGACTTCAGGAAAGTCCAAGACCCCACATCCTGATAGCCAACCTTCTGACCCTCTTCCCAATATGGACCATGGGGAGATGGGGCCATACGCCACAGCGGATTGCCATCTGCATCCACCGTGTTGTTGCCCTCGGCCTGTGGTTTGACCATGTCCGCTGTAAAGGCTGTGTACCAGAATATCTGTTGGGCCACATTACCTTGTGCAAGCGCGGGTAACGATTGGTAGAAATCATAGCTGGCAGCACCTGGAGGGGCATAGTTTCTCAGCCATTCGTCCCATTTGCGGATCGCATAGACCGCGGCCGGACCGTTGGCGGCACCCCCACGAGACACGGATGCACCGGCGGGGTTACATGATCCCGCTTCCATCCGGATACCCCATTCATCGATCGGGATGCCGTTTGGCTCGCCCTTTGAGCCGGTACCAGCCATCGAAAGCCAGGCATCAGTCATCCGCCAACCAAGGTCAGGGGCGCGCTTTCCGTAGTCCATGTGGCCAAAAATACGAACACCGTCGATTTCCTGAACATCGTTCGAAAAGAACTCAGCAATATCCTCGTAGGCCGACCAATTTACCGGAACACCCAAGTCGTATCCGTATTTTGCCTTGAATTGCGCCTGCAAATCCGGATTGTCAAACCAGTCTTTGCGGAACCAGTAAAGGTTCGCAAATTGCTGATCGGGCAGTTGGTAAAGGTTGCCATCCGGCCCGGTCGTAAATTGGATTCCCATAAAATCGCCCAGATCAAGCGTTGGCGATGTTGTGGCTGACCAATCACCTGCCATCTGTTCCGTCAGGTTATAGGCCAGTTGTAGGCGAGAATGAGTGCCGATCAGATCGGAGTCATTCACGTATCCATCATAAAGGTTGCGTTGGGTTTGCATTTGCGTCTGAACCGCCTGCACAACTTCACCTTCACCGAGGATTTGGTGGTTGACCTTAATGCCTGTGATTTCTTCAAACGCTTTGGTCAGGACTTCTGATTCATAGCCATGTGTCGGAATACCTTCCGACAAGACGTTAATCTCCATGCCCTGGTATGGTCCAGCAGCTTCAATAAACCACTCCATCTCAGACATTTGTTCATCTTTTGACAGTGTGGATGGCTGGAATTCTTGTTCAATCCATTTCTGGGCTGCTGCTGCATCAGCAAAAGCAGTCCCATGCCCCGCGATGACAGCAATCGCAGCCGTCGCGGAGAGCAGATACTTACGCATCTCGTATCCTCCCAAAATTTATATATGAGTCGGCGGTCACCAACTGCAATAACGGTAGTCTTAAGGCTCCGCCGATGTCAAACTAAATATTTAGTAGATAGATATGTGTTAAGTTTGAAATGGTTATCAAAACTTCACACCTGACTGCTTAGCCCGCACACCATAGTAAGCTTGATTATTAGAACAACTGCTGCACTTTTAATCGAACTATCGTGATATACTTGGCGCCACATTGTACACACAGCAATGCAGCGAGAATAATTCGTGTCTTTAGCAATGACTACATCCTGCTCATTGAAAGTGTATTCAGAGACGTGGGCAAAAGCCCAATCCAAAGCATATTTCATCGATGGCGGACATTTGTTCAAATTTCGGTAGTCGTCATTGTGGGCTGACTGGTTCTCAAACCGGTCATTAGCCGCGTAATGAATAATTGTCCGCAATGCTTTCCAAGCTGTCAGTTATATAGACTAATCGATGTCTAGAGCCCCAATAAATTGGAGATTTGAGAAATATGTAGTGGTACACTTTGTGGTATTATATGTTCCTCGATAATTTCCTCATATTTATTTCAATAATTTGAACGATAGATAACGCGGACTACATCTCCGCCGCGCCTCACTTCGCACCCAGAATCCGCGCGATCTCGTTTATCTCTTTCCGCACCTCCACCCACTCATTTGACCTCATTCCATGCTTGTAGGCGGGATTGGCTTTTCCTGCACCATGCCCACCTCTTGCGCCATGCATGCGACAGACGGTCCAGCCGCGAACGGCGGGATTTTTGCATAGAAGACCAGAGCGCTTGGAATGTGCTGTGCATCTGGGCGCCGCATGCGCCTTTTGCATGGGGTTGGCGTCATGTTTCATCCTGGCCCCTCCCCCCGGTCTCAACATTGCCGACAATTGCCTGGCCGCCATCCCCGACATTCACGTGCTGAACCGTGACTGTCTGTTTGCCACCAGTGCGATGCTTCCGCAGCGCTTCCATCTGAGAGACATAGGCACGGGCCAGCTTGGTGTAGCCTGCGTAATGCGTCTTCACCTGTTCCACGTTCTCTGTATGCGCAAGCCATCGGCCAGATCGGATCATGGCGACATGGGTTGCTGCCATCTGAACCGCCAGCATTCGCTCGAACGCGTCACGGGGTTGAATCTCTGCAACCGCTGCCAGCATAAAGCTGCGCTCGTCATTGCCAGCAAACTCATCACTGGCCTCATTGCTTTTCAAAACTTTCATGCATTGGCTCAGAAGCGCTTCAGCCATTTCCGACAACTCTGTGCCAAATATGGTTTTCAATGAATCCTCCGCATGAAGGGCGACTTGCTGACCCTCACTCGGGCTGCCACTTAGGGTCACGCCCAGTGTCTGTCCTTGATTGTCGGAGTTCTTCATCTCTGCTGCCTCAGTCTGCTTTTTACCCGTCATGTGCCTCTTGCCTTTCTCCTGCCCTGTAGGGGAGTGGTATTATTAGTGTTCCGTTTCAGAACCGAAGGAGTGGTCTAAAATGGCCCTGACGGGTTCTGATACGGAACCATGAGCGGGTCTTGGGTTCTCAAACGGAACCACCGAGGACCCTGACGGTTCCGTTTCAGAACCGCGTTTTGTTTTTTTCGGCCGCCAATGGCGCCAATCGTTGGTCGCGCTTTCCTTGCCTTTTGCCCGTTGCGTGGGCTTCGTGGTCAGCCGCCAGCGATGGGCGCGGCGGTGATACCAGTTGCCTTCTTCCTCCAGCGCCAGGAAGCCACGATCCTCCAGCTCCTGATAGGCGCGCTGCACCGTTGCCTTCCCCATCCCGAGCAATTCACCTGCCTCAGCGAATGACAGCGACAGCTGCCCATTGTTGCCACCATGAAAGCGCGTGTGCAGTTCAAACCACAGCCGCACTGCATTGCCGGACAGGGACCGCCACGCGGCGCTTTTCAGCATCGCGTAGGGGATCGTTACATACTGACCCTCGTCAGAGCGTTTGCCTTTCCTCTTGCCTGCCATCAGCGGCCTCCAAACGTGGAAGGCAGGCATTCCAGTTCCGGCCAAGATCCACTGCCATCACCGTGAAGGCACGGCCAAAGCCGCAAAAGGGTCTTGCGGCTGCGGCAGTAGGCAAGACTGTCCCACCGAACCGTGCCGTGCCGTACACCGGCCCTGCGCTGGATAATCCACTGATGGTTATCCTTGCAGATGATCACCCGGTATTTGTCTGACCGGATGATGACCGAATGATAGTCATCAGCGCTTTCCCGGTGGCTGGTGGCGGAACGGGCGACCCGATCAGATCCTTGAGCACCGGGGCGTAATTCATTTGGCTTCAACTCAGTCATACTGGATTGCCCCCTTGCGAATGCGAAGAGGCTCAACCGAATTGGTGCCCGGGCACAGATAGAAGCGTTTGCGGATTTCAGTTGCAGGATGGGGGCGTTTTCTGGCATCAGATGAGGTGTCTAGTCTGGCATCCAATGTCAGCAGAAAAGCCCCGGCACCGCATGCGGAGTTGGGGTTTTTCATTAGGCGGCCTCACTGCTGGGATCGATACGCCGGGCGTTCAGCCAGGCATTCAGGTCCGCACCGTGATAGGCGATGCGTCGGCCAATGCGGATGAACGCAGGTCCGACATTACGGTGCCGCCACTGTGCGAGTTTTTCCCGGCTGCCCAGAACATCCAGTTCCGGATCGCCAAGCATATAGGTACGATTACTGTCGAAGATTTCTGCCATCAGCTGGTCCTTTCGGATTGGTTGCGATGGCTCCCAATTATGGGCAGATTCTGTGAACTGTCACCAGTTTTTTCCGACCGCTTAAGCGCTTGCGCAGTAGGAGAAATCGCTTAAGCGTTCGTTCTGAAAACGGCTTCGTACCTTGACTTGAATGGTTCAAGAGAACGCAACGTGACTTCGTAGTCTTCTTGTGCCTTTTTGCTCCGAGGCATAGTTCGAACTTTCTTAGAATTCTTATAAGCCTGAGCCAAGATCATTTGCTCCGGAATGTCAGGATAATGACTTCCCAGTCGCTCAATTTCTGACATGAAGCACTCGAGATTTTTGAGCTTTTTTTGCGATGACGCAGCACCACTCGCTTGTGTTCGCAAAGCTTGCGTCGCTACGCTTCGCTCACCTTTTTCGACTAAATCCTCGAACCGGGTTTTCGAGCGATACTCGCTTTGCAATTGTCCCGCCAAGAAGCCTAAATCAAACCCCTCGCCAAAAAGATCGTCTAGCTCTTTTCGTCCATTTGGACCTGTATCGTAACTATCTTTCAGCTCTTCATCAGAGCAATCTCGAAGCACCCGCCTCATTTCGCGTTTCAAATGAATACAGCGCAGCAAAGTAACGAGAGTGTGCGATTCCCAAAATGGCAAAGCATCAAGTTTGTCTTGGTCCATCTCATCCGCTACCGCGGCGGAAAAGTCTTCAGATGCATAGACCTCGAAAGGGTCGATACCCAAAGCTCGGTAGATCTCAGCCTCAAAGGTTTGTTCTGCTGCGGACGAAGAGAAGAAGGAATCAGGAAAGTGAAAGAAAGCGATTAAAAATTCAAATACAGAAGAAAAAGGTTGGAGATCCTCCTTATCAATTGTCGACTTGATGAAAGTAACACCATGGCGGAAGGCGGCCCAAATTACATCTTCTTTGCACCCTTCAAAACCGCACAAACAGGGAGTAATCGAAAAGAAAGTTTCTAAGCCGCTTTCACGTTGGCTTAAATGCAATGGCCCATTTTTCAAAATTGCCGATTTAAGGGCCTCAAAGTCGATTTCACCGAATATGAGATTCTTGTCAGCAGGAATGCTTTCAAATTCACAATCGCTATTTATCATATTCTACTTTCCTACCTCGCCCATACCAACAAACCCCGCCCACTCTTCCATCAGCGCCCGTCGCCGTTCCAACAAATCCGACCGCGCATAGGCGCGCTCAACGTCTGAGCCGACCTGATGGGCGAGAGCGGCCTCCGCCAGCTCTCGCGGGGCATTGGTGGCCTCTGCGGCCCAGTCGCGGAAGGAACTGCGGAACCCGTGTACTGTAACATCTTTGATCCCAATCCGGCGCAACAGCATCAACATCGACATGTTGGACAGCGGCTGATGGCGACGCTGGCCTTCAAACACATAGTCAGATGCCATGGCCTTCAACGGTTCCAGGATCGATAGCATTTCATCTGTCAGAGGAACCCGATGGACTGCCCCGGTTTTCATACGCTCGGCTGGGATCGTCCAAATCCGGGCGTCAAAATCCACCTCCGGCCATGTCATCTCCAATACCTCAGACGTGCGGCTGGCCGTCAGTATAGTGAACCTCAGCGCCTTCGCCGCCATCGCACTACGGCTTGTCAGATCCGCATAGAAGGCCGGCACATCCCGCCAATCCATCGCATCGTGGTGCTGCACCTTGGCTTTGACCGTTGGCAGCACCTTCGCATCACGAATAGCGGTTACCGGGTTTTCACCGGATCTGAACCCCTTCGACTTCGCCACATCTAGAACCGTCTTGATCCGCTGCGCCAGCCGCTTGGCCGTTTCGTGCTTGTCTGTCCATATCGGCGACAGGCACATCAGCACCTCTGGCTGTTCAATACTGTCTACCGGCATGCGCCCGATCTTGGGGAAGGCATAATCCCGCAAGGTGTTCAGCCATTGCTGACCATGCTTGGCGTTTTTCCATGTGGGAAGACGATCTATATGAACCTGACGGCTTAGTTCCTCGAAATTGGGCACTTCCTGAGTGGAATTAAATCGGGGGTTCAGACCCGCCTTGGCCATGCGTCGATATTCCAGCGCCCGTTCCCGCGCCTGATTCAGTGTCACCACATCTGCGCCGCCTAGACCGAAGTCTGTGCGCAGCGGCGCACCCTTGCGATTCTTCTGCCCTTTGACGGTTACCCTGACAATCCAGCGCCGTGCGCCCGATGGATCAACAACCAGATACAGGCCCGATCCGTCCCCATGACGCCCCGGCCCCAGATTCTCCACCAGCTTCTTTGTCAGCTTTCCGCCCAGCGCGGCCATCAATCATACCACAATAAATACCACTCAAGGAAAGTATACGGGTGTAATTGAGTAAAAGCCAATGAAATAACAGAATGCAGAAATACCCATATAAATATGGTGTATTGGTAACTTAATGATGGTGAGGAAAATTGTATAAGAGGGGGAAGTGGCGGACCGAGGAGGATTCGAACCCCCGACCCCTTGATTCGTAGTCAAGTACTCTATCCAGCTGAGCTATCGGTCCGTGAGGGCGGGGTTTAGACCCACCTGTCGGGCTTTGCAAGGGATAATTCGCAGAAATTACGCATCAAGATCACCTTTCGGAAGGCGGATGATAAAGCGTGTTCCTGTCGCGCCGGTTTCCAGCAATTTCAGCGATCCACCATGGCCCCGGATCAGTTCCTGCGCGATGGCCAGCCCCAACCCGGTGCCGCCTTTGCGAACCCCGCCCTGAAAGGGTGTGAACAGGTTTTCACGCGCTTTTGCCGGCAGTCCCGGGCCGTTATCGGCAACAATAATGGCCCAATCAGACGTATCCTCTTGCGCCTGTACAGAAACGGCGCCCTCGGCCCCTGTTGCCGCCATCGCCTGACGCGCGTTGCGTACAAGGTTGGACAAAACCCGGTGCAATTGTTCAGAATCGGCCCGAACCATCATGCCGTCCGGGATCGTTTCATTGAACTGGATCGCTGCGCTGTCGACAGCCAACCTTTCGCTATCCAACACGTCGCGCACCAGGTCATCCAGCGAAATCATGTTCAGCTTGGGCGCTGGTTCTTCGGCCTTGCCAAAGGCCAATGTGCCCTCGCACAGATTGACCGCACGGGTAATGGAATTCACCAGTTTTGGTGCTGTTTTCTGCACCGCCGGATCCTCACTCATATCCATCCGGTCGACCATCAACTGAGCGACCGTCAGGATGTTCCGCAGATCATGGCTGACCTTGGCAACAGCACCCCCCAATTGCGCCAGACGTTCCTTTTGTTTCAGGGCATGGGTCAGCTCACGCTGCATGGAGTTCAGGGCGTCCTCTGCGGCGCGAAGCTCGACGATGCCGGAATCGGGCATAATGATCCTGCGGGCATCTTCAGGGGCTGCCGCATAGGACTGCATGGCCTCGACCACCCGCTGGATGGGTCGCACGATCGAGGACCTGACCACCCAAAACAACATCCCTGCCGAAATCAGTGAGATGAACAGGGACAGAAAGAAGATGTTGCGCCCATAGATCAACATCGCCTGGCGCAGCTCTTCGGTTTCCATGGTGACTTCGATCTCGACCCCGGCCTCGCGCACCGGCATCCCGATCACCCGGACCATTTTGTTTTCCGGTGTCGCCAGACGGATCAGCGCATCGCGGATCAAAACCCATGGGCTGGCATCACGCAGGTCATAATGGTGCTGCACGGGCCAGGGCACCTCAGACGCCAACGCCAGTTGCCGCGTGTCATCGCGGTGCAGGATCACGTTGTAAACGCCTGCGTTTTTCAGCAGTTCATATTCCAGCTCTGGTTCCAGCATATCTTCGGCCAAGAGCGTCAGCGACGCGATCTGCGCCCGTTCCAGCCTGAGCAGCAGGAAATCCTCGCGAAAACGCGCGACCGATGGCACAAAGATCAGAACTTCGGCCAGCATGACGAAAACGATCGTCAGGATCAGGAACCGGCCGGATAGTGTTCTAAAGAACCGCATGCCCCCTCCCCTTTGTTATGGCAACCAGCGTTGGACAAAGCGGACCACCGCCTTGACCTTCGCACTCTCAAACAGCCGAGGTGAATAGTAGGCCCCGGCGACACGCTTGTTAATCTCGCCCAGCGTTGGATACGGCGCAACCATATTCGCAACCGCCCCGATTTTGAGCTTGTTTGCGATCACCAGTGCCCAAATGCCGATCAGCTCGCCAGCTTGTGGCCCCACAATGGACGCGCCGACCGGGCGGCCCTTGACCACCATCACCTTGATCAGGCCGGTTGTTTTGCCCTCGGTTATGGCGCGGTCATTACCGGAAAACTCGAACCTTGCGACCTCCAACTTATCGTCATGCACCTCTCTTGCTTGGGCTTCGGTCAGACCAACCTGCGCGATCTCAGGATCAATATAGGTGGCCCAGGGGATGTGATCGACCCGTGCCTTGGACGGCAGGCCAAACAGCATGGATTTGATCACCACGCCGGCATGATACCCCGCCACATGAGTGAAATGCAGCGCCCCCGCCACATCGCCCACGGCATAGACCCGGCGGTTTGCGGTGCGCAAGCTGTCATTCACCTTCACCCGCCCACGGTCCGTTTCGACGCCTGCGGCTTTCAGATTCAGTTTGTCGGTGTTGGGTTTGCGCCCCACAGCCATCAACAAATGTGATCCTTTGAAGATGCGGCCATCTGTGGCCTCAATCTCTATCGCCCCTGCCTGTCCGCGGATTTCTGCGGCCATCGCATCTTCTGCAATCTCGATCCCTTCGGCCTGCAAACTGTCCAATGCAATCGCCGCCAGTTCGGGGTCGTCTTTGTGCAGGGCTTTCAGCCCCTCGATCACCGTAACCTTGGACCCAAGACGCCGATGCGCCTGTGCCATTTCCATACCGATCGGCCCGCCACCAATGATCAGCAGATGTTCGGGCCGTTCGCGGTTTTCAAAGATGGTTTCGTTGGTGTCATAGGGAATGCTTTCCAGCCCAGGAATCGGGGGGATTAGGGGGGATGACCCCGTGGCAATCACAAAGCGGCGCGCAGTGATCACGGTGTCACCTGCCTGAACCTCGCGGTCTGAGATAAAGTGCCCGTATTCCGTGATGACCTTGACGCCCAGCCCCTCAAACCGTTCCACCGAGTCATGCGGGGCAATGGTGTTGATGACGTTGGAAACATGATCCTTGGCGGCTGCGAACTCGACCTCTGGTGCGACAGGGCGCACGCCGTAGGGCGCGCCGGTTTCCATTGCATGGGCGGCCTTACCCGCCGCGATCAACGCTTTGGAGGGCACACAGCCATAGTTCAGGCAGTCCCCACCCATCTTGTGACCCTCGACCAGGACGACTTTCGCCCCCATCTGCACGGCGCCTGAGGCAATCGACAACCCGCCGGAACCACCACCAATGATACAGATATCAGTCTTGATCCGCTCCACCACTCAAACCCCCTTCTTGCCAAAGGCTTTTAGCACGATCGGCAATGCGGCCAACGCACACAGACCCAAAATCGGCAGCAGGATATGCGGCTCAAAGATGACCCTGAGGTTGGGGGTTTCACCGGCTGCAAAAACTTCGCCCAGTCCTGCGCCCACAGAGGTGTAGACGATACCGCCGGGTATGATGCCCAAAAAGGTCGAAACCACAAAGCGTGACAGCGGCACCCCCACCAGCGCGGGCACCAGATTGGCGACAAAAAAGGGCACTGCCGGCACCAGTCGGATCAGAAACAGCATCGACCATTGGTTTTCGTCAATGCCATCCTTGATCTTTTTCACGGCTCCGTCAGATGCTTCCATCTTGGCCGCCAGTTTTTCACCCAACCCCCAGCGCGCCGCCATGAATATGGCTGTGGCCCCGATGGTTGCGGCGACAATATTGAACAAGGCGCCGGGGAAGACACCAAATAAAAAACCCCCAGTCAGGGTCGCGATCGTGGCACCCGGCAATGAGAACGCCACAATCACCACGTAGATCGAAATGAAGCCTAAAACCGTCAGCACAAAATGACTGTCGCGAAAGGCGGTCAGCATTTCCCGGTTTTCGGTCAGAGCCTGAAAACTCAGATGATCGCGAAGCGTGAAAAACCCAATAACGGCAGCCACAATAATCACGATCAGCGGCAGGGCGCGTCGCAGACCATTATTCGGCACATTCTGTGTCATATCAGTCATCTCGTTATAGTCCTGTCCCTTGTGTACTCTGCGCAGAACATGATCACCAAGGCCACCACCTGAAAGGCTCTTCACAGTTGCTTGAACCGGGGTGATTGCAGTTCAGGTGTTTTTGGCGCTATGTGTCAGGGCCTGTAACATTTCACCGCAAAAACAGCGAAATATGTTGCAGAAAAGCTGACACATGCGAATTGACTTCTGTCTGCAAACCCCCTAAATCCCGGCTTCGAACACTGACGTCCCCGAATCCAATGGTTTTGGGGGACCAATCTGACGGAGACGGGCGATGAAACGCACCTACCAACCTTCTAATCTGGTTCGCAAGCGGCGCCACGGCTTCCGTGCTCGCATGGCAACCAAAGCTGGCCGCAAGATCCTGAACGCACGTCGTGCGCGCGGTCGCAAGTCGCTCTGCGCATAAGCGAGACGACAAACAGGCTATGACACCGCCGGAGGCCCCCGCGAAAGGCAAGACTGCCGGGTACGCGGAACGGCCCCCGGCGGTTTCCGTTTGTCTGGAGGTTTTGAAAAACCGCCCGGATTTTCTGCGCGCCGCCCGCGCCAAACGCAAACCCATGCCCGGTTTTTTGTTGCAGGCGCGAAAACGCGGCGACGATGAAACCGCTGACACGATCCGCGTCGGTTTCACCTGTTCGAAAAAGGTTGGCAATGCCGTGGCCCGCAACCGCGCCAAACGGCGCCTGCGCGAAATCGCCCGCCTGACCCTGCCCGCCCAAGGGCGACCCGGCTGGGATTATGTGCTGGTGGGCCGCCCGACGGAAACAGCCAACCGGCCGTTCCCGGAACTGCTGAGCGATCTTGAAACCGCCTTGCGCAAAATCCACGCAGACGACAGATGACCCCGCTTGCCCATATCGTTGCCCTGCCCGTCCGGGCTTATCGGCTGCTTTTGTCGCCATGGGTCGGCCATGGTTGCCGCTTTCAGCCGACCTGTTCGGCCTATGCGTTGGAAGCGTTGGCCAAGCACGGCGCGATCAAGGGCAGTTGGCTAACTGCCAAACGCATTGCGCGCTGTCATCCCTGGGGTGGCAGCGGCGTAGATAATGTTCCACCCAACACACGTGACAATCCATGACAGCCCCTATTATTGGCATCACCACCTACGGCCGCGCAGAGAAGGCCGTTCTTTCTGACGATTACGACAGCTATTTTGTCATGCCGACGGATTTCACCGATGCCGTTCGCCGGGCCGGCGGCGTGCCGGTGCTGTTACCCCCCGGCGAGGCGCATATCGAGCGCTGGCTTGATATCGTCGATGGCATCATCGTCACGGGTGGCACGGATATTGATCCTGCTCGCTATTCAGACGATTTTGCCAATTCAAACGTCCTGCCCGCCAATGCAGAGCGGGACGAAAGTGAAATTACCCTTGTGCAGAAGCTGCTCGCCCGACGTGACATTCCGGTTTTGCTGGTGTGCCGCGGCATCCAGATCCTAAACGTTGCGATGGGCGGCACGTTGATCCAGCACATTGCCGATCTGCACCCGGAAAACATCCATCAGGGCAAAGGGACGATCTGGACCATGCAGGAGCAGAGCGCGCTCCCAAACTCATTGCTATCCCTCGCGACAGGGCGTGACCGGTTTGCCGCCATGTCCGGCCATCATCAGGGCGTGGATCAAATCGGCCCTGGCTTGATTGCGACCTCATATGCCCCGGACGGAATTGTCGAGGCGCTGGAACATGTCGATCACCCTTTCTGTCTGGGCGTTCAATGGCATCCCGAATTGACCGCCGCAACAGATCACACCCAGCAGGCCATTTTTGATGCGTTGGTTTGGGCGGCATTCGAAAACGGCGCAGATCTTCCCGACACTGTCACGCGTTTGCACCACCGACGTAATACCGACGCAATACCGGCGTGATGCAGCGTAGGGTTTTCAGTCGCCTTCAGCATTAAAGACGAAGAGCGTTTCGCCATTGATTTGGTAGCTGCTGATCAGATCGCGGGCCGCGTCAGAGACCAGCCATTCTTCGAGTCTGGCAGCAAGGTCATGCCGGACATGCGGGTGTTTTTCCGGGTTCACCGGCAGATAGGCATATTGGTTGAACAGCACCGGATCGCCCGCATAAAGTAGCGCCAGATCGCCCTTGTTTTTAAAGTTCAGCCAGCTCGCCCTGTCGGCCATAATATAGGCATTCATCCCCGATGCAGTGTTCAGGGCAGCCCCCATCCCAGCGCCCACTTCGCGGTACCAACCGGTGAAAGCACCTACAGATAATCCAGCTTCTTTCCAAAGGCTTAGCTCTTTTTTGTGGGTGCCGCTGTCGTCACCGCGGCTGACAAACGAGGCCTCTACTGCTGCCAGCTTTTGCAAGGCCTCTGTCGCAGACCCGGCCCCCGCAATCCCGGCCTCATCCCCAGACGGGCCAATAAAGACAAAGTCGTTATACATGATTTCGCGTCGATGGGTGCCAAAGCCCGCGTCGACAAAATGATCTTCTGCCGCCCGAGAATGCACAAGAATGGCATCGACATCGCCCGCCTCTCCCAGCCGGATCGCCTGCCCGGTGCCGACCACCAATAGATGCACCTCAATACCTGTATCCTCTTGAATTACAGGCAGTAAAACATCTGATAGCCCCGAATTTTGAAAGGAGGTCGTGACCGCGAGTTTCAGTTCTGCGGCGGCGACTAAAGACGTCAGGCAAAACACTGATATAAATGCAAAAACAAGTCTTTTCATTCCACAATATCCCCGTTCAGAAATGCACCTGTTTTGGCGCTTTGAGGGTTGTCAAAAAACTCAGGCGCCGGGCCAATTTCGTGGATGCATCCGTTCAGCATGAAAATCACTTCGCTCGCCAAACGTCGCGCTTGTCCCATATCGTGGGTCGACATGATCAGGCGCTTGCCCTGTTGGGCGGCACCTTTCAGGATCTCCTCAATCTCACGCGTGGCCCGCCCATCCAGTGATGAACAGGGCTCATCCAGAAAGATCACATCCGGATCCCGGATCAGCGCCCGTGCCAGCGCCATTTTTTGACGTTCGCCGCCAGACAGCACCGACGCCCGCAATTCCAGCATGCCGGACAGCCCAACTTTGGCTGCCCAATCTTCAGCGCGCCCTCGGGCCTCTTGCGTTGAAACTCCTGCAACTTGAAGGGCATAGGCGATATTGTCACGTACGTTGCGTCGCATCAAAACCGGATGCTGAAACACGAAAGCCTGCCGCGCGCGCGCCTGTGACGTGGGGCAGGCCCAGGTGATTGTACCCGATTTCATCCGATCCAGACCGTGCAGCATGCGCAGCAACGTTGTCTTGCCTGCGCCATTGGGTCCGATAACAATTGTCACTCCAGTTTCCGCGAGTGTCAGATCGACGGGCCCGATCAGGGTCTTACCCTTGCGCCTGACCACGGCGTTTTTGACAGAAGCAGGCAGCATTCGGATCACCAACGCCCCCTTGTTTCAGTCTGCGACAACGTGTGGATCGCCAGATTAACAACAATGGCCATGCCGATCAGAACAAATCCCAGCGCCAGTGCCAGTGCGAAATCACCTTTCCCGGTTTCCAAGACGATTGCCGTGGTCAGAACCCGCGTGACATGGTCGATATTGCCGCCGACGATCATGATCGCGCCGACCTCTCCGATCGCGCGGCCAAAACCGGCGAGAGAGGCCGTCAGCAATGCCCGGCGCCCATCCCACAAAAGCGTTCGCACCCGTTGTTTTTGATCGGTATTCAGCGAAATCAGAAGGTCATGATAATCTGACCAAAGTTCCCGCAGCGATTGATGGGCAACCGATGTGATCAGGGGCACGATGATAACGATCTGCGCAATAATCATTGCCCACGGCGTGAACAGCAGGCCAAAGACCCCGAACGGTCCGCTCCGCGACAACAGCATATAGACGATCAGCCCCACCACCACCGGCGGCAACCCCATCAGCGCGTTCAGGATCGCTATTGTCGCTCTGCGAAATCTGAACCGCCGCACCGATAAAAGCGCGGCCAGCGGCAGGGAGATCGCTGATGCAATCACCAGCGCGCTGAGTGTCACCTGTAAAGAGCGCAAGGTGATCTCGATCAATCCCTGATCGAGAGATATCACCAGCCAAAAGGCTTGGGACAATCCATCCCAGATATCACTCATGCCACCATGTCCCTTCCGGCGCCGTCATCTGACGCGTCCTGCATCTTTGCATCTGATCCGATTGTCAATCGACCGATTTGCAGTGTGAGCGCTGTTTTGGATGGAATATCGACCAAATTCGATGCACAAAGCGTCTGACCCGTGGGATACTACGTATTCCCTCCCGTGATGATGAATGACCAAGGACCCCGAAAATGGCTGATGTCTCCTTTTACGAGCTTTCCAAACTAACCGCAGACGAGCGTGCTGCGCTTTTGTTACGCCCGGAAAATGATTTGGGAGAGTTTTTGGAAAAAGTCGCCCCGGTGATCGAAGATGTGCGCACCAAAGGGGACGCCGCGCTTGTAGACTATGCCGCGCGGTTTGACGGCGCACAGTTCACCACCGCAGAGGTTGGGGCCAGCACGACAGACATAGATGCCGCCTTTGACATATTGGACCGCGATATCATCGAAACCCTGGAATATGCCGCTGACAATATTCGCCGGTATCATCAGGAACAGATGCCGGGTGAGATGTGGATGCAAGAGGTCCGCCCGGGCGTTTTTGCCGGTGAACGTCACATGCCGATCGACAGTGCCGCGATTTATTCGCCGCGTGGCAAGGGATCGTTTCCTTCTGTCACCCTGATGGGGGCGATCCCAGCGGTGGTGGCGGGCGTGCGCGATCCGATCATCCTGACGCCAGCAGGCCCAGACGGAAAGATTGATCCGGCCACATTGGTTGCCGCGCGCTTGGCAGGCGTTGAGCAGGTTTACAAGGCTGGCGGCGCTGTCGCCGTTGCGGCAGCGGCCTTTGGCACCGAAACCGTGCCCAAATGCCTGAAGATCGAAGGCCCCGGCAGCCCTTGGCTGGTCGCGGCCAAACAGCTGTTGGCCGGCAAAATCACCTCTCGCCTGCCTGCTGGCCCGACAGACACGATTGTTTTTGCTGATGACACGGTGGATCCACGTCTGGCGGCGTTGGACTTGCTGATTGAATCTGAACATGGCGATGACAGTTCTGCCTTCCTTGTCACCACATCGCGCGAGGTGGCCGAAGGGGCAATTGCCGCCCTGCCCGATTACTGGGCCAAAATGGGTGAACGCTGGGTTAAACATTCACAAGCGGTGCTCTGCGGCAAAAACGGCGGGGTTATTTTGGCAGGGTCTGCCCAAGAGGCTTATGATTTCATCAACGACTACGCGCCGGAACATTGTCAGGTACTGTCGGCTGAACCGTTTGATCACCTGACCCATATCCGCAATGCTGCAGAAATATTGCTGGGCAACTGGGCGGCGGGATCAACGGCGAACTATGTGCTCGGCCCGAACTGCGTGCTGCCGACAGGTGGCCATGCCAAAGTGCATTCGCCGTTGGGTGTCTATGATTTCATGAAAAGCAACACTGTCGCCCATGTCACGCGCGCTGGCTATCAAGAGGCCGCACCGCATGCCTATCGATTTGCCCGGTATGAGGGGTTTGACGGCCACGCCAATGCTGTGTCGGATCTGCGATTGCAGATATTGGATAAGAACCGGTCCTAATACCCGTCGATCATCGGGGTGGGCTTGGCAAAAGCAAACAAGCGTTCCGGGTTCGTGATGGTGATCTGGTTGCCATTCACCTTTAGACCGTGTTCCCCCAACCCCTTGAACGCACGGCTAAGGTTTTCAGGTGTCATCCCCAATAGCGACGCCAGTCGGCGCTTTTCAATTGTCAGCTCAAACGACGATTTGCCGTCATGATACCTCTGAAGCCGCAGGACATAGTTTGCCAGACGTTCAAGCGATGTTCGTAGCTTCAGGTCTTTGCTGTTTTTGATAACGGACCGATAACATTGGGCCAGTTCTGTCACGATTGACCGGGCGAAATTGGTATCTTCGTCAAAAACGGCCCGCACATCCTTGCTGGGTAGCAACGCGATACGGCTTTTTTCCAATGTGCGGGCCGACATCAGATATGGGGCATCCTTGATCGTCGCCGCAAGGATAAAGGTCGATATTGGCAAGACCCGCGCCATCATTGTCTCGCGCCCATTCCAGTTGGCAAACAGTTCTACAGACCCAGTCAGAACAATATGCAGAAAGTCGCTGGAATCTCCTTCGGTGATCAGTTCGATCTGAGGCGGAAAATTCTGCACATATGACCCGCGCATCAATGCCTGAAAGTTCACATCCTGCATATCTTTAAAAAGATCAAGTTTGCGGACTTCCGGGAAATCCGACTCAGGCATTCCTAGATACACGCCATTCCTCCAGTTTTGATATTTATCAATCGAGTTGCTCGCATATGTCAATACTGTGATTGCAATTCAGCATGTCATTGCTTGATCGGGTTAGGATGAGTGTTAGAATTAAATCAACTAAGCCGTTATTATTAATGAATATTTTCTAATTATGATCTAGATCAAGTTTCTTCACGCCTGTTTACGTCACCTTTCATCCCGAACGTTTCGTGGCTTTCGCCACATAGGAATGGAAAGGGACATCATGGAACTTCAGAACAAGGCCACTGCCCTGTGGTCGAACTTCCTAAATGTAAAAATGGTGCAGATCAGAACGTTCCACATGACGTGGTTCGCGTTTTTCTCGTGCTTCTTTGCGTGGTTTGGCATCGCGCCACTGATGACAGTGGTGCGCGACGAATTGCAACTGACCAAAGATCAGATCGGCTGGGCAATCATCGGGTCGGTCGCGATCACGGTCTTTGCGCGATTTTTCATCGGTTGGCTGTGTGATCGGATCGGTCCGCGCAAGGCCTATACATGGCTTCTGATCCTTGGGGCCTTCCCGGTGATGGGGATCGGGCTTTCCTGGAACTTTGAATCCTTCCTTTTGTTCCGCGTATTGATCGGCGGGATCGGGGCGGCTTTTGTCATTACGCAGTACCATACAACAGTCATGTTCGCACCCAACGTGGTGGGTCAGGCCAACGCGACCTCGGCTGGCTGGGGGAACCTCGGCGGTGGTGTCACACAGTTTGTCATGCCGCTGCTGTTTTCGGTTTTTGTCGTTGGCTTCGGGTTTTCCGAGGCAATCGGCTGGCGGCTGGCGATGGTTGTCGTGGGTGTCATCATCTTCATGGTCGGGATCGCATATTATCTGCTGACCCAGGACGCACCAGACGGTAACTTTGACGATTTGCGCGCCAAGGGGCTGATGCACGAAAAGAAAGACGTTACCGGCAATTACATGCAAGCACTGAGAGATCCCCGGGTCTGGGTTTTGTTCGTGATCTACGGTGCGTGCTTTGGGATCGAACTGACCGTCAACAACGTCGCGGCGCTCTACTTCTTTGACTACTTCGACCTTAGCCTTGTGGCAGCGGGTTTTGTTGCAGCATCGTTCGGTCTCATGAATATCTTTGCCCGGACGCTTGGTGGCATCTTTGGCGATAACTTCGGATCTCTCTGGGGGTTGAAAGGCCGCGCTTTCTGGCTGTTCGTCTGCATCCTGTTCGAAGGGTTTGCGCTGATGATCTTCAGCCAGATGCAGGTACTTTTCCTGGCCCTTCCTGCGCTGATCGTCTTCTCGCTTTTCACACAGATGGCAGAGGGCGCAACTTATTCGGTGGTTCCCTTCATCAATAAAAAAGCACTGGGCGCCGTTGCTGGTGTGGTTGGCGCAGGCGGGAACGCCGGTGCGGTTCTGGCAGGCTTCCTGTTCAAGAACATGATCGATTGGAGCGAAGCTTTCTTCATCCTGGGCGTCGTCGTCAGCTGCGCCTCTTTCCTCGCCTTCTTTGTCCGGTTCTCGACCCGTCAAGAAGATGAAGAACGCGCAGCCTTTGCCGCAGCCAATATCGAAACCCTGCGCCGCCGTGCAGACAAAGCCAACGCCGCATTGCGGGTGGGTTTGGAAGCGATCGAGTCGCGGCAAAATCCTAGCCAACCGGCCGAATGACATTCTGGCGGGCTGCCCCGGCGGCCTGCCCCACTCTCTGATCAAGGAGACCTAAATTGGGACAAGATCTAAGAAACTACACACCGGATGATGAGGCCTATTGGTCCTCGATCGGGAAAGGGATTGCAAACCGCAATCTCTGGATTTCCATCCCCTCGCTGCTGTGCGGCTTTGCCGTCTGGCTGTACTGGGGGATCATCACGGTTCAGATGCTGAATCTGGGATTTCCGTTCGAAAAGTCTGAACTCTTTACTCTGGCTGCGATCGCCGGTCTGACCGGGGCGACATTGCGTATCCCCTCGACGTTCTTCATTCGGATCGCGGGTGGTCGCAACACGATCTTCTTCACCACTGCCTTGCTGATGATCCCGGCCATAGGCGCTGGATACTATTTGCAAGATCCCAACACCCCACTGTGGAAGTTCCAGATCCTGGCCTTCCTGTCCGGTATTGGTGGCGGCAACTTTAGCTCTTCGATGTCCAATATCAGCTTCTTCTTTCCCAAACGGATGCAGGGCTATTCACTTGGCATGAATGCGGGTCTGGGTAATTTTGGTGTGACAACCATGCAGATCGTGATCCCACTGGTCATGACCTTTGGCCTCTTTGGCGGCGAGCCGATGATCCTGCAAAACACATCTGGCACATTGATTGGTAAAATCCCAGCCGGGACAGAGACCTACATTCAAAACGCGGGGTTTGTCTGGTTGCTGGCGCTGATACCTTTGGCGGTTGCCGGTTGGTTTGGCATGAACAACATCCGCGATGAACATGTCTCCCCCGATATTCCTTCGCCGTTGGGCTCGTTCGGGATCATCTCTTTCATGCTGATTGTCGGGTTTGTCACCGCTGCATTTGGCCTGTGGCTGATGTTGCCTGAAAAGGTGGGCGGTTCCGGGTTTGGAGTTTCCAAATGGATTGTTCTGCCGATCGTCATCGCCCTAACAGTTTTGCTGCTGAAAATGATCCCCGGTCCCGTGGGTCGCAACCTGACCCGTCAATACCGGATATTTGGCAACAAACACACCTGGGCCATGACGGTCATCTACACCATGACCTTTGGCAGCTTCATCGGTTATGCCGCGACATTTGCCTTGGCAATCAAGGTGGTCTTCGGCTTTCAGCATATCGAAGTTGACGGTGTCATCACCCATGATTTGGCCAACCCGAATGGACCATCCGCCCTGATGTATGCCTGGATGGGACCGTTTATCGGTGCGTTGATCCGGCCTATCGGTGGTTCAATTGCTGACAAACTGGGGGGCGCACGCGTCACGCAGTGGATTTCGATCGTCATGGTCGCATCGGCACTGGGCGTCGCCTACTTTCTGAAACAGGCCTATGTGTCGGCCACGCCAGAAGATTTCTTCTTCCCGTTCATGATCCTCTTCCTGATCTTGTTCGCCGCCACCGGCATTGGCAATGGTTCCACCTTCCGCACCATTGCTGTGGTCTTTGACAAAGAACAGGCTGGTCCGGTTCTGGGATGGACCGCAGCCGTGGCTGCCTATGGTGCCTTCATCATCCCGAAAGTGTTCGGCGAACAAATCAAGGCCGCCACACCTGAATATGCGCTCTATGGGTTCGCCATCTTCTATGTGGTCTGCATCCTGATCAACTGGTGGTTCTACCTGCGCCCCGGCGCCTATGTGAAGAACCCGTGATTGCCTGAGAGTCCCACCGCTCCGGCAATCAGCCGGGGCGGTCCCCTGACAAGGAGATAGAGATGAGCCATCTGCTCGACCGCCTGAACTTTTTCCAGTCGAAAGAACTCGACCGGTTTTCAAATGGCCACGGCCAGACCACGCGCGAGGATCGCGGTTGGGAAGACACTTATAGAAACCGCTGGCGCCACGACAAGATCGTGCGTTCGACCCACGGGGTAAACTGCACCGGATCCTGTTCGTGGAAGATCTACGTGAAATCCGGGATTGTGACCTGGGAAACCCAACAGACGGACTATCCCCGCACCCGGCCTGACCTGCCCAATCATGAACCACGCGGCTGTGCACGTGGGGCGAGCTATAGCTGGTATCTCTATTCTGCAAACCGGGTGAAAAACCCGCTCATTCGAGGCAAGTTGATGAAAGCATGGCGCAAAATGCGTCAAAGCATGTCAGCCACCGCCGCTTGGAAAGCGTTGCAAGAGGATCCAATCCTGCGCGCCGCTTACGTCAAAACCCGTGGTAAGGGTGGTTTTGTCCGTGCGACATGGGATGAAGCGACTGAAATCATCGCCGCCGCCAACGCCTACACGACTAAAACCTACGGGCCTGACCGTGTCTTTGGGTTCTCGCCCATTCCGGCGATGTCGATGGTTTCCTACGCTGCCGGATCGCGTTACCTGAGCCTTCTGGGTGGGGTCTGCATGTCATTTTACGATTGGTATTGCGATCTGCCACCGGCCAGCCCGATGACATGGGGCGAACAAACCGACGTGCCGGAATCGGCCGACTGGTACAACGCCGGATACCTGATGCTATGGGGATCAAACGTGCCCCAAACCCGGACGCCAGACGCGCATTTCTATACAGAAGCCCGCTATCGCGGCACCAAATCTGCGGTCATCTGTCCCGACTATTCCGAGGCCGCCAAGTTTGGCGATGTCTGGCTGAATGCCAAGCAAGGCACCGACGCGGCGCTGGCCATGGCCTTTGGCCATGTAATCCTGCGCGAGTTTCACCTTGACCGCCAGGCAGAGTATTTTGAAGATTACTGTCGCAAATACAGTGATTTCCCCATGCTTGTTAAACTTGACGAACAAGATGGAAAACTGGTCGCTGGTCGCTTCCTGCGCGCGGATGACCTCGATGATAAACTGGGGGAAGTGAATAACCCCGAATGGAAAACCGTTGCATTGGACAATAAGGCTGATGGCCTTGTCGCGCCAAACGGATCGGTCGGCTATCGCTGGGGTGAAGACGGGGAGTGGAACCTTGAAGAACGCGCCGGGGATGCGGAAACAGACCTGAAGATGTCTTTGATCCTAGAAGAGGATCATGATGAGGTCGTCGGTGTTGATTTCCCCTATTTCGGCGGCGATGCAACTGAGCATTTTGTGAAATGTGAACACCCCAACATTCTGACCAAAAACATCCCTGCCAAACGTGTGAAAACTGCGGACGGCGAGGTTTTGGTGGCAACGGTCTTTGACCTTTTCTGCGCCAACTATGGTCTGGATCGTGGTCTGGGTGGTGATTGGGTTACATCTGATTATTCCGTCGACATTCCTGGCACGCCAGCATGGGCTGAAAAGATCACAGGCGTACCTGCTGACAAAATCATCCATGTCGCCCGCGAATTTGCCGACAATGCCGAAAAGACCAACGGCAAGTCGATGATCATCATCGGTGCCGCGATGAACCACTGGTACCACATGGACATGAACTATCGCGGTGTCATCAACATGCTGGTGATGTGCGGTTGTGTCGGTCAATCCGGCGGGGGTTGGAGCCACTATGTGGGCCAGGAAAAACTGCGTCCACAAACCGGATGGGCTCCGCTGGCCTTTGCGCTGGATTGGAACCGTCCACCACGGCATATGAATTCAACTTCGTGCTGGTACGCGCACACCGATCAATGGCGCTATGAACAGCTGGAAGCCAATGAAATTCTGTCGCCCACGGCCCCCGAAGGGGACTGGAATATCAACCTGATAGACTACAACATTCGGGCCGAACGCATGGGTTGGCTGCCCTCTGCCCCGCAGTTGAAAACCAATCCTCTGGAGGTCGCCAAAGCCGCGAAAGAGGCCGGGAAGGAAATTCCCGCCTATGTGGCCGAAAACCTGAAATCCGGTGATCTGAAAATGTCCTGCGAGGATCCCGATGCCCCCGAAAACTGGCCTCGCAACTTGTTTGTCTGGCGATCGAACCTGCTGGGGTCATCAGGCAAGGGGCATGAATACTTCCTGAAACACCTTTTGGGCACCGATCATGGTGTGCTGGGCAAGGATCTGGGCGAGGAAGGCAAGCAAAAGCCGAAAGAGGCCGTCTGGCATGACGAAGCTCCGCAAGGCAAGCTCGACCTGCTGGTAACGATCGACTTCCGCATGTCGACCACGGCAGTCTATTCGGACATCGTTCTGCCCACCGCATCGTGGTATGAAAAGGACGACCTGAACACATCCGACATGCACCCGTTCATCCACCCGTTGCAAGCAGCGGTGGACCCGGCCTACGAGTCGAAATCGGATTGGGAAATCTTCAAGTCAATTGCCAAGAAGTTTTCTGAGGTCGCGCCAGAAATTCTGGGGGTTGAAACAGATATCGTACAATTGCCCATCCTGCACGACACCCCTGCGGAAATCGCACAGGATCAGGTGAAGGATTGGAAAAAAGGCGAATGCGATCTGATCCCGGGCAAGACCGCGCCGAACTATATCGCGGTCGAACGGGATTATCCCAACCTTTACAAAAAGTTCACCTCGGTCGGGCCGCTTTTGGAAAAGCTGGGCAACGGTGGCAAGGGCATCAACTGGAATACGGAACATGAGGTTCAGCTCTTGCGTGATCTGAACGGAACTGTGCTCGACGAAGGTGTCTCCAAAGGTCAACCCAAACTGGAAACAGCCATTGATGCAGCCGAAATGTTGTTGATGTTAGCGCCTGAAACCAATGGTGAGGTCGCCGTCAAAGCGTGGGAACAACTGTCCAACGCAACCGGGCGTGATCACACCCATCTGGCAAAACCCAAGGAAGAGGAAAAAATCCGCTTCCGCGACGTTGCAGCACAACCGCGCAAGATCATCAGTTCACCAACATGGTCGGGACTGGAGAGCGAGCATGTCTGCTATAACGCCGGCTACACCAACGTGCATGAGTTGATCCCATGGCGCACCCTGACCGGGCGACAGCAGCTTTATCAGGATCATTTGTGGATGCGCGCCTTTGGCGAGGGCTTCATGTCGTACCGTCCTCCGGTGGACCTGAAAACCATCAACCCGGACATTCAGGATGATGGCGACACGCTGATCCTGAACTTCATCACGCCACACCAGAAATGGGGGATCCACTCCACCTATTCCGACAACCTGTTGATGCTAACGCTCAATCGCGGTGGCCCGGTGATCTGGCTATCTGAAAATGACGCCAAATCAGCGGGGATCGTGGATAACGACTGGGTGGAGCTGTACAATTCCAACGGTGCCCTGACCGCCCGCGCGGTCGTGTCCCAGCGGATGAAGGACGGCACGACCTTCATGTATCACGCGCAGGAAAAAATCGTGAATACGCCCGGATCGGAAAAAACCGGCAACAGGGGCGGCATCCACAATTCCGTCACCCGCGCCACGTTGAAACCCACGCATATGATCGGGGCCTACGCCCAGCAGAGCTATGGCTTCAACTACTACGGCACGGTCGGGTCGAACCGCGATGAATTCGTGGTGGTCAAGAAAATGCGTAAGGTCGACTGGCTCGACACGCCCGCAACAGCTTCGGAGGCAGCAGAATGAAAGTACGCGCTCAAATCGGTATGGTGCTGAACCTCGATAAATGTATCGGGTGTCACACCTGCTCTGTCACCTGCAAGAACGTCTGGACCAGCCGCGATGGCGTTGAATACGCCTGGTTCAACAACGTCGAAACCAAACCCGGCGTAGGCTACCCCAAGGATTGGGAAAACCAGAAACGCTGGAATGGCGGCTGGGAACGGACACGTGGCGGTAAGCTGCAGCCCAAGCAGGGGTCGAAATGGCGAATTTTGGCAAATATCTTTGCCAACCCGGATCTGCCGGAAATCGACGATTATTATGAGCCGTTCGATTTCGACTATGACCACCTGAAATCCGCGCCTGAAATGACGGCTTTCCCCACCGCCCGCCCAAGATCAAAGATCACCGGCGAGCGGATGGAGAAGATCGAGCGTGGCCCCAACTGGGAGGAAATCCTGGGCGGTGAATTTGCCAAACGGTCACAAGACTACAACTTTGAAGGCATTCAGAAAGACATCTACGGTCAGTATGAAAACACCTTCATGATGTACCTGCCGCGGCTGTGTGAACACTGCCTGAACCCGGCTTGCGCGGCCTCCTGCCCCTCTGGTGCGATTTACAAACGCGAGGAAGACGGCATCGTCCTGATCGATCAGGAAAAATGCCGCGGCTGGCGGATGTGTGTGTCGGGCTGCCCGTACAAAAAAATCTATTACAACTGGGATACCGGCAAATCGGAAAAATGCACCTTCTGCTATCCGCGGATCGAAAGCGGCAATCCAACGGTTTGCTCTGAAACTTGCGTTGGTCGTATCCGGTATCTGGGTGTGTTGCTCTATGACGCCGATAAGATCGAAGAGGCCGCAAACGCCCCAGATGAAAAGGATCTGTATCAGGCACAGCTGGATATGTTCCTTGATCCCAGCGATCCAGAGGTCATCGCCGCTGCGCGTGCCGAAGGCATTCCAGAAGACTGGCTGGAATCCGCGCGCAAAAGCCCGGTCTGGAAGATGGCGATGGACTGGAAAATCGCCTTCCCGCTGCATCCGGAATACCGGACACTGCCGATGGTTTGGTACATCCCGCCCCTCAGCCCGATCCAAAACGCGGCAGAGGCCGGGGCGATTGGCGTGAATGGCGATATGCCGGATGTCAAATCCCTGCGCATCCCGGTCCGTTACCTGGCCAATATGCTGACCGCTGGTGATGAGGCCCCCGTGGTTTCCGCGCTGGAACGGATGCTGGCGATGCGGTCCTACATGCGGTCGAAAACCGTTGAAGGCGTGATCGACGAAGGCATCGCCGCCCGCGTTGGTATGGCCGGTCACGTGATCGAGGACATGTATCACATCATGGCCATTGCCAATTACGAAGATCGGTTCGTCATCCCAACAACCCACCGCGAAGAGGTCGAAGAGGCCATGGATATCCGTAGCGGCTGCGGCTTCACCGACGGCAATGGCTGTTCCGGCGGCATTTCCAAGGGCTCGATGTTCGGCGGCAAAAAGAAAAAACTCACCCTTCCTTCGGAGGCCTTCTGATGATTAAGACATTGAAAGCACTGTCCGTTCTTCTGAGTTATCCGTCAGAAGAGCTGCAAAACGCAACGGGTGAGATCGCTTTTGCATTCGAGCACGAGCATCTATTGGCATGCGATCAGATTGTCGCACTCCAACCGTTGCTAACCCGGTTGGGTGTCGATGACATCTATGACCTTCAGGAACGGTACGTGATGCTGTTTGACAGGTCACGGACGCTGAGCCTGAACCTGTTTGAACATATCCACGGCGAAGGCCGGGATCGGGGTGGCGCGATGGTCGATCTGATCGAAACCTATCGTGCCGCCGGGTTTGAGCCAGAGACATCAGAACTGCCCGATCACCTGCCAGTTTTGTTGGAGTACCTCGCCACGCGTCCCTTCGGCGAGGCACAGGAGGTGCTGGCGGATGCTGCGCATATATTTAAGGCGCTTTATACCCGATTGACACGGCGGGAGAGCGAGTATGCAGCAGTGTTCGCCGCCCTTCTGCAATTGGCGGATGCCAAGCCCGACCAACAGGCAGTAACAGAACTTTTGGAACTGCCTGACGACGATCCCAACGATCTGGAAGCATTGGATGCGGTCTGGGAAGAAACCCAAGTCACATTCGGCCCGGATCCAAGTGCCGGATGCCCACAGGTACGAGACATGCTGGCGCGTATGGATCAACCGATCACCCCACCAGCACAAGCGAATTAAGGAGACAGGACCATGCATCAATTCATTTTTGGCATCTATCCCTACATCGCGCTGACGGTACTGATCCTGGGATCCATCGCACGCTATGAGCGTGACCCATTTACGTGGAAGACCTCTTCCTCTCAACTTTTGCGCCGAAAGCAACTGATCACCGGCTCTATCCTTTTCCATGTGGGGGTGCTGGTGATCTTTTTTGGCCATTTGATCGGCTTGTTAACTCCGATCTGGGTGTTTGATGCGTTAGGCATCGGCCACGGTTTCAAGCAGCTATTGGCGGTGATCGCCGGTGGCATCGCGGGCGTCATGGCGCTGATCGGTGGCGGAATGCTGTTTCATCGTCGCTGGACCGATCCGCGTATCCGCAAGACCTCCAGCTTTGCCGATATCGCAATTCTGGCGCTGCTGCTGATCCAGTTGATCTTGGGGCTTGGGACAATCGTTGTTTCCCTGCAGCATCTGGACGGGCATGAAATGACAACCTTTATGTCCTGGGCGCTGGGGATTTTCACCTTTGATCCGCAGGCTGCCAGCTATATCGAACACGCGGCACCGATCTTTAAACTGCACTTGTTCCTGGGGCTGACGATCTTCCTCGTCTTCCCGTTCACAAGGCTGGTGCATATGTTGTCGGTTCCGGTTCGCTATTTTGTGCGCCCCGGCTATCAGATTGTGCGCAGCCGCAAAGCTGGGAGGGCAAAATGAACATTCGCCCGTTATTTCCCGACATCACGGTGAATGGACAGATGATCTCTGCCGCAGATATTGCGGCAGAGGCCCAGCACCACACCGCGCCTGCCGACAAGCCCGGGCTAGCCTGGCGCAAGGCCGCACGGGCTCTGATTGTGCGCCAACTGTGTTTGGAGACCGCCGCCGCAAAGGGGTTAAGTTCTGGCCCGGTGGAAATCGAGCCAGGTAAATTTGAAGTGGAAGAAGAAGCAACCATTCGAACCCTGTTGGAGGCAGAAATCGAACCAGAACCTGTCAGCGATCACGCTGTCATGGACTATTTCACCACCCATTCCGATAAAATGCGCGCACCCGATCTATTCGAAGCGTCGCATATTCTGTTCACTGTGCCGGAGGGTACCGCCCAAGACGATACATCCATCATGGATCGGGCAGAGGCGGTGTTGCAGCAACTATTGCGCAATCCGAAAAGCTTCGCCGAACTGGCCAGGGAACACAGCGATTGCCCATCCCGCGACAATGGTGGTTTTCTGGGGCAGCTGATCAGCGGTGACACCGTGCCGGAATTTGAACGGCTGATGCGCAGTGCAAAGGTTGGGAAAATCCGCCCGGAACTGTTGGTCACCCGGTTCGGTGTTCACATTCTGCGACTTGATGCCCGGGTATCCGGAAAGCCCCTGCCCTTTGAATCTGTTGAGGCCAAAATTCGGGAGGCGTTTGAAAAGGATAGCTGGGTTCGCGCAGCCAGTGAATATACCAGCAGATTGATCGACAACGCCAACATCGAAGGCATAGACAAGACAGCGCTGCGCCCACAAAGTGCCGCCGCATAGCCAGAAAGGAAACCGATCATGCATCTTGCCTATGTCATGACCGATACGCCGGGATATACCGATACCCTGTTGGAACAGTTCGCCACACGGTTGACGGCGCAAGGTACCCGTTTGGCGGGGCTGGTTCAGACCAATACCGAACGATGCACAAGCCATCATTGCGACATGGATGTTCACGTTCTGCCGGACGGCCCGACCATTCGCATCAGCCAATCTCTGGGTGCCCATGCCAGCGGATGCCGTCTGGACCCCGACGCGCTGGAACAAGCGGTAACACTGATCGAGAAAGAGCTGCAAAACACACCCGAATTGTTGCTGGTCAACAAATTCGGCAAGCACGAGGCTGATGGGCGCGGCCTGCGCCAACCGATTGCACAAGCGTTGTCTTTGGACATTCCCGTTCTGGCCGGTGTGAACGCACTGAACCACGCTGCATTTGTCGACTATTCAGCGGGGGAGGCCGTGCGTCTGCCTGCCGATCTGGATGCGATGCAGGCGTGGTTTGAACAAGTGGCTAAAACTGGTGATCTGGCATCTAAATACGCTGTCTGCGCTTGAACCAAGCCAAAATTGATAAACTTAAGCCCCTGAAATGAAACCATTTCAGGGGCTTATTGTTAATGGATAAGGATCAAGTTACCCCAAAACGGTTTTTACAGCACGCGCCGTGGTCGCGACAACTGTATCAGCCTCCTCGCGCGTCAGGCAAAACGGCGGCGCAAAGCCCAGAATATCACCTTGCGGCATCGCGCGGGCGATGACCTTGTCCTGCTCAAGAAGCTTTGCCGACACCTGTGGGCCAATCTTGTCCGCCGCGTCAAAGAATGTGCGGCTGTCCTTGTCCTGTACAAACTCGACCGCGCATAGCATCCCTTCCCCTCGGACATCGCCGACATGCGGATGATCCACCAGTGCCTCGGCCATGGATGATTTCAAATAGGCCCCGATCTCACCGGCATTTTGCACAAGGTTCAGATCATCAATCAGCTTTAGGTTGGCAACGCCAGCCGCTGCTCCGATCGGGTGCGCGGAATAGGTCCATCCGTGGCCGATAGGGCCGTTCTCGTCCGTGCCCTGCTCCAGCACTTGCCAGACCTTGTCGCTGACGATCGATCCTGACAGCGGCGCATAGGCAGAGGTCAACCCCTTGGCGATGGTGATGATATCGGCCTCTAGCCCGTAATGATCGGATCCGAACATGGTGCCCAGACGGCCAAACCCGGTGACAACCTCATCAGCGACCAGCAAGATGTCGTGTTTTCTCAGTACGGCCTGAATAGCCGCCCAGTATCCCGCGGGCGGCGGCACGATGCCACCAGTGCCCAGAACGGGTTCACCGATGAAGGCCGCGATGGTGTCGGCCCCTTCGCGTTCAATCAGCGCCTCCAGCTCGGCGACACAATGCGCGACAAACTGTTCCTCGGACTGATCCAGATCATCGCGGCGGAAGTAATACGGGGCCTCTGTATGGATCACCTGCGCCAGTGGTAGGTCGAATTTTTTATGGAAAAGCTCCAACCCGGTCAACGACCCGGTTACCAATCCCGACCCGTGATAGCCACGCCAACGGCTGATGATCTTTTTCTTCTCTGGGTGACCCAGAATATTGTTGTAGTACCAGATCAGTTTGACATTGGTCTCGTTCGCGTCAGACCCGCCAAGGCCGAAATAGACCTTGGACATATTGGCAGGCGCGCGGTCCAGGATCATTTTCGACAGGGTGATAGAGGCCTCTGTCCCATGTCCGACGTAGGAATGGTAATAGGCCAACTCGCGGGCCTGATCCGCAATGGCCTCGGCGATTTCCTGACGTCCGTAGCCGACATTTACGCAATACAACCCGGCAAAGGCGTCCAACAGGCGGTTTCCATCCCGATCCTCTATATGCACACCAGAGGCGGTTTTAATCACCCGGCTGGGGCTGTCGCCGCGGGCGTGTTGGGCAAGATGAGTGGACGGGTGGAAAAAATTCTCGCGATCCCATTGATCGAGCTGGTCATTTCTTAGCATGGCAATAATCCCTGCGAGGCGGCGCGCCGCCGTTTATCAACAAAGGGAGTAAGTCGCGCGGGGGCCAAAAACCGGCCGGGCGGGATTACTCCGCTCACCCAGGCAGCAGCGCGCAATGCCTTTATTGCATGGGACCATTAAGTTTTATCGCAGCCCGGTCGCAATTTCCAGATTTTTGTGAATAGCTGGCTTGGAGGGGGCTATCGCATCACAAACGGATCCGGGATCGGATCATCGCTGGTGCGCAGCCAAACAGATTTAACTTTGGTGTAATCCAGCATCGCCTGCATTCCACCCTCGCGCCCATAGCCGGACATTCCATGCCCGCCAAAGGGCGCAATAGGGCTAACAACACGGTAGGTATTCACCCAGACTATGCCCGACCGAATACCCCGGATCATCCGATGGGCACGGGTCAGGTTTTGGGTAAATACGCCAGAGGCCAGCCCGAATTTCGTGTCATTGGCCAACCGGATCGCCTCGGCCTCATCCTCAAAGGGCAGGACCGACAGGACAGGGCCGAAAAACTCGTTCGACAGGCTGGGGGCATCCGGGGCGTCGGAACAATCCAATATGGTCGGCGCAAAATAATACCCCTCCCTGTCAAGGACCGTACCGCCCGTGAGCAACACCGCACCCGCCGCGACTGACCGTGTTATCAGGTCCACAGCGTGATCGCGTTGACGAGAGGTGCAGAGCGGCCCGACCTCTGTCGCAATATCATCCGGTGCCCCGATCACCACGACCTCTGCCTTGGCCTTCAGACGAGCAAGAAACTCGTCCTTGATGGTTGACTGAACCAGCAATCGCGACCCGGCAACACAGCTTTGCCCAGTGGCGGCAAAAATGCCCGAAACCTGAGCATTTACAGCGCTGTCGATATCTGCGTCATCAAAGACAATGAACGGGGATTTTCCGCCCAATTCCAAGGATATAGAGGCCAGATTTTCGGCAGAGTTTCGAATAATGTGCCGGGCCGTACCCGGCCCCCCGGTAAAGGCGATGTGATCCACCTCTGGATGGCTGGTCAGTGCTGCGCCCACATACGGCCCACCGGTGATCACATTCAAAACGCCCTTGGGGAACCCTGCCTGATCAAAGATCCTGGCAAATTCCAGCATCGGCGCTGGGCCATCCTCTGACGCCTTCAACACCACGGTGCAACCCACCGCCAATGCCGGTGCAATTTTGACGGCGGACAGAAATAGCTGGGAATTCCACGGCACCACGGCGGCGATCACGCCTATCGGTTCACGGCGCAGCCAAACCTCCATTTCGGGTTTATCGATGGGCAAATGCGCGCCTTCGACTTTATCGGCAAGGCCCGCATAATACCGATAATATTCTGCAACATAGGCAATCTGGGCAGAGGTTTCGCGAATGATCTTGCCCGTGTCGCGCGTTTCAATCACCGCCAGTTCCTGCGCGTGTTCCGCAACCAAATCCGCCAGACGATAGAGGAGCTTTCCGCGCTGCGTGGGCAACATATCGGCCCATTCAGGGCTGTTAAATGCCGCCCGCGCCGCGTGAACGGCGGCATCCACATCGGCGACGCTGGCCTCAGCTATCTTTGCCCAAGGCGCACCTATCGCGGGATCAATGCTGTCTAGCTGCGTGTTGCCATCGGAAAACTCACCGCCGATATAGTGTTGAAAACTCTGCATAATCTTCCCTATTTCGCTCAGGTGAATGCTGGCATCACGTCATTGATGAACCGCTTCAACGACGCCTTTTTGCGCTCGAATGGCATGGAGCTGTCGACCCAGAACGAATATTCGTCATAGCCCAGCGCCTCATAGCCTTTTAGCCGCTCGATCACCTTGTCTGGTGTGCCGATGACAAGGTTCTTCATCATCAACTCTGGCGAATACATTGGATGGGCGGCGATTTCATCATCTGTCAGCGGATCAATCAGCCCTTGGGACACGTCGCGTTTGTTCATGAACCACGCGCCAAAATAGCAATAAAACCGGTTCAACTCCACCGCACCCAACTCTGCGTCTTCGTCACTGTCAGCCACATAGGCGTGTTGGAGCAGCATAATTTTCGGCCTGGGTTGGTCCGAAAACTTGGTGCAGGCATCATTGAACTTGCGCATTAGATCGCTGATTTCGTCGTCACCGTTCCACAGCGGTGTGACCTGAACGTTGCACTTATTTGATACTGCAAATTCATGGCTGTTTGGATCACGCGCCGCGATCCAGATCGGCGGGCCATCCTTTTGCTGGGGCTTCGGCGAGGATGTGGTTTTAGGAAACTGAAAATACTCTCCCTGATGTTCATAATCGCCTTTCCACAGGGCTTGAATTGCGGGAACAACTTCGCGCATCCGCTGTCCGGCCTCCCAGGCATCCATCCCGGGCATCAGGCGTTCATACTCATAGGAATAGGCCCCACGCGCGATCCCCAAATCCAACCTTCCACCGGTGATGATATCGGTCATCGCGGCCTCCCCCGCCAACCGGATCGGGTGCCAAAAGGGTGCTATTACAGTACCCGTTCCAAGGCGGACATTTTTTGTCTGACGGGCGACGTCGATCAGGTTCAGCATCGGGTTGGGCGAGATGGTGAAGTTCATCCCATGATGTTCGCCGGTCCAGATCGCGTGCATCCCACCCTGATCTGCAATTTTACACAGCTCAATGAACTCGTCATAAAGCTGCTTTTCCTCCGCTTCAGAGGAAATACGTTCCATATGCGCAAAAAGCGAAAACTTCATGCTTCAACTCCGTGATGTCATCGGGCGGACTTTGCCGCTGGTTTGGTTGCCGCAATAAATTCCGAAATTCCCCATCATGCTTTCCCGGGCAAACCGTTCCAGCATGATCCGCATTGCAGAATCTGCGACCTTTGCGAGGATTGGCTCTGACAGCACTGAAAATGCGCCCTCAGATGTTGCCTCATCTGCTGCATGACATAGGAATGAAATATGTTGCGTTTCGCGCGCTTCATCTTCGTAGACTGAATATATGAACCCTTGCTCTGCGTTCGCCCCCAGGCTGACAAGCAATCGGTTCAGGGCCGTCGTCGCCCCCTCTTTACCCACTTTAGTGCCGGGCACGGTCAGCTGGCCATCATCGCCCTCAACCAACAGCACGCGGCCCTCAAGCTCGATCAAGGCGGTGACAACAAGATTGGGTTTGTTGCCCAGCGCCTCGGCCTCGATCGCCGGGGTCACATATGCCCCCCGTGAAAAGCCAAGGCCCGGATGTGCATTGCTTTCAAAGGCTTCGACCTTACCGATCAGGATCAGGTGATCCCCCGCATCAACGGTTTTGAACATCGTGCAGTCAAACCAGGCGGATACACCGTCCAACACAGGCGATCCAACCGGACCGGAATGCCAATCGACAGTACCAAACCTATCCTCAACCGGGCGGGCAAACGTATTTGACACATCAATCTGTGCCTCTGACAGGATGTTAACCGCAAAGCCGCCTGCCGTATTAAACGCGCCATAATTACGTGAGCTGTTAGCGACACACACAAGGATCAGGGGCGGGTCAATGGATACGGATGTAAATGAATTGGCTGTAAATCCCAGTGGTTCCCCATCAGGACCAGTGGTCGTGACGACTGTGACGCCAGTCATGAATGTGCCAAACGCGCTGCGCAACGCTCTTGGATCAATGCTATCCATTATCTGGTCCCTTACCATTCAGCGGTGTTTTCAGCCACGACATCAAAGCCGCGTTAACCTGCGCCGGGGCCGTCAAGTTCACCATGTGTCGGTGCCCTTGGATAATCAAGGATCGTCCATTTTGTGCCTCGCCGGCCATCGCCACTGACATTTCCGCACTGGAGTTTTTGTCGCACTCACCGGTCAGGGCCAGGAAAGGACAACGGATCTCTTGATACCGGTCTGCATAGACTTTGTCGCCGCGCGCGAAGGCGGAATAAGCCGTGGCATAGCCAGAGTGGTTTACTGAAGATAACCAACCAGCCACAAGCGCGCGCGCGGCCTGCTCATCTGCACTTTCACCGAACCAGCGTGCCAGAGGCGTTTCCAGATCAAAGCTCCCCTCGTGTATTTCCTTGGCCCGTTCGATCACTGCAGCGCGCGCATGGTCAGAACGACGGTAAACGCCGTTCAACAAGGCCACACGTTTCACCAATGTGGGATGCTCAACTGCCATTCCACCGGCAATCAACGCCCCCATGGAATGGCCAACCAGATTGACGGGGCCCGAGTTCATTGTGCCAAGCACCTCTGCGAACCAGTTCACAAAATCCTGCAGCTCTGCCTCTACGGGCAACGGATCGCTTCCGCCATGACCAGGCATATCGATGGCAATGACACGGTAGAATTTTGACAACGCATCAATTTGAGGGGCCCAAGCGGCCGACTGCATGCCAACCCCATGGATCAGCACAACAGGTTCACCTTTACCGGTGTCACTATAGGCTGCTTTTCCGTGATGATCAGACAGCTGCAGGGTTGTCGGCGTCATGGCCCAATTCCTTGAGATCCTGATAGCGGTCACCAATCCGGTGGTGCGGTCGCCCGCCAATCGATGCTCCCAACGCAATCACGACCTCATCCGGTGCAGGCGCATCCGCGACTTGCAACTGGATGGTCAGATAGTGGCTGCGACGACCGCCATCGTTTTTGTCCATCAGCGGGATCTGAAGCGGGGCATTGGCCGGGCCACGAGTGTTGGTGAAGGCAAGATAAGATTTTGCGCCAACGGCTTTGCGGTAGTGATTACCAAATCGCAACGTGTGGATCAGGGCTGATCCATGCTCAACCTCGCCAGTCACACCAACAATCGCTGATTTCCCATAACCCTCGACCTTGTCGCCGCCACCTGCGGCCTCAAGAACCATCTCTGTCAGCATTTTTCCCAGCCCCGGCGCACAATCATGAATGGCCGGACGCAGATCCTCGACAAACCCCTGACCTGCCCAGGGGTTTCTGATCACAGCGATTGCCGCGATCATGGTCAGTGGTACTGGGGCGACCTTGCCCCCCTCGATCAGTGTATTTTCCACATGCAGCAGGGTTTTACGGATTTCAGCGGGCATTGAACTACCTAGATTTGATTCGACGAACTCACTTATGGTATACCATAATACTGTACGTCAATAAATTCTTGTCGTGCGTGATCTCTGATGTTAACGATTTCCACATGAATACTCCTGCGCTGTCCAAGATTTCACATCCCCCTGCAACCTTGCGGGATATGGTTCAGGACCAAATGCGCACCGCGATTATCGAAGGCCATTTCAAACCGGGCGAACGTCTTGTGGAACGTCCCCTATGCGAACAGCTGGGCGTTAGCCGTACGGTCATTCGCGAAACAATTCGGTATCTAGAGGCTGAAGGACTGGTTCAAATTTTATCGGGCCGGGGGCCAATCGTTGCCCGGATGAGCTGGGATGACGCCCGACAAATCTATGATATCAGGCGGGTGCTCGAAACGGCAGCGGCGCGCACATGCGCCACACAAATTACGCCTGATCTGGCGGCAAAGCTGCGAACAGCTTTCAATGCCCTTGAAAGGGAAACATCACGCAAAAAATCTGGCGCGCTGTTTCGCATGACATCTGATTTCTACGCCGAAATATTTGCAGGCGCCGGTCATCACATCGCCTGGGAGATTGTCCAGCGCCTGAACGGACGCATCAGCAGGCTACGCATGATGACCTTATCGACGACCGACCGCGAACGCCCGGGGGTCGAACATATGCGCGCTATTTGCAACGCGGTTCGTTCAGGCGACCCCGAAGCGGCCGCAGCCGCCGTCACGCGCCACCTTGATGATACCGCAGAAATTGCCGAACGCCTGTTGGCCAATGATCCAGATTCACACTGATATGATCGCTTTTGCGACCGAAGTCATACCGATCATAAAAATAAACGTGAAAAATAATCGCCGTGATGTCGGATAACGATTATTTTCCAACTAAATCCGCACCTATACTCAGCAAGATTCTACTACGAGATTGGCGATGACCGCTTTCATGACCCGCTTGCCTGAACTGCGTCAGGATTTTCACCAGCATCCTGAACTAGGCTTTCAGGAAGATCGGACCAAAGCAAAAGTGGCGCAAACGCTACGCGAACTCGGCATTGAGGTTCACGAAGGTGTCGGCGTTGTGGGCGTTTTGCGCAGTGGCACAGGAAACCGTGCTATCGGATTGCGTGCCGATATGGACGCACTGCCAATTCAGGAAAAATCTGTCCATAGCTATGTCTCAAAAACACCTGGAGTGATGCATGCCTGTGGCCATGATGGCCACATGACGATGTTGCTGGGGGCTGCTGCCGTACTCGCCCAAGACAAAAACTTCGACGGGACCGTCGTCTTTGTATTCCAACCGAATGAAGAGTTGGGCCTGGGCGCAAAGGCAATGATAGACGATGGCCTGCTGGAGAAATTTCCGCTGGATGAAGTCTATGCGATTCACAACATGCCCGGCGCACCACTGGGACAGCTTTCCACCCGAACCGGCGTAATTTGCAGCAGTGAAACATTGTTTGAGTTCACGATCCGCGGCCAAGGCGGACATGCCTCCATGCCCCAGACCGGGGTTGACGCAATCACCGTGGGATCAGAATTGGTTCTTTCCCTACAAACCGTCGTCTCGCGTAAACTTGCCCCCGGTGCCGGTGTGGTTATCTCGGCTACCGAATTCATAACAGACGGCGCGCGTAACGTGTTGCCCGGTGAGGCAATCATCAAGGGCGACCTGAGGGCCCGTAGCCCCGATGACCGCGAAGATGCCATCAAATACATGCAGCAGATCGCATCGGGAATTGCCAAGGCACATGCCGTTGAAATTGATTGGGATTTTAGGTCTGAATTTGTCGAAACCATCAACGCCCCAGACCCGACGCAAGCCGTATATCGCGCCGGCGACGCAGCAGGGCGCGCAGTTGTTCAGGAACGGCAGATCATTAGTTTTTCCGAGGATTTCGCCCATTTTGCCAACGCCGTTCCGGGCTGTTTCATACTGCTGGGCAATGGCGAGGACGGAACACACGGCCAGCCACTTCATGCGGCCGATTACGACTTTAACGACGAATTGCTTCCTATCGGAGCTGAACTTTGGGTACAGCTGGTCCGGGACCGCCTGCCTGTGAGAAGGGACTAAGAAATGTTTGAAAAATTCAACACCTCTGAAATGCAGCATGCATCAGGAATTGGCGCAACGGGTGATGCCGCGTCGCGCGTATTGACACCACAGAACTACGCTGATGCCTGTGCAGAGATCATGGCCTGGGAGGGATACGCCCCGACACCGCTGGTCGCTCTTTCCGGTCTTGCCCAACAAATTGGTGTCGGTCGGATCGACTACAAACACGAAGGGCCGAGATTTGGTTTGGGCAGCTTCAAGGCGCTGGGTGGATCATTTTCCGCATTGAAGCTCTTGCAGCGCGAACTCAGCAAATCGCTACAAACCGATGTCAGTCTTGAAGATATTCGCAACGGCCATCACCGCGAAGCATGTTCGAATATAACACTTGTTGCGGCAACTGACGGCAATCATGGGCGTTCTCTTGCTTGGGGATGTCAGCGATTTGGTGCCAAATGCCGTATCTACATCCATTCCGAAGTTAGCGAAGGCCGCGCCGACGCCATGCGGGAGTTTGGGGCTAATGTAATCCGAATTGAAGGCGATTATGACGAATCCCTTCGCATGACCATACAAGAAGCTGAAGAAAATGGCTGGTTCGTGGTCTCTGACACGTCTTGGGTCGGATATATTGATCCCGCTCGTGATGTTATGGCGGGGTATGGTGTCATGACCCGCGAAATATGCGAAGCATTGGATGCCGCGCCGACTCATGTTTTTCTACAAGGTGGTGTTGGCGGACTGGCGTCCTCGGTCGCTGCAGGCCTGCGTCAGTACTACGGCGCAGTATCCCCACGCGTGGTTGTCGTGGAACCCAATCTCGCCGCCTGCCTGTTCACAAGCGCACAAAACCGTACGATTACGAATGTGAACATCGTCGAAGAAACCATTATGGCCGGGCTGTCATGCGGCCAACCGTCTATTCTTGCATGGGAAATTCTGCAAGAAGAGGCATCTGATTTTGTCGCAATCCCGGAAGGCGTCGTTGCGCCAACCGTCAGGTTACTGGCCAAGCCAGAAAGCGGCGACCCCGTGGTAGAAGCCGGCGAAAGCGCTGTGGCCGGGCTGGCCGCGCTGATTGCTGCGCGCCAAAGTTCCGAAATGTCGGACAAATTGGGTCTGGATAGTTCCTCTCGTGTCCTTTTGATTGGATCAGAGGGCGTAACCGACCCAGCAATCTTTACCGCGATTATGGAAGGAGCAGACAGTGTCTGATGAACCTGGGCGTGGGTTTCCAGAGGAAGAATTCGCAACACGTACAAGGAACGTGCAACGCCTGATGGGCGATCAGGGTATCGCGGGCCTTCTGCTGATGACTGAACCGGAAGTCCGTTATTTCAGCGGCTTCCAGACATTGTTTTGGCAAAGTCCAACCCGCCCATGGTTCTTGTTCGTGCCAAACACAGGTAAACCCATTGCGATCATCCCCGAGATCGGGGCGGCGCTGATGCGACGCAGTTGGATCGACGACATCCGCACCTGGAGCGCCCCCGCCCCCGAAAATGACGGCAGCAGCCTGTTGACAGACCTGTTGTCCCCCCTTGCCCAAAGCGGCCAAACCATCGGTGTGATGAAGGGACATGAAACCTCTCTCCGAATGCCTTTGGGGGATTATGAACGGCTGATGACGGCCCTGCCCGGCCTTCGGATCGCCGACGCCACCCCATTGGTCAGGCAATTGCGCATGGTGAAATCAGCGGCAGAGATCGAAAAACTCACCCATATCTGTGCCATTGGGTCATGCATGTTTGACCAGATACCTCAGATCGCGACAGAGGGGCGGCCCTTTGACGAGGTGTTTCGCGAAATTCGGCGCGAACTGCTGGCACAAGGCGCTGATGACACGCCCTATCTGGTCGGTGGCGCAGGCCCCGGTGGGTATTCTGACGTGATTTCCCCACCTTCGACCCGGCCTTTAAAACGGGGCGATATCGCCATGTTTGATACCGGTTCCACATGGGATGGGTATTTTTGTGATTTTGACCGAAATTTTGCCATCGGGCAGGCAGATGATGCCTCTCGCCGTGCATATGATGTATTGTGGCGCGCGACTGAGGCCGGAATTGAAGCCGCGCGCCCAGGTGCCACCTGCCGGGATCTTTATGAGGCAATGCGAACTGTTATTTCAGAGCTGGATGATCAGGGCGGAGATATCGGGCGCTTAGGGCATGGGTTGGGCATGCAGTTGACAGAATGGCCATCACACGCGGCCTTTGACACAACTGTGATCGAAGAAAACATGGTGCTGACGCTGGAACCCTCCCTAAGTTACGGTGACGGTCATATCATGGTGCATGAGGAAAACATTGTAATCCGGGACAAGGGCGCTGAACTCCTGACCAAACGTGCAGCACCCGAGTTACCCGCTATCTAAGGCCAAACAAATGAAACTGGATTTCAATACAGATTCTGGCATCGGCACCCGCGCAACATTCGGGGCCATTGTTCTGGAAACCGATGAAACCCTAGAACCCGAATTCGCACAGATGTTCAATCTGGAGGGCGTGGCGCTTTACCACAACCGTATTCCCATGGTGACAGAGGTAAACTCGGAAACGCTCGGACAAATGGAATCCGACTTGCCCGCTTCTGCCCGTTTGTTGCCATCGGCGCTTGATTTCGATGTGATCGGATATGGGTGCACGTCGGCCTCTTCCGTGATCGGTTCAGATAAGGTGGCACAACGCATTCAATCCGTGTTTCCAGATGTGAAGGTCACAAATCCACTTGCTGCAATCATCGCATCGGGCAAAGCGATTGGGGCAAAGCGGCTGGGATTTATCACACCCTACATCGCCGAAGTCTCGCAGCGCATGCGCAACAGGCTGGAAGAGGCAGGGTACGAGATCGCCGGTTTCGGATCGTTCGAGGAAGGCGATGATCGGATTGTCGCCCGAATTTCCCCGGCCTCGATTTCACAGGCGACAGATCACATCGCATCAATATCAGACTGCGACGCCGTGGTCATTTCCTGCACCAATCTGCGGTGCCTGAACATTATCCCGGAAATGGAAGCACGGATTGGTAAACCCGTGATTTCAAGCAACCAAGCCCTGGCTTGGCATATGCTGCGGCTTGCGGGGATCGATGATCAACTGCCACAGTTCGGATCGCTCTTTAATCACAGCCTGTAGCGGCACGCTGTTATGGTCACTCGGCGGCTTGCTCTGCTGCTTCGATCTCTGCGGCGCGCGCTTCGACCAGTTCCACGATGTGATCAATCATCTCAGAATTGGATGTCTTGTGGCTTTGCTTTCCGGCCAGATAGACCATGCCCGCATCCTTACCGCCGCCAGTAAATCCGACATCGGTCATCAGGGCTTCCCCCGGGCCGTTCACCACGCATCCGATGATGGACAGGCTTAGGGGTGTATGAATGTGAGCCAGTCGATGTTCCAGCTCTGCCACGGTTGAAATCACATCAAAACCCTGCCGCGCACAGGACGGGCACGAAATGATGTTCACCCCCCGATGCCGCAAACCCAGTGATTTCAGGATTTCAAACCCGATTTTCACCTCTTCGATCGGATCTGCAGACAATGATACGCGGATCGTGTCGCCAATCCCCATCCACAACAGGTTCCCCAACCCGATCGCCGACTTGATCGAACCACTGACCAGCCCGCCGGCCTCTGTAATGCCCAGATGGATCGGGGCATCGGTCGCCTCTGCCAAGGCCTGATAGGCCGCAGCAGACAGAAAGACATCGCTGGCCTTCACACTGATTTTGAAATTGTGAAAGTCGTTGTCCTGCAGGATCTTGATATGTTCCAACCCGCTTTCCACCATCGCGTCCGGGCATGGCTCAGCGTATTTTTCCAAGAGGTGTTTTTCCAGGCTCCCCGCATTCACACCAATACGGATGGAACAATTGTGATCCTTGGCCGCCTTGATCACCTCTTTGATGCGCGCCTCATCCCCAATATTGCCGGGATTGATCCGTAGGCAGGCAGCGCCTGCCTCTGCAGCCTCGATCGCACGTTTGTAATGAAAATGGATGTCAGCCACGATCGGGACCGGGCTGTTTTTCACAACGTCCCTCAGCGCAGCAGTTGACGCCTGATCTGGGACAGACACACGTACGATGTCTGCCCCGGCCTCTGCACAGGCCAGAACCTGATCGGTTGTGGCCTTCACATCAGAACTGTCGGTATTGGTCATGGTCTGCACGGCAATGGGCGCATCACCACCAACGGGCACATTACCCACCATGATCTGACGCGACTTGCGCCGATAAATATTGCGCCAGGGACGGACGTGGTTCAGCGACATGGAAGACCTCTGCCAAAAACTGCTACGGCCTGTTTAAAAGAAGCAAAGTTCGGGGACAACGCCTGTTCGGCGGTATAGGCACAAACCCGGGCAGGGATTACTCTGAATCCAACTCAGGCGCCTGAATTTCAGCCTCTGCCACCATTCGCGCAAGATCGCGATCCTGCGTAAGATCGGCCAAAGCATAGGTTTCACGCAAAGCTTCGGCACTTAGCGCAATGTTCTTGGTCACCACACCAAATGGACCTGCCGGCCCATAATGTTGGCCATTCACGGCAAAATAAACAGCGCCGGATTCCCCGGCCCGCAACACTGGCGGGGTTTCAGTGGCCGGGAGTTCAAAACGTTCGCCCGCATTCAGGACCTTTTCCAACAGGATGGACCCATCAACAGCACTGACACGGACCCAGGATGGCCGCACGGCCACGATTGCCACGGTCGGCGCCAGATCCTCAACCACCTGAATGATAGTTTCCTGCGGCTCTTCAGCCGCCACAAAATTTCGGGTTGGCACGGGTTCCACGACAGGGGCGGGAACAAATAATCCCACAGACCGCGGATCGACAGAGGCGATCGGGCCATCACGCGGCTCCAAAACCGGAATATCAAGGGCCTGAGGTCGATAAAGACGGTTCAAGGCGTCGCTTCTATCCGCATCCGCCTCGGCAGTTTGTATGATGCTTCTGGTGGCTACGGCCAGCGGATCCAAAGTGATGGCCTCTAACGGGGCCTCATCAACTGCGGCGACATCCACGCGTTGAATTTCCTGCAGCACGGTCCAGCCACCAAATCCAATCCCACCAATCAGGCCCAACATCACTAAAACAGAACCGACCGCCGCGGGTTCTATTCCACTGAACATGGGTTCCGCCATGGGCAAAAACTTTGGGTTTGGGTCTGCCAGAGGATCGCTGTATTTCGGCTTATTCGCCGCGCGGGATCGCGAGCCATTCTCCGCAGTGCTGCGATTGCTCAGTCCGTCCGGGGTCTGAAATCCGCTTTCGCGACAAAATTCCGCATACACTTTATCGGGATCCATGCCCAGATATCGCGCGTAAGACCGCACATAACCGGCGATAAAACCAGCCGTCTCAAACGCAGACGGATCACTATTTTCAATGGCAGAGATATAAGTTGCCTTGATCTTCAGATCACGCTGCACATCCAGCAGGGATTTCCCCAGAGTCGCACGCTCACCGCGCATGATATCACCAAGACACACTTCGAAATCGTCAAAGCCCTTAAGCTCTGGCGATTTTTCCGCTGCCTTAGGCGATGCGCGCCTGATCATCTGCTCTACCTTCTGTCTCGTTCCTAACTGTTTCGGTTCACGAAAATCAATTAGGCCGGAACCTTATTAGGAAAATGATAGCACAGTGCAATTGATTCTGCACATTGGTAGAATTAGCCAGCCAATTCGGCACGATTTAGCGCACAATGTGACCAAAGCTCGTCCATGGCGTTAACCAGTTTATTCAGGTCATCAGGGCTGTGAACCGGCGACGGGGTAAAGCGCAGACGCTCTGTTCCGCGCGGCACAGTCGGGAAATTGATCGGCTGCGCGTAAATTCCGTGATCTTCCAACAGGCGATCCGAAATCATTTTGCATTTTACTGGATTGCCAACATGGACAGGCACAATATGGCTGCCGTGATCGATGATTGGCAGCCCCAAACCCTTTAGACGCATCTTCAGGATTTTGGCCTGCGTTTGCTGATGTTCCCGCAGGGCCTGATCGGTTTTCAGATGACGAACCGATGCCGCCGCACCCGCGGCAACTGCTGGTGGCAGAGATGTGGTAAAGATGAAGCCCGGCGCATAAGACCTTATGGCATCAACCATTTTCGCGCTGGCAGCAATATAGCCACCCATCACGCCATAGGCTTTGGCCAAGGTGCCGTTGATAATGTCGATCCGATCCATCAGACCGTCACGTTCCGCTACACCAGCCCCGCGTGGCCCGTACATGCCGACGGCATGGACCTCGTCAATATAGCTTAGCGCGCCAAACTCGTCGCACAGGTCCAGGATCTCTTTGATCGGGGCAAAGTCGCCGTCCATCGAATAGATTGATTCAAAGGCCACGACCTTTGGTGCAGCCGGATCCAACTCTTCTAATATCTCGCGCAGATGCGCCAGATCATTGTGCCGGAAGATGTGCTTTTCACAGCGCCCATTGCGGATGCCGTTAATCATTGACGCATGGTTCAACTCATCAGAGATGATCACCAAGCCCGGAAACAGCTTTGGCAACGTCGAAAGCGTCGCATCATTGGCGATATAGGCAGAGGTGAACAGCAATGCTGATTCTTTGCCATGCAGATCAGACAGCTCTGCTTCCAGTTCTTTGTGATAGACGGTGGTGCCGGAAATATTCCGGGTGCCGCCAGACCCCGCACCGGTCGCATCCAGCGCATCGTGCATGGCTTCCAAAACAACCGGTTGTTGTCCCATGCCCAGATAATCGTTGCCGCACCAGACCGTCACCGGTTGCTCTGCCCCGTCAGGACGGGTCCAGATCGCATGCGGAAACGCACCACGCTTGCGTTCGATGTCAATGAAGGTCCGATACCGGCCCTCTTCATGCAGGCGTTCGATTGCCTGATCGATTTTGGCGTCGTAGTTCAACTGGCTGTCTCCCGACTCAGCTGGATTTGGTCACTGCTTGTAAGGATAAAAGCAATTCCGTCCAGCCACTTTAACCCAAATCAATGTCAAAAAGCTACAGATAGACCTTCAACAGACTGTTACAATTGGTCGCGTCAAATATACCAACCAAATGCACCCCTGATGAAGGCATCTGGACAGTCCCTGACGTTGCCTGCAAACTGCGCCAAATTGAATATTCAGGAGACCCGAATGGCCCTCGACCCCGTCCTCAATCACATCGACAACGAACTAGATAACGCCGTGGCCCGTCTGATGGATTTGCTGAAAATCCCGTCTATCTCCACCGATCCGGCCTTTAAGGCAGACTGCGACAAAACGGCAGACGCTTTGGTTGAAGACCTGAAATCCATAGGATTTTCCGCCGAAAAACGGCCCACCACCGGGCATCCAATGGTCGTGGCCCATGGCGGCGCACAAGACGGCCCACATTTCCTGTTCTATGGCCACTATGACGTGCAACCTGTTGATCCGCTTGATCTTTGGAACACGCCCCCATTCGAGCCCGAAATTCAGGACACCCCCGATCATGGCAAGGTCATTCGCGGTAGGGGCAGCTCTGACGACAAGGGGCAATTGATGACATTCGTCGAGGCCTGCCGCGCTTGGAAGGCGGTGCATGGCGAATTACCGATCAAGGTAACCTTTTTCTTTGAGGGTGAGGAAGAATCCGGTTCTCCCTCCTTGATCCCTTTCATGAAGGAAAACGCCGAGGAACTGACCGCCGATCTGGCGCTGATCTGTGACACATCCATGGTGGCGCCGGGTGTGCCGTCGATCGCTTCCCAACTACGTGGCATGCTGAAGGATGAATTCACCATCCATGGGCCCCGGATCGATCTGCATTCGGGCCATTATGGCGGCCCGGGTTTGAACCCACTCAGGGAACTGTCCCGCATCATCGCGTCATTTCATGACGATCAGGGCCGGGTCGCAGTAGAGGGGTTCTATGACGGCGTGCACGAAGTGCCCGAAGAATTGCTGCGCCAATGGAAGAATTCAGGGTTTGACGAAAACGCCTATCTGGAAAGCGTTGGCTATAGCCAACCTCATGGAGAGGCAGGATATTCCACGATCGAACAGCAATGGGCACGCCCTACTCTGGAAATCAACGGGCTTTGGGGCGGCTATCAGGGAGCCGGATCAAAAACCGTGATCCCGGCAGAGGCGCATTGCAAACTCACCTGCCGATTGGTGGGCGACATGGATCCAGAAGACCTGCGCGCAAAGGTCCGCGCCCATGTCGATGCACAGCTTTCCCCCGACGCCCGCGTCACCTGGGACAATGACCTCGAAGGGTCCCCCGCCGCTGTCATGAACATCAATCGACCGGAATTTGAGGCCGCGCGCAAGGCGTTGTCCGATGAATGGGGCCGCGAGGCCGTCTTTACCGGTATGGGTGGATCGATCCCGATCGCAGGGTTTTTCAAAGAGGTCCTGGGCATGGACGCCATGCTGATCGGTTTCGCCAACGAAGACGACGCAATTCATTCCCCCAATGAAAAATACAATCTGTCCAGCTTCCACAAAGGCATCCGTAGCTGGGCACGAGTGTTAGATGCCCTAAGCGGCTGATAAAAATTGAAAACTGCAGACCGGCCCAGTGCGCGTCATTTGATCGATTGGGTCGGTCTTCGAAGAAACCGTGCGCCGTGCCATTCCCACCCGATTTGTGTCGCTGATGGAACAGCCGCAGCATCAAAATCATTCCACAGTCGCCTCTAATCAATACATTCACAACCAAGGGGCACCGGTGTGGCACAGAAAACAGGCATGCTGTTGGTGTTTCTGGCAGGTGTCTTATGGTCCACAGTCGGGCTTGGCATCCGGCTGATTGAACAGGCCGAAGTGTGGCAAATCCTGCTCTACCGATCCATTAGCCTGACCGCATTCCTCTACATCGTCATTCGGGTCAGAACCGGGCAGAACCCATTTAAGCTTGCCTGGGATCGCGGCCTGCCTGCAGCGATTGGTGCCTTGGGATTGGTTGTTGCTTATTCAGGCGCCATTTATTCGATCCAGAACACCTCTGTCGCGAACGCTATGCTGTTGTTCTCCAGCGCCCCGTTTGCCGCCGCAATCATGGGCTGGTTTGTGCTGGGCGAACGGGTACGTATCGTCACTTGGGTTGCCATTCTAATCGGCGCGGTGGGAATTGTGATCATGGTCAGCGACAAAGGCGGCACTGGATCGTTTTCAGGCAATCTGGCCGCCCTGCTCTCTGCCATGGGCTTTGCTGTATTCACCATTGCCCTGCGTTGGGGAAAGTCATCAGATATGCTGCCAGCGGTGTTTCTGTCGGGCCTGTTTGCGATCGCAATTACCGTGAGTGTTTGCCTGGCAACCGGCCTGCCCCTGATCTTGTCGTCGTCTGACTCTAGCATTGCCCTGATCATGGGCGTAGGACAGGTGGGCATGGGCCTTTTGTTGTTCACTATCGGGTCCAAAACCGTCCCTGCCGTTGAATTGACTTTGCTGTCTATGGCAGAGGTCGTACTGGGGCCGATCTGGGTCTGGCTATTTCTGGGAGAGGTCGCCTCAATAAACACCGTTATCGGCGGTGCGATCCTTCTGGCAGCGATTTTAGGGAATGCAGTCACCGGGATACGGCAAAAGCCGACACCACCAATGCCCTAAAACTGCGCAAACACTTCGATCAACCGCTGATTTGCGGGTTTCGATGTCTTTTGCCTGAAAGAAGTGGCGCGGTTGACGGGGCTCGAACCCGCGACCCCCGGCGTGACAGGCCGGTACTCTAACCAACTGAGCTACAACCGCGCATGGCGCCTTGGGTCATCCGGGATAGCGATGGCGCGGTTGACGGGGCTCGAACCCGCGACCCCCGGCGTGACAGGCCGGTACTCTAACCAACTGAGCTACAACCGCTCGCTATCCGCCTGGGTGACCCCGAGCGTGAGATGCCTTCTATGCGTGCGACTTGCCCTCGTCAAGCACCCCAATACGCAAAAATGAGAAAACATTCATTCCCCGTGAAAACCATCCTCAATCCGGCAGTGGCATGAACTCCTGATCGTCCCCCATAGGCAGCTGAAACCGCCCGTGTCGCCAATCTCCGGCGCGCCAGGCTTCTTTGGCGGCATCTATTCTTTCTTGGCTGGAGGCAACGAAATTCCACCAGATATAGCGCGAGCCATTCATGGTTTCACCACCCAATAACATCAGGCGCGCCCCTTTTTCACCGGCTGTTACGTCAATGGCGTCACCGGGGCGAAACACCATCATGCGTCCGGCCTCAAATACCTCTCCGGCAATTTCAATCGAGCCGTCTAAGACGAATATTCCGCGATCTTCGTGCTCATCGGGTAAGGGCAATATGGCCCCCGCTTCCAGCAAAGCATCGGCATAGAACATCTGGGACGGTGTCGGTGTCGGTGCAATCTCGCCGTAAGCATTGCCCAGAATCAACCGAACTGTTTTTCCCTCTGCCTGCAAAAGTGGCAGATCAGCGGCCGCGGCGGTTTCAAACTTGGCGGGCCCGTCTTCATGGGCCTCGGGCAGCGCGATCCATGACTGTATCCCCGACATGGTAAAGGGCGCGTCCCGCATCCCCTCATCTGTGCGTTCAGAATGGGTAATGCCATGTCCCGCCGTCATCAGGTTCACATCCCCTGCCTGTATCCATTGATCGGTTCCCAGGCTGTCGCGATGGTGCATTTTGCCCTGAAACAGATAGGTAACCGTCGACAAGCCGATATGTGGGTGTGGACGCACATCGATCCCCTGCCCGGTCAGAAACTCCGCCGGACCAAACTGATCGAAAAAGATGAAGGGTCCGACCATTTGCCTGCGTGGGCTGGGCAAGGCGCGCCGCACCTCAAATCCACCCAGATCACGGGCGCGTGGCACGATCACAGTATCAATCGAATCAATCTCTGCCCCAAGCGGAACATGTGGATCTAAAACGGGGTTCCAACTCATCTGCAGTCTCCTGTGCTATCGCCATAACCTAGCCTGAAGCTGCCCATGGACAAATAGGCACAGCCGCGCAGCCGCTGTGCGCCGCTACGCAGTCCCGCAAATGGTGCGGATGGCTTGCGCGAACACCGACACCCCGATGGGGATCAAATCATCGGGAAAATCGAAATCCGGGTTGTGCAATTGCGGCTGATCTGTCCCGCTGCCCAAAACAAACATCGCAGATTTTGCCCCTGCCATACCAAAGCGGCCAAAATCTTCGGACCAATACATAGGGTGCGGCTGATCATACGATTGCCGCCCGATATTTACGACCGCTTGTCGCAGGATATCAGCGGCACTTACGTCATTCGTGCAGGCGTGGAAAACATCGGCATAGCTAATTTCACATTCCAACCCCCGGGCCGCCACGGTCTCCGCTACTAGCTTTTCTGCCCAGTCGACCAGCCCCTTCATGGCATCATCTGACACGGTACGCAGGGTGCACCACAACTCCGCCTCCCCGGGGGCGACGCCAAATGTCGGCGCGCCCATCCTGGCATGGGTCACTGTCACGCGGGTAAAATTACTATCCGGAATCTCCCCCCGACATAGATCCGCCAGCAACGGCATCAGCGTTGACACTGCACTCATCGGCGATATCCCATCCTGCGGGGATGACGCATGAGACGTCTTGCCTACTAATGAGATTTTCATACCCCGCGAGGCGCAATTCATCACCCCGGATCGGATTTGTATCTGACCAATTGGCAGTCCGGGAAGGTTATGCAGTGAAAATGCATAGTCCGGCGAAATCAGGGCAAAGGCCGGATCATCGATCACCGCTTGCGCCCCAGCGCCAGTTTCCTCTGCTGGCTGAAACAAGACCACCACGCGGCCATACTTCACCGGATAGCGGGCGATCAGTCGCGCAACCCCCATAGCGATCGCCATGTGCCCATCATGACCGCACAAATGCCCCTGCCCCGATATCTGAGAGCGGTGCGGAAGCTCCGAAATCTCCTCTATCGGCAATCCGTCAAGCTCACAACGGATCATGACAGTGGGGCCCGGGCCTTCCCCATTGAAAATCGCTGCAACCCCTGTTCCACCCAATCGGGTCAAAATCTGCGACGGGTTCAGAGGCTGCAAAGCCTCTGCAATCCTGCGTGCGGTCTGATGTTCGCCGCCTGACAGTTCTGGCCACTGGTGCAGTTCCCGGCGCAAGGCCGTCAGTTCAGTGATATCGCTGTTTGTCAGTGTGTCTCGTCGTAAAGCCAGAGCTCACAGCCCCCATTTATCCGCAGTCTGGGCAAAGAACCCTTTGGCTTGCTTCAACCTGATCCAGTTGTTGATGTAGTTGATCCAAACCTGATCGTTCTGCGGCAGCAACATTGCAATTGGCGTGGGTGACCGGCCATCTGATACTTCGACCTGCACGACATTTGGGAATTTTTCCGTTAATGTGGACCCTTCGATATTTGATGTGACGAACACATCCGCACGGCCTGCCAGCACCTCCTGATACCCGCGCGCCGGGGCCTCGACCACAATCAGATTTGCATCCGGGAACCATTCGCGCACCAGTTTTTCAAAGCTCGTCCCCAATGTCGTCGCAACCGTCACATCCGCCTGATTGATATCATCCCAATCGACAAAGCGGTCTGCCTTGTCACTGGTCGTAAAAGGGAAAAACTCCACCGCTATGTAGCTTTCGGAAAATCCTGCTGCCTTCATCCGTGCCGGACTGACAGAGGCAGAGCCGGTCAGGTGATAGCTGCCCGCAACAATACCATTGACCAGCGTTTTCCAATCTGTCGGCACAAATTCCAGTTCGACCTCCAAGTCTTTGGCCAACTCGGTCATGATGTCGATATCATAGCCTTTGTAATTGTTGGTCGCTGGATCACGCACCGTCATCGGGTTCCAGTCGCCGGTTGTTCCCACCTTCAACACGCCGCCAGAAAGGATATTATTCAGGGCGGATTGCGCAGAGACGGGTAAAGACAACAGCCCTGTCATCAAAATAGCGGCACCAATGGATTTTAAGGCTTTCATCATTTCCTCACATACGCTTGTTTGTCGGCACTCTAGTAATATGGGCAACAAACCACCACAGTAGATTCAGCCGCCCACACTCACTTTTTCGACAGGTCACCCAACAAGGACCACGATGACAATCAACAACTTAGCAATTGAGATCAACGGCCTTAACAAATGGTTCGGCGACTTTCAGGTTCTGCGGGATATCAACCTATCCACCCGGTTTCGCGAAAAGGTGGTCATTTGCGGCCCGTCTGGGTCTGGAAAGTCAACGCTTGTGCGATGCATCAATCGGTTGGAACGTCATCAAGAGGGCACGATCCGCGTCGACGGCATGGAGCTGACTGATAGCAAATCCTCTGTCGAGGCGATCCGCTCAGAGGTCGGCATGGTGTTTCAACAGTTTAACCTGTTTCCGCACCTTACGGTTCTGGACAACCTGACATTGGGGCCAATCAAATCGCGTGGACTATCCCGGTCAGAGGCCGAAAATCGTGCCATGCATTACTTGGAACGGGTCAAAATCTCAGAACAGGCCCGCAAATATCCCGCCCAATTGTCGGGCGGTCAGCAGCAGCGGGTCGCCATCGCTCGGTCCCTTTGCATGGATCCCAAAATCATGCTTTTTGACGAACCGACATCAGCGTTGGATCCGGAAATGATTGCCGAGGTCTTGGATGTCATCACCGAGTTGGCAGAGGACGGAATGACCATGGTTGTTGTCACACATGAAATGGGTTTCGCCAGACGCGCCGCCGACACGATGGTTTTCATGGATCAGGGAGAGATTGTCGAAACCGGACCCACAGATCAGTTTTTTGACGCCCCAAAATCCAATCGCTGCCGCCGCTTCCTTGACCAGATTTTGAGACATTAGATGACGATCCGCACAATCCGCATTCTATCTATCGTATCACTCTTCTGGCTTGCAGGCTGCGTAGATGTTCCCGGCGCTTGGGGGTGGTATGTCATTGACCCAAGTACGCCAGCGGGGCAATCAAACATCAAGTTTTTACTGGGCGGTTTTTGGGCGACGATCTCGCTTTCGGTGATCGCGGCCATCCTCTCCATGGCAGTTGGGCTGGTCGTCGCCATCCCCGGCATGTCTCCCAATCGTCTTGTGCGCCTGCCCTCCCGCATTTATGTGGAATTTATCCGCGCGATCCCATTGCTGCCCCTATTGTTTTGGGTCTTTTACGGCCTGCCGGTTGTCATGCGGTCCATGGGCCTGAACATCAGCATCGACCCGTTTTGGGGGGCGGTTATCACATTGGCCATCTCGGACAGCGCATTTACTGCGGAAATCTACCGCGCCGGCATTCAATCCATTCCGCGCGGCCAGTCCGAGGCCGCGCAAACCGTGGGACTCCGCCCGATGCAAACGATGCGCTATGTGATTTTGCCTCAGGCGATCCGACGCATCCTGCCGCCCCTGGCAAACCAATTCATCTACATCGTGAAAATGTCCGCCTTTGCCTCTGTTATCGGCATGCAGGAACTGACACGGCGGGCCAATGAACTGGTGGTCACCGAATACCGCCCGCTGGAAATCTACACGCTTCTGATCTTTGAATATCTCGTGTTGGTCCTGATGATCAGCAGCGCCGTGCGCTGGCTCGAACGCAAAATGGGTGCCGACGAACGCCGTAACTAATCACAACATCTCTTGCCCAAGGCATTACGATTTCCCTGAAAATGGGTGGACATTTCGACGACAGATCGGCAAATGCCGACCTACTATCTGTATTCAATGGGTGCGAAACAATGTCCAAGGCATCATCGGCAACATCATTTGTCTCGATCATTACGATTCTGATTTGCGCGGCCCTGCTTTTTGCGGGCAATGGACTGTTTCAAACGCTCTTTCCGATCCGTGCAGGGCAAGAGGGTTACTCCACCGCATTGATCGGCATGTTGGGAACCGCCTATTTTGGCGGCTTCGCCATCGGCTGTTTCATCGGGCCGAAATTGATCATGCGGGTGGGTCATATTCGCGCCTTTGCCGGGCTAAGTGCAGTATTGACGGTCTCGCTGCTTTCTTTCCCCATCAATGTGGATGTGATGTTTTGGGGCGTCATGCGCCTGCTCAGCGGTGTTTGCTTGGCTGTGCTCTTCATCGTGATCGAAAGCTGGCTAAATGATTGTTCAAACAACATAAATCGCGGCCGAGTCCTGTCTGCCTATATCATCGTAACTAATATCGTCACGATGACCGGGCAGCTGATGGTCAACACCTAAGACACCACAGAGGCCACATTGTTCATTCTGGTCGCCATTTTGATCAGCCTGTCAATCGTGCCAATCAGCCTGACCCCGACCATATCGCCCACACCGATCCCATCGGCCAAGCTGGACTTACGACATCTGTACAAGGTTTCACCCGCAGGTGTGATTGGTTGCCTTCTTGCCGGGGTGGCCGAAGGCGCATTTTGGTCGCTTGGCCCTGTATTTGCACAAGGCAGAGGGTTATCAACGTCCGAAGTTGCCATGTTGATGGCCGCGTTCGTGTTTGGCGGGACCCTCTCTCAATGGCCGCTTGGTTGGATTTCTGACAAGATTGATCGACGCATCGTCATCGCAACCATATCGTTCGGAACTGTTGTCACCGGGGTCACCATCGGTTTTGGCCTGGTTCCCGCGGGGTCACCGACTTTTGCCGTCGCAGCCATGCATGGTGCGCTGATGATTCCGATTTATGCGCTGTGTATTTCGCACGCCAATGACATCGTCCCAAACTCGCGCATGGTGGAAACAAGCGGCGGACTGCTCTTGGCCTTTTCTGTCGGCGCAACCGTTGGCCCAATCGCCGCGTCCTTTTTCATGAGTGGCGAACGCGCAGGTGGTTTGTTTGTCTTCATCGGTCTGGTGCTTTTCTCACTTGGCCTGTTCGTGCTTTATCGCCTGATGATCGACACCAGAGGCCACCGTCTGCACAAAACCCATTTTGCGGCCTCTCCTGTCACCTCCCCATCAGTGTTTCCGGTGGAACCTGATTAAGCCAGCACGCTAAAATCAACCCGCGCAAATCTCTGCGCGGGTCGTCAATGTTTAGATCCTAAGCCCGCATATTCGCGCCATTGGCGTCATAGATCGGACCACCCAGAACCTCTGCCTTGTACATCTCGCCCAGGATTTCCACCTGCACCTCTGTCCCGGCAACTGCATGTTCTGTCGCGACGTATCCCATGGCCATGGATTTGCCGGCCCGATGCGCGTAGCCGCCAGAGGACACATAGCCGATGGCGGCGCCGTCCTTCAGGATCGCCTCGTCGTTTGAAACGTCAATACCGTCTACGTCGATAGTCAGAGTCACCAACTTGCGTGCCACGCCCGCGTCACGGAATGCGATCGTGGCCTCTTTGCCGATGAAGTCCTTCTTCCAGTTGATGAAAGCATCCATGCCTGACTCCACCGCATTGAAATCGGGGCGGAATTCCAAGGTCCAGGCGCCCCAGCCTTTCTCCAGACGCATCGACATCAACGCACGCGCGCCGTACCAGCGGTAGCCCAGATCGGCACCGGCCTCCTCGATCGCTTCAGCCAGTCGCAACAGGTATTGCGGACGGCAGTAAATCTCATAGCCCAGTTCGCCAGAGAAGCTGATCCTGTTCAGGATCACCGGCACCCCGCCGACAAAGGTCTGGCGCAGATCGCGGAATTTGAAGGCCTCGGCGCTGATATCTTCGCGCACGATCCGTTGCAGCAATTCGCGCGATTTTGGCCCCGACAGCGCAATCCCGTGCCAGTCATCACTGACATTGGCGTAGCTCACGTCAGACGGCAGGTCGCGTTCGAACCAGCGGCGGTGTGCCTCTTGCATGGCACCAGAACCAAACAGCATGAAATGATCGTCGGCCAGACAGGCCACCGTCAGATCGCCGTACAGGCGACCCTTTTCCGTCAACATCGGCGTCAGTGTCAGACGGCCCGGTTTCGGCACATAGCCTGCCAACACCCGGTCCAGATAGGCCCACGCACCCGCGCCCTTGAATTCGTGTTTGGCAAAGTTGGCGATCTCGATCCCGCCCACGGCTTCTTGCACCGCTTTGACCTCGCGTTTGACGTAGTCAAAGGAACGATTGCGCTCAAAAGTCGGTTCTTCATGGGCATCCTCTGTCCCATCGGCAAACCATTGGGCGTTTTCCAGACCAAAACCCTGATTCATAATCGCACCCTTAGCGATCAGGCGGTCATACAGCGCCGTGGTCTTTTGCAAACGACCCTTGGGCAGGGTTTCATTGGGGAAGGTCATGACAAAACGGCGTTCATAGTTTTCCGTCGATTTCACAGTACCCCAGTCAGGCGTTGCCCAATCACCAAACCGCGCCACATCCATGGCCCAGACGTCAATTGATGGTTCGCCGTCAATCATCCATTCCGCCAGCGTCAGGCCAACGCCCCCGCCCTGACAGAACCCGGCCATCACGCCCACGGCGCACCAATAGTTGCGCATCCCCGGAACCGGGCCGATCATCGGGTTGCCATCGGGGCCGAAAGTAAAGGGTCCGTTGATTGCATCCTTGATCCCAGCCTCGGCCAACGCCGGCACCCGGTCAAAGGCCAGCTCCAACCGATCCGCGATGTTTTCCAGTTTCGGCGGCAGCAATTCGTGGCCAAACTCCCACGGCGTGCCCTCGACCTTCCACGGTGTGCCGACGGGTTCATACGTACCCAGCAGCATCCCATCACGTTCCTGCCGGAAATAGATATTGGCCTCGTAATCGATCCCGCAGGGCAAACGACGACCCGCATTGGCGATCTCTTCAATCCGGTCAGTGATCAGATAGTGGTGCTCCATCGGCTGCACGGGGATGTTCAGACCCGCCATTTTACCGACTTCACGCGCCCACAGACCACCACAGTTGACCACATGTTCAGCAATCACGGTGCCGCGCTCTGTCGTCACCTCCCACTGCCCATCCGGGCGCATCCGGGTCTGCGTCACCGGTGTATGGGTGAAATACTGCCCGCCAAAGGTTTTCGCGGCCTTGGCAAAGGCATAGGTGGTGCCCGACGGGTCCAGATCACCATCCTGATCATCCCACAGCGCGGCATAGTAATGTTTGGGGTCGATCAGCGGGTGACGCTCTGCGATTTCCTTCAGATCAATCCATTCCTGCTCCAACCCCATGTACCGAGCCTTCGACCGTTCACGCTTCAGGTAGTCATACCAGGTTTTGTTGGAGGCCAGATAGAAGCCGCCGGTCATATGCAGTCCAACAGACTGGCCGGATAGCTCCTCAATTTCCTTGTAAAGACCAATCGTATAGCTCTGCAGGCGCGAAATATTCGGGTCCGAACTGATCGTGTGAATCTGCCCTGCCGCATGCCAGCTGGACCCGGACGTCAGATCATTGCGTTCCAGCAAGATCACATCCTTCCAGCCAAACTTGGACAGGTGAAACAGGATCGAACAGCCAACCACACCACCGCCGATGATCACGGCCTTGGCGTGCGCGGGCAGTGGTTTGCCGCGCCCACTGTCGTCGGTTTGAATGTTCAGTGTCGATTGTACGAGATTGTCGTCAGACATGGGGTATCTCCTTAAAAATTCGGGCGGCGCTTAGTACCAAGCGTCCGGAATCTCTTCTTTGCGGCGGGCGACATAGGCCTCCAGCTCTTCTTTCTTGGCGATGTCGATGGGCGGTGGTTGATACTGCGCCAGCATCTCATTCCATTTCTCATAGGCACGGCGACGCATGTCTTTTTCGCCCGCCTCTTCCCAGCTTTCGACATTTTCACTGTCGCTCAACGCCGGTTCATAAAACGCGTCTTGGTAATTGCGCATCGTGTGGGCAGAGCCCAGGAAATGGCCGCCGGGTTCGACCTCCAGATATGCATCGCGGGCCATTGCCTCGTCACTAATGTCCAAACCTTGCGCCAGTTTCTGATACCCACCCAACCGATCAGCATCCATGATCAGCTTTTCAAACCCGACACATAGGCCGCCTTCCAGCCAACCCGCAGATTGCAGGGTGAAATTGCTGCCCCCAATCATTGTAGATTGCATGGATTCCGCACTTTCAAACGCCGCTTGTGCATCTTCGATCTTTGATGCGGTCAGCGACCCACCACACCGCAGGGGCAGCCCCAGACGCCGGGCCAGTTGCCCGATGACATAGTTGCTGAGCGTCGGTTCCGGCATACCGAAAGTAGGCGCTCCAGATTTCAGGCTCATAGAGGACAGGAAGTTCCCCATGACAAACGGAGCACCCGGTCGCACCAGTTGTGCAAATGCGCAGCAGACCATCGCCTCCGCCACTGCTTGCACCACGCTGGCCGCAGTGCTGACCGGGCCCATCGCCCCGGCCAGGATGAAGGGCGAAACAATCACCCCCTGCCCTCGGCTGCAATATGTACGGATTGCTTCTGTCACCACTTTGTCGACCAACAGGGGCGAATTGGTGTTCAGATTGCCCATAATGACGCAGTGCTGATCCATCACATCCTTTCCATGCAGGATTTCGGCCATGTCCACACTGTCTTGGGCCCGGCACATTTCCGTAATTGCCCCCAGATGCGGTTTGTCCGACAGGGTCATGTGCGCAAGAACCATGTCCAGATGACGCTTGCTGACTGGCACGTCGCATGGTTCGCAAATTACCAACCCGGTGTGATGTAGGTTGGGGTGTATGTAGGCGAGTTTGATGAGCTTTTGAAAACTGTCCATATCGCCATAACGACGCCCACCTTCCAGATCACGTACAAAAGGCGCCCCGTAGACCGCGGCAAAAACCTGATTGTTCCCGCCAATCCTGACCGAACGCTCTGGATTTCGGGCAACTTGGGTAAATTCCCTAGGTGCCTTGGCGCATAATTCCCTTATCCATTTCGCATCGGCCTTGATCAGATCACCATGTTCCCCCTGTGGAACGACGCCAGCCGAACGCCAGATATCCAGCGCAATCGGATCATCCCGAAAGGCGATGCCAATGTTTTCGATCAGCCAGTCCACCTGCGCTTCCAACTTTGCGATTTTTTCTTCGTCCAGCACATCAAAATACGGCAATGTCCTGCGGATATAGGGTGATGCCGGGGGCTGCCATGCCTGATCCTGCCTAGCTCTGGCGGCGCGTGCGCGTCGGGCCATATTGCGTCTCCTGAATAAGATGGGCACAGGTTAACGGCTCAGAAATACTTTGTGACGCTTGATTATTCTGATGGTTTGGATAAGTTTCAGTTATGCAAGAACTGTGGAAACTCCTGACCTCCCCCCGTCATCTGATCGTGTTTGAGGCTGCGGCCCGGCTGGGGTCTTTCACCCGCGCCGCCCAGGAATTAAACGTCCAGCAACCTGCAGTCAGCGCCGCCATCAAACAGATGGAGGCCTCACTGGGTGTCATGCTCTTTCACCGATCCCACCGGAAGGTCGAGTTAACCAAGGCAGGGGAACGGCTTTTTGCAGATGTTTCCATAGGCTTAGATCACATTCTAAGTTCTGCCAGAGGCATCTATCAACGCGGTCAGAACGATCATGTCACGTTATCGGTCAGCACAGCGTTTGCTTATTACTGGATGGTGCCCCGGTTGGAGGATCTGCACACCCGTCACCCAGACATTGACTTGCGCCTGCAAACCAGCGACCGCGAACCTGACATTGATGCAGAGGGAATCAGCCTTGCCATAAGAAGAGGTGATGGAAACTGGCCCGGCGTCCATTCAGCCCTGATCGCGCCCGAAGTCATCTACCCTATTGCCAGCCCGCAGGTGATGCGCGCCGCCGTCAATCTGAAAACCGTCGCCAATCTTTTGCATGAACGCCTGATCCATCTGGAAGAACCTGTCCGCGAGCGGCCAACCTGGTCGCAATGGTTTGCCCATCACGGTGTACGGGAACGCGAACCCAAGGCAGGCCTTCGCCTCAACGACTACGCACTGGTTCTGCAGGCCGCCATGGCGGGCGAAGGTATCGCATTTGGCTGGAAACACGTCACCAGCGGATTGATCGCAAAGGGTCTGCTCGCAGCCAAAACGGAATGGAGCTGGACAACAGGCAGCGGATTTTATCTGGTCTGGTCCCGCGACAACCCCCTGATCCCTCAAGCCGAACAGGTTCGGAACTGGATGATTTCGACCTCTGTCGCCGGATGAAAAGGCGACTGGCGTCAATGTCGGATTTCTGACAGGGGCGCAGACCGGGAATGCCTCGCAGTGATACACCAAGATATTCCGGACGACTCAGATTAAGGCATCTTTCAGGCCATTATATGTCAACATCGTGGCATTTCGATTTTCACAGTAAATATTTGATTTAATTATATTATTCATGGTTTTGGTTGCATTTCGAAAATTTACGCACCTCAAAACCTGTACCGAAAGACAACTGTTCAACAGGGTTACCAGAAGGTAAATTAAGGATGTAAGTAATTGGTGCGAATTGTGACATCGAGGATGGATATCCAAGCGGTCGCAATGAATGAAATGGTAACTTGTATGTTGACCGAAGGTAAAAAGTGTAAAGGGTTAGCGATGCTCGACACATTGGGATTTCAAAACGCCATGTGCTCCGCTTTTGAAGAGGAAGTGGCCACAGATAATGTCCCCGCGATCAAGGCTTTGCATGAGTTGGTGCAAAACCTGCCTGACACGATGGTCTCTGGCGTCATGGATGATCTGAATGATTTTGAAATGACCGGGATCATTTCACCCCGCATCGAAAAAGTTCTGCAAAGAACGCTTTGCCTGATCCACGCCAACCAAATCGAGGCACGCATCTGATCATCTGAATTGGTCAGATAGATCAGGAATACTGTGCGCCCGGAATGCAAGCCTCACAAAATGATCAGGCAACTTCACCATAGTTGGCGTTTCTCTGCCCGGCCCAGCTCAAACAATCGCTAAGCTGCCACAAGACGCGCATCGCATCAGCGGCCACCAGTTCCGCCTCCTCGAACTGTAGCAGAACAAGCAAATCGTCGGCTTTCTCAAACTCCGGAATCAACCAGTCGGTTTCCTCAGACATCGCGTCAGAGTTAACGAGGTCTTCAAGGAATATGTTCACGAGGTTATGGGCCTCTTCAACAATCGCTGAACTTTCCTTGACCTCATCTGCCGCAACTCTCGCCTTCATGGATCGAAGCTGCCCCTGCCAGCGCTCCAACAGTTCAGCCATCGGGTCATGCGACGCCATAGAATCATTCTTTGGCACCTCGGCCAATGGCGCGGGTTCTTGCGGGGCTGTTGCTGGTTGGGCGAGTTTTTCCGAAGGTACGGCTTGGGCAATCTGTGACATCACCGGCACCACATAGCGCTGCATGGCGCGTCTGACGCGCTGCAACCGATCAGCCTGATAGGCTTCTACCGCTGTCATCAACGCCGCCACCAGCTCTGGGGCGCCACTCTGCTCCCACTGCTGTTCAGCTTGCCCATCCCCATCGATCAACGCCTGCCATGCCTGGGAAATCACAACGGGAACAACTTGACGAAACATGGTCTGGCTTTGCCCCGAAACCATGGCCTGCACCGTCTCTGACTGCGACGCATCCGCCTGATCAAGATGGGACAGTACCAACAAGCTGTGCTTGCGCAGATGTGGCGGCAACAATTGCCAATTTTGCTGCTCCACCTGAAAATCAGATGTGGTCACATCGCTGCACCACAACAATACATCGGCAAGCCGTGACAAGGCAAATCGCGCTTCTTTGCCGCGCGACCGATGATCAACACCAGATACATCGATCAGCCACAAATCGGTCAACGCATCGCAATCAATTTCAAACGACACAACATCCGGGCTTTCCGCCAATGCTGATGTTACATCCAGCCCGTCAAAGACTTTCTCCGCCCGATCCCACCATCCGGCCAAAGTCCGTTCGGTTTTGGAATATCGCAAGATAACCGGCGGCAACAAATGCGCATCTGGTCCCGATGGCACGATATCAACACCGGCTAGTAGATTGACTAACGTGGATTTGCCTGTTCGTCGGCCACCGGCAACCGCGACGCGCACCGGTGCCGTCAGCTCATCAATCAGAGATTCCGCGTAATCCACCGCCTTCTCGACATTGGCGTCCAACGGCAGAGGCAGATCGTCAGTGGCCGCCAAAAACCCCTGCAGCTGCGATACATATTTATCAGCGGTTTCAGCAGCCACGATATCCCCCTACAGGGTACAAAGCTCTGTAGGCTTTCATCATTGCCCTGATCCCGTATTCGACTTTGTCCATTTTTGCACCAGCCGGGGCAGATCGGATGTGGCGCCTGCATGAAATGTTGCATTGGCCTCCTCGACCAAAACGCCAACGATGTGATCGGGGTTGTCAGAACAATAGCCGACAATCCACTTTCCCTGGCCCAACGGATGCGCGGGCGGCAGGTTGATCAGCTGAGTGGCAATCTTGCGCAGGTTTTCGTTCGGGGCCAGATCATCCGGATTGCCCGCAATGACTGCGACACCATTTTCACCCGGCGCAATCAGAGCCCGCGTTTGTGACACCGTCCCCAAGACATCCTCGAAACTGCCCTCATCATCCTGAACATCTGGTGCCCCTGATTGGGCATCGCCCAACAGGCCAGAGTTACCAAGATAATCTTGCAACTCCCCCTGGCTCAGACCGATTTCATCCGTATCCGGTGCCTCTGACAACGGTTGGGCCCAGACACGCAATGCGCCGTCTGTGCCAGCAAACTCTGCCAGCAACTTGGCAGCGCGTGCCAATCTGACCTCGCGACCGTCTTGTTGATGTATCTGGCTTCCGCCCAGATCGGATTTTATCAGGCGGCCACTATTTGCAATCAGCGTGCAGTGCCGAGACCCGATTTCCGCATGGATCGCGCGTGGCAATATGGCCCCGCCAATCTCAGACAGCAGACCTTGCAACTTCGCGTCTTGCGTCGTGGCCCCCAATTGCCGCCACCCGTCATGACGCGCATTAGACAGATCAACTGCCTGATCCAAAATCGCCAAGATACTGTCTCGCACCTCCATAACCGTCTAACTTTCCAGCAATAATTCCGCGACATTGTTGCGGTGAAACCGCACAGCATTGGTGATTGCAATTGCATCTCCCCCAACACCGCATTGATAGCACAACACCTGATCCGGCTCATTCGGTGCGCGGGCGTAAACCTGCAACCCCTGTGGGGAATATACCGAAAACTGGTCAAGATCTTCTTTCCCGGACAAACCAATCAGGCCCAGGTCCTGCGAAAACAGCATCGCGGCACAATCTGCCATTTCGTCAAATCGTTCTTGCGGAACTGGTTTGGCACTGGACTTACCCAGAACCAGCCCGGCCCGTGTATCGACCAGACACAAGGACATGCAGGTCGGAACCAGATCCAACCCCTGATCCAATGCGCTATTCAGAAACATCTGCCGCTACACCCGCCGAACATTATTGATACCAATCAGCCTATAACCTGATCAGCTTTTATTGACCATAGTTTGCCCAACTCGCCCGGTCAGTACCAGTCCGAAATTGCAAACTATGCCAGACTGTTGTTCGAAAAGATCACCGTCCCCCGGCAAACATCTGATGTTGGTCCAAGGCGTCGACAAATTCCTCTATCGCGGCCAGAACATCGGCAACCGTTTCCACGTTATTTGCTGCCAAAGTTTGCTGCCACAAGGCGCGCGCGGTTTGCGGCGCGTCCGGCATCTCACCTGTAAATTCTACAGTTGATCCAACCTCATCCTGCGCCGGTTCTGCCGAGCGCAGCATCTCATGTACTGACTGCAGCCGTTCGAGGTCATCATTGCCCTCTTGCGCGGCCTCATCAGCTACATCTTCATCTGGCAAGGAATAGGAGCCAGCCTGTTCCTCATAGACGTCAGCGTCATAGTCACCTTCAGACCAATCAGCCTCCGCAACCGGTTGGTCAACAAACTCATCATCCTCCACCGTTTCCGGTGCATCGTCAGAAACAAAATACGTATCCGCATCCGCGCCTAACACCAGAGGCGGTGTTGAAGAATTGTTTGTGAAATCATTCGCTTCCGCATCATCCGCCGCCGGGTAAAGCTCCTGCACTGACGATGGCTCTGTTTCGGCCTCCACCTCTGCCAGGCGCTGTGTGTCCGACTCGGCCTGGCGTTGAACGCGAACGGGCCGGATGGCCGAAACCGTGGCCGCACCGGGCACATCTGCAATGTCCTGCGTCAGGTTCTGCAATGTTTCCCGCAACAATTGCCCACCGCTGCTTTCCAGCAATTCTTCCAGATCCTCGTCCTGCACTGCCAACAGCGCGTCGGTGGCCGAAAACATGATGATGCTTTCAAACAGGTCACCCGCTTCGCGCACCAAACGGCGACGCACCCGTTCGCGCGACCGTTCATCAAGCTTGTCAGACCGCGTCGCCAACAAAATACTACCTGCGCGCAGCTCTTCGGGAAGCGATACCCAAGCACTGCGCTCACTTTCACGCCAAGCTTGCGTTGCATGGGTACACCAGATCATCGCATCGGCATTTTCAATCGCCGTTTCCTTGTGAAATTCAGGAATATTGGGGTCAGAGATGCCGGGCGTGTCGATCAGATCAAGATTGTCCAGGATCGCAGCATCAGAAAAGATTTTGATATAGCGGACATTGGCAACATCCAGCGACTGGATATCAGACAGATCCAACGGATGCTGATGGTTCTCGGAATCGATGTAAAAAGTCTCGCCCGTTCCCTGACTGATCCAGACCGGGGGAACATGTGTGGCTGTCACCTGTGTCGGCAGAACCTCGTCGCCCAGCAGGAAATTGATCAGCGTGGTTTTACCGGCGCTAAACTCCCCCATAAGTGCAATGCAAGGTTTGGTGCCCTTCATAACGCGGGCGCAATTCTGAACGTTGTTCTGCAACATGCTTCTGCTCCTCAGGCGGCCTGTTCTTCCAGACCTTTCAATATTTCATCAAACACTTCGACCGATTGCGCCCCTTGCGAAGCTGTGACCAGCTCTGTCCGCACTTCAGTGTCTTCGATGCCGGATAATCTACTAATAGTTCCAACATGTTCCGCGGCAAAGTTCTTGTAAACAGATCGACATTCGTCCAACACCGGCTGCACCTGGCTGTTATCCAATTCGTTCAGAATGGATTGTGTTTCGGCCCGGATCAGCTGCGCATATTCTGTCGCAGAGGATTGGAACCCGCGCCGGCGTTGCCACCAACGACGCCACCAATTTCCCTGCAGGTCCAGCGCGATGGTCTTGCCCAGCCCCACCGGGGGTGGCACCTGTGGCGCATGGGGGGCTTCCAGACGGAAATCTTTCAACTCATCACCCAGCGCCTGACGGTAAACTGCCTCGACATTAAATGCCGCGTCCTGCAACAGCGCCTCGACCTTTTGGCCAACAGACCGGGAAAAGCCTAGATAGGCGGATCGTTGCAGCACACGCAGACCCGCCGGATCGTATTGCCACTGCCCCTGTTCCCCGTGCCGTTCAAAGTGGTTAATCAGGGAATCCGTGGCGCGGCGAACGAACCCGTCCTGCGCCTTTTCCAGCCGGGCCAGCAAATCCTTGTGCAGCGCATCGCATAAGGTTTCCATCTCGGCCTCAAAATGCTGGGTTACTTTTCCAATCGATGCCACCAGATCAGCCGCATCGACTTCGATCACCTGCGCGTCAGAGCCCCGTTTTTGATCTGCGGCTATCACCGCGCGCGCCTCATTGGCCAGATTTCGCGTTCCACGGCTGATTTTATCCAGGAAATGCTGGGCACTACCATCTCGAACACGTTCAGAGATCGCGGTCAGCAGTTCGGCCAGACCAGAGGCACGCCAGATTTGCTGCGCCTCATCCTCACCTTCCACCTCAATCAGTGTCGGCAGGTAGCATTGCAATGTCTTGGCTGAATCACCGTGCAGCGAATCCGGGTCATCCAGCAACGCTGCCTCTGCCCATTTCGCACTGCCAAAGATAATCGGAATTTCGGTTTCAACCTTGTTCGCCTTCAGCGTCTTAACAATGCCCTCCCGAATTTCCGGGATTTGGGCGGCCGGGTCACGCAGTTCATCGACACGGTTGATAAACAGGATAATCTGACGTTTTTCCATCGTCGCGATGATCCGCATCAGTGCCAGATCAACCGTCGACAACGCCTGATGCGCTGACAGGACAACAACGCACAGCTCTGCACCGCGCAGGCTGCGCATGGTGATCTGTTCGCGCATCATGAATGTATCGTTCACGCCCGGCGTATCGCACAGATGCAGCGGCATCTTGTATTCCGGAACGTCCAAAAATAGATCGGCCGATTTTGTGATATCGGCAAACCGACCGGTTTTGGAACTGATATCGTCCATGTCATCATCATCACCAAGGCTGACATACCGCTCCATCAGTTCGGTATCGACATATCCGTAATCATGGTTCTGGCCCAACAACAGTTCAAAGTGGCGGCCCAATCGTCTTTCGGTCTTCTTCCGCATCAATTCAATCTGGCGCTGAACCTCCAGCGCCTCTTCGGATGCACCGGCACGCTCGGCCAATTCGCCCAGCCGTCCACCGCCAACCATCAGATTATCCCATTCGTTGCGATTGAAAAACGTGAAACGGGATTTCACCGGATCATCGGTCGCCTTGCTCGCTTCGCCCCGCATCATGATATTGGTCACGACAGAGGTCCAAGGGTTCACATCGGATGGCAGCAGTCCTGGTTGCCCGGCCATTACATTGGTCAGCGCGGTTTTTCCGGCCTTGACCTGTCCGACCATGATCACCTTGGCTGCAAAGCTGTCCAGACGGGATCGCAACGCCGAAGCACGCGCAGCCGTTCTGGAATCCGCAGCGGACACCAATTGCTCCAAACGCGACGCGAGATCCTGGAACGCTTCGCACTGTGCTTGTATGGCGTCATTGCCTACGCTCAGCAAATAAGAGTTTGAAACTTTCTGCATCAGATCACCTGGTTACCGTTAAATACTTTGGGAAGGGCGGCTGGATCAGTCCACCAACCGCGAATCGCAGAACATGTTGAAAGCGCAGAGGTAAACACGTGATCGCCTTGCACCCCAAGGGCCTGGCCCGTCGATTGGTCGATATGTTCCAATTCAACCAAGGCAGCGGTTGAGTTCATGCTAACGCTCTGAATTAATTTATTTGGATTCAATGCATTAACGCGATTTCGCCCCGACGGATGCCCCCCGAGATTTCGATCTAACACACTGAAACTGGCCGCAAACATTTCCTCAGACCCTGCCTCGTATAACTACAAGAGAGATCCAGAAAACGCACCCGTCTGGCGCTGTCGCCCAATCTCCCACATTCCAGCGGTATCCGGGCTTTATGGCAAAAACGTGTTACCAAGGTGTTTTGATGAAGCATTCACATTATTGTTGCGCAGAGAAAACTGGATTTTCCCTTTAAAGTTAACAAATTGTTTTCTCTCCACTGGCTTTCAATTGTGGAATGTTTCCAAATCGGACATCGCGATCCGAGCACATTGGTCCTGTCTAAACTGGCCACAGGGAAGGATAAGTGTTTCTGGTTTCACGGTGCCAATTCGAACCCACGTGGAACCTTTCAAAAAAGCCCCGATTGGACTGACCTAAAACGCAGTATCAACCAATCATTTGATCGATGTTTTAGGACCATTTCCCTCAACTTTTATGGCTATTCGAATGGCTTTTTCAAATTTCCCAGAAACAATTTGGCCAAATCTGCGCAATTAGTGCGATTTTCCACATTAAACCTCTTTAGTGCCCCAATTTTGCCGGGTTCTCAAACGAGCAATGTCGTCATGGTTGTTTCCAATTCGGGAACTTCAGGACGGAACTAGGTCAACGGAGTTGCTCCGGTAGACCAACGGCTAATTTGGGAATGTCGAAATGGCGCAAGGCGAGCTCGCAGGCACCGACAAAGATGAAGATACGTTCGGGGTGAGTGGAATAGACGAGCTCCAACCGGGAACCGTGTTGTTGCATGGGCAATACACGATTTCGCGGTTTATCAACAATGGTGGCTTTGGCATCACCTATCTGGCCAAAGACAGCCTGGACCGCAAAGTCGTCATCAAGGAATGTTTTCCTGGCGCGTTTTGCCGCCGGACCAACACCATTGTCAGCGCCCGGTCGCGCGCCCATCAAAGCGAGCTGAAATCCATCATTCGCCTGTTTGTGCAAGAGGCGCGCAGCCTGTCCAAGCTGGTGCATCCAAACATCGTTGGCGTGCATCAGGTGTTCGAGGACAACGATACAGCCTACATGGCAATCGACTTTATCGACGGCAAAGATCTGTTGGATGTTGTCGAGGACCCGACAATTCAGCTGGAACCACAAGAAATCGTTAGCATCACACGAAAGATGCTGGATGCGATTGGCTTCGTGCATGAACATGGGGTTTTGCATCGTGATATCTCGCCCGATAACATCCTGCTGACACGCGACCGCGAACCAATCCTAATCGATTTTGGCGCAGCGCGCGAACATGCCTCCAACACCAACCGTGCCCTGTCGGCACTGCGTGTGGTCAAGGATGGGTATTCTCCGCAGGAATTCTACATTGCAGGCAGCGAACAAGGCCCGTGGAGCGATCTCTACGCCCTGGCCGCATCGCTTTATCACGTGATCAAAGGTGTGGCCCCCGTGAATGGTCAAGCCCGACTGGCAGCTTTGGCAGAAAATCGCGCTGATCCTTATGACGCCCTAACAGGCCGGGTCAAAGGCTACCCGCCCCGTTTCCTAGAAGCGATCGACAAGGCCCTGAAAACCCTTCCCAAAGAACGTCTGCAAACCGCGGATGAATGGCTGGCCATGTTGGATGGTGCCGCATTTGCAACCGGAAAAGTGGACGGAAACCCCGAAATCGCGATTTCAAACATCCTGAAGGAAGAGGCCGCCATTCAAGCCCAGCTGGATCAGCAGAAGCTTGAAGCGCTGAAGAAAGCCGAGGAAGAGGAAATCGCCCGCAAGGCCGCCGAAGCCGCCGAAGTTGCAAGACGTGCAGAAGAGCAAGAGGCCGCAGACGATTTCGACGAAGATGAAGAAACCATTGACGAGCGAATTCATCAAATCTTCGTCGACGAAATTCAGGGTGCATCCAAACCACGCGGGAAAACCGGCCTGATGCTTGCCGGATCGGTCATTGCCATCATTGCCGTTATCGGTGTGGTTGGCATGGGATTTATGTCTGGCGATGACACGGTTGAAGTCGCGCCTGCCGTCGACGTCCCTGCCCCGACCGATTCAGGTGCACTGGACACTGATGGCGCGGACACAGTGCTGGCGGCCGAACCTGAGGCCACCCCAGAAACAAGCATCGCCCCCACTACCGATCTGGCGACTGCGGGCATCACCGACGTCGCATCCGCAGACCCTTCCGAAAGTGTAGGCGACAGCATGGTTTCGGTTTCTTTTGACCCCGTATCAGAGCCAATTGCCGAGGACACCACGGCAATTGCAGAAACGATCGTAGAAGAAACTGCGCAGGCCATAGACACGACATCCCTTGATACTGGCGAGGATATATCTGGCGTGACCGCTGCACGTGCCATCGCCGAAACAAATCTGACCACCCAGCCAGAGCTGAGTGCAGAGGTGACCACCGCCCCAGTGGACGAACTGTCCTCTCTGCTGACAACACCAGATGAACCCGCTCCAACCATTGAGCTGACCTCAAATCAGGTCGCGTTTGCCCATTGGGATATCCATCTGCCCTTCACGGTGTCCAATCGCCGTTTCAGCGGCGCCGACGTTGCCATGATCACCAATATCAAGGCGGACGCGAACCTGAATGTTTCTGGCACCTGGATCAAGGAAGGCACGCTGATCTATTCCATCAATGGTGATCCGCTGGACAACCGTCAGTCATTTGCTGTGCGGATCCTGAATGACCTGTCTGTTGATCCCGATGGCTTTACCCGTGTGGCCGTGCGCTTCAAGGCAGACGCCGCAGCGCGGTTTGAACGTGGCCTCTTGGCTGTTCCTGTTGTCCGTCAGATCGGTTTGGCCAATGGCGTCATTCTTGATGTTCAGGCTGGCGCGGAAGGTTGGGAAACGCATGTCATCTCTGTCCCAGAGGGCAGCAAAACCATGCTGCGGGCCGGGGACATCCTTTTGGCTGAAAGAGAATCTGGCATCCGGCTGGATTCACCCGAAGCGCTGGATCAGGCACTCGGCGCTTTGGTCGAATCCAATACACCAACAGCCAGTTTCAGAGTCGAAAGAAATGGCGGCATGGCCGTGGCGGAGCTGGACCTGAAAACACTTTAAAATTGCCACTCAAGGCACTGAAACAGATACTAAACTCGTGGATAATCCACACAATTACAGGAGATGAACCATTGATTAGACGGATGAGCCCCCTGGCCCGACTTACCGGCCGCGACACCCGCATCGGTCTTGTCGCTGAGAACAAAAGCGATGTGGAACCATCTCAGGATCAGCCAAAATCTGATCAGGAACCTTTTGCCCGGCTTGCCAGCCAAAACGATGCATCGGACACGACAACGGATAGTAGCAAGCCAGCCCCGCTGACCCTGCACTCCCCGATCCTGCCTGAACGCGTCCGCCGGACACCCCAGGGTGAGGAAACACCTCCCATGGCAGAGGACACAAATCCCGAAACCATGTCTGATCTGGAAACCCTCAATGAGGCATCCGAATACAAACCGGATATGAGCGCGTTCGCTGAACCCTCCCAGCCATCCACAGAGATGGGCAGCATGATGGCGGATGAGCCCTTTGCAAAACCGGACCCATTGGACCGTGCACCATTGATTACCCCCCCGCCGGCACCAGAACCCGAAATGACAGCCGCTGTTTCAGAATCCGCACCAGAGGCATTCGAAGCGCCGGCAGCAACCCCGACCCCTGCCCGTCGCAGCAGCCGGGTGAAGACCACATTTCTTGGTTTTGATCGGTCTGATGGGCATGCAGAGGATCTGTTTGACAGCCCTGCAAATGAAAAAGCCACAACAAACGCCATGTTCCCCGTGGGATGGCTTGTGGTTACCGAGGGCGAAGGCCGCGGCACCAGCCTGGCCATTCATGACGGCGTATCCCAAATCGGCCGTGGAGATGACCAAGCCATACAACTGGACTTCGGCGACAATAGCATTTCGCGCAGCAATCACGCCGCGATCGCCTTTGACGAAGAAACCCGTGCCTTCTACCTGGGCTACGGTGGCAAATCGAACATCGTGCGCCTGAATGGCAAACCAGTTCTGGCCACTGAAACCCTTGAAGATGGCGATATGATCCGTGTTGGCGAAACGACGCTGCGTTTCATCGCATTCTGCGGACCAGAATTTAGCTGGAAACAAGATTGAGCGAGCATTTGACACCATGATGTACGATGTTGCAGCCGCGATTGATAAAGGGCGGCGAGACTATCAGGAAGACGCCGTCGCGATTGACTTCCCCGAAGAGGAAGGCACCGGATTTGTGGTGCTTGCCGACGGGATGGGCGGGCACAAGGCAGGTGATATCGCCAGCCGCATCGCCGTGATGAAAGTGTCAGATACGCTCAAGGAACATCTGGAGGTGAATGACCTGCCGCAGGATGACATTCCCGAAGTGCTGCGCGCTGCGACGATTTCCGCCAACAATTCGATTGCCTCTTACGTTTCGCGCAACAGCGAAGTCGCGGGAATGGGCACGACCCTCGTGGCACCGATCTTGTCGGGCAATCAGATGCACTGGATTTCCGTCGGGGATTCGCCGCTGTATCTCTTTCAAAAAGGTGAACTGCATCAGGTCAACGAGGATCATTCGCTAGGTCCACAGATTGATCTGATGGTCAAAACAGGCATGCTGGATCCGGAAACCGCACGCCATCATCCCGACCGCAACTGCCTGACGTCGGTTCTGATGGGATCGGACATTCCCAAAATCGACTGCGGCAAACCCCCGGTTTCCCTTTCCCCCGGCGACATCATTGTCGTGTCCAGCGACGGGTTGCAGTTTCTGAGCAACGATCAGATCGGCAGCATTCTGGCTGAACACCAATCCGCCGACAGCGAAACCATTGCCAATGCATTGATGCGCGCCATCCGTGATCTGGACGATCCGGACCAAGACAATGTCTCATTGGCGGTCATCAAAGTTTTCTGACGAGTAACGCGTTTTTCATACCCAGCAACAGGCAATTTTCGCCTTGAAAACAGGATATTGAGGATGAGAACTATGAAAGTGGTCTTAACTGCGGCCGTTCTTGGCGCCGCGGCGGTCAGCTTCTCCGCAGACACAGCAAATGCCCAATCAGCATGCGAGGTCTACCGCGTCAAAGCTGGCGATACATTGCGCAAGATATCTCGTCGGGCATATGGGACTGACGAATTTTTCGCTTCGATCTACGAGGCAAACATCACAGAGATCGGGCGAAACCCAAATATCATCGACATTGGTCAGGTTCTGCAACTACCTTGCGAGGACGGCACGCTGCCCGAAACGGCAGCTCAGGTTGCTACTGAGGTCGGAAACAACAATGCCCGTATCACACTGATCACCGCAAATGGCTATCTGCCCTATACCGACGAAAGCCTCCCCGGTCGCGGCCTGATCACCCGCCTTGTCGAAACCTCAATTCTGCGCGCCGATCAGGATCAAAAGGCCGATGTGGTCTTTGTCAATGATTGGGCCGCACATCTGGAGGCCCTGCTGCCGTCATTGGCATTTGATGCCAGCTTCCCATGGTCAAAACCCGATTGCAGTGCAGGCGACAAGCTGACAGCGATGGAACGGTACAGCTGCGAAAACTACGTTTATTCGCAACCGCTATATGAAATCGTCGATGGGTTTTTCGCGATCAAAGGCAGCGGCTATGACGCAACCGGCAACATGATCGAATTGCGTGGCGCCAGCATCTGCCGCCCAGAAGGATATCCCACAAGCCACCTGCAATCCATGGATCTGATGCCACCGGTGACCGAACTTGTTCAATTGGAAACCGCCGAAAAATGTTTTGATGCACTTATCCTTGGCCAAGTCGATATCGTCTCTCTGGACACGCGATCCGGTGATGCGTCACTGGCCGCACTGGGGCTGAAAGACGAAGTCGTGGTTAACCAACACCTGATGTCGATCGTGCCTCTTCAGGTCGCCGCACATAAATCCAATCCAGAAGGCCTGCACGCCATTGAGCTGTTGAACCGGGGGCTGCACGAAATGCTCAGCACCGGAGAATGGAATTCAATCGTAGCCGATGGTCTGCAGCACCAGATGGAGATTTTTATGAACTGACACAATTCGGGGGCAAACCACAGGCGGTGTTTCCCGCTATTTTTAAGAAACAGAAAACCACACACACAGGCCGATTGGCCCAGTCACAAAATATCAGAGGAGAAACAAATGTTCGGAGTGTCTCACAAGTCTATGCACAAGTTTTCTGTAACGAGTAAGTCAAAGTACCTTTTCGCTGCCCTCACTGCGGTTGCATTGTCGCCTATGGGCGCTGCCGCACAAGAGGCATGTTCCCCCTACACCGTCAAAGCCGGCGACAGCCTGGGCTCCATCGCCCTGTCCGCCTATGGCAGCTTTGACTATCAGATGATCTTTAACGCCAACCGCGAAGCCATTGGTGGCAGCCCGAACAACCTGACAGAAGGCACCGTTTTACAACTGCCTTGTGCCGACGGTCGGCTGAGCGCAGATGCAGAACTCTCCGCTGTGACCACAGAGCAGGAAGAAAAATTCCAGGCAACTGCCTCTGTCTCAAACGTTTATGAACCGCCGATCCGGTTCGTCTCTGGCAACGGTTGGGAACCTTTCGTGGGCGAAGACATGACCGGCGGTGGTTTCCTTGTCCGACTGGCCACAACTTCCCTGCACCGTGGTGGCAACAACCGCGAGTACAATGTCAGCTTCGTCAATGATTGGAGCTCTCACACAGATACATTGCTCCCGATGGGCGCCATGGACATTTCAATCGCGTGGCTGATCCCTGATTGTGCCAAGGCCGACCTCTTGTCTGAGGGCATGAAAAAGCGTTGCACCGATTGGGACTTTTCCGCACCTGTCTATGAAAGCGTCATGGGCATGTATACCTCCAGTGACAGCAAATACGCCTCAGCCACCAAATTCGAGGATTACGCAGGTGCAAAAGTCTGCCGCCCTGAAGGATGGTCAACCTTTGAACTGGAAGAAGAGGGCCTGAGACCGCCACAGATCGAAATGGTGCAGCCCAACAGCCTGGCTGATTGTGTTGAGGCGCTACTGACAGGTGCTGCCGATATGGCCGTGGTCGAGGTGGAAACTGCCGCCGGGATCATCCAGGATATGGGCGTTGAACAAGACGTTATCTCCAACCCCTATCTGTCCAAGCTGACAACCCTGCGCTTTGTGACTCACAAAACCAATCCACGTGGTCGCGTTTACATGACCCTGATCAACCGCGGTCTGAACGAAATGCGCCAAACCGGCGAATGGTATGACATCGTTGCGTCCAGTCTGAAGGAATTCAATGATCGTCAACAAGCCACCAACTGATTGAGCGGTCTGAAATCAGAACCGTTCGCTCACGAAAAGGCGCTCAACCGGGCGCCTTTTTACGTATGTAAACCAATAGTCCGGTGCCCTAGCTTTTGGCGAATGCCACGATCTGTTCCACCTGCACATCCAGCGAATCCAGTATTAGCAGACCGATTTGTGCAGCATCCGCAATCAACGAAAATTCCGAACATCCCACCAACAAACACCCGGCCCCGGCGTCGCGGCATTCTTCTGCCGCAGCGCGCAGCAAATCCCGATCTGCATCGGTCGGGCCAACCGATTTGATCCGCCGGATGGCCGCCAGCATTGCCGCGCGATCCTCTGGCACAACAGGCGTCACGTTCAATGGGGCAAACGCGTTTGCAAACAGGTCAATCTGTTCCGTCGCCGGAGAGGCCAGAATGCCAACAGAACCACCCGGCCCGACGATCCCTGCCACCCGTGCGCAGGTTTCATTCACCATGTGCAAAAATGGGATCGAAACAGCGCCTTGAATCTGAGGGGCGAAATGATGGGCCGTGTTGCAGGGCATTGCTAACGCGTCGGCCCCTGCGGCCTCTAACCGTCTGGCCATCGCGGCCATTGCCGCACCCGGGTCTTTCCCCTGCCCGTTCAAAATCCAGCTCAGCCGTGACGGAACCTGAGGGTTCATATCCACCAAGAGCGGAACATGATCCGCATCATCGGTGGCTGGCACCGCCGCGATCAGGCGCTGCTGCAACAACACGGTCGCCTCTGGCCCCATGCCGCCCAGAATGCCCACGGTTTTGAACTGTGCCATTGCCTACCTCTCTACCTTTGCGCGCAGATTAACCAGATCGCCGCTCCCCACAAGGATCAAAACGTGGGTGGCGTCAGGGCACTGATCACCACGCATTTGTCTGGCCCGACCGCACGGAACCGATGCGGAACCCGACTGTTGAACAGATACGCATCCCCGGGGCCCAATATCTTGCGCTCTTCCCCCACGGTCACCTCGATCCGGCCGGATACAACAATCCCGCCTTCTTCGCCCTCGTGTTCATAAGCTTTGCGTCCTGTATCGGCGTTCATCTCATATGTTTCGTACAGAATTTGCAACGAATGCCCATACAGGTTGCGCCCCACCTGTCGTAGCGAAATCGCCCCTTTTCCGATCTCTGTCAGTTCCTCGGCGGCAAAGAATACTGTCCGCTCTGGTTCCGGCTCAAAGGCGAAAAATTCCGATATCCCGATCGGAATTCCATCCAACACACGCTTCAGGGCGCTGACCGATGGGTTAACCTTGCCCGATTCAATCAAAGAGATCGTGGAATTCGTCACCTCAGCCCTTTTCGCGAGCGCACGTTGCGACAATCCGGCACGTTCTCTGAGCACTCGCAAACGATTTCCGAGACCCAGATCGTCGTCTTTCTCATTGACCATGTTCAATATCCTCAACACATAAGCTCTCCACCCTTTAATCACAGTCACTTGGCAGAGGGAAGAAACAGACTTTCGCTCAATCCTGATCAGCCTATGATCCGCGAGTCGAATTGTTTGGGCACGGAGGAAGCCCTTTTTCTTGCGAAAGGATGCGAGATGTTGAACGCAGAGATTGCAGAACGTAGAAATACAGCCATCGCTCGCGGTGTTGGCATGATGACCCAGATCTATGTGGACCGGGCCGAAAACGCCGAGGTCTGGGATGTAGAGGGCAACCGCTATATCGATTTTGCTGCCGGTATTGCCGTTGTAAATACTGGACACCGCCACCCCAAGGTGATGGCCGCCGTGGAAAAGCAGCTAGGCCGTTTCACCCATACCTGCCATCAGGTCATGCCTTACGAGAATTACATCGCCTTGGGCGAGCGCCTGAACGCTGCTGTTCCGGGTGATTTTGAAAAGCGCACCTTGTTTGTGACCACCGGCGCCGAAGCCGTGGAAAACGCGATCAAGGTTTCCCGTGCGGCCACTGGCCGTCAGGCCGTCATCGCCTTTGGCGGTGGGTTCCATGGCCGCACCTTCATGGGCATGGCCCTGACGGGCAAGGTTCAGCCCTACAAGGCAGGTTTCGGCACCATGATGCCCGATGTCTATCACGTGCCCTTCCCCATTGATTTGCACGGCACCTCGGTTGATGACGCCAAAGCTGCAATCACTCAGCTCTTCAAGGCAGACCTCGATCCCGGTCGCGTTGCCGCGATCATTCTGGAACCCGTGCAGGGCGAAGGCGGCTTTTATCAGGCCCCGGCCGATCTGATGCGCGCAGTGCGCGAAATCTGTGACGAACATGGCATCGTCATGATCGCCGATGAGGTTCAGACAGGCTTTGCCCGCACCGGCAAACTGCTGGCGATGGAACACTATAATGTCGCCGCCGACCTGACCACGATGGCCAAAGGTCTGGCCGGTGGTCTGCCGCTGGCTGCCGTCACTGGCCGCGCCGACCTGATGGATGCTGCCAATCCCGGTGGTCTGGGTGGCACCTATGCAGGCAACCCGCTGGGCATCGCTGCCGCCCATGCCGTGCTGGACGTGATCGAAGAGGAAGACCTCTGCAACCGCGCCAATGAGCTGGGCTCTCGCCTGCGTCAGCGTCTGGAATCACTGCGCGACCGCGTGCCGGAAATCGTCGATATCCGCGGCCCCGGCTTCATGGTTGCTGTTGAATTCAACACCACCGACGGTGCCGCCCCCAATGCGGATTTCACCAATCGCGTCCGGGCAGAGGCGCAAAAGCGCAATTTGATCCTTCTGACCTGCGGTGTGCACGGAAATGTCGTGCGTTTCCTCGCGCCAATCACTATTCAGGACGAAATCTTTACTGAGGCTCTGGATATTTTGGAAGCCTCGGTCATGGCCGCAAAGGAAGCCGCATAATGTTGAACCTGAAAGATCCCTCCCTCTTGGAACCCCGCGCCTATATCAACGGCGCGTTTGTCGAAAATGGCACCACCTTCCCCGTGACAAATCCGTCAACGGGTGAGGTGATCGCCAATGTCACAGACATCTCCGTCGATGAAACCAAAGCCGTGATTGATCAGGCTTACATCGCGCAAAAGGCATGGGCGGCTAAAACCGGCAAGGAACGCGCGACCATTCTGCGCCGCTGGCACGACCTGATGCTGGAAAATGCCGATGATCTGGGCACCATCCTGTGCGCGGAAATGGGCAAGCCACTGGCCGAAGCCAAGGGCGAGATTGCCTATGGTGCCAGCTTCATCGAATGGTTCGCCGAAGAGGCCAAGCGCGTCTATGGCGATATCATCCCCGGCCACCAACCCGACAAACGCATCGTCGTTTTGAAACAGCCGGTGGGTGTTGTCGGTTCCATCACACCGTGGAACTTCCCGAACGCGATGATCACCCGCAAGGTCGGCCCGGCACTGGCTGCTGGCTGTTCTTTTGTCGCTCGCCCGGCCACGTTGACCCCGCTGTCGGCCACCGCAATGGCCGTTCTGGCGGAACGCGCTGGCATTCCGGCAGGCGTCTTCAATGTTATTCCTGGCAGCAACAGCGCCGGCGTGGGCGAAGAGCTTTGCACAAATCCCAAGATCGCCAAGATCACCTTCACCGGCTCCACCCGCGTTGGTCAGATCCTGATGCGTCAGGCCGCTGGTACGATCAAGAAAATGTCGCTGGAACTGGGCGGCAACGCGCCCTTCATCGTCTTTGATGACGCTGATCTGGATGCGGCGGTCGATGGCGCGATGATCGCCAAATTCCGCAATAACGGCCAGACCTGCGTCTGTGCCAACCGCATCTATGTGCAGGCGGGCGTGTATGAGGCGTTTGCCGAAAAGCTGGCCACAGCCATTGCCAAACTGGTCCCCGGTGACGGGATGAAAGAGGGCGTCACAACCGGCCCGCTGATCAACGAGGCCGCTGTGGCCAAGGTCGAGGAACACCTGGCCGATGCAACCGCCAAAGGCGCACGCATTCTGGCAGGAGGCAAGCGGATCGGCGGCACGTTCTTTGAACCCACCCTGCTGGCCGATGTTCCGGTTAACGCCATGGTCTCCAAGGATGAAACCTTTGGCCCTGTCGCGCCGCTGATCAAGTTCGAGACAGAGGAAGAGGTCATTGCGCTCGCCAATGACACCGAATTCGGGCTGGCTGGATACTTCTATGCCAATGACCTGTCACGTGTCTGGCGTGTGGCAGAGGCGATGGAAACCGGGATGGTTGGCGTTAACACCGGCCTGATCTCGACAGAAGTCGCCCCCTTTGGTGGCATCAAGCAATCCGGTCTGGGCCGTGAAGGATCCAAATACGGCATGGATGATTTTCTGGAGATCAAATACGTCTGCATGGGCGGTATTTCCTGATCCAACACAACGATCCGGCGGCCCAATGTCGCCGGATCATTCGCCTGCTGGCATCCCGTCAGGCGTATAAATCAGCTTGGACCCTTCCTTGAACCGCTTCAGGCTGAATGACCAGTCCCCCGTGGGCCAGCGCAAATCCAGTTTCTGCTTCTTCGGCCAATAGACTGCGGTATAAAGCGTCCCAAACCCCACGCTATAGGCCGAGGAATATAAGGGCGGGCGTAAAAACGCGCGCACGAATTTTTCCACAGGTTCCACATGCAACGTCAGACGCTGCAACAGATACCGCTCCCGCTCTACTGTCGCGGTAAAGCGCGCGTGGCTTTCCCATTCCACCCGTTCCTGATGGTTGGTGGCCACCGCCGCATGGGTGATCTGGGTTTCGCGATCCGGGGCCATTAAGGCGGTCAGGTAATTGCGTTCGGCGTCCAGAACCGTCACGTTGTAACTCATATGCGTGGGGATGCGGGCCAGAACCTCGCCCGCCTCTTTCGCCGTCTCGCAGGTTTGCAGCACATAGCGCAGGATCAGCGGCACCCCAAAGCCCTTGCCAACAACACGCCGCCCGCCAAAGGTCAGCGATACTGCAAGCCCGGCATCATTCACCCCGTCGACAAGGCCAAAAAGCCCATCACTGGTCCCCATCACGGCCCGGCCCTGCCATTGGGTCCGCAACACCAGATTGTCAAAGGCAGACGGGCTGTAATCATAGTTTCGGACCAGAACCGGCTCTTTGCCCGGCCAGATTGCCTGCGAACAGCCCGAAAGGTAGGGCGGCGGGCAGTGAAAACTTAAAAACCGTGCTGCCAGATCGGATCCACCCGCTACCTCGCACAACTCCTCATACAGGGGCACGATTTCCGGCATGTGGGTCTTCAGCGCCTTTACGCCTTCCAGATAGGACGGGCGCGCCTCGATCCCTTCGCGCATCCACCAGCGCTTATAGGCGGGCCAATATTCCTGAAACAGCCCGGCCCATTTCGGACCGGGCGAGGCTTCGCTAATGGCGCGCCATTGATTTTGCATGGATCATGCCCCTTCGGCGCGCCAACGTGATCAGAGGATTTTAAACGCAGGGTCCGAAAATTCAGGGCCCGCCGCAGCGGTCGGAATATCCCGGGCCTTGACCGCTGATTTAATCCCGTGAATCCAGCGTTTACCGCGTTCGTTCAGCTTGAACCCCGGCGTCATCGACCGGCCACGTGTGACCAGAATACCGATATCCGCACCCTCATACCGATAATCACCCGGCTTCAGAATACGCAGGAAAAACGCCTCGTTCTCGCTCTCCACCGCACGGCGGTGATAGTCGAACCGGTCAAAGACAACACTGCCATCCTCAAGCATCTTATAGATGCCGGTTTCCGGCATTTCTGTAACGATATCAATGCTGTCATCGGTGTGTTTGATCACCATCTGCGACCAGCTGTCGATCATCGACGGGTCCGCCCAGCGCGCGTTTAACTCCTCGACATCCAGGCTGAATTTCTTTTTGGAAAATTCCAGCAGGTGGAACAGGAACAAAGGTGCATCCGCATGGGCAAAGGCCGCGTGGTTGGTCATCGATGATGCCCCGGTGATACGCGGGTTCAACTCGCCCAGCCAGATATCGTTGGTTTTCTTGTCGATCAGGAAATCGAGCTCAAAATATCCGCGATAACCTTCCTTGCGCAGCTGTTCCCCGAATTTAAAGGTCAGTTCACGCGCTTTTTCCCGCACTTTCGGCGGGAACGCGGTCGAGAAAATCTCGTTTCCGCACCAACCACCGCGATACGGTGTCAGTTCTTTGAATCCCACCAATTCGGTCATCAGCGGGCCAACGATGGTGCCCTCTTTGGTTGCACACGCCTCGATCGCCGAACCCCGGCAATCGATCCGCTTCATGATCTTGATCTCGCCCTCTCCGACGATCTCGTGCTCATGGCGACGGAAGTCTGCCTCTGACTTGATAAAAAACGTCGTGTGACCACTATCGCCAAAGGCCGACTGCAACACCAGATCATGGCCCAGGCCAGCCTTGTCGCAAATCTTTTGCAGATGTTTGTAGTCATTGACCTTGGAAAGGGTGTTCGGCACCGATGGAACACCGGCCTTATCCCCGATCCGCACTGTGTTGATCTTGTCATCCATTTTGGTGCGCAGCTTGGCTTTCGGGAACCACACTTCTGCCCCCAGTTCCTTGGACAGACGCTCGGTTTCCTCATCAAACATTAGGAACACAAACTTGGGCTTGCCGCCCCGGCGCTTGACCAGGTCAACCACCTCTTTGTGCTGCAACAGATAGTTGTTGATATCCTCGATCGACTGGAACTCCGCATGGGGTTGCTCCGACGGGCAGAACACATTCGGATGCTTGCCGTCAAAGCAATCAATATAGCATATGTATTTGAAATTCTTACACCACTCGTCCAAACCCAACAGGTTGAAATTGGTCGCCGAGATAAAATAAACCGGATCTTCGTTGCGATGAAAAAACCGCCGGATCTCGGAAATATTTCTCAGTACAGCCTTAGGCATTATGGTTCTCCCTCAGTGTTTTCTCTTGTTCTTATGGTGTTTCTGCAATGCTTCGTTGGTGAATACCCGCAGGCCCAGATCGGGCCGGTATCCGTGGATTTCATTGACATCCAGCGCCCGCATAAAGGCCAGAATTTCCTTGCTGACCACCTGCCCCGGCACCAAGATAGGGAAGCCCGGCGGATATGGAATGATGAAAGAGGCTGAAACGATTTCCCGCCCGCTATCCATCGCCTCTTTCACTGATCCGTCCAGTTCCAGATAGTCGCAGTTCTTTTCGTCATAGGCCAAAAAGAAGGCCGCGCGAATGTCACCTTCCTGCGTGTCACCCTTGGCCCTGAACGCGTCGTGAAACCGGCTGAAATCTGGCAATGGCGGCAGATCTTCCATCAGGTTGGCCACCCGCTTTTCAAATCCACGCCGTTCCATCATCGACGCATCATCCAGCAGGTCATCCAGATCCTTGGCAATTTCGACCAGAACCTCGATCAGATAGGCAACTGATGACCGTGTTGTACCGATATTGGTCATGAACAGCACTGTATTGCGCGAAGTTTTGTTGATCTGAATTCCGTATTTATCCATCAGGATTTGGGTCTTGAAGGTATCCCCATCCCACCCAGTTCCGCCAACCGACAAAGTCACCCGGGTGGCGTCCAGAACAAACTCGTCCTTTTCCCAGCAATCCCAGATATCGGTCCAGCCTTGATCCTGATGATAGTAACTCTCAACGCCGCTTTCGCGGTGTATTTCCGGGATCATGTCTCCGGCGGTCAGAACCTTAAAATACTTTTGCAACAATGGATGGGTGTGGATGGCTTTGCGCATCGACATCGCGGCCTCGACCTGGCGCTGCACAAATTCAAACCCTTCCAGTTCCACCTGTCGTCGCCCGACATCCAGCGATGCGATGATCTGATAGTTGGGCGACGTTGATGTGTGCGTCATATACGCCTCATGGAACGCTTCCTCGACTTCACCTTTAAAGTCCTGATCATTCACATGAATCATCGACCCTTGCCGTAGCGCTGTCAGTGTCTTGTGCGTGGATTGCGTGGCATAAACACGGACTCGCGCATTGGGGGGCGGGATTAATCGTGTATTCAGCAAGGTCTCATCATCGGCATTTGCCAAATCTTCCTGCTGCGCGGCATAGGCAGCGGCATGTTTTTCACTGCGAAATCGCACGCGCAGATTATTGGCGGCATTCATCCCGGTTCTTTGCCGGTATGTCGGACCAAACCGGGCGAAAGCAAACCATGCCTCATCCCACAGGAAAACCAGATCAGGCTTGATAGCCAGACACTCTTCCATCACCCGTTCGACATTATAGACGATGCCGTCAAACGTGCAGTTGGTCAGCAGCAGCATACGCACCTTGTCCAGCTTGCCAGCCGCCTTCAACGTCAACAACTGATGCTTGATCTCGCGCAATGGCACCGCGCCATACATCGAATATTCATTCAATGGATAGCTGTCCAGATAGACGACATTCGCGCCGGCAAGCACCATTCCGTAGTGATGAGATTTGTGACAATCCCGATCGACCAGAACGATGTCATTCGGCCGGACCAATGCTTGCACGACAATCTTGTTACAGGTCGAGGTGCCGTTGGTCGCAAAATAGGTTTGCTTGGACCCAAAGGCACGGCTCGCCAGTTCTTGCGCCTCTTTGATTGGGCCGTGCGGTTCCAGCAGACTGTCCAGCCCACCTGACGTGGCCGAGGTTTCCGCCAAAAAGATGTTGGGCCCGTAAAACGCCCCCATATCCTGTATCCAGTGGCTTCGGGAAATGGACTTGCCTCGGCTGATTGGCATGGCATGAAACACGCCGGTCGGCTGGGTGGAATATTCCTTCAGGGCCGTGAAGAAAGGCGTTTTGTAGCGCGATTGAACACCACGCAGAATATTCAGGTGCAATTCCTGAAAATCCTCTTGATTGTAAAACACCCGCCGACAGATCCCCAGATCCAACCCGGCGATCTGTTCAACTGAACGATCCGTCACCAGATAGGCATCCAGCTCCGGGCGCACTTTGGCAATCAAACGGCACAGTTCGGGTCCATAGTTTTCACGCTCCAGCTTCTCCAGATATTCCGCACCCCCGACCGAATTCAAATACCGGGTCAGGATCGACATTTTCGCTTTGGATTTCAGCTTCAGGCCGGGCCGCACAACGATCGCTTGAATATTGTGGTTGAACAGGATGCCGATCAGGGCGTCCTCTAGGCTTGGCACCACGACCGTTTCATAATGAAACTGTGCATCGGAACTTTGCAGCCTGTGAAAATTGCTCTTCAACCAACGTTCATGGGCTTCGTTGACATCATCGACGATCAGCACTTCGAAATAGGGCTTTGTCATCGCCCGCGCTTCCAGCGATTGCATCGCCTCGTCTTCGTGCTCATCCGTGTCTGTGATATCGCGCTCTAACGGGATATGGCGCCGACGATAGGCCCCCGTCATCAACGCCCGGGTCACGCGCTCTACGGTAAAGGCCGCATCTTCGTAATTACCGTGTTCATACTGACGTCTGATATAGTCAAAGGCCTGAACACCGGGAAACGCCCAGTAAGCCTCGATCAGTGACAGTGCATCAAACAGCTCTTCGATCTTGGCTCTGGTTTTTTGGTCGTCAGTGCCCTTTTCGTTACTTGCGAGACGTTGAGTGGATTCGCGTAATGCGTTCCAACGATCCGACCGAAGCTGAATCGCCGAATAAAAATCGCTCATGTCTTGCATTTAGCTGTCCCCGTTGTTGTGTTTTCCTTCATGACAACGGGTTTTCAACCAGAATGCAAGCGCCTAAGCGAAAGTTACGACTTTAAGGAACCAATAATTCTGCTGGTCAGACCGCTGCTATACATGGCGGGCCGTTGGTTCTGACCGATCTCCTCTTCACCGGCCAGATCAACCCTCAGCCCGGCTCGCGTGCCCTGGCTTGGCATTTCCAATGGGCCAAGCTTGTTGAGATAGGCTTCAGATGTGGGATCGCGATGATAGATCGGAAAATCGGCATCCCGATCACGGAAGCTCTTCAGAACCTGCCCCAGACCTTTCATGCCGGTCTCACGCTGGCGGCGCACCGAATCCATGTCAACTTCGATCGGGAACATGTCTTCCTGCCCGGCAGACTGATGCAGGATCGTGGATGACGGATCGATCACGCAGGATTTGCCAACCCCGCCAGATCCCAGACCGTTCACGTCAACCACATAACATTGGAACTGAGCAGCCGTGGCACGCGCAATCGCCAATTCGGCATCGCGATCGGTGGTCCCGGTCAGAACCGGATGCAACAACACCTCTGCCCCCATCGCGGTCAGTTGCCGCGTGGTTTCAGGGAACCAAATGTCATAACAGATCGACAAGCCAAACCGTCCGACCTCTGGCACATCGAATACACAAAACTCTGTCCCCGCCTCAACATTCTGTTCATACGGGCGGAACGGGAACATCTTGCGATAGTGCGAAACAATTTCACCCTGCGGGTTGATCACGGTCGAGGTGTTGTAAACACGACCATCCTCTGTCTTTTCAAACATCGACCCGGGAAGCAGCCAGACATTATGCTTGACCGCCGCCTCACGAAAACGATCAATCGCCTCGTTGTGCAACGGCTGTGCGTGCTTGATCAGCGGGCCAAAGGGCGCCAGTTCACTGAACAACACCATCTGCGTCCACGGAAAGCGCGCCATCAGCACTTCCAGCCGATTGATCATCCCGTCAACATTAGATTCCAGCGCATTAACGTACATCTGAACGCCCGCAATAGCGAAGGGTGTCATCTGTCTGATCTCCGTTTTATCCTGGTGCGACGCAAAGGGTCATTCGATGTCGTCGCTGTCCGCGTGTCTTTCGTCGCGGCACCATAGCGAAATCGGGCGGAGCTACCAGAGCAAAACCCAACACCGCCCTAAAACGTCACCATTTTGTAACGACGATACGCCACCCTACCACGATCTGAAACCGACGTCACAATCTGTGGATGTTTGCGCCGGAACGCCCCGGCACAATTGAGGTCAAATCCGACTATAGATCCCGGATCAAGGTCGGTCGCAGCGGGCAGGACAGATAAACCCCAAACTCTTGCCCAATATCGGCGCTGACCCGGGCATGGACGGCACCTTGTCGGTCCAAAAACCGTTGGTTGTCTTCCACCGGAAACACGCCTTCGTGCCAGATCCCGGCATGGATATAGATCCCCTTGCTGCCATCCCCCCAAAAGGCCACGACCTTTTCCGGCGACAGGTCATCCCCCGGCAAGGCGGCTGGTACGATGAAAGGTTTGCGATCTAACGGAAAAAACAGCTGCCCGCCATCCGGGTGGTAATTCATATGCCACAACAACACCTGATCACGCGGCGCGGTCTGATGTTCGGTCTGCGCCTGCTGCGGGTCAGCCGACCAGCCCAGAACATAGTGGCCTTTGACAGCCTCGTTTTCCCCGTACAAGACATCGCCGCGCCAATCACATTTGAACGTGCCTTCAACCCAACCGCCCTCGTCACCGGTGCCCTCATCAATCGGGCGCCAACCCTGCTGTGGCCAGCGGGTGATCTCGATCTCAAATCCATCAGGATCATCGACCAGACAGCCATAGCCTTTCAGGTTCTCATCCGTCGCCCGGATCAATGGCACCTCATGCCAGGGCAAGGACGGCTTGCTGCTGGCTTTGAAAATATACTCTGGCGCGCTCATGCCTGGGCGCCCAAATGCTGATCAACCATTTGCTGCACCAGTGGCGCGAAATGCCAGTAATCCGGCGTCTCCATATCGTCGCGCTTTCCCGCCTCATCCAGATATCGCACCTGAATGATCTGTTTCAGGTTTGGATTTTTCTCGAACGCTGCCACTTCATCTGCTGACATCGGACCACCCTGCAAATTCAGCGAATGGATGGACGCCTCTGACAAACGATTGAAATATTCTGGCTTGGTCGCACACAGATACCGCTTTGCCGCCACGTGATAACGCACACAATCGGTGATCACGCTGGGAAAGAACTCTGACAACACCTCTGCACCGGCCTCTTCGTGATAGCGATCTTCGGTATCCAGCATCGTGAATGTGCCAAATTCAGAGGTGAAATGGCCGATATCATGCAAAAGTGCCCCAACGATGATTTCCACCGGTTGTTTGTTTTGCTCGGCAATAGTTGCCCCCTGCAACATATGCTCGGCCATGGTCACTGGTTCACCCAGATATTCCTCATCCCCGCAGCGATCAAAGATATCCCCGATAAACGCCACGATATTGTCGCGATGAAGTGTGGTGAAGTCAGGCTTGGACATTGATAGCAACTTTCAAGTTATGTGCCGTATAGCACGTGATCATTCTCGGGTTTTGTGGCTTGCCACACGACTTGCACTCTCTAAAACAATCGACATAATTTCAACTTAGCTTTTTTAATACTAAGGGGCGATTTTCCTTATGGCTAAGCCGGATCGATTCAACCTTCCACTAGAATGGGTGCGCGCATATGAATCTGCTGGCCGCACCGGCAGTTTCACCGCCGCCGCAGATGAATTGGGATTAACCCAAGCCGCAATCAGCCAACGGATCGGCAATCTGGAACGCAGGTTGGGTTCGGAACTGTTTTTCAGGCAGGCGCGCGGCGTTATCCTGACCATCGACGGGGAGGCCTGGCTGCCTTTTGTAACAGGTGCTCTCGACACAATCCGCCACAGCGCCGATGACATGTTCAGCGTCGACAGGAATAAGATTACCATCTCCGCAGGTGCTTCGATGATTGAACTGTGGTTGGCGCAGCGCCTGAAACACAGTTCTGAAAACCTGCCCGGCATCACGTTCCAGACCATGATCCTGAATTCAGAGGCTTCCCTGCAAAGCCCGAATATCCGCGTACGCTTTGGTTCCGGCGACACCGCAGACCACTATAAATTCTGTCTCTTTGATGAAGAGCTCAGCCCATTGGCCGCACCCGACTTACTGGCGCAGTCCGACAATTGGCGCGTTTTACCCCGGATCAGCGTGCTGGGCCCCCGGCCGGGCTGGCAGGATTGGTCACGTTTCAGTGGTGATCACACCACCCCTGTTCCCAGTTTGCGATTTGATACTTTCGCCTGCGCCCTGGCTGCGGCACGTTCCGGGTTGGGCGTATTGCTGGCATCACTCCCCTTGTGCAGGGCCGAGATACAATCCGGTCAATTGGTTCGGGTGTCTAAGGACACATTGATCCCCGGTCAGGGGCAATGGATGCTTGCACAGGAAGACGCAATCAGCAGGCGACAGTGGAAAGATCTGACAGATTTGTTCAGCAAATGATCGGGGCTTTGCGCTATTGGCCCACCCCGCGAAACGGGTCCTTGTGGATCAATACATCCGCATGTTCATAGCGCTGGCGCAGACTGTGTTTTAACCCGGCACTGATGTCATGGGCCTGGTTCAGGCTCTGACTTCCGTCAACCTCGATATGAAAATCAATGAACAAAACACTGCCAGAGGTCCGCGTGCGCAGATCATGAAACCCCAGCACCCCGGGATAATCTGCAATCATCTGTTCAATCTCGGCAATCAGCGCCTCATCAGCGCTGCGGTCCATCAGCGCGTTCCACGCGCCGCCACCAATCCGATAGGCCCCATAGAGCAGCATCACTGAGGCAATCAATGCAAACAGGCTATCAATCCCCGAAATGCCAAAGCGTGCCGACACCCACAGCGCCAAAATTGCCCCCAGATTGGGCACCATATCGCCCACATAATGCAACGCATCTGCCGCCACGACGCGATTGCCGGTCCGGCGCGCGACGTGACGCTGCCACAGGATCAGACACAGCGTCAAAACGATGGATATCGCCAGCACAACGATCCCCGTTTGCTCATCCTTTAGCTGCGCCGGTTCGCTGGCCATCAGACGTTGTACAGACACCACTGCCAGAACCAGCGCCGCACCGGTCAGAAACAGCGCCTGTCCCAACGCCGCCAGATCCTCTGCCGAACTGTGCCCAAACCGGTGATCCTCATCCGCGGGCCGCGCCGCATAGGCGATGGCGGCAAGCCCCCCGGCAGATACCATCAGATCCAGCGCACTATCGGCCAGCGCTGCAGCCACTGACAGAGACTGGGTTGCCGCCAGTGCCCAGGCTTTCAGGGCAACCAGAACCAACGCCACCAAAACGGCCGCAAAAGCCGCTGACAGGTTGAGCCGTGTATGGCCATTGGACAAGTGCACATGTGACATTGGGGCAGAATATCAATCGATCGGTCAGTGTATAGTGGCACTGTTATCTTAAGGAGCGCTTACAGCGCGCGGGTTAATCTCAACCTTGCCCGATCGGATGCGTCCTCAGGTACTTCTGGCGGGCGTATCGTAGCCAAAGTGAAGCCAACGATAACCACAAATGGGCAGAATTTCGATACCGACGCAATACCGACGTTATGCAGCCGTGTTGCAGAAACGGATATCTCAGGCATGGTTCAGATAGAAAACGGGCCGGTGCATCCCCTGCACCGGCCCGTCATATTCCTGTCCATCGCGCCGATCACTCGGCGGCAACGGCATCCGTCAATGGTTCAACCCGCACAGCCGCAAATTTGAACTCCGGGATCTTGCCATAAGGGTCAATCGCCGGATTTGTAAGGATATTTGCCGCCGCTTCTACATAGGCGAAGGGCACGAAAACCATGTCCTCGGCAATCGCCCGATCGGCCCGCGCCATGATCTCAATCGATCCACGACGCGTGGTCAGACGGATCATATCTCCCGGCTCAACGCCCATGGCGCGCAGGGTTTTCGGGTTCAACGAACAGTTCGCCTCCGGCTCCACCGCATCCAGAACCATAGACCGACGGGTCATCGATCCGGTGTGCCAATGTTCCAACTGACGACCGGTGGTCATGACCATCGGATACTCTGCATCCGGGGCCTCATCCGGGGCGATCACGGCCGCAGGTGTGAACCGTGCGCGCCCTTCTGGCCGCGGGAAACCGTCGCCAAACACAACCGCCTGACCCGGGTCTTCAGGGCTGAGAGATGGATAGGTCACAGCCTCGTTTTCCAACCGCTCCCAAGTGATATTGTCCAGCGATTTCATGGTCTTCTTCATCTCGCCAAAGATCTGCGACGGATGCGTATAGTTCCAACCAAGACCCAGACGTTGCGCGATATCAGTGGTGATCGCCCAATCCTCCCGCGCCTCACCCGGGGGCGCAACAGCAGGACGCACCATCTGCACCTGACGGTTGGTATTCGACACGGTGCCGGATTTTTCATAGAGCGTCGAGGCCGGCAAAATCACATCGGCAAAGTTCGCGGTTTCGGTCAGGAAGATATCCTGCACCACCATCAGATCAAGCTTGGCAAAAGCTTCCCGCGCGTGATCTGCATCAGGATCAGACATGGCCGGGTTTTCACCCTGAATATACATCCCCTTGATGTCGCCCGCATATATCGCATCGACGATCTCGGTCACGGTCAGTCCCTTCTCATTGGACCAGTCCTCAGACCCCCAAACATCATTGAACTTTCCGCGGATGGCGTCGTCAGTCACTGACTGATAATCCGGCAGGAACATCGGGATCAAGCCAGCATCTGACGCGCCCTGCACGTTGTTCTGACCACGCAAAGGATGCAAACCAGTTCCCGGACGCCCCACATGGCCACACATCAGCGCCAGACTGATCAGGCAGCGCGAATTGTCGGTGCCATGAATATGCTGCGACACACCCATCCCCCAGAAAATCATCCCTGCCCTGGCCGTGGCAAAATCACGCGCGACCTGACGCAGTTGCTCAGGCTCTATCCCGCAGATTTCACTCATCTTTTCGGGACTGAAGTCCTTCAGGTGCTCTTTTTCTGCTTCCCAGTTTTCCGTGTAGGCGTCGATATATTGCTGATCATAAAGGCCCTCTTCCACGATCGTATGCATGATCGCGTTCAGCATCGACACATCAGCCCCCGGGCGGAATTGCAGCATATGCGTTGCAAACCGACGCAGGCCAACGCCGCGCGGATCACACACAATCAGCTTGCCACCGCGTTTGGTGAACTGCTTGAAGTAAGTCGCCGCGACGGGATGGTTTTCAATCGGGTTTGACCCGATCACAATCGCCACATCGGCGTTCTTGATCTCGTTGAACGTTGCCGTCACGGCCCCCGATCCCACGTTTTCAATCAGTGCCGAAACAGAGGACGCATGGCACAAACGGGTGCAGTGATCGACGTTGTTGTGGCGGAAAGCTTGACGGATAAGCTTTTGAAACAAATAGGCTTCTTCGTTGGTGCATTTGGCCGATCCAAAGCCTGCAACCGCGCGTCCGCCATGGGCCTGGGCCAGATTGGCCATACCACCAGCAGCCTTTTCCAACGCCTCTTCCCAGGTCGCTTCGCGGAAATGGGTCATCAGATTGCCCGGGTCTACGTTCAACCCCTTGGTGGGGGCATCATCGCGCCGGATCAGTGGTTTGGTCAGGCGATGCGGGTGGTGGATATAGTCAAAGCCAAAGCGGCCCTTGACGCACAACCGCCCCTCATTCGCGGGGCCATTGATGCCCTCTACATATTTGACCTTGCCGTCCTTGACCTTCAGGCTGACCTGACAACCAACCCCGCAGAACGGGCAGACACTGTCGACCTCAGAGTCGTAGTCCGCGCTATCACCAACTTGCGCCTCATCCACCACGGTCGACGGCATCAAGGCCCCGGTCGGGCAGGCCTGAACGCATTCACCACAGGCCACACAGGTAGACGCGCCCATTGGATCAGCCATGTCAAAGACAGGATAGGCATCATGCCCACGACCGGCCATACCGATCACGTCGTTCACCTGAACTTCGCGACAGGCACGCACACACAGGCCACACTGGATACAGGCATCCAGGTTGACGCTCATCGCAACGTGGCTGTCATCCAGCAGCGGAATACGCCCCTCTTCCAGTTTCGGGAACCGGCTTTCCGAGACACCACTGGCCTCTGCCATGTCCCACAGGTGAGAGGACTTGTCATGCGCTACATCGCGTTCGGGCTGGTCGGCGACCAGCATTTCGACGACCAGCTTACGCGCGGTCTTGGCCCGTGCGCTGTCGGTGGTGACAACCATACCCTCAGACGGGGTGCGGATGCAGGACGCGGCCAGCGTACGCTCGCCCTCAATCTCCACCATACAGGCGCGGCAGTTGCCGTCAGGGCGATAGCCCGGTGCCGGTTTGTGGCACAGATGCGGGATCACCAAACCCCGACCATTGGCAACTTCCCAGATGGTTTCATTAGCGTTTGCTTCGACTTCTTTGCCGTCGAGTATAAATTTAATCTTATCGCTCATAGTCTTACACCTCTTCCGGGAAGTGTTTCATTGTCAGGCGGATCGGATTTGGTGCCGCTTGGCCCAGACCACAGATAGACGCATCGCCCATCGCACTGCACAGCTCTTCCAGCAGCCCCTGATCCCATTTGTCGGCCTGCATCAGCTTTACAGCTTTCTCGCAGCCCACACGGCACGGGGTACATTGGCCACAGCTTTCATCCTCAAAGAACCGCAGCATGTTCAGCGCGGCCTGTTTGGCACTGTCATGATCAGACAGAACCACCACCGCGGCAGAGCCGATAAAGGTGCCATGCGGTTGCAGCGTGTCAAAATCCAGCGGGATGTCAGACATCGACGCAGGCAACAGGCCAGAGGACGGGCCGCCGGGCTGATACGCCTTAAACGCATGACCATCCAGCATACCGCCACAAGCCTTGATAATATCGGTGATGGTCGATCCGGCAGGCAACAGATGCACACCGGGGTTCTTCACCCGGCCAGACACGGAATAAGACCGCAGCCCCTTGCGCCCGTTATGTTCGACCGATGACAGGATTTCCGGCCCTTCGCGGCAAACCTTGGTCACCCAATAGAGCGTTTCCACGTTGTTCACCAAGGTCGGGCGGTTGAAAATCCCTACCTGCGCCACAAAAGGCGGACGGTGACGCGGCAACCCGCGTTTGCCCTCGATCGATTCAATCATCGCGCTTTCTTCGCCACAGATATAGGCCCCGGCGCCACGACGCAGATCAATATAGCCGGGTTCCACGATGCCCGCATTTTCCAACTCAGCGATCTCTTTGGCCAGAATATGCAGCACGGCGGGATATTCATCGCGCATGTAGATAAAGCAAGTTTCTGCCTCTACCGCCCAGGCGCCAATCAGCATCCCTTCCAAAAATGTATGTGGCTCCCGCTCTAGGTAGTAGCGATCCTTGAACGTGCCTGGCTCGCCCTCATCGCCATTGACGGCCAGATAACGTGGGCCAGCCTCAGCCCTGACAAAGCCCCATTTGCGACCTGATGGGAAGCCGGCACCGCCCAAACCACGCAGACCGGATGACAACAGCTTGTCCTGAATCTCTTCGAAATTCCCGTTTTCGCGAATGTCTTTCAGGGTCTCATAACCACCATCGGCCACATAAGCGGCAAAATCCTTGTAGTTGGGAATTTCGGCATGGAAATCACCGCTGGCAATCACCTCTTGCACCAATTCAGGCGTGGCATTGTCGATATGGCGATGACCGATTTCCAACACCGGTGCGGTATCACAACGGCCCATGCACGGCGCGCGCAACACCCGGATCTTGGCGGGGTCCATGCCGTCTTCCAGTGCGGCCTTCAACTGTTCCGATCCGGCCAGTTCGCAAGACAGGGAGTCACACACCCGGATGGTCAGATCAGGCGGCGGAGTTTCCTCTTCGCGGATCGGATCGAAATGGGCATAAAAAGTTGCAACTTCCCAAATCTCGGCCATACCAGTGCGCAGCTCTTCGGCCAGGGCACGCAGATGCGGGGCAGACAGATGGCCGTATTTGTCTTGGATCAGGTGCAGAAATTCGATCAGTAGATCACGACGACGTGGCCGATCGCCCAGCAATTCGCGCACTTCTGACCATGCCTGATCATCAAGCTGACGACCCTTGGGCGTTCTGCGCCCCTTACCTTTGCCGGATTTCCAGACCCCGGATTGATTGTCCAATGCCATATGCCTTGCCTTTGCTGGGTGATTCAATGCGACCGCACCGAAGGATATCAACCTTGATGCCCCTTTTTACGATCTCGCGTCAATATCAACATTCCGTCAAGCGATAGGGAATTCCTATCGAAGCAACCGTGATCTGTATCGTCATAGCTGGACAACTTCTGCGGGCCGAACTACGTGTTCGAAATGATTTGGGATGAAGAGATAGACGCAATCGGGCTATTGTGCCCTCTGCCCGTGCTGAAGGCACGCAAGCGGTTAAAATCCATGGCCGCAGGTGACGTATTGCGCTTGATCACCACAGACCCCGCAGCACGCATTGATGTGCCGCATTTCTGCAATGAATCAGGGCATGAGTTGATTGGATCGGAACCCGCGGGTCAGGCGACTGCCTATCTGATTCGCAAAAAACCTGCCTAAACCCCAAATCCCTCATAGGGCAGAAATCGCACCATCGTGCTGGGCTCAACCACCATCGCCTCATCCGGCAGTTCCACTAGCCCCGTCGCCCAGGACAAGCCGCTGATCCGGCCTGATCCTTCCGACGCAAATACCTCCGCCCGGCCCTGATCATCTAGCCGCGCGCGCAGATATTCGCGCCGCCCGGGCTTTTTGTTCTTGGAAAAGGCCGCAGGCACCTCAAACGCCACGGGTTTCACCCATCCGGCCCCGGCCAACACCGACATGGCTGGTCGGGCAAAGATCAGCGCACAGACAAAGGCCGCCACGGGATTGCCCGGCAAGCCCACAACCGGCACGCCGTTCCACATCGCCAGCGCGAGGGGTCGCCCCGGTTTTAATGCGATGCGCCAGCTGGACAAATCACCACCCTCCCGCAGGATGCGGGACACATGATCCTCATCCCCGGCAGACGCCCCACCAGAGGTCAGGATCACATCCGCCTGATCCGCACCTCTGTCCAACGCGGCAGAAATCAACGCCGGATCGTCAGCCACATGGCCCAGATCAACCGGCTGATACCCCCAACGTTCGACTAGGCTTAGCAACATGGGACGATTGGCATCATAAATGTTATGCAGCCCGGCCTCTGCCGCTGGATCGGACAGCAACTCGTCCCCAGTGGACAAAACCCCAACCCGCAATTGCCGAAAGACCTGAACATGCGAAATCCCCAACGCCGTCATCAGTGCAATATCGGGTGGGCGGATTAGATGACCGGTTGGCAGCGCAGGCTGACCCGCCGCAACATCCTCCCCCGCTTCACGCGTATTGGCCCCGCGTTTGACCGGCCCGTCAAAGGCGACTGTCGCGCCATCGGTTGCACAGTCTTCCTCCAGCACAACAGTATCCACCCCAGCGGGTACAATCGCCCCGGTCAGAATGCGAATAGCAGAACCATGCGGCACCTCACCTGCAAAGGGTTGCCCGGCCGCCGCACGTCCATCCACCAGGCGCAAGCGTTGTACGCCCTCGCCCGTCGCCGCATGGGCAAAGCCGTAGCCATCGACAGCTGAATTGGCCGCTGGTGGGTTAGACCGCCGCGCGATACATCCCTCGGCCAGAACCCGGCGCAATGCCTGATGAACCGGTAGTTCTTCCTGCCCCGTCACGGGGTGGAGGCTGCCCTTCAGCCGCGCCAATGCCGTATCGACCGGTATCCATTCCACCCCTTGCGGCATGGCAAAACAGTCATTGCGCAATCTGGGTGGGGTCAGCATAGGGTCAGGCTCCGTTGGCATGGTTCACATTTCCAACTCTGACAGTATGAAATCGGCAATCGCGGCAGTATGATTCAGGTCAAACACTGGCAAGGTCATATTCGGATGCACACTGTCAGAGGCCACGGCCCGGATCGTTGGATTTTCACCCGCCATCAGGCCATGCCCTGCCTCTGCCCGATGACATTCGATCTTGGAATGCGGTTCATGTTTAAACCCTTCAATCAAAACCAGATCAACCGGGCTGAGCCGCGCAATCAGTTCTGGCAAAGTCGGCTCAGCCTGCCCGCGCAGCTCGTGCATCAACGCCCAGCGATGCGGGGTCGAGAGCAAAACCTCCTCTGCCCCGGCATCGCGATGACGATAACTGTCGCGACCGGGCTGATCAATGTCAGCCTCGTGATGGGCATGTTTGATGGTCGAGACGCGAAAACCGCGGCCCGTGATCTCCGTCACCAGGCGTTCCATTAACCCTGTCTTTCCGGTGTTTTTCCAACCAGTGACGCCATAAACTTTCATGTCACCCCCTGCCCGATCAGTTCTTCGGCGGCCTCAATATCCGCGGGCGTATTGATGTTGAAAAAGGGATCAAAGGGCTCTGATGAAAATTCTACCAATCCGGCCTGATGCTGATCGGTCCACATGACGATCTTGCGCAGGCCCGATTGCAAGGCCGCCCGCAGGTCATCACGCAACGCCACCGGCCACAGGCCAAAGGTCGGCTGTCGCCATAGCTTGCCATCCGCATCCAGGCTGGCCGCCAGCGCCAATCCCGATGGGCCCCGAACCGCCCATAGCCGATCCACCAGATCACGCGGAAAAAACGGCGTATCCGCTGCTGCGGTCACAATATGATCAGCCCCTTGGGCATGTGCCCAATCCAAACCGGCCAACACCCCGGCCAAAGGCCCCGGATGATCCGGCAAACTGTCGGCCAGAACCGGCAGGCCCAGATCATCAAACCGCGCCGGATCACCATTGGCATTCAGCGCAAGCCCATCGCACTGGGCCCCCAGCCGTTCAATCACCAGATCAATCAGCCGCCACCCCGCCACCTGGCGCAAGCCCTTGTCGCCACCGCCCATACGGGTCGCACGACCACCTGCGAGGATCACTCCGGGAACCATTATTCCGCCCCCTTCCGCCGATGCTTGCGATCCTCATCGCCCACACCAGACAGATCCGCATCCCAGATCAGGCGATCCTCCCCCGACAGGCACAAAAACCGTTGCCCGCGTAGGCGGCCGATCAAGGTCAGCCCAACCTGCCGGGCAATTTCCACCCCCCAGGCGGTGAAGCCCGACCGCGATACAAGGATCGGGATGCCCATCTGTGTGGTCTTGATCACCATTTCTGACGTCAACCGCCCGGTCGTGTACAAAATCTTATCCTCGGCGCTTTCCTGATGGCTGAACATCCAGCCCGCGACCTTATCCACAGCATTGTGGCGGCCGACATCCTCCATATAAATCAGCGGTTCTTCCTGCCGGCATAAAACCGTGCCGTGAATGGCGCCCGCCGTCAGATACAGAGACGGCATCATGTTGATCTGCTTGCTCAAGGAATACAGCCAACTTGTCCGCAGCTCTGCCGGGGGCAGCGTGATACCGTCCAACCCCTCCATCATGTCACCAAAAACCGTGCCAACCGCACAGCCAGAGGTGCGGGTCTTCTTTTTCACCTTCTCTTCATAGCTGGTTTCACGTTCGGTCCTGACAACGATCACCTCCAGATCGTCGTCATAGTCGATACCGGTCACCACATCTTCAGCCAACAACATGCCCTGATTGCGTAAAAACCCCAGCGCCAAGTAATTCGGATGATCACCGATGGTCATTGCTGTCACGATCTCCTGACTGTTCAGGAATATCGTCAGGGGTCGTTCCTCCACCACGCGCTGCTCTACGCGCGCACCGGTCTGGTCCACACCGGTTACCGGGCGGGTCAGGGCAGGATCATCGGGATTGGGGAACAGGGTTTTGATCCGGGTCATCGCTTGTCGTTTCCTCAGCCGCTGAATAATGTAGCCAAACGAAATGAGCCGCAAGGGGCAGACATGCTGGGAGTTTTCACCGCCCCGGGACAAGGGGTCGCAGATCAATTGCTGCTGGATGTGGCGGCAGAGCTTCAGGCCGTGAACATCCGGCTGGCTGGGGCCGTCCAATGCAATATCGATCAGGAAGGCCTGACCAGATGCGATATGCTATTGCGCCTCTTGGACAGTGGGGAAGAGATCGGCATCAGTCAAAGGTTGGGTTCAGGCTCCACCGGGTGCAGGCTTGACCCAGAGGGGCTGGAACGCACTGTCGGCCTCGTCGAGGCATCGCTGGAACACAGGCCGGATTTATTGATCGTCAACAAATTCGGCAAACAAGAGGTCAGCGGTCGCGGCTTTCGCCCGGCCATCGGGACGGCGCTCGCAGCTGATATTCCGGTGCTGGTGGTCGTGAATGCGAACTATCTGGAGGCCTTTCACAGCTTTTCATCTGAAATCGCCGCAACGCTTGCCCCAGAAAAAAGCACCATCTTACGATGGTGCCTTGATGCTGTTCAGGCTGCGCAGGCAACTTAAAGCCTGCCGTTTGGTTAGCCGGCTTTGCGTGCTGGCTCCGCCACGGGATCGGATTTCAACATATGCAGCAATTCCACATGCCCGCCGACCCCGGCCTTAAGGTATATTGAATGCATATGCGAACGCACGGTCGAAACCTTTACGCCCAGCGCCTCGGCAATGGATTTGGCCATCAGACCTTCGCGGATCAATGTACAAACCCGAAATTCGCAACGCGTCAACCCCAGCGGGTTTGATGCATCCAACGCGGCAACAACTTTCTCCCGCTGCAAGATACGGGTCGGTTTCGCCCGGGTCTGCAAATAGGCCTCGTGCGCTGTTCCCGGCAGGCGCGCCATCCAGGATGACGCCAAAGTGGTGCCCAGCGCCGTCAGCAACGCAGCATCCTTCTGACGAATTTCAGAGGACGAATAAAACTCCAGATAGTCTGAATGCTTGTCTTCACTGCTCAACCGGATCACGCCGATATCGCTGATCGCGTTCTGCGACAAAATCCGGTTGGTGTGAATCTGTTCAGACATGGTGATCGCACCCTCGCGCACCAATTCAGAATACAGGATGAACGCGCCGTCTTTCATCACATCCAGATAATCGCCAAACACGTCATGGGCGAATGTCACGCGGCTGCGCGATATCAGACTATTGGCAGAAGGATCCGCAATCGCGATCTTTTTGGCCACTGGATTTCCAGGCGTAAAGCGCAGCAAAACCGATACATCGTTGTTGCTGACAGCCCGCAAACGATCCAGCACTGTGGTTAGTTGGCCATGCCCATGCAGTGCTTCGGCCCAATTTGCCACTGCCCCGAAGCCCGAAGAATAGTCAATTTCAAAACCTGATTCAAAACGCATCACGATAACCTTTTAATCACTAGGCCGCTAAATTCGACCTGACCATAATACTCTATTGTGAAACCCCGGCAATTATCCGCCAAGCACCTCACCCTTCTATTGTGTCCTTTTTCCCGCAAAAGACACATGCGATTCTGCGATAACACGGCAAAGTTTTCTACAATTTTTTGTTTTATTGTTTGTTTTCAATTAACTACGATGCCCTTGGATCATCAACATTCCTACCCGTCAGTAAGTATCGTTTCAAGACTACCGACATTTACCTTAATTCCGCCACATTGTTTTCGGCATATCGTCGGGATTTTCATCCGAATCCCCGATTCGCGGCAAATGCTTGTCCAGAATCACCCAGAATCGGGAAAATGATCGCGATTCCCCTCAGGTTTTGACCCATTTACGGTTGCAGTCTCGTAAATTTACAACCATGAGATGTATTTCTCCATCACCTGCTTGAAGCACTCCCCGACGACCCAGCGTAAACTGATTTTGATTTCGGGCATCACCTGCCGAAGTCCTGCCAGCTAAGTGTTTCACCTGGCGGATTTGTAAAACAACCTCGAGGGGAATACCCAATGATTACCAAACTATTTACTCGCTTTGCAAAAGATGAAGACGGCGCTGCTATGGTCGAATACGTTGTGGCTTTGCTGGTCGTTGTCGCAATCGGCATCACCGTTATGACTGCGATCGGGAACAACGCAAATGCGATCACCACAAAGACTTGTTCCGATTTGAGTCAAGGCGTGGTTAATGCGGGACTTTCAGCGGTAACCTGCAATTAATAAGTTTCGGCCGCGTCTTCCATTACGGTTAACGCGGCCGCTAAAACTATTTTAGTGTCCGACATTTAAAATTTCAGGAGACACCAATGCGCATCAAATCTTTCCTCATCACCATTCTTGGTGTCGCTCTGGCGGGGGGGTCCGTCTTGATTGCCAAAGACTTCCTGACCCAACAGCGTGGCGCTGCAGAAGCTTCCATTCAACCTGCCACCGTTAACGTCGTCGTCGCACGGCGCGACATTGATTTTGGCCAACCCATTGGCGCTCAAGTTCTACGACTGCAACCCTGGCCTCGCGATGCTGTTCCGAGTGGCGCGTTCACTGACATAAGCCAGCTGATTACAGGCAACGCATCTGAAGAGCGTCGTGTTCAAGACAAGATTTTCGAAGGCGAAGTTATTTTGGCGTCAAAAGTCTCTGCCCCAGGTGGCCGTGTTTCGCTAGTGCAAAAAATAACTGAAGGCATGCGCGCCATGTCAATCAGCGTGAACGCTGTGACAGCGGTCGCGGGCTTTGTGTCCCCCGGCGACCGCGTCGATATTGTTCTGACACAGAACATCGGCGGCAGTATGAAAGCTGGTACCTTCTTGCAAAATGTAAAAATTATTGGTGTCGACCAGCAATCCGAAGAGAACTCGGGGCAACCTATTGTTGCCAGAACGATTACCGTTGAGGTGACGCCAGAGGACGGTAATAAACTCGCGCTTGCCCAACGGGCCGGCACGCTCAGCCTGACTCTGCGCACAGTGGACGCCGTTGATCAGGAAGTTTTGGATCTGGTTGATCTACAAGACCTGTTTGGCACCAGAGAGCCAACCAATGAGACCAAAAACCGCAATAAAACCATCACGGTCCGCCGCGGCGTCAATGCGACGGAAGTGAATGTAAGCCAGTAAAGATCGTTCTAAACCAACATATTAAACAGAGAGAGATATCCCATGAAACCCGCTGCCCGTCATTTCAACCGTTTTGTCCAAGACGAAGAAGGAACAGCAGCAGTTCTCTGGGTCATCTCCTTGGTCGCGGTCCTGGGTCTTGCCGGGGCCGGTTTTATGATTGGTAAAATGGGCCGAACCCACGCGGAGTTACAGACATTTGTTGATTCAGTTGCGCTTGCCGCTGCGGGCGAGCTTGATGGCCGTACTGACGCTCGAGCACGCGCGACATTCGCCGCGAACAATCTAATTTCTGATTACAATTCTTACGGGATCGGGACCGATTTGGATACGACTCTCGATCAGGATGATTTTATCCTAAGATTCCTCAACGGATTGCCCCCCGAAGACACCGTAGCAATCCCTGGTTCTTATACCGCGACGACCGACGCAGACGCATCGCTTGTACAAGTGACCGCTCGGCCTCATACCGTAAGTGCTACCCTGATCAGGGGGCTTTGGGCGTTGATTGGTGAATCTGGAAACAGTGACCCACAACTTTCGGCGACAGCCGTTGCTGGTTTTGCCCAAGCTGCCTGTGACATCACTCCACTTATGTTCTGTCTCCCATCTCCTAGACCTGATCCGGGTGACATGATTTTGTTGAGCAGCGGTCAAAAAGGTTCGGACCCGTGGGGTTCTGGAAATTTTGGCTTCATCGACCTCAATGATTTCAAAGATGCCAGCGGTATTTGCTCCGAAAGTGGCCTCCCGACACTGGCCTGCTTGATCGCAGCACAGGACAATATCACAGAATGTGTACTGCAAAATGGTATTACAACTGAACCTGGGGTTAAGAAAGGGATTACGGCCGCCGCATTTAACGTGCGGTTTGACATATATCAGTCCACTCTGAATGGTCAAAGTAACCACCCTGCATTTGCGCCAGCACCAAACACAATCAGAGGGATCAAGTCTGGCAATGGTGGATCATGTATCCAGGGTAACGAAGCCGTTTCTGATACAATGGCTCTACCTCGGGACACATGCATGATAAACGGTGATTGTCCCGGGGGCGACAATCGGTTCGGAAATGGTATTTGGACTGAATCAGCATATGTTGCGGCTAATCATGGCGATGCTTCAGCTTTGGATGGTTTCACAAACTCAATACCAGCCGAATATGTTGGGATGCGTTATGGCGTGTATTTGAAAGAGATTGCCCTTGGCAACACAAACCTCAATGATCCAGATGTCAACAGCTATACTATTCTTGATGAAACAGCATATGCGGGCGATCATGGTCGGCCGGAATGTGCACCTGCTGCCAATATGTCAACTGATCCTAAGCGGCGTGTTGTTGTTGCGGCAGGAATTGACTGCACAACTAACCCAGTCAACGGTACGACAACTAATGTTCCCGTCGAACAATATGTCGAAATTTTTCTGACTGAACCGGTTGCGGAAAACGGAGAATCCCAAGACAAAGAAGGTCAAAATGGACCAAAATTCGATATTTACGGTGAAGTTATAGGATTTCCTGGACCTGCCGGAGGCGGCGGAGCATCGGCAATATTCCGGGACCTTGTCCAACTCTATAGGTAAAAAGAATGCAAATGAACGGTTACATAGGTAAGCTAGAACCATTGTATCGCTTCATGCGCGACGAGCGTGGGGCGGTTTTGGTGGAGTTTATTATCACGCTCCCGCTAATGATACTGTTTTTTGCGATCATCGTTGAATCCGGCCGTATCTTCTGGAGCTATCAAATGGCAATTTCAGGTGTGCGCGATGCAACCCGCTACATGTCTCGCGTTTTGCCTCTTAACAGCTGTCCTAATCAGGTTATCACCCCTGTTGCTTTGGGGGAGCCCCATTTAACCACAGTAACTGAAATAGTGTCACGTGATTATCGTTGGGCTCAGGCAACGGTCGGGAATGTGTTCCCCACCAGCATCACGGTCAATTCTGTGACACCGACTCTCGATTGCAGCGCACTGCCGAATTACTATCGCAACGGAATTCCACCAGTTGTGACCGTCACAGCTATCCTGACTGTGCGCTTTCCGCTCGCTCCCCTGTGGGAGTACTTCGGCGGCGTACCTTCAATTGGCTCGGCGATTGTAATTGATCAGGCAAGGGTATTTGGTCAATGAGTGTAAGAGTTTCATGGATGGTCAATCGTTTTGCAAAAGATGAGGATGGCGCGGCGGCAATTGAGTTTGCAATTGTCGTTGCGCTCATGTTTTTTCTACTTTTCGCGATTTTCGATTTTGGCCGCATTGCATTGTCACAAATCATGGCGGAAAACGCAGTAGAGCTGGCCGCGCGCACCGCAGTCGTCCGGCCGCCAGCTTGTCCTAATGTTCCTAATATACACGACAAAGATGGCACATCCGTCCCGCCATTCCGATTTGGCACTTCATGTTCGGTTGATGGTGCCTGCGTTAACGGCGGCCTCCAAACTTGCACTTTGGACGTCAACAACGCGACAGCAAATGAAATCTGGAACCGTATTCGGGGTCTGGTACCACCTGGAACAACACCTGCCAACGTTACATTTTCATATCAATATAAAAAAGAGCTTGGCTTTTCGGGTGGTCCTTACACCCCCCTCGTTACGGTCGACATAGATGCGCCCAACTTTCAGTTTATCTCACCCTTAGGCGGGCTTGCGCGGATTGCAGGCGCGATAAATCCGGGGCTCTATAACAGCTTCGACTACCCACTTTTCACAACCACACTCCCCGGCGAAGACCTGAATCTTGGAACGGGTGGCTGAGCAGTGAATTGGAGAATGACATGAACAACAAAAACAACTCCATACTGATCGTATCAGAAAACAAAACGTTTACGGACGCCGTCTCTGATTTCTTCAGCGGCTCTGGTGAGGCAATCCATAGTGAGCTGTCACGCTTTCAGGAAATAAATGGCAAGGCCATTGAGCTGGCTTTTCGAAACGATGTCGTATTGTTCGAAGCCGCTCCTGAAGATGAAAAAGAAATGGCCGCTCTAGAAAATCTGCTGGGTCAAAATGAGGGTGATACAGTTTTCCTAGGGCTATCCGATGGCGAAATGTCCATCCGCGACGCACGCAAACTACGCCAGATCGGCGTGGATGATGTGTTGCCTTTATCTATAACCAGCACCGAACTGAAAGAAGTCATCGATGATTTGCTGGCGAAGCAACGCAAAGTTGTTCCAACCTCCCCCGCTTTTTCAAGAGAATGCAGAGTGATTTCAGTCGCGCAGGCACGTGGTGGCATTGGTTCCACAACGGTCGCGGTCAATATTGCGCTGAAGCTTTTAGGGACCAAAGGCACATTCAAATCCAAGCCGCAACTTAAGGTCGCTCTTTTGGATCTTGATCTGCAATTCGGCAATGCCAGTGTGCACCTGGATTTAGAAGACAACCGCGGTTTTGAACGGTTGGTCAGCGAAGATATCGATCCGGACATCCAATATTTAAAAAATATCATGCAAGCCCATCCGAGCGGGTTGGATGTGTTGAATGCCCCCTCATCCATCGTGCCCTTGTCGTCTGTTCGTCCATTGATGATTGCGGCCATTTTTGATGAGCTGCAAAAAGAATACGACTATATCGTCGTTGATCTGCCCCGCGCATTGGTGGATTGGTTAGAACCTGTCATCGAGCGCACCAGTGTCTTGCAAATTGTCACCGACACATCCATCCCCAGCATTCGTCACACAAGACGTCTGATGAATTTTTACCGCGAAGCTCAGATCGGCCTACCCGTTGATTTAATTGTAAATCGCGAAACGAAGCGCCTGATGAAATCGGTCCAGCAGAAAGAGGCCGAAAGCGTTCTAGAGCAGGAATTTAACCATTGGCTGCCGGATGATCCCAAATCATCACGCAAGGCAGTCGATCTTGGCCAACCTGTTGTAGAGAGCGCGCCTCGCTCTCCTCTCGGACGCGCTTTGACCAAACTTGCCCAAGCCACGGCAAGCGCCGATGCTCAGCGCGACACAGCGAAACACTAAGTGAAGGAACGGTAACATGTTTAAAGATTTCAAAAAACGCGAGTCGAGCAAAGACAGCAAAGTCGTTCCCATCGCCGCCGCTAAAAAACCGGATGTGAAAGCCTATGCAAAGCAGGATCTGGACGCAGCCATGCTGGCCCGACTGGAACTCAAAAGCCGATTGCATGGTGAATTGCTCGATCGCTTGAACCTGTCTGTCATAGACAAGGTCGAACGCTCCGAACTGCGCCGCCAGATTGCCGGGTTTGTTTCGCAATACCTGAACGATGAAGGAACGCCGCTTCGTTCCGAAGCGTTTGCAGAACTGATCGACGAATTGATCAACGAAGTGATGGGTCTGGGGCCACTCGAACCCCTTCTGGCCGACCCGACCATCAACGATATTCTGGTGAATACTCATGAAAATGTCTTTGTCGAACGTTTTGGCCTTCTGGAAAAAAGCACGGCTCGTTTTCATGATGAACGCCACCTGCTGCGGATTATCGACAAGATCGTTTCGCGGATTGGCCGCCGTATTGACGAAAGCCAACCTTGGGTCGACGCCCGCCTAGAGGACGGAAGCCGTGTGAACGCCATCATCCGCCCGTGTGCGGTGGACGGACCATCGCTTTCCATTCGGAAGTTCTCTCGAAACCCGCTGACCTTGGAACGTCTGATCGAACAGGGCAGCCTGACAGAAAACGCATCCAAATTCCTTAAAGCACTGGTTCAGGCCCGCCTGAACATCCTGATTTCCGGCGGTACAGGCTCGGGTAAAACCACCATGTTGAACGCGGTATCAGCACATATCGATCCAGATCACCGGATCGTCACGATCGAAGATGCGGCCGAACTTCAGCTCCAACAAGAACACGTGGTTCGCCTGGAAACTCGTCCGCCAAATATCGAGGGTAAGGCCGCCGTCACCCAGCGTGACTTGGTACGCAACGCATTGCGTATGCGTCCTGACCGGATCATTGTGGGCGAGGTGCGCGGCGCCGAGTGTTTCGATATGCTCCAGGCCATGAACACCGGCCATGATGGCTCGATGACGACGGTGCACGCCAACTCCGCCCGTGACGCGCTGGGCCGGGTGGAACAAATGGTCACCATGATGGGCGCGGACTTGCCGCTCAGAACCATCCGTTCACAAGTCGCATCTGCAATCCAGGTCGTGGTGCAGCTCTCTCGTCTGAGCGACGGCCGCCGCCGCGTGATGTCCGTTTCAGAGTTGTCCGGGATGGAAAACGACGTGATCACGATGCAAGATTTGTTCGTCTTCAAACGTCAGGGCCGCGGCGAATCCGGCGAGGTTCTTGGCGAATTTGTCTCGACAGGTATCCGTCCAAGATGTGCAGACCAACTTCTCGCAGCGGGCGTCGACTTCGATTTAGGCATCTTGAAGAGTGATCGGATAAACTCATGAGCCTGGAATTTCTTGAAAGTGCGGAAGTAAGTTTTTTCTTCTACATTGCGGTCTTCGTCGGCTGTTTGTTGGTCTTTGAAGGCCTGAGACAATTTCTGTCTCGTGAGGAAAGCAAAGATCAGGCTGTAAACCGCCGAATGCGCATGATCAATCGCGGTGCAAAACCAGAAGATATAGAAGCGGCAATTTTGGGGGCTAATCGGTCCCTTGGCGATCAACGGTTTTCAGCCCGCTTTTCGCGTATACTAAATCAAGCCGGATTTAGAATTGGGTTTTACAGGTTCCTAATCGGAACCGTTGCGTTCTCCTTCCTCCTCTTCGTTCTCGGGGCTCAGGTTCTGCCCCCTTCGACGTCGTTGATAATGTCGATCATGATCGGATTATTTGTGCCATTCTTGATTGTTGTCTCGATCCGTTCAAGACGGATGGCCAAGTTGACGGCCCAGTTGCCTGATGCGTTGGACCTCATGGCCCGAGGATTGGAAGTCGGGCACCCGTTAAGCGTCACCGTAGGCAGTGTGGCAACCGACATGCCGGATCCAATCGGCTCTGAGTTCGGGATGATTCAAGATCAGGTTAGTTTTGGTGATGACATCAAGGATGCTTTCGCTGATTTTGCTGATCGTGTAGATGTCGAAGATGTCCGCTACACTGCAGTGAGTGTCGGCATTCAACACGGAACAGGTGGCAACCTGGGGCATGTTCTTCGAGTGCTGGCTAAGGTTATTCGCGACCGGATGATGATGCGCAAAAAAATCAAGGCGATTAGTGCAGAGGGCAGGATCAGCGCCTCTATCTTGTCCATCGTTCCGTTTATCATGATTATGATCGTCAACCTTCTGACACCATCCTTTTATGGCGATGTCATGGGTGATCCAGCGTTCATATACTTGGCCGTTGGCAGTCTCGTGCTGATCCTGTTGCAGGCTTTGATCCTGTTTCGAATGGTCAGTTTCAAGTTTTGATGAAAGGGCAAAGTTATGCCGGAGCTTATTCAAGAATTCATCGACAAAACTGGAATTGGTATAGAAATCATCGCATTGGCTGGCGTGGGTTTAGGCGTATTGGTGCTGGTTTTGGGTATCTCCTCTATGCTATCGGGTCCGACCACTGAGCAAAGACGCATGCGTGCAGCAGGCAGCCAAGGCGGCACCGGAGATGGCTACAGTGTTCTTCGGCTCGATGACAACGATCCGGATGGTCTGTTAAGAGCACTCGTCCCACGAACTTCCAAGGAGCGCAGTGAAATAGCCAAAAGATTGCGCCGAGCTGGTATACGTCGGACAAACGCTGTTCAGACTTACTACTTGGCGAGGACGGTCATGGGGGTGCTACTCCCAGGGATATTTGTAGGCCTCGTTTTCCTTCCGCAAGAAATCGCCATCCCCGCAGTCATGCGATCGTATTTCGACAACCTGTCATGGGTTCAGACATTTTATGTCATGACGTTTTTGACATTGGTCGGGTTTTTCTCACCTGCCCTTTGGCTTAAAGCTAAGCTGGATGAACGAAAGCTGGCTATAGAACAATCGCTACCCAATGCTTTGGATCTGTTGACGGTTGCGGTCGAAGCTGGCCTCGGATTTGACGCCGCAATGACACGCGTTGCTCATGAATTGCGAATTGTTGCCCCGCAAATCTCCGATGAGTTCACTATTTTACAACTTGAACTACAAGCAGGTAAGGATCGGCAAAAGGCTTTTCTGGATATGGCAAATCGTTGCGACGTGAGTGAAGTTTCAGCGTTCGCAAACGTAATTGTGCAATCGATGCAATTCGGGACGAGCGTTTCCGATGCGTTAACAAATTACGCAAGGGAAATGCGCATTACCCGCGAACTCAAGGCTCAAGAGAAAGCTAATAAACTTCCAGTGAAGATGTCAGCTGTTCTTGCAGGTATGACGATGCCGGTGATGTTGATGATCACTCTGGGCCCAGTAATGATCCGCTGGGTCAGGATGTTTGCCGAGTATTGAATGCAATGGATGGTATTTGCTCCAATAAACAATGTGCATTTTGGAGAAGTTCCCAAGATTTCTCTCCTGGTAGCTGCGTACAATCATATAGTGATGATAGGGATTTCATTCACTTGGCGCATTAGCGTCAGAAGTTTCTTGCATCCTAACTTCCATTAAACGAGTAGAAAAATCATTAGTATCAGCGATCGCATAAGCAATGGTTGAATTGGACAAGGCAAACAAAAGTTTAGCCAGCAACATGAAAGATCAGTTAACCGTAAACTCCGTTTCCCATCCCTTTAACATGTCACATTATTTTCTTGAATAGGCCAAAGATTATGTGAACCACCAAGGTAAAACAAACAATCAGCTTCTAGAAATCAACTCGAGGAAAAACTCATTGATTACACCCGTCCTTCTTTGCGGTGGTTCAGGCACAAGGCTTTGGCCTCTTAGTCGCCAGAGTTATCCCAAACAGTTTTCTTCGCTTACTGGCGACACATCTCTGTTTCAAGCCTCTGCACAGCGACTCTCTGGGGAAGGTTTTGCTAGCCCCATAATAGTGACTAATTCTCAATTCCGATTCATTGTCACCGAGCAACTGGCCGAGATTGGCATCGACCCCGGTGCCATCTTGATTGAACCCGAAGGACGCAACACTGCACCGGCCATTTTGGCAGCTGCATTCTGGCTAGAACAGAGCGATCCGGACGCGCTTATATTGGTTGCACCTTCAGATCACGTTGTCCCTGACCCCCACGCGTTCCGATCTGCCTTCGAAGCTGGAACCGAAGCCGCCCTTTCTAGTCAACTGGTAACTTTCGGCATATCCCCGACCCACGCGGAAACCGGTTATGGCTACCTCGAACTGGCTGCAGAGATAAACGGAACATCGCCCGTGGCGCTCAAGCGCTTTGTCGAAAAGCCTGACGCAGCGCAAGCCGAGGCCATGTTGGCCGATGGTCAGTTCCTTTGGAATGCCGGTATTTACCTATTTTCGGTAGAAACCATTCTGGAGGCACTCCGCACCTTTGCATCTGACCTGATTGTCCCGGTGAAAGCCGCGGTTGAACACGGCAAACCCGACCTGGGTTTTTTACGACTGGACCCAACGGCATGGGCTGGTGTCGAAAATATATCGATCGATTATGCCGTGATGGAGCGGGCCGACAACCTCGCGGTCGTACCTTATTCAGCAGGTTGGTCAGATCTGGGCGACTGGGACGCGGTGTGGCGTGAATCAAAGCAGGACGCCCACGGTGTGGTTACCTCGGGGATGGTCACATCCATCGATTGCAATAATACTCTGCTACGCTCTGAGGACGAAAGCCTTGAGGTCGTCGGCCTTGGCCTCAAAAATATTATCGCTGTTGCGATGCCCGATGCAGTTCTGGTTGCGGATGCCTCCAGAGCACAAGACGTGAAACAGGCCGTGACCACCTTGAAGGCAAAATCCGCCCTACAAGCGACCGAGTTTCCGAAAGATCACCGACCATGGGGCTGGTTTGAAAGTCTTGCCATTGGCGATCGTTTTCAGGTGAAACGAATCGTTGTCAATCCCGGCGCTGCATTGTCCTTGCAAAGCCACCACCATCGGGCTGAGCACTGGATTGTGGTTAAAGGCACCGTCAAGGTTACAATCGACGACGAAGTAAAACTGGTCAGCGAAAACCAATCCGTCTACGTTCCACTCGGCGCAGTCCATCGTATGGAAAACCCAGGTAAAGTTCCGATGATTCTGATCGAAGTTCAGACTGGCACATACTTGGGCGAAGACGACATTACCCGATATGAGGATATCTATGCTCGACAGAAATAAGCTTGCACAATGCGCCTACATCACGAATCCTTGCGGATATAAATGCCAATTTAGTGCTCCCTGAATAATCTTTTCTGAGTCGATGTAGCTTCAGACATTCGGTTACCGCAGGGCCGGCCAAAGGATTACAGACCGGAATGATTGCTCGATTGCCACACCTATCAACATGATTCAAAAGCTTTTTGTTTTTCCATTATGCTGTCCGACTTCAAATTTGGGTGCCTTTCGATCAATCGGATGCCTAGGGCGGCATATTCTTCCGGCTCTGGAACAACAACATTGTACGTTTCACATAGAGTACTGATTTGTTCAGCCGATAGCGCCCGACCGTCCATCAGGATTGGTCGGCTTGTGGCGATAGGTGAATTACGCGGGATGTCCTCACCGCCCCAAACACGATCGCTATTTATAAGCACTACATCCCCATTTATTTCCGACAACATCGCTGTAGCTTGCGCATAGGGTGTAACCACTCTTTCAATTTGCACTGCCCGAAATGGTATTAGCAACAGCGGAGCAACGATGAGACAGGCTGTAACCCAACTTAGATAGATTTTGTCAGTCCGATCCTCGCGTAATGCGATCCAGCCAGGAATTGCCAACAATGCCAGATGCCCCAGAAGGCCATGCAAATACCGATAACCCCATCCATAGCCTTGATCTGGCATTAGTATTGGGTAGGGCATTAAACTGATCACGAAGCTCCAAATCAGCAGCATAAGTATTCGATTTTGCCTCTGCCGCCTCCATCCAAGTAATAGCAGCGGCAACAGCGCCAGACTTTGCCATGCCAGCATCCGAACCAAGTCAGCGGCAACATTTGCAAGATCTGCTGCATTAGGAATCTTCGCCATGGCTATGGCCCGCTCGAGTATTCCGGGAACTTGACGGGCAGCTCCAGGCACCGCACTCTTCACTATAGCGACCACGCTGTTGAACGACACCCAATCCCAAGCGAGAATAGATAGATGTCCGATCAGATAAATCATTCCGTAAGTTATCATTGCCCGAAACTGAAAGGGACGCAGCAGAGTGAGTAAAAAAGGCAACGCAAAAAACAGATGAAAATGAATCTGATGCAGCGACGCGGTGATCACCCCGACGAGAGCCGCCAAAACATGACTGGTGAAGCGACCATTCAAAAACAAGGTCAGCCACAGAAGATTAAAAAATAGATGTGCCGACATGGCATAGCTCGTCATAGCCGCTGCCAAAGCTTGTTGGGACGTCGCCAATAACAGGGCGGCTACGACCGGTGCTTCTGCCTGATTTGGAAAGACTTGCTTTGCCACCCGGGCGACCAAAAGTACTGCCCCCGCATTAAAAAATGCCGAAGTGTAGATGCCTAATCCCACAATTTCGAAAAGACTGTAAATAAGCGACATGCCTGGACGGTAGTTGCTCGCCAGTCGCCCCGTCATTGCATCATAGCTGGCAAAACTCTGATACATTGCACGCCCATAAGGGCGCCACTCTTCAGAAACCTCCGCCCCTAACCGACCCGATAGAAAAATTTCCGCCTGCAGTCGCGTCATCCACTCATCCGTCGACAGCGCATAACCGTGATAAATCAAATGCACGCCTATTATGGACAATATGAAACTGCACCCGGCCAACTTAAATGGATGCAATTTCGTAAGAGACAAGCTTATCAATTGACGGCTGACCGGAGGCATTAACACCAAAATTGCAAGCAACCAGGCACAAATAAACACAGCCGCAAAGCCCGGCAAGTCTACCCAGACATACAGATATCGAGAAATGTTAGATGACCCATTGAACAGAGCGATCAGAACCACGCCAAACCCGAACATTACCCCCAACAAACAAAGGTTCAGAATGATTTTTCGAAAGTTGTTTGACCGGGCCGCTTCCGCATCTGGGCTCGATAGCTTTGACATTATATAATCTATCGCCTCGAGTTGCAGGGTTATTCACAACTTAGCGATTTCTATTCTTGGTAAGACAGAGGTTAATCGCAATTTGCCTTATATTTTTTTAGTGTGTGTCGGAACTATCAGCCTACGAACACCTTCTGGTAATCTACTTATTTAAATAGCTGGTGATTGGCATTATCTTGTTTGGCAATTGGCAGTTATTCATCATGTGTAAAATGAGTTCAGATTGAAAAAATCAAGTATGAGTCCAATACGCTAAATGTGCCGCATCCTTGCCAACCGATCGTTGTTTCTTCAGCTCTAGAGCTTTCATCGACGATACACATAAAATCCAGAACAGAATTTATCTGTGACACGAAAGGACAAATATGTACCTATGCTAGAAAATTTTCTCGGTTGCCTAATAACTCCATCATAGCGCCTATAATTAGTCTAGCGTTTCTCGAATTTCTGACGTGAAAAGCTTCGCTTCAGCAATCGCTTCTTTCATTTCCTGCAAGAAACGGTTGCTTGATATATTTGGGACCGAGTCCGCGACAGTCTGGGGGGCAAAACTGGTCGCGTCAAACGTCTTCAAAACATCGGCAAGCGCCTCACCGGTCTGGGTGTCAAAAAAACAACCGTTGATGCCTGGCAGGATATAATCCAACGCGCCCCCCGCGCGATAAGCAATCACGGGCACACCGCTTGCGATGGCTTCGATCGGAGCAATGCCGAAGTCTTCCCTTGGCGGAAAGAGCATAGCGGCACACTCTGCAAACAGGGTACATAGTTGATCATCCGTTGTTCGACCAAGGAAAGTGATCAACCCTTCAAGATCTGGATCTCTAGCAACGGCAATTTGAACTATCTCTTCTAGATTCCGCTGTAGTTTCGGATCCGTAGCTGAACCTGAAATCACCAATGGCTTACGTGCCAGAAGACAGGCCCGAATTGCCACATCGACCCGCTTCTGAAACGTCAAGCGCCCGTGATAGAGAAAATATTCTCGTGGATTTCGATCTACAGTGGTAAACCGCTCCACATCCACTGGTGGAAACACTACCCGTGCCTCAACATTGTAAAATTTACGCAGCTTTTCTTGCACATAACTACTGTTACAAAGCCAGATCGGATTGTGACGCTTCAATCTTCGAACGCCTAGTTGATCAAGCGGCCTAAGAAACACGTTGAGCAGTTTCATCCCACCGCGCAGTATCCATGGAATAGCGGCCAAATCTTCTTTGGTGACTAGACCTGGGTATAGCCATCGGGTTGGAGTATGCACATACACTACTACAGGTACGCCTTTTGGCACATGGATAAGTTTGGATTGAGCACAACTAGATACGATCACCGCATCGTGTTTTTTGGTGCGTTGAAAAAAGGCCACAAAGAAATACAGCCAGTAGAAATGGTATAGGGTTAGTATTTTAGTCAGTGATGGGACTGAAGGCAGGACTTGGGCTAAGCTGGATCTAAGTCGCCCCTCTTTATTGGCCTTGTCTAAAGCCGGATAACGAGGCAGATTTTTGGGATCATAGATAGTCGTATAGATTGTAGTGTTGAAAAAACCTGAAGCAAGTAAATTCACTACAGCTTCAGCACCGCCATCAAATAGAAAATCGACGGTAACACCCAGATCAACGCTGCGTTCTGTGCTGACGGCTTCGTCTATCCGCATGATTTAACTGCCGTTCGTCGCTCTGAATTCTTGTCTTAACCCGAAAGAAAATACGTTTCAATCGATCGCATACCGAGGCTCACTAACTCTCCTAGCCTACGAGATTCACTATCATAGTTATCACAGAGGAAGCAAACTTCATCCGTTGAAAGCGTGAAACAATCCATTCACATCGTTTGGACTGATGCAGCTGGGGAATTAGGCAAGATATCATCGCCGAATGAGACGCGAGAACTGTTGAAGAACTCAATATGCGCCTGCCAGTCCCAGAAACCTTATTAGAGAAACCGCAAATCAATGGTATCGAAACTGAGGGCTAGACACATAAACGGCAATATTTTCGTTATGGCTGGATGCAAGATCTGCACTCTGACCTCTTCAACTAAAATTCTTCTGACAGTGCCTCAATTAGCCCACAATATCACTGAACTTGCGATACAAATCCTCAGCCTCATCATACAGTATTGGATTATATTGCACTGGCAATGACTGATCCTGATTCGAATGGAAGTAGCGTAAGAATTCCATTGCACCAGGGCGCAGGTCCAAAGCGGCGCACAAGCTCTCCATGCTGCTCTGAGGAGATGATCGAAGTGCATCTTTGGAGTTGGAGTTGGAGTCCCCCCGGTTTGAAGGACGGTTATGGGCTTAGAGATTCCAGCCCTTCAGCGGCGGTCCTTTCGTAGTTGATGGGTGACTTATACCCCAATGCCGAGTGTCGGCGAGAGGGGTTGTACCAGCCTTCGATGAACTCGAAGCAGGCGATACGG